>CAIWFH010000105.1 GCA_903911925.1 uncultured Acidobacteriaceae bacterium
ACGTCCACGCGACTGCTGCTCCAGTTTCCGTCGCGTCTCTTCATTCAAAACAATGGGGTGCGCAACACGCATATCGAGGTCTCCTCGTCATAAGATGAGCCTCGACATATAACTGATTCTAATAATGAGACACTACACTAGAACCATCCATTATCGTCCCTGGCCGCGATCTCAAATACGACCAATACCGACGTCACATGGTCCGCCGGCTCAAGCGACATGTAAGGCTCCAAGACGGATCCCCAAAATTCGTTGAGCGGGAACCGGTACAAGCTCTGGGCGTCACCTTACCGGCTGAGGAGGCAGCGCTCCAGCAGGCGGTCAGCGAGGAAGCGGCCAACCTGGACCTGCTCGCCGATAAGGCAATTCGGGCCGATAGAGAGTCAATCCGCCTTGTTGCGACGATTCTGCGGAAGCGTGCCGCGTCGTCGCTCACGGCGCTCCGGAAAACGGTCGCTCAACGTAAGGAGAATATTGGCCAGACAATCGGAGAGGTTGAGGTCCGCCGAGACCATCTCCGAGCACTTCGCCGCGGCGAGGCAATCCCCGAAGAAGCGCAAGCTCGATTGGAACTCGATCTCTACCGCAGTTATCTCTCCACGATGCAGCGCACAGGTCGTGAACTTAGGCGTCTCAAGGATGAGGTCGAGGGTCTCGACCAACTGGAGCAGTTGATACTCGACTGTGGGGCAGCTCCCGAGGCCAAGTTGGTTACTCTCGAAAGCTGGCTCAAGACCATACACAGTGGCCATCCCGACGAAAAGGTCATCGTTTTCAGTGAATACGCGGATACGGTTGAATCCATCGTCACCCACTTAGAGATGCACGGCTACTCCAGCCAGGTGGTTCAGCTAACTGGTGACACCGGGAACCGAAAAGAACGCACGAAGGCGCTCTTGCGCTTCGCCTCAGCCGAATCACGCATCTTGGTTGCCACCGACGTAGCTGGCGAGGGGCTCAATCTTCAGGAACACTGCCACCACCTCATTCATTTCGAGTTGCCTTGGAATCCCAACCGAATGGAGCAGCGGAACGGACGCATAGACCGCTACGGCCAGAAGAAAGCCCCAGTGATTGCTTTCCTCTACGCCAAAGAATCCTACGAAGGCGAGGTGATGAAACGGCTCGTTTTGAAGATCGAGGCACAGATGCGAAGGCTCGGTTCTGTGGGCGACGTGCTCGGTCAAATTCAAGTGGATAGCATTGAACGGCTCCTGAGCCGCCCGGCGCCGGATATGCACCGCGCGATTGAGGACGCTGAGGCGCAGATTGATAGCGAATTGAACCGTGCATCAGATCCAAGGATCAGAGAACAACTCGGCGAGGCGAACGAGGACAAAGTTGAGCTGGACCGCGCAACAGCCGCGGTGCTCGCCGAAAAGGAGCACGGAGTTGCTCTGGATGTTTTTCTCAGACGCGCCGTAATGGCAGCCGGAGGAAGCGTTGAAACTCGCGATAACGCCCTCTATGTGGTGACACCTGCAATCTGGCGTTCCCACGTGGTTCTGGAAAGATACGATGGCCTTCTGCCGCCCGGGTCATTTCGCCCCGGTGATGAAAGCGCGGCGGTCGATGTATTGCACGAAGAGCATCCTTTATTAGAAGCTGCTGTCCGATGGGTTCGGTCAACTCGGTTCCGCAAAGATGATGATCACCGGCTCGCCTGCGTTGTTGTTCCGCAACTCGCGGAGCAGGACCTGATCGCCACATTCCTGGTGACCTTACAGGACGGTACCGCCGCAAAGCTGGAACGCTTCGAAGCTGTCCGAGTTTCTCACGACCTCCAGGCATCGAGGGCGCCCGCAGCAGATGAGGAAGCGTCCCGCGTCACATTCCCCGGAAACGTCGCCAGTGGACAGCTTTCTGCGCTGTTTGACCCCTGGTGGCAGGAAGCTAGACTGCTAGCTGAATCAGAGGCGAGACGTCGCGCGATGAACTGGAAGACAGAGTTAGTCGCATTGCGAGGGCTGGAGGCGGAGTTCCAGAAACCAGAAATCGAACGCTGGGACAGGGCGACGAAAGAGGCGATTCTCCGGGAGCATCTGCATAAGGAGCAACAACCGCTGCTCTTCGGTGAAGCGCCTCAGCTTCCGCCGGCGATTCGTCGGCGACTCGACGAGCACCGCAAGCGGGTCGACATCCAGCGCACAATTCTGGACCACAGGGTCAAATTCGAAGAACCGTTGGTCGAGCCGTTGGGAGTGCTCTTGCGCGTACCTACTTCGCTCGTAGGGGAGGGACTCTAGGCAATGGATGTCCTTCAAATCCAGGGCGACGCATTCAGCGAGTACTTCCTTCATAAGATTCTTCCGCATGAGGCCAAACTGGTCTCGCGCCTCGATGAGTCTGGGGCTGAGCGCGCATGGCGCGGCCTGAACGGCCTTTTCAGACAAGCTCACCGCGAACTGCGTGGCAGCCGTCAGGCCCGCGTCACCCGTCGCGTTCTGCTTGATCCCCTGGCCGAATTGCTGTCCTGGCGACTCGGTGAGCTTTCTGTCGTAGTCACCAGCATCGGCGAAGAGGAGGAAAGCCAGCCGCTATATATTGATGGGGAAGAGAAGGCTGTCGCCCGTGTGCTGTCCATTTCCGCTGAATCCTCCCTTGATCTCCCGCCGGAGGGACTGCATCGCCGCTTCGCGCCGGCGCATCGGCTGGTCCGCGTTCTTGAACAGGAAGGTCTGACCTGGGGCATTCTTTTGAATGCTTACGAACTCCGGATCGTTCGCCGCAGCGAAGGCTTCGTTTCCTCCCACTTAGCGTTCAGTTTGCTCGACATGGCGGACGATGTACCCGGAGCGCGGTCCGCATGGAAACTGCTTTGGGGAGTGCTCCGCGGTGACGCATGGCGACCGTCTCCCTCGATGCTTGACGAGGTAGTTCGGCTCGGGCGCGAACATCAACAGGAAGTTGGCACACTTCTCGGTTCGCAGGTGCCTGCCGCGGTGGAGCGTTTGCTGCAGGGCGCGATCACCCACCCAGCGAATCGGGAGATTCTCGCGAATTTTGTTGCCGAATCGACGCGCCGCAGAGGTCTCCTTGAACACCTGCACGCCGGCGCACTCCGCTATTTGTACCGACTTCTGTTCGTACTCTACGCCGAAGCACGCGGATTGCTTCCGCTGGACATGCCAGCTTACCGCGACGGATATGCGCTCACCGGGGCTCGCGGCCTGGTTCGCCGTGCACTCGACCGCGCCACCGATCCGCGCGTGAATGCGGATGCCGCCAACGGATTCTTTGAGCTCAGCCTCATCGCTCTCTTCCGGCTGCTTCGCGACGGCGCAGACCTCGGACCTGAAGGCCGAATCCCGGCGTATGGCGGCGGCCTGTTCTATTCGCACCGTGATCCAGACTGCGAGTACCCCGAATTCGACGATCTCCGCATCGGCGACCAGACTGTTGCTTACGTCCTGGAGGCCCTCACCCACGTCCAGACCAAACGCGGCAAGGTGACCCTCTCCTACCGCGAACTTGATGTGGAGCAGCTCGGGTCACTCTACGAGGGTCTGCTTGAGCGTGCGGTTGACTTCGTGGATGCGCAAAGCGGGCCGCTATGGCGCATCCGTCTCGACGGCGACGTTGTGCTGGTGACCGGATCGCAGCTCGCCGACCTGCGCAAGCGCCGAGGTGAAATTGGCGCGGCCACATTGGATCTGGAAGAGCCAGACGAAGAGGATGAGCCGGAAGATTTAGAGGCCGATCCAGACGTGGAGACGGAAGAAGAAGCGGACGAAGAGCTCGTCACAACCGGCAAGAAGAAGCCTATTCGCATCCTTCCATCTACATCGGAAGTGCCGAATCCAATTCCGGTTGGCTCCGTGGTGCTGCGCCCCGGTCTCGGCCGCAAGCAATCCGGTTCGTATTACACCAACCGGGCGTTCGTGGAATACCTCGTACGCCGTGCGGTCGATCCCCTGGCGGAAGGCAAGAGCCCAGAGGAGATTTTGAAGCTCTCCGTCTGCGATCCCGCCATGGGCTCCGGCCACTTTCTGGTGGGCGCTTGCCGTCGCCTAGCTGACCACTTGCTTTCCGCTTATCGATCAAGCTATGCGGAGGAAAAAGCCCGAGTAGAGGCCGAAGGAAAAGAAGCTTACCCGCACGAGTTGCTGGTCGATGCGGGCGTTCACGCTGAGGTCGCGAGGGTGTGGACAGATGAACCAGCGGAATTGGCCGCGTGCCGCCGTCTGGTTGCCTTCTATTGCCTATATGGCGTGGACAAGAACCCGCTTGCGGTTGAACTGGCGCGTGTATCTCTGTGGCTTGCAACTGCAGCGTCGGATCATCCGCTCACTTTCCTCAACCATCGTCTGGTGCCGGGCGATTCTCTGCTTGGAATCACCGTGGACGACCTGCTGCGCGGCATCTACCGGAAAAAGACGAAAAAGGCTCTGACAGGCGACGGTCCGCATCAAGGAGAGTTGGCTCTCTACTTCTCTCGTGCTGAGTTGGATGCCCGCCTGCAGCGAGCATTTCGCCATCTTCGCGAGATTGACCGGCTGGAAACGGAGCAGCCCGGCGATTTTGAAGACCAGCAAATGGCATCGCTCATCATGCAACAGGAGCTGGCCCCGTTTGTCGACGCTCATCACCTGCGTATCGGACGCGCCTTCCTGGATGAGGATGACCCGGCTGCGGATCCGATGATCCCTAACCGATGGATGCAGGAGATTCAGGATCAGCATCTGATCAGCGAAAAGACTCGCACTTCCGCAGAGATGGCAATTGCCAAAGGGAAGGAAGTTCGCGCATTCTGCTGGGAGTTGACATTCCCGGAGTTGTTCTTCGAGCCGGATACGGAAGGAGATGGCATTCGAAAACGCGAACGCCCGGGGTTCGATGCCATGGTCGGCAATCCGCCATGGGACAAGCTCGAGCCGAAGCGGAAGGAGTTTTTTGCACAGTACGACCCTGCAATTCGCGACTTCCAGGGCCAGACGTTGAGCCGCCGTATTGGACAACTCGCCCCCGCTGGATCGGAGGGTTTCCGGCGCTGGAAATCCTATGAGTCTTTAGAGTCGAGCTACGCCAAACTACTGATCAATGGAGGCATATACAAGTATCAGGTGGTGCTGGTCAGTGACAAAAAGACTGGTGGCAAACCAGACCTCTTCAAGATGTTTCTGGAGCGCTTCCATCAACTATCGCGACAAAATGGCAGAGTTGCGGCTTTAATGCCGGCAGGGCTCTACGCACTTGAAGGTGCAACTGGCCTGCGACGCCTGCTGCTCTCGCAGTCTCGCATTGATGCTATCTATTCTTTTGAAAACTGGGGAAAGCGATTCTTTCAAATCCATGCGAGCTTTAAGTTCCTGACTGTGGTGTTCGAAAAACAGATGACATCTGAACAGTATTTCCCCGCCGCATTTATGCTTCGAAACGAGAGCTTTCTTTCCTCAACGGAGGACGAAAGGAAACATCGGTCGGTTTACATTACAAGTGCGTTTATCCAACTGACGAGTCCTATCTATCTTTCTATTATCGAACTACGGGACGACAAAGAACGGGAGTTCGTAGAGCGCATCTACGGCGCAGTGCCGACATTATCAAAGAAAATCTCCGGGCCTGGAGGATGGAGCGTCGAGTTTCATCGTGAATTGAACATGACTGACGACGCCTGGCGTTTCCGTCGCAGAGAGTGGCTAATGGAACGTGGCTGCCAGCAACAGGGATGCCTTTTCCTTTCGCAAACATCTGAATGGTTCCATTCTCAACCTGATGATTTCGTGCCGGGAGTTCGCTATATCGTCCCTGAAGGCACTAAATATCGGATAACGTCAGTCAAGCCGCTCGATGACAAAATAGGCACTCGCGGCCAGCGAATGCGGTCGATTGCTGGCTTCTTACTAAAATCTCGTGCTGATGACGAAAACGAGATGCCAATTGTCCCAGATGCCCAATATGTCCCGCTCTATGAGGGACGAATGGTTCACCAGTTTGACCATGCAGCGAAAGCATATGTAACTGGCGAGGGACGCGGCGCAATCTGGCGCGATCTTGACCTCAATTCAAAGGCAATTATCCCACATTTCTACACAATTCTTGACTACGGCCCATTGCCACTGCGAGCCGGATTCTGTCGAGTAACTGGACAAACCAACGAGAGAACTCTTTTGGCAAGTGCCGTACCCATTGGGTTACCGGCTGGTGATACCGTCAGTATTGCTGAAATAGAGCCATCGATAGATGCTGCGAAACTGGTCTGGGTATGCTTGGCGAATTCGTTCCTCATTGACTTTTTTCTACGTCAAAAGATTTCCACCACAATGAACTTCTTTTTTCTGGCGACTGTTCCATTTGTCCAACCGCAACAAGATTCTCCGGAGTACCGGCAACTCGCCGCACATGCAACCCAGTTGGTTTCGATTACTCCAGAAATTAAGTTGGCTGAACCCGCACAGGACCCCGTCCGGCGCACAGGGATACGCGCTGAGATCGATGCAATCGTGGCCAAACTCTACAACCTCTCAACCATCGAATTCGCGTACATTTTGACGACGTTTCCGTTGCTTGATCGAGATCAGCCACCCCTACCCGAAGACTTCTTCGTCCGCTGGAACAAACAAGGCAAGCCGAAGCTTGAACCACGCTCCTACGTCACCCGTGACACAGCGCTGCTGGCCTACTTCCGTCATCGCGGCATAGCCCCGCCGGAAGACCTGGCCGTCTGGTACCGCGACGAAGTGAAAGTAAACATGATCGACGACGAGTTCTGCCCTTTTCGCATGGGACCGATTCGCAATCTGGAGCAGAGGGTGGCTGAATACAGCCGGCTCGGCGCCATCGCCTACATCCCGAGCAAAGCCAGGAAATGGGACCCCAACGGCCCCTACCAGCCGCGCACACAGGAAGTGATCGCATGAATCCCCTTCGCATTGCTGACCAGCTCCGCACCGATTACCTTCAGCTCCTGACGACGACCTTCGCTCCCCGGCAGGAAGGACTGAAACGCGATTTCGGCGTTGCAGTGGAGCGCGAAGGATTCCTGACCCGGGAACCGTTTGTCTCTCTGGCTTTGCCGTATCAACAGTCATCCGCTCTCACTGAACTCCTGCCGGAAACCCGTGAACGGTTCGGTGCGATTGCGGAGACGCCCTACGCGCATCAGGGCGAGGCCGTCCGGCGAATCATTGCTGGCTTGCCGACGGTCGTGGCAACAGGAACCGGGTCGGGCAAGACGGAAGCCTTCCTGATGCCCATCATCGATCTTTGTCTCCGCGCCGCCCAACCGGATACGTTGAAGGCCATTCTTGTTTACCCGATGAATGCTCTGGCAAACGACCAGCGGAATCGTATTCGCAAGCTGCTGACGGGCACCAGCGTAAGTTTTGGCGTGTACACGGGGGAAACGGGTCAGTGGGGCCAGCGGCCGGAGAGCATTCCCGACAACGAACGGTTCACCCGCGCCGAGTTCCGCGCCCATCCACCAGAGATTCTGCTGACGAACTACAGGATGCTGGAATACCTTTTGCTGCGCGGCGATGGGCGCGCCCTGTTTCATAAACACTCGCTCCGGTATGTCGTGCTGGACGAAGTCCACACTTACAAAGGAGCGCTAGGCACAGACGTTGCCTGCCTCGTCCGGCGTCTTCGGGCAGCATTGGGGGAAGCAAATCCTCTGTTCATTGGCACGTCGGCAACATTGCAGTCTGGTGAGGGCGATCCGCGGACCGGAGTCGCCGAGTTCTTTGAGAAACTTACCGGCCAGCCGACGCCCAAGGAATCGGTCATTCGTGAGCACACCGAAGCTCCAGCGTTGCCCAGTGGGCTGAGCCTCGCGGCGGCCTCAAACATAACCCAGGAAGACCTCGATTCTTTTTCGCCGGCTGCAACGCCAACGGTATTGGCCTTGGCTCGTAAGTTGACGGGCCGCACTGCTGGCAGCCTGGAGGAGTGCTGGGATTCCACCGTGCTGCCATATCTACTTCTCAATTGGCTTAAGGACCCACTGCCAGTCTCCGGGGTAGTGCAGAGGCTGTCCGAACGGCCCGAACGAGCGGGCGTATCACTGGAGGCTCTCGCTCGCGAGGTACAGATGGCACTGCTCATCGGACCCTGCCTGGAGGAGAAGCATCCTCTGCGGCTTCGCCCGCGCGTGCATCGATTTCTACGGGGGCTGGCGCGATTCTGGCGCTGCACAAATAAAGAATGCGGGAAGCTGCTGGATTCCGGAGTGGAAGTTTGCGATGCCTGCGGTTGCAGCTCACTGCCTCTTGCCCTCTGCCGCACATGTGGATGGGATTTCTTTGTGGGCCGCCATCCCGACAAGTCAGGCGCGGGAGTAGTGCCGTGGCTTGGTCGCCGGTCTACCCCCAAAACGGTTTTCGTATACGACCCGCCGGGGACTGTCGTGCAAGTCGACCCCGAAGACTCGCCTGACGAAGGCGAAGAACCAGAGGACACAGAATCGAATGGCGACACCGTTGAAGAGCCGGTCGCCGCAACTCCTGTCGATGCTACGCATTGGTTGTGTCCCCAATGCTTGAGCCTGACGGTGGACCGCGCAGCTCGTTTCTGTGGTTGCGAAGCAGTTCTGCGCCCTGTGCGTCTCCTCAATGGCCGGGGGACAAACTGCCCTGTTTGCCGGAGCCGATATGGTCGCTTCGACGTGATCACGCCTGTCAGCCTTGGGAATTCATCTGCGTTGACACATGTTTCCAGAACGCTGCTTCGCGAACTTCCTGTCGAGCGCCGCAAACTCCTGATTTTCACGGACAGCCGTCAGGACGCGGCCCATCAGGCGCGGTTCATCGAAGGCGCGGAGCGCTTGTTACGCCTGAGGCGGTACATCCATTCCGCACTGACCGGCTCGCCCACGGACCACGACTTCCATTGGCTTGAAGAGCAGCTCCACCGGCAATATGTGGAGTCGGGGGACCTAAAGTCGAGGTGCTCGAATGACGAAAGGGAGCGCCGGAGACGGACCTTCCTGGGGGCGCTGCTTCACGAGTTTGTGATTGCTCCCAACGTCCGCCAAAGCATGGAACGCCTGGGCCTCGTTGAGATTCGTTATTCCCAACTTGAAGAGGAGCTGCAGGGCGAGGACTTCGAACGCCTTGTGCGCGATCACAACCTCGACTTTGATCGGGCTAGCCTCGGTGTGAAGCGACTGTTGGATCTATTCAGGACTAGGCGAGCAGTGGCACACGAAGCGATGCAGCGATATTTGCGCGGAAATGACCCGGTCGCTCGCGCCTACAACATCACTCCAGGTCGGGAGGTTGGTATTCCTGTGGCCTATCGCGATGTGGGCCAGACCTCAGATCAAAAGAAGACCTACAAGCTGTTCAGCTGTTGGAATCGAACCGGAATGCCAGCGGGTCCACAAAGCCTCTGGCGGCAAACTCTGCAGGACAATGCGACCGAACAGTCTCTCGAAGCTGCGATTCAGTGGATGTTAGACGGCGGACGATTCCTGGTTCGTGGCCGGATTGGAAGGGATGCAAACGAGGCTGAAGGGATTCTGCTCAGGCACGAAGCGATCGAGGCTCGCATTGCGCATACTTTTACTCGGTGTGAAGTCTGCGGCAGGATCGAAGCAAACGGAACCGTCAATTCCGGCTGTGCTCGGGCGAGATGTTCAGGGTCGATGCGGGCATACATCGGACCGGTGGCCGACCACAACCTGAACGCTCGACTGATCGCTTCGTCTTCCGCGCCAACTCTCTTTCCGGGGGAACATTCGGCAGCCGTCCCCGACGAGGATCGCTTAAAAGTCGAAGAGGGTTTCAAACAGTCCCCGCCGCGCCCAAACGTCCTCGTATGCACACCGACGCTCGAACTCGGCGTGAACATAGGGGATTTGGAGGGCGTGGCGATGCGGAACATACCGCCCAGCCCAGCCAACTATGCACAGCGGGCTGGCCGCACTGGACGAGAGACACGGACCGGTGTCGTCGCTGGCTTCGCCCGGGGCACACCGCACGACGGCTATTTCTTCGATCATCCCGATGAAATTATCTCGGGTGCAATTCCCCCGCCTAGGCTGAATCTTGAGAATCTCGCGGCCATCGAAAGGCACGTGAACAGCCTTGTGCTGGAGGAGGCGGCGCTGGATTATGCAAACAGTCTGGAGCCTTTTCTGACCGAGCGCGGAGATTTGATCGAGGCAAATGTAGCTGAACTGGTAAAGAAGTTAAGCGATGCGGCCGCAGGGGCCAACGCTCGGGCTCTTGTGATCTTCGGCAGCATCAGTGGGGTTCAGGCAGATTGGCTTCAGGCTGTGACTACGGCGTTTCCTCAAAGAGTGCGTGCAGCTCTCGCTCAGAGGGGCGCGCTCGTTGCCGATGCAGTGCGCCGAATGACCGATTTGGGACAGCGTGTGGGTTTGAATCGCGCAGAGGAGTTCACCGAGTCGTCATACCGGCGCCTGGCGCAGAAACTGCGCAGCGACCACAGATACGCTTACTTGCCCAGCGTATTGGCTGAAGCCGGATTGCTGCCAGGGTATGCATTTCCCGGTGACCCGGGCTCCTTGTCTCTGGGACTTGATCCAGATGTTGTTTTTGCCGGCCGACTCCAGTCGCAGCGTGAGTTCTGTCCGGGTCAAATCGTGTATGCCCGGGGCCATCGTTGGTCGGTTCGGGGTCTAGCTCTGCATCGCCCCGGAGCACTGGGAACCGGACGCGGACCCGAGAAATTCGGATATACCGAATGCCCAAATTGCGGCTTGGCACAAGCGTCAAACAACAATTGTCGGCGTTGCAATGCGGAATTATCAGCTGGGAACCACGAAGCTTGGGATGCTGCCGCGTTTCAGGCTTCGCTCGAAGAGGTTGAACCCGATAGCGAAGAGGAACGGCAACAGGGCAGCTATGATGTACGGCCGCATCCGCAACGTGACGTCCCTGCAACCGCATGGTCGATGGGCGATTGGCGCTTGGAACTTCGCCAGCAAGAACAAATTTGGTGGATCAACCACGGTCCGCAGGGCCTGCCCTCCGACGGCGATGGCGCAAGAGCTGCAGTGCGCCCTGCCGGTTTCCGCATGTGCCCCAATTGTGGCGATATGGTCCGGCAAATCGTTCAGCCGCCGACACCTGAATCGGGGCGCCGGAGTCGCAAACCGGCTCGCGATCCGCGCGCCGACCAGGACCCACACGCCAGGGTTTGTACAGGCGAACCAAGAACAGTTTCACTTGGTCAGCAGACCAAGGCCGACACGCTGCGGCTCATCGTGAACGGCCTTGAGCAACAGGGTGAGGATGGCGTGGCGTGGGCGTGGTCGATCGGCACGGCGATGCTTGAAGGTGCGCGCAAGTACTTCGAACTCGATGATGACGACCTCGACGTGTTGGTGCAAACGGCCCGTGATGGGGATGGCGAAGGTCGCGCCCTCGAGATCCTGTGGGTGGACAAGATTCTTGGAGGCTCAGGGATCATCGAGGCGATGGTCCGAGAATTCCAGCAAGTTGCAGGAGCTGCCGCCCGGCACTTGGATGGGCACGACTGCCCGGTGTCCTGCTACCGCTGTCTGCGCAATTATCGAAATCAAAGGGTACACAGCATCCTCAACTGGAGGATTGCGATGCCTTACCTGCAAGCGGCGGCAGCGAGTGAGTTGAAATCGCAGGCGCCAGACGCCCACTCAACGTCGGGAGAGGGGCCAGAATGGGACGAAGCGCGAAGAGAAGGTTGTGAGTCGCCGCTGGAACTGCGCCTTCTCAAGGCAATTCGAGCCGCGGGGTTGCCCGAGCCGCTGAAGCAGCACGAAGTCTACAGTTCGCGAGGTCGCCTGATCACAAGATCGGACTTCGCATATACGACCCCGAAGCCGATCTTGATCTACGCTGACGGGTTAGAGTTTCATTCTGCACTGCGCCAACGCATCCACGATACGCGCCAGTCAAACCAGCTTCAGATTGAGGGCTGGCAGGTGCTGCGATTCCTCGGCCCGCAAATCTACCGCTACCCTATTGATTGTGCTGAAAATATTCGCTCAGCTCTGGGCAAATAACTGCAGAGTCAGTGCGAGTATGAGGGAGCACACATCTCGCGGTGGGACCAGTGTATATTCCCCCCAAGAATCTGTGACAGGCCCTGGAGTAGGCCGACTGGCCATCAGCCGACCGATCGTGAACATGGCCCATCAATCGTCCGGATGGCCAGTTCAGGTGCGCAATACGTGTGCCGAAGCTTTGAAGATCGTGTTGCTGGAAAGGGGCATGGGGAGGAGACCAGATCTGATCTCAGGACAGAGGAATTTTTCGCCGAGAAGGAATCGGGAATAGAAGCCTTTTCCATTTTCAGTTCGGTATGAATTGCTGATTGCGCTGCGGCTAAGGCACCGGATGGAGCACGCCGGCGAACAGCCTCCGGCCGAGTTTTTCGATAATCGCGACAGAGGACTTCACCTCGTCGCGGGCGACCTGAACGCGGCGACCGACGATGGCACCGCGATCATTGGCCTTCTGTACGTATTCCTCATCAATGACGCCCATCTTGTGCGCTAGCAGATGGCGTTTCTGGAAGATGCGGAATGCTTGCTGCCATTCGTCCGGACTCAAAGAATCGGCGAAATCGAAGCCGAAAGTCTCCTGTACGCGACGCCGCGCGCCGGCGAGGTTCTGGAAGTGGATGTCGGCGGATTTTTGTCGGCACACTTCGCGGCCGAAACCGTCGAAAGCAGAGACGAGGTTTTCGAGCGCGTCGCCAACCAGATGGTCGCCCAGTTCTTTGTCGACCGCCTCGGCAAGCGCGATCTCCTTGTTGCCGAGTTCAAGATTTTTGGTGAGGATCTGAAGCGAGTTGTGCACGCCACAGTCAGGGCACCATCCAAAAACGCCGTAAATAGTGTAGCGGAGCGTACAGGCGTCGCAGACGACTTCGGTTTCGAGCTTTTTCTCGCGGTAATAGCGGATCGGGTGGGGTGCCGAGGGCTCCAGTTTCATGCTGATCCCGATGCCGAAAGGCCCACTCGGCTTGTGCTCGAATTCGAGAGATTTCAGGTCCATCACGAAAGCATCCGTGACCTTGCGCATGATAACGGAGTGTGCATAGTCGATCTGTTCCTGCGTGTAGAACGTGTCGTGTTCCCCGCTGTGCCCGCAATAGGGGCAGTGACAGGAGGCGGGCCCCTTGATGCCTGTACCCAGTGTCACCTTGAAATA
This sequence comes from uncultured Acidobacteriaceae bacterium, assembly GCA_903911925.1. GTDB lineage: Bacteria > Acidobacteriota > Terriglobia > Terriglobales > Acidobacteriaceae > Telmatobacter. The sequence goes on from CAIWFH010000105.1 coordinate 13,107, forward strand.
TCCAAGGCATTCCTTCATCGGGCATTCCCTGCCAAAAAAGCCTTCATCGTCAACGTGCAGCGGGACGTTGATCTCGTTGCCGAGATTTCGGAGATTATCGCCCATTTGTCGCCCGCCTTCCTTGTTGTGCCGGATGCTCGATTGCAGCTATTTAGTGACTGCCTGACTGACGTTCTTGGCAACCGTCATGATATGCTCACCGATCGCCTGGCGCATGTCTTCCGGTATCAGGTTTTTTTCATCGAGGTTCTCCCACGCGGTGACTGTGCGGTCGGTCATGTCCGTCACCATCGGCCACAGGGGACTCGATGGCAGGCGCGCGGTATCCGCGAAGCGGCGCACCTGATCGGTCGTGATTTCACTGAGGCTGCGGCTGCCGCCGAAACTCAGCGCGAGGGTATCGTTCGGGATGTAAGGAAGCGTGGCGACAAAATCATAGGCCGGCGAGAGGACGGGCGTGCGGCGGTCGGGATAGAGTAGCGACCAGTTCTTGAGGTGCATGTCGGCGTTGCCGATCAGGACGGAAAAGACGAGGCGCCGCAAAAAATCATACGTGCCGGCTTCCCCGGTTTCCGCCCGCAGCACCGCCGCAATATTCGCGTAGCTGCGCTCGTGGTATTTGTCGTCGGGAAAGAGCCCGAACACTTGCGCGAAATCCTCCATGTGCACTGACTCGCCGCCGGGGCCGCGGTCGAAGCGCTCGACCGCGAGAGCCTGGCCCTTCATGGCGCCGGCGTCCTGCGGCAGGCCGCTTATGGTGGCGATATCGATGAGGCGGTTCGCCGGAACCTCGATGCCAACGGCGCGGGCGAGGGCGAGCATCGCGTATTCGTTCTCGGGTACGGCGGCAAAGCGGGCCGAGGGCAGCTTGACGATCCACGATCCGCCCATGCCGCCTGCCGGGATGGTAAGCCCACCCGTTGCTTCCATCACGGCCGAAAATTTGAGTTGGACTCCCGCGAGCGAGAATCTCAGAGCGGTTTCGCCGGCGCGTTGTTCCTTCTGCTGATCCTCGCCCTCATGGGCGGCTTCGCTTCCTTCCATCGGCTCGACCACGAGGGCACCGGGCAAGTCGGCACCGAGCACGGCGAGAAGAAGGAATTCGCGCTGCGGCTTGACGCCCGCGCGCGCGGCCAGGTAGTCGCGGAGATGCCCTTCCGGCAACAGGTTCGAAAAGAAGGTGGGAAGGCGCATCGCGACGGCGCGCGTCGGCACGACGAGCCCGCCCGACTGTCCTTTATAGGAAAGGCTGAGGGTCGGCCTTTCCGGATCGTCAATATAGCTCTGCTCGAAGGAGAACAAGTGGCGGTCGCCGCCCAGCCGGTTGATGACGCCGATTTGGCGCCCATGCAGTTTCACGGCGAGTGCATTCAGGGTCTTGGGATTGAAGGTCATCGGGGCTCTCTCTCGTCTCCCCCGGCATCTTCGCCGCCGCCGGCATAGAGGGACCGCTCTTCGGACCCTTCCGGCTCCTGTTGCGCGCGGATGAGGGATTGCACGGCGGGCACAAGCGCGCGCGGAACAAGCAGCAGGTCCAGGTTGAGAACGCGGACGAGGTCGAGCAAGGTGTCGAAACGGGGCACAACTTCCCCGGATTCGATCGCGGAGATATGCGGCTGCTGCAAGCCGACCTGTGCGGCGAGTTCTCGCTGCC
>CAIWFH010000106.1 GCA_903911925.1 uncultured Acidobacteriaceae bacterium
AGAGCCTGTTTACGATCTTTATACCAGGGATGACTGGAGACTCCAAAGAGTTATATGCAGCCGGTCCTGCTGGGCAGTAATCAAGAAGGATGACGCAGAGAAAAGCCTACCCAAGCGACATCACCCTGGAGCAATTCGAGCCGATTCGGCCCTTGCTGGAAAGCGTACGCAAGCGCACCAAGCCGCGCACTGTGGATTTGCATGAGGTCTTCAACGCCGTGCTCTACCTGCTTAAAAGTGGCTGCCAGTGGCGTATGCTTCCAGAGAAGTTTCCCAACTGGGTCACGGTGTATTCGTATTTCGCCAAGTGGAGCGCGCCCGGCAAGGACGGAGTGAGCGCCCTGGAGCGGGCTTTAAAAAAAATCCGTTGGCGAGGCCCGCGAGAAACTGGGGCGCAACGCGCAGACCCGCTTCGTCATTGTTGACGCGCAAAGCGTGAAGAACACCGACACGGCGGAAGAAAAAGGCTATGACGCCGGCAAGAAGGTCTCCGGCATCAAGCGCCACATCGCGGTGGACACGCAAGGCTTGCCTCACGCCCTTGCCGTGACCACGGCCGATGTGACGGACCGTGACGGCGCACTGCGGGCCATGGACCGTTCGAAGCCGAATCTGGAGTTGGTTGAAAGCATCTTGGTCGATGGCGGCTACACCGGCCAGCCCTTTGCCGACGGCGTGATGGAGCGGATCAAGGCCACGGTTCAGGTCGTCAAGCGCAACGAACTGCATACATTTGTCGTACTGCCCAAACGTTGGATCGTCGAACGGTCGTTTGCGTGGCTGGAAAAGTGCCGAAGACTGTGGAAGAACTGCGAACGAAAACTGAATACAAGCTTGCAGATGATCCACCTGGCCTTCCTCAGGCTATTACTCAGGAGATCGTAAACAGGCTCTTAGCTGACGGGGGTTCTCTGTGTGACAAGCAGGATATGAACTGGCGCAACTCAGACTTACCGCCTCTCGGCGGTTTCGCTCTCAAGCCTGATAAACCACGTCTCTAGGCAGCGTTGTGTGCGGCATCGCGCAAGCGCACCACCGCATCTGCCTGGGGACCTTTCTGACCCTGGACGATGTCGAACTCAACATCATCGCCCTCTTTCAGCGTCTTGTAACCGTCCAGTTGTATAGACGAGTAATGGACGAATACATCCGGTCCGTCTTCACGTCCGATGAATCCGTAGCCCTTGGCGTTATTGAACCACTTGACCTTCCCTTTGTACTGAGCCACAGGCTCCTGCCTTCCTTGGGTCGTGCATGACTCCGGTGAGCGGGGGGATTACCCACCGGCTTGAGGTTTTGACGACAGAAGCGAGCGAAAGGTTGATTCGCCTTTCGCCGCTCCTTCTCAAAAAAATGAAAACGGGTTCGCGCCGTACGCCGTCCGCGACTAACAGCCCGCCGGTACACGCAGCCAAGGCCTGGTCTTCTGCTCGTTCTCAAGAAGGCGAACAGATCGAACCGTTTGCCCCTTTCCTCTGCGACTCTCAGAGTATAGGGAGAGGTTTTGTAAACGTCTGTTGACGCAGCGCAAAATTGGCGCTCGTTTTCAAAAATAATTACCCTTTCCGTTTTTTGTCCCGGCCCCTTGCATAGAAGAGCACGCTGGTAAGAGTCTTGCCGTCCAGTATTGCTCCCTTTCCAATCGCCTTGAGCAAATCAGAGAGCTTGACCAGACGGATCTCAATCTGCTCGTCATCTTCCGGGTGCGGAGTTCCGGCCACAAGTCCCTCAGCCAGAAAGACTTTCATTGACTCGCCAAGGAACCCAGGGCTGGCGAAGTACTCCACCATCGGCTTCCATTTCTTGGCCCGATACCCGGTTTCCTCCTCCAACTCCCGCTTGGCGCCCTCCAGCGGATCTTCGCCAGCTTCCAGTTTGCCCGCGGGCAATTCCCACAGGAACTGGTTGGCGGCATGGCGGTACTGGCGCTCAATAACAATCCACGGATCCTTCTTGTTTTTGGCGCGATCAACAGCAAGGATGACCACACTACCGTTGTGGCGGATGATGTCGCGGATGCCTTCCTTGCCGCCCGGCTCAATCAACTGGTCGCGCAGCACCCGGAAGAGGGGTCCTTCAAACACGATCTCGGAACTGATCAGCTGGGCGGTGCCTGCAACTGCCTCGCCAGGCAACTGCGGTCTCTTGTGCTTGTCTGCTTTCTGCTTCCTGGCCTTGGCTGTTTTGGGAGTTGATGCCTTCGCAACCCTGGGCTTTGCTGTCTTGGCTGCCTTGGGATTCCTGGCCACGGTTTTTCTGGGCTTGGCGACCTTGACTTTCTTCTTAGCGGTTTTCACTTTTTTGGGCTCTTTAGCTTCCGGCTTGGCGGTCTTCGCAGCGGCTCTCTTCTTCTTTGCCATTCAGGTCTCTCTCCTTCAGGTGCGTTGGTGCGCAATCAAGTGATGCGCAATCAGGAAGAGTATACGCACAGTTACGCCGGAGCGGCTGATTCCAAACGGGCAGTTGTGCATCGAAAGCGCCCGGCGTGGCATCCTTAACACAGCCTGATTTCAATTCCGCCGTTGCGCGCGGAGTTCTCCCGCTGGCAAATCGAACCGGAAGTGAACGCGTTGTCGACCGTAGACTGTCATCCGATCACCGTGGTGCCCGGCCTGAGCCGGCTGTTTCTGGACTACTGCGCAGGCGGAGCGCCGGGGCACGAGGCGGTGCGTCCGTTCTTTGCGTCCATGCCTCCGGACAGCGGCTGGCAGCAGCGTACGCCGCTGCCCGAGCACTGGACGGAACTGGTGACCCTGTTGGCAAAGCAGAACCCGGAACCGGCCGCCGCGCCGGCGCTTGCCGCTTTGGCCCAGGGGGCCGGGGTGGTGGTTACCGGCCAGCAGGTTGGACTCTTCGGCGGGCCGCTGTTCACGCCCTTCAAGGCAGCCACCGCGCTGGCAAGGGCGCGCCAGGCCACCGGGGCCGGCCGGCCGCATGCCGCCATCTTCTGGCTGGCGACTGAAGATCATGACTTTGCCGAGATTAACCACGTGGTTTTCCCCGCCAGCCGCGAACTGCGCACGCTGGTTTACACGGCGGCGCCACAGGCGGCTCGCCCGGTAGGCGGCATAGTGCTGGACGATTCGATCACCCCGCTTCTCGATCAGGCCTGGGAGTTGCTTGGCTCGTCTGACGCCATGGAGGCGCTGGCCGAGGCCTACAAGCCGGGCCGCACCTTTGCCCAGGCTTTTGCCGGCTTTTATTCCAGGATTTTCGCCGCCCAAGGGTTGCTGGTGCTCGACGCCTGCGGGCGCGAGGTTCATCGCCTGGGCGCGCCGGTGTTGCGCGCCGCGCTGGAACGGGCCGACGAACTGCACGCCGCGCTGCTTGACCGCAACCGCCAGCTTGAAGCCGCCGGCTATCACGCCCAGGTGGCTGTCGCGCCGCAATCGAGCCTGCTGTTTCTCATGGATGAAAAGACCGGCGCCCGGCTGGCGCTTAAGCGTACCGAATCCACCGCAGCCGAACCTGCAGGCCTTTGGCAGGCTGGCAAGCGCAGCTATTCCACCGCTGAACTGGTTGGGATTCTGGAATCAGAGCCAGAGCGCATCTCGCCTTCTGCGCTGTTGCGGCCCGTCTTTCAAGACCTTCTGCTCTCCACCTCGGCCACTGTCGGCGGACCGGCTGAAATTGCCTACTTTGCCCAGTCAGCGGTTCTGTTTGAGCGCATCCTGGGCCGGGTGACTCCGGCGCTGCCGCGTTTTTCTGGAACTCTCATCGAGCCGGCCATTGGCGATTTGCTGCGCAAGCACGAACTGACGCTGGAACGGATTTTTGGCGAAACCGCGGATTCTCTGGCGCAGTTACTGGCCGCGCGGGCCATGCCGGTTGAAGGCAAGCGCAAGATGGCCGCCGCCGGTTCGGCGCTTGACGCTGAGTTGACGGCGGTGTTGGACTGGATGACCACCCTCGATGCCGGTCTGGGCCGGTCGGCTGAAACCGCAGCCAGCAAAATGCGCTACCAGATGAACCGGCTGCGCAGGCTTGCGGCCAACTTCGAGTTGCAGCGCGAGGCCTCGCTCGGACGCCACGCCGGGGCCATCAGCCAGGCGCTATATCCCAGTGGGGCGTTGCAGGAGCGGCTGCTTGGCGCGGCGTACTTCTTTGCCCGCTACGGCCAGGAACTGGCGGAGGAACTCACCGTTCAGGCCGAGAATTCCTGCCCGGGGCATATGGCAGTGTGGCTATAATCCGGAACCAGCAGCGAAAGGGCGTTCAATGAGAAATATCCTGGCAATTGTGACCGTCGGCATTCTGGCGGCTTCGGCAGCGCTTGCGCAGAAAATGCCTTGCGCAACAGCTGGCGACAACAACGCATTTTTGGGCATTCAGACCATTCGCCTGTGGCCCGGCGACGCCCCGGAGGCGAAGGGCAAGGATTGCCAGGACACGCCCACTCTGACCATCTTTGAGCCGCAGCAGGGGCACGACAATGGCTCCGCCGTGGTGGTGCTGCCCGGTGGCGGATACGGCGGGCTGGCCGCCAATCTCGAGGGCCGGCAGGTGGCCGACTGGTTTACCGCCCGCGGCTTTCGCGCCTTTGTTCTGAGCTATCGGCTCTCGTCGCAGGGCTATCTACTGCCGGTGCCGCTGATTGACGCGCGGCGCGCCATCCAGACGGTGAGAGCTCGCGCCAGGGATTACTTTATTGCCCCCAACCGGATCGTCATCATCGGCTTTTCTGCTGGCGGCCATCTGGCCGCGCTCTCGGCAACCCAGTTCGTTCCGGGCAAGCCCGACGCCGAGGACCCCATCGAGCGCGTCTCAAGCAGGCCGGACTACCTGGTGCTCGGCTATCCCTGGATCGGGGCTATCTCCACTGACACATCGCACCTGACCTACTGCCAGCTTTACGGCGTGATGGACAAGTGCGAAGCCCTGCGGGCCGCTTACTCTCCGGACTTGTTTGTGACCAGGGACACGCCCCCGACCTTCTGGTTTCATACCTTCAATGACGAGACAGTGCCCGTGGAGCAGGGGCTCCGGTTTTACGAGGCATTGGTCAAGGCCGGAGTGCCCGCCGAAGGGCACATCTTCTCCAACGGCCCTCATGGCACCGGGTTGGGAAAGGCCGACGCGGCTCTGGACCAGTGGCCCAATTTGCTCGAAATCTGGCTGCGCGCCCAGGGGCTGCTGACCCCCGACAAATCGGTTGCCATGCCCAAGCCGGAGTGGATGAAATAGGGGCCATCGATCGCAACTCGCCAAAGATCGCAACTCACGGTGCGAGATAGACTTGAACTTTCTGGAGGATTTCTGCTTATGAAGTGGACTTATCGGCTTGGCGCATTCACTCTTCTCATAGCGGCATCATTTTTCTTCTCTTTGAGCGCCTGGGCGCAAGAAACCCACACTCCGGCGGCAACGCCCGCGGCGGGTGCGGAGCAGCACAAGGATGCCGACAAGGAAACGCCGGTCCCGCCCGAGAAGCCCATCGCCACGCACCACGAACTGGCTCTGGGCGGAAAGACGCTGAAGTACACGGCCACTGCCGGCACGCTCATTATTCGCGACGAAGACGACAAGCCCTACGGCAGCATCTTCTACGTGGCCTACGCGCTGGATGGCGCCGAAGCCCGCACGCGGCCGGTGAGTTTTCTCTACAACGGCGGTCCCGGTTCGGCCTCGCTGTGGCTGCACATGGGCTCGTTTTCGCCGGTCCGCATCTCCACCGACAGCCCCAATCCGACGGTTGGACCACCGTTCAAACTGGTCCCCAACGAGTACTCGTTGCTGGACAAGAGCGACCTGGTTTTCATCGATGCGCCGTTGACCGGCTACTCGCGCGCCGTGGGCAAGGCGACGGCCAAGGACTTTACGGGCGTGGACCAGGACCTGCACGCCTTTGACCGCTTCATCATTCGCTACCTGACGGTGAATCAAAGGTGGAATTCGCCCAAGTTCCTGATCGGCGAGTCCTATGGGACGACACGCTCGGCGGCCCTGGCCGACATGCTGGGCAACGACGGCGTGCAGTTGAACGGCGTGGTGCTGATTTCGTCGATCTTGAATTACAACATTCGCGCCGGCGGCTACGACGCCGTTTACATCGACAACCTGCCCAGCTATGCAGCGGCCGCCTGGTACTTCAACAGGATTCCCAACAAGCCCGCCGACCTGGGGGCGTGGGTTCAGCAGGCGCGGGAGTTTGCTTCCGGCCCGTATGCGCACGCGCTCTTTCAGGGGCATAATCTGCCCGCGGCTGAGCTGGAATCGGTGGCCAAGGACGTGGCCCGTTTTACCGGGCTCACGCTGGATTACGTGAAAGAGACCAACCTGCGCATCTCGCCCACCCGGTTCAGGAAAGAAGTGCTGCGCGACGATCGCCGCACCCTGGGCCGCTACGACATGCGTTTTGAAGGCGTTGACCTGGATGCGGCGGGCGAATCGCCCAGCTACGACCCCTCCGATACCGGAATCTCCGGGGCCTTTGTTGCCGCTCTGCATGACTATATGGAGCGGGAACTGAAGTACGAAAGCACCGACGCCTATCGGCCTAGCGCCAACTCCATCGGCCAGTGGGATTGGAAGCACCGGCCCACCAGCGGCGGCCCAGGCATGTTCGGCCCCGGCGGCGAGCAGGCGCAGCCCTACGTGGCGGCGGACCTGGCCAGCGCCATCCGCAAGAATCCGCACCTGAAGGTCTTCTCGGCCAATGGCTACTTCGACCTGGCAACGCCGTTTTTCGCCACCGAGTACGACCTGTCACACATGGATCTGGACCCCTCGCTGCGCGGCAACGTGCAATTTGGCTACTACCCTTCGGGGCACATGATTTATCTCAACGTGGAGTCGCTGAAGCAGTTGAAAGACGACTTGGCGGCGTTCATTACGAAGGCGGAAAACTAGGGGCCGGTCCATAAATCCTGAAGCACGCGCCCCATCCTTTCGCCGTTGTTCCCGGCGAAAAGGGTGGGATGCCATCACTCCGTTAGAGAATTGGATCAAAACGGACCTGTAACCTGGGAGGGCTTAATGTCGGCTTGGCGGCGTGCGCACCGGAGGACTGCCGCTGCTGCCTCGGATGCGTTGGATAATCAATTGTCGGCATACCAAAATAGACGTTTCACGATCCAATGCGTTGAAAAGCAAGGGAAGGAGACAATTAGACAATGATCGAACGCCTTAAGTGGATGCTCCTTACCGAACTCCGTGCCGGCCTTTTCTCCCGTGGCCTGAACGTAACGGGACAAACCAGTCCCACAGATGTAACAGCCTTGATTCGGAGGTTGAGACCCCTTGACTGTGGAAAGGAACTGATTCGGATTGGCGGGGAAGGGGATGGAGGTTACCTCGTTCCCAACGATCTTGAAGGCATCGAGTACTGTTTCTCGCCCGGAGTCAGCACAACATCAGATTTCGAGAACACCCTGGCGGATCTCCATATCAAGTCCTTTCTTGCGGATTACTCAGTGGCGAGTCCGCCGGTGGTCAGGCCCGAGATGGTCTTCGACAAGAAATTCCTAGGAGTGTGTCGGGGATAGATTTCCTCTCAAGGGGGCGGGGGTTCTTTGGTTCGGATTGACTTTAAGATGTAATGCATGGGTAAGAGCTTCCGCGCCGACGATCTGAACCAATCGCTTCTATTTCCCCCTTCTCTCC
>CAIWFH010000107.1 GCA_903911925.1 uncultured Acidobacteriaceae bacterium
CAAGCGCAAGCAACTCAGACCACGGAACCACATGGTTCATCTGCTCAAGAAACAGCTCCCGCTTGCTCTTGCGGCCATACTTTGCAAAACTCGCCTGCGATGCCAGTGTCTGCTGAATCCGCGCCATTCGCTTCATACGACCTAGTTTAATCAACAATGAAGCAGGTAGCGGACTTGTGCAGAGGTTCCTTAGCGACCACCGCACCCGCTCTGCGATGAACTTGGCAAACTGGCTCGCATCCAAATCGATGCTCGCGCGGTCGAGAGCGTTCAAATACTCTGTAGATCCTCAACGCGAACCACCGTCCACGGATACCCTCCCGACGCAAGAAGGGCATTCATCAGAAAGCCTTGCACACCGATGCGATTCGATCTTTGCCGGGATTTCTTCTCGCGCCAATAGGCAGCTCGACAAATCCTGTATCGCTTTGTGATGCCCCACCGGGCTGCTTCTCGACGATGGTGTTTCTCGGCACGAGCCGATGTTGATTCGGGCACATCTCCCATATCGGTCCATGGACATCGCGGATCTCAAGATGGTCCGGGTTGCAGCAAAGGGGGCCGATGCATCGGGGTGGTTTGAGCCTCTGCCGTACGACTTGCCCTTCCTGGATTCCATGGAAGAAGGTAGATGGCCTCGTTGTGTTCGTCCGATATGAGTACGCTCCCGGCGCCATCGACAGCGACGCCTCTGCTGAATTCCGGCCCATCGACGTTGGCAATCACGCTGCCGGTGAACGCGCCTGCCGAATACGTCTCCTTGACGACAGTATTGGAGTGCGAGTTCGCGATGTAGAGATTTCCGCTTGCATCGATGGCAAGGTCATAGGGCGCATTGAAGGAGTTGTTGATGACCTTTCTTGAGGTGGGAGAAAACGCTGCAAGAGGAACTGCGCCCGATCCGCAGGTGTTTCGACCGGCGCATGGAAGACGCTGGATTCGCTGAACGGCTCGCCCTTCACCACCTGAATACGAGAAGATCCTCAACTTGGTCAAGAGGACTCGTGAGTCGGTCATCAAGATGCATGATCGCCACTTCACTGCCCGCGTCGATGAGGTATCCGGCACCGTCGATTCGGGATCGCCCGGCGGCATCACCCTCAAGGGGTATCCCGGCAGTTGAAAGTAATACAAGGCCCAAAAGTACTGGCAGCCATTTTGGTGCAAGTTGTACCCGTCATTCGTGCACTCCTCTGCACAAATATGCAGTCTTGCAGATTCGACGACCTATTTACTTTGAGTCATTTATGTGCCATGTCGTTTGTCTGCATGGTTTTAAAGAGACCTAAAATCCCCAGATCGCACGCTCGTAGGGGTTCAAGTCCCCCCGGGCAGCAAATACAACCTGGAGTTTGTGGGCTTGCCGATGCCTACGCAGGGGCTGCTTGACCGATTGAATCCGTTAGCATGCCGCAGGCATTGTGGAATGAGCGTTAGCCTTGGAGTTTCAATTTCGAGACGCCGCAGTCGCTTAATGCGAACTAGACATACCTGCCGAAATCCTCAATCTGCCTGGCGGAGAACTCACGACGTTGAACAGGCGAAGAGAGAACAGTCGAGGTTGAGGTGGCGCCAAGAGCCGACAGCTTGTCAATGAGGGCTTCCATGTGCCGGATGGAGACAAGATTTGCCTCGATCACGAACGACTCATCGCCGGTGACGCGATGGCACCGGCTGATTTCAGTCAGATCCTTGATCGCAGCCACTGTGCGCCTCACCTGCAAATCGCCGCCAGGGATGGTGCGGCGCACCATGACACGGATGGGAATGCCGAGTTTGGCAAGGTCAAGCGCGACATGGTAGCCGGTAATGACGCCGGCTTCTTCAAGACGGTGGACGCGCTCGGCGACTGCGGGAGTAGACAGCCCGATCTTCCGACCGATCTCGGCAAATGGCTGGCGGGAGTTATGTTGCAAGGCTTCCAGTATCTTCCAGGAAACGTCATCGATTTCGAAAGCGGTTGGAACTGTTCTATGGGCCATGCGCCTGCAATCCTTAGTCAGATTGTTTATTATGCTTAATTTCATTAAGCATGGAAAGCCTTTCCTCAAGCCAAATGGCATTTTCTGCTTTAGCAGGCAGGGCTATGCTATGTCATTGCCGGAGCGCGCAGGCAATGAGTCCCTGAACGCGCTCTGTGGCCAAGAAGGTCGGTATGGACGCATTCCCCCGTTCATCATCCAGCCAACTGGTGGCTGTCGCTTGCGCTCCCTACGTCACTCGCCAGGACTTTGCCGCCTACAGTGTGGACCAACACAGCGTTTGGGCCGACTTGGTGGAGCGAGCGTTCGAGGAACTGGAAGAGCAAGCGGCGCAGGAGTATCTCGAGGGTTTCTCAATCATCGGGCTGCCGCGTGATCGGCTTCCGAATCTGGAAGCGATCAACGCCCGCCTTGAACCGCGTACGGGCTGGAATGCCACGGCGGTTACCGGCTTTCTGCCGGCGCCCGCGTTCTTTGAGATGCTGGCTGCCCGCCGGTTTCCGACCACTACCTGGCTGCGCGGCAGGGGGGCATTGGAGTACACGCCCGAACCGGACATTTTTCACGATGTCTTTGGGCATGTGCCAATGCACGCGCACCCGATATTTGCTGATTTTCTGGCGCACTATGGACGCGTTTGCGCCTCCATAGGGGATGCCGGGGTGCTTGAGAAGCTGGGCCGGCTCTTCTGGTACACGGTGGAGTTCGGAGTGATCCGGCAGCGGGGCGGGATCAAGGTTTATGGCAGCGGGCTGATCAGCTCACACGGTGAGCGCCTGAACGTGATGGGAGGTCATTGCGCGATCCACGATTTCTCGCTGGACGAGGTGCTGGAGACCCCGGTGAAAGTGGATGAACTGCACAAGCTGCTGTTTGCGGTGAGCCGTTTCGACCAGGTCTACGAGGCCATGCACGAGGCAGAGCGACGGGCTGCGCGCGGCCGCTTGTGAAGCCGTGTGGTTGACCGGGATCAAGCCCGGCATTTGGAGCGAAACGATTGCGGGAGCAGTCTATGAGTTAGAGCAACGCGCGGCTGGCTGGCTCGGGTTTATTGTTGCATCCGGCGGGAGACGAAATGGCGGACGGTCTGAAGATCGAAAGCGGATTGCAGTCGACGATGAATCCCGAGTCGGCGCGAGCGCAAGGCAACCGAAGGGCGCTGGCCGCCCTGATGGCCGCGCTGCGTGCCGAGGAGGATGCGATCCGGCTCGGAGGCGGATCGAAGGCGGCAGAGGCGCAGCACGCAAAAGGACGGCTCACCGCAAGAGAACGGCTTGATCTGCTGCTCGATGAGGGTACGGAGTTCATGGAGTTGGGACTGTGGGCAGCGCAGGGGATGTACACAGAATTTGGCGGCGCGCCGGGCGCCGGAGTGGTAACAGGGCTGGGAAGGGTGAGTGGGCGGCTGTGCATGATTATGGCCAACGACGCCACCGTGAAGGCCGGCGCATTCTTTCCCATGACGGCCAAGAAGGTGTTGCGGGCCCAGACCATTGCGATGGAGAATCGCATCCCGACGATCTACCTTGTGGATTCGTCGGGGGTGTTTCTGCCCCTGCAGGAGGATGTGTTTCCGGACACGGACGACTTTGGGCGCATCTTTCGCAATAACGCGGTAATGAGTTCGCTGGGGATACCGCAGATCACGGCAATTATGGGCATGTGCGTGGCGGGCGGGGCCTATCTGCCGGTGATGACGGATACGGTGCTAATGACCGAAGGGTCCGGGTTGTTTCTTGCCGGGCCGTCGCTGGTGCAGGCAGCCATCGGACAGAGAACGGACCCCGAGGAACTGGGCGGAGCAGCGATGCACGCTGCGATCTCCGGGACGGTTGACTTCAAGGAACCGAACGACCACCTGTGCCTGGCGCGGTTGAGATCTCTGGTGGCGAAGATGGGCGAGAGGATTCCTATGTCTCAAAATCGAGACATGGGGCACCCAGAAGTGTTTCGCCGCAGAGAGTTTGATGTTGTCAGGGACGCACCGAGTTTTGCCGCCGAGGACTTGTATGGATTGCTGAATCCGGCGCCCGGATCAAGCAACGTGTACGACATGCGCGAAGTAATTGCGCGCATCGTGGACCGAAGCGAGTTCGACGAGTACAAGGAAGAGTTTGGCCGCACGGTACTGTGCGGGTACGCATGGATTGGCGGGCGGGCCGTGGGCATCGTGGCCAACCAGAAGATTAACCAGAATCAGACTGTGGCGAAGGGTCCTTCGGCTGGCATGACGCAGATGGAGGTGGGTGGCGTAATTTACACCGAGGGCGCCCAGAAAGCCGCGCGGTTCATCATGGACTGCAACCAAAGCCTGGTTCCGCTGATATTTCTGCACGACGTAAATGGATTCATGGTCGGCAAGGAAGCGGAGTGGTCGGGAATTATCCGCGCCGGGGCGAAGATGGTGTCGGCGGTGAGTACCAGCGTGGTGCCCAAGATTACGGTGATTGTGGGCGGAAGTTTTGGCGCCGGGCATTATGCGATGTGCGGCAAGGCCTATGATCCGCGCTTTCTTTTTGCGTGGCCCACTGCGCGTTATGCGGTGATGAGCGGCGCGTCGGCTGCAACCACAATGGCCGACGTGCGCGCCCGGCAGATTGAGCGGGACGGCAAGGCGTTGTCAGAGGCCGAAAAGGCTGCGCTCTATGAAGAGATTCGCTCCACTTATGACGCGCAGGCCGATCCGCGTTACGGCGCGGCACGGCTTTGGATTGACGCAATTATCGATCCGGCTCGAACCAGGGACGTGTTGATTGCGGCGCTTGAGGCATGTGCGCTGAATCCGGATGTTCCCCGGTTCAATCCTGGCGTTTTGCAAACCTGAAGGTGTAAAGAAAGAAAACTGGGCATTCGAATTCCCCGCGAAGGAGCCTGAATATGCAACTTGATTTGGAACCGGTTGAGACTCTGTATCCATTTGTGCTGACGGAAGAGCAGGAGCATCTGCGCCGGGAGATACGCGAGTTTGCCGCGCAGGAGATTGCGCCCTACCGGGCTGCCTGGGACGAAGCCAGCGAATTCCCGCTGGCAACGGTGAAGAAACTGGGCGCGATGGGACTGCTGGGCGTCGTCATCCCCTCAGAGTATGGCGGCGCCGGGCTGGGATACGTTGATTACGTGCTGGTGATCGAAGAACTTTCGTCGGTGGACGGATCGCTGGGATTGACGATGGCGGCGCACAACTCGCTGGGAACGAATCATATTTTTCTGGCCGGCAACGAGGCGCAGAAAAGAGAGTTTATTCCACGGCTGGCTAGCGGCGAGTTTCTGGCGGCGTGGGCGCTTACAGAACCGGGCTCAGGGTCGGATGCGAGCAGCGCGCGCACCACGGCGGTGAAGAAAGGCGATCGATATGTACTCAACGGAAACAAGACCTTCATCACCAATGGACACTATGCCGATGTTTCGGTGGTGATCGCGGTAACCGACAAGAGCAAAGGAACGCATGGATTGTCGGCCTTTGTGGTGGAAAAGGGGGCCAAGGGCTTTAGGGCAGGCAAGAAGGAGAACAAACTGGGCCTGCGCGCAAGCGATACCAGCGAGTTGATTTTCGAGGACTGCGAAGTACCAGAGGAGAACCTGCTGGGAGCCGAGGGCGAGGGATTCATCGATGCCATGCGGGTGCTGGATGGCGGTAGAATCTCGATTGCGGCCCTGGCGCTTGGCATCGCGCGCGGGGCGCTGGATTCAGCGCTGACGTATGTTAAGGAAAGACGGCAGTTTGGAAAAGCGATCGCTGAGTTTCAGGGGATTCAGTGGAAGCTGGCGGATATGGCAACGGAACTGGATGCTGCACGGTTGCTGACGCAGCGCGCCGCGGTACTGAAGGATGCGGGCCGCAAGGTTACGCGCGAATCGTCCATGGCCAAGCTATTCGCGAGCGAAGTGGCAGTGCGCATCTGCGATGAGGCAGTGCAGCTGTTTGGCGGCTACGGCTTCATCAAAGATTATCCGGTGGAGAAGTTCTACCGCGACGTCAAGCTATGCACGATCGGCGAAGGTACCAGCGAGATTCAGCGGATGGTGATCGCACGGGAGATCCTCAAGGTGCACCCATCGCGTGGTTGATCGATGATGAGAGACGGATGAGCGATGCGGTCAAGATCGTGGAGTGCCCGCGCGATGCGTGGCAGGGTCTTACGAGGCAGATTGCGCCGGAGGCCAAGGCCGGTTATTTGAGGCGGCTTATCGATGTGGGCTTCACGCATATCGATGCGGTGAGCTTTGTTTCGCCCGCGGTTGTTCCGCAGATGGCGGATTCGGAGCGGGTGCTCGAACTCCTCGGACCTCAAGACGATGCGGAGATTATCGGGATCGTAGTCAATGAAAAGGGCGCGGAGCGGGCGATCCGCACCGGCGCGGTCCACACGCTGGGATTTCCGTACTCGATCTCTTCCGAGTTTCTCCGCCGCAATCAACATCAGTCGCAGGTTGAATCGCTCTCAGCATTGCGAACAGTTGCGATGACAGCCGGCGATCCGGGACTTGACGTGGTGGCCTACCTCTCGATGGCTTTCGGTAATCCTTATGGCGAGGATTGGAGCGTCGGCGCGGTACTTAAGGCCTGTGCTTCGCTGGTCGAAAGCGGCGTGCGGCAAATCTCGCTTGCGGACACAGTGGGTCTGGCTGATCCCGATCAAATTGCGCAGACTGTCGACGCGGTTATCGCCGCGTATGACGGGATTGAGATCGGCGTGCATCTTCACGCGCGACGGAGCGAAGCAGCGGCCCTCGTCAGCGCGGCCTACGATGCAGGCTGCAGGCGGTTCGACGCGGCCATAGGTGGGCTGGGCGGATGCCCGTTTGCGCAGGACGCGCTGGTGGGCAACTTGCCGACGGAGACGCTGCTTTCTGCGTTGGTGGAATGCGGCGCGCAGATTCCGAAGTTGAAGCCGCTGGACGAATTGCTCCGTGCCAGTGCGGAGATCGCCGCGAGTTATGGCACGCAATGAATTCGGAAACGGGAGAAGCAATTGAACTACAAAACGATTCTGATTGCGGAGGAAGCATCGGTAAGGACGATTACGCTCAATCGGCCTGAGCGGCGCAATGCGATGACTCCCGAGATGCAGATGGAGTTGATCGGCGCGCTGGAAGTGGCCGCCGAAAGCGATTGCCGGGTGCTGGTGGTGACGGGGGCCGGCGAAGCGTTTTGTTCAGGCCTGGATTTATCGGCGTTGCAGGGAATCGAGGACAAGAGCGCAATCGAGCATCGCACCGATGCTGAGCGGATCGCCAAGCTCCTTCTTGCTTTATATGAGATGCCGATGCCGACCATCGCCGCGGTGCATGGCGCTGCAATTGCAGGCGGAACCGGATTGGCGACGATCTGCGACTTTACGCTGGCGACGCCAGGGGCGAAATTCGGATTCACCGAGGTTCGGATCGGCTTTGTTCCCGCGCTGGTGTCGGCCTTTGTGACTTTGCAGATCGGCGACAAGCGGAGCCGGGACCTGCTTCTGACCGGGCGGCTCTTCGATGCAGCCGAGGCTTATCGCCTGGGCCTTGTGAACGAGATTGTCGAGCCGGAGAAAATCGCCAAGCGGGTGCGCGAACTGGCTGACGCGCTGATTGCGAACAGTCCTGAATCGCTCAAGGCGACCAAGCAACTGATGGCGGCGCAGCATCGGGCATGGCTTGACGCGGCCGTCGTCAAGGGGCTCGAAGCCAATGCGACTTCCCGTGAGACGGCGGACTTTCGCGAGGGGGTTGCCGCCTTCCTTGAAAAGCGAAAGCCGGTCTGGGGGAAGGGAACTCGCTCTATGCCAAAGAATCACTGAACCGCAGAGTCGCCTCCGTTTTCTGCTGTACCTGTTCGCGCGTGGAGCCGTCGGTCAGTTCTACGACTTCAAAGCCCGAGTGCGTCACATCGAGCACGCATAGATCGGTGATTACACGGTGGACGACGCCGGTTCCGGTAAGCGGCAGCGAGCAATTGCGGAGCAGTTTGGGGCCACCGTCCGGGGCTGTATGCTCCATGAGAACAACGACGCGACGGACCCCCGAGACAATATCCATGGCTCCGCCCATTCCTTTGACGCGCTTGCCGGGAATCATCCAGTTGGCAAGGTCGCCACGCTCGGAAACCTGCATGGCGCCGAGGATGGCCACGTCGATGTGTCCGCCGCGGATCATAGCGAATGAGTCCGCGCTTGAGAAGAAGGAAGCTCCGGGATTGAAAGTGACTGTTTCCTTGCCGGCATTGATAAGGTCTGCGTCCACCTCGTCCTTTCGCGGATAGGGGCCTGTGCCGAGAAGGCCGTTCTCTGACTGCAGGGTGACGGTGATGTCATCGGGAATGTAGTTGGCCACCAGCGTGGGGATGCCGATTCCCAGGTTAACGTAGAAGCCGTCTTTCAACTCCCGGGCGGCGCGGGCGGCCATCTGATTGCGAGTCCATGCCACGAGTTATCTCTCCAGGGTGGTTCTCTTCTCAATTCGCTTTTCTGGATTTGGATTGTGCACGAGCCGATGAACGAAGATGCCTGGAGTGTGAATCTCATCCGGGTCGAGTTCACCGGGATTGATGACGATCTCCGCTTCGGCCACAGTGAGCTTGCCGCAGGAAGCTGCATTTGGATTGAAGTTGCGCGCAGTGCGGCGATAGATAAGGTTGCCGTGAAGGTCGGCCTTCCAGGCCTTCACCAGGGCCAGATCGGCGCGAAGGCCACGTTCAAGAATGTACGTGACCCCGTCGAAATCTTTATGCTCTTTGCCCTCGGCAACGACCGTCCCGACGCCGGTTCGCGTATAAAAGCCGGGAATCCCCGCACCCCCTGCCCGCATGCGCTCGGCGAGCGTCCCTTGAGGACAGAACTCCACGTCCAACTCCCTGGCCAGAAACTGCCTCTCAAACTCGGAGTTCTCGCCAACGTAGCTGGAGATCATTTTCTTCACCTGACGGGTTTCGAGGAGCAATCCAAGACCCCACCCGTCAACGCCAGCATTATTGCTGGCGATTGTCAGGTTGCGGGCGCCGGAGTCGCGCAAGGCAAGTATCAGAGCCTCGGGAATGCCGCATAGGCCGAATCCGCCGATTGCCAGCAACATTCCGTCCCAAACGACGCCGTCCAACGCGGCGCTTGCATCAGGCCATAGTTTGTTCATGCGAAAACCGTCCACCTTTGAACGCCCCGGGCGAACGCTTTCGTTCCAGGGGCTGGTGCATTTCTCATGCCAACTCCGAACAAACTCACATCCGCAGGTATACTGGCTCGTGCATGTTTGGCAGCTTTTGCCGACGAATTAATGCGGAGGGAAGTTATGCCCGTTCAGAACGCCTGCAAGTGTCTCCTGACTTTGATGCTCGTTTCCTGCACCGCGACTTTGCCTATGAAGGCGCAGTCAAACTCGTCTTCGTCAGGCCCGGCCGAAGCCGCCAACGGCTATAATCTGCCGCCGAAAAACATCCTGGACGTGATGCGAGCGCCATCGCCGCCATCTCCCCTGATGAGCCCAACCATGGATGCGATATTGCTTGTCTCCTGGCAGGAATACCCTTCCATTTCACGTGTGGCGACCCCTTTCCTACGCCTTGCAGGCGTGCGGATGGAGCCGAAGAATCACAGCAAGCACGATACCCCAGGCGGATATGGAATTACCCCATGCGCAACCGGCTTTGCGCTGGTCCACATCCCGGATGGGACGCAGACCCAGATTGCTCTTCCCCAGGGAGAGTGTCCAGGCGAACCGGCCTGGTCGGCGGACGGAAAACAATTTGCTTTTGTGAATATTGCGCCCGAGGCAGTGGAACTCTGGATTGGCGACGCAATTACCGCGAAAGTTCGCCGGGTGTCCGGAGCGCATCTCAACCCCATGTTCGGCGACGAGTTGCAATGGATGCCGGACCAGAAGACGCTGCTGGTGAAACTTGTGCCGGATGGGTTGGGCGCACCCCCTCCAGAGCCCATTGTGCCGAACGGCCCGAGCATCCAGGAGACGGACGGCAAGAGCGGCCAAAGCAGCACCTATGAAAACCGCGATACCCTTACTAGCCGGCACGACGAGGACGTCTTCGACTATTTTGCGGTTTCGCAATTGGCCTTGGTCGATGCGGCCACAGGGGCGATTACTCCCGTTGGAAAGCCCGCGAACTACGATTCGCTGAGTCCCGCGCCGGATGGGCGGCATCTGCTTGTCACCGCAATTCATAAGCCATATTCCTACGTCACCACCTACGATCGTTTTCCAAAGGAAGTTGAAGTCTGGGACATATCGGCGCTGTCAAAGGTGCAGATTCACGCCGTTGCCTCTCTTCCGCTGGCAGATCGTGTGCCGATCAATGGCGTTCCAACGGGACCGCGAGATTTTGATTGGCGCGCAACGGAACCAGCGACGCTGGTTTGGGCGGAGGCGCTGGACGGCGGAAACTGGAACGCGACTGTTCCGGCTCGCGACAAGATTCTGCTTCAAAGGGCCCCGTTCACCGCGGCACCCACGGAAATTGCGCAAACAGCGCAGCGGTTTGCCGGCTTCCGATGGGGCAGTCAACCGGACACCGCCCTGTTGAGCGAGTGGGATCACAACCGGCATTGGTGGCGCGGCTCCATCGTCGATGTCGACGACACCCAGCGAAAGCCCCGCGTGATTGTCGATATCTCTACGGATGAGCATTATGCCAACCCCGGGACGCCGATGATGCGTCAGTTGCCCAACGGAGAGTGGGTCATTCGCCAGGAAGGCGATTCGATATATCTTGCAGGAACCGGATCTTCGCCCGACGGCGACCGGCCCTTCCTGGATCGGTTCAACCTCAAAACATTGAAATCCGAGCGCCTGTTTCGCAGCGACAAGACCTCGTACGAGCGATTTCTTTCGTTCGTCGGGCCAGACGCACATGCCTTTCTCTCCTGGCATCAGTCGCCGACCGATCCCCCGAATGCTTTCTTGCGCACTCTCGGAAAACCGCTCGATGCGCTGGCCGGAGAAGCGGCATTTGCGTCTACGAGCGTCGCGATCACCCACATTCCCGATCCGGCACCCGAGGTGCGAGCGATTAAGAAACAGTTGGTGAAGTATAAGCGCGCCGACGGGCTTGACCTGTCGTTCACGCTTTATACGCCTCCCGGCTATCAAGAAGGCACGCGCGTCCCCACGATTCTCTATGCGTATCCGCTGGACTACGCCGATCCCTCGAAAGCCGGACAGGTGACCGGTTCGCAGGAGACCTTTACTCGACTCTATGAATACAGGCTTCTGCTGCTCGGAGGTTACGCGATCATCGACAACGCATCGTTCCCAATTGTCGGAGATCCGAAGAAGGCATACGACACGTACCTTGAGCAATTGGTGGCCGACGCAAAGGCGGCTGTGGACAAGGCAGTGGAGATTGGTGTTGCCGACCCTGATCGCATCGGTGTGACCGGGCACAGCCACGGCGCCTTAATGACCGTCAACCTGGTAGCTCATTCCGATTTGTTCCGGGCCGGCGCGGCTACCAGCGGATCCTACAACAAGACGTTGACGCCATTCGGGTTTCAGAATGAGCAGCGATCGGTATGGCAAGCGCCCGAAGTCTACTTGAAAGTCTCCCCGTTTTTCTCCGCGGACAAAATAAAGACGCCACTGCTGATTGTGCACGGCGGAGAAGACGCGAATCCGGGAACAACGCCGCTGCAATCCCAAAAGCTCTACGAGGCCATTCGAGGCAACGGCGGAACGGCGCGGCTGGTAATTCTGCCGCATGAGCCGCATTGGTATTCAGCCATGGAATCGAACGAGCAACTCATTTACGAGATGCTTCGCTGGTTTGACAAGTACGTGAAGAACGCACCGCACCGGTGAGAGAAGCTCGAATATGGCGCACCCAACCTGATCCTGAAAGAGATATCAAACCGAAAGACGAGGGTCAAGTGCCGGTCAACACCTCAGTGGTTGCTTACTCTCCGGGCGCACAGCCCCCTGATTTGATTTTCAGGAGGCGATTGCCTGTTGATCCTCGGCTTTCTTGTGGATCGAAAGGCCCTTAAGCAGGAAGACAACCTGCATGGCAAACGCTCCCGTGGTTGTCCACAGATTCATTCTTATTACGCCTTCAGAGGTATTCAACGGAAGGAAAGCGACGCAGACCAGTTGCACCAGCGTCAGGAAAATCACCTGCACCACTCCGCTCCACCAGAAGACCCACTTGCGGGCGACAGCTACGGACCACATGGTGTTCAACAAATAGGCGATGGCAGCGGTGTAGACGACGAGTTGAACTTGCGAAGTCAAGTTGCCATATTTCGGCCCCAGTACAAGAAGATAAACACCCGGGAAGAGCTTCGCGGATGCAGTAATCATCAAGGCCACGCTTCCAGCGGCGCACATCACAAGCGTGAAACGCCTGCGAAAGAGGGCAAATGGGGTCTTTGCAATAAATGGGGTTACCAGCACTCCATTTGATGAATTGATCACCTGAAAGAGCTGCCCAATTCTGCCTGCGGCAGCGACATCGGCTATCTGGCTGACGTGTCCGAAGATGGTAATCAGAAATAGCGACACCTGGCCTTGAAGCGCTGTGTATATATACATTGGGACCAGCGGGGTCAGATAGCGAATCATCTCCCGAGCTTGTTCCTTGGGCAAGACGCGTGGCGTCTCGATCCATCGCCGTGCCATGATTCTGAACGATACGCCCATTACCACGATGCTAAGCGTGTTGGCTATGACCACTGTTGTTGAAGATATGATGCCAAAGCTATAGAGAACAAATACGCTAAACATCCTGAGAATGGCGGCTGCGATCTGCGGGGTGTAAAACGCAACCAGCCTGTTGTTAAGCAGCAGTGGTGTCTCATAATAGGACGCCCACGCCTGAAACTGCAAGGTCACCAGCACCGCGATGGCAAGGAATATTAATTCGTTGCTGCCATGGGCTTCTAGCTTCGAGTGGCGAAAGATAATAATAAACAGAATGGCTAAAGCACTGACAAAGAGCATGAGAGTGCGACGAACCAGGCTGGCGGCCTTTATATAGCTTCCGAGCAGCAACCTATCCTGGTACCTGGTGCCAACCAAGCCGAGAATCGCGCCACCGAAGCCGATATCGGTGAGAATGCCGATCATTCCCTGAGCGCCAAGAGCTACGGCATATATCGCGAATTCAGGTTTGGGCAGAAGTCGGAGGAGCACCAGTCCCGTTGCCGCGTTCAGCAGCTGAATGGCACTCTGGCCGCCAACGAAAGTCGAGAGCCTCTTTCCTATTCGCGAAAACGTGCTGAGGTTCATAGACTTCCTGTCTCGCCGGGGTTCTACTCAGTTATGAAGGGAATGAATTCCTTGGGAATGGTTATCCCTTCCCAAGAAACGCTTTCAATTTCGACTTGACCAAATATTGAAAGCGGACCCTGGTGGAAATCTCATTGGTGGCACTGAAGAAGTAGGACGTTCTCTTCACCTGGAATGGCGAATTCGCCGCCCCCACAACGAACTCTTTTGGACTATTCGTCACGAGGGCTTCCCAAATGCCCGGCTGCTTCTCGCCCCAAGCCATAATTTGAGCGAAATTGATCCGATCCAAAAGCTCTCGCCTGATTACGCTGGCGGCAGCTCCAAAGTATTTCTTTGGATGAAAGAGGCTTGCGTGTTCAATATAAGGCTCATCGCTCAGCCATTCCGCACCATGGAAAGATGGGTCCTGATGGAGCAGATTGCACCCCATGATTGCGGGGTCGTTTTCCATTACATGAATGGCGAGATTAATTGCTTCTTTGCATTGGTCTGCTGTATCTGTGACAAAAACGTCGTCATCCAGGTGCATGATGTAGGGCGTTGCAGCAAGCTCCAGACTTCGCAAGATTCCGAAGTTGCTGTGGGGAGCATGGCTGATCGTGCAATATTCTGCATGAGTGAACTTGCCTAATAAATGACCGGACGCAAGTAATTTGAACGCGCCAAAGTCCGGACTCCGATCATCCAGAAAATATTTCTCAGCGAAGGGAAGGTCCAGCAAATCTGCCCAGGACGAAATCGCCTCAGAAACCATCTTTGCACGTTCGCCCGGGTGTCTTCTCATATAGGAACAGGTTGAAAAGGAAATCGGCTTGAGAAAACTGAAATCGCCATTCATGTGCTCTCCTTGCAATTAGCGCCAGACCTTTTCCCGGGAGCCAAATTGAACTCACAATTCTGCGATCAAGGCAGCGTCTTGGAGCGCAGGGTAAGAGCCGCCGGAGAGCATAGCATGAATCTACGCCTCTCCGACTCGATCTCCATTCAGTCGAACTTGTTCTTGCGGCCGCGCTGGGTTGATTCCAAGTCAGTTTAACATGAACCTTGGCGATCAAGAGAGTGCTGGAAAGCCCCCCGTGACAATCATATGAATGTTATTCGACTGTTGCATGGAACTGGCGCGATGATCTTATTTCGATTACGAGACAGGGTGGCGAGCTTCGAGGGGCCTTTTCGTCTTACCGGATCGAGGCGGATGTTGCCGACTCTCCGGTTCGCCTGGCGGCAACATCTGTCTCGGCGAGCGCAAGGGCGCCAAACAAGACGCTATCGTCGCCAAGCGTTGCCGGCACAACATCAATTCGAGCTCGCGACCAGTTCGTGATCTGTCGCCGCAACTCAGTATTCAACGGTTTGAAAAGCGACTCGCCGGCCTTGCTGATTCCGCCCCCGATGACTATTCTCGCCGGATTCAGCAGCAGGACGACCGACTTCAATCCAGTCGCCAAGTCGATCACGTAATGCTCGACGAACGCCGGGTCACTCAGCAGTTCTTTCGCCGGCTTTCCGCAATCCGCCTCCAGCCATAGTCCGGAACACAATCTTTCCAGGCACCCATCCGCTCCGCACGCGCAGCGCGGACCGCCGGGCCTGACGGTAATGTGGCCGACTTCGGCGGCGAACGAATCCGCGCCTCGGTAGACGCGTCCGCCCGAAATGAACCCGCCGCCAATGCCTGTTGAAACGGTCACATAAAACAGCGGGTCGCATCCAACTCCGGCCCCATAGACCGATTCGCCCAATGCTCCAACGTTCCCGTCGTTGTCGATCACTACAGGAATGCCGAGTTCGCGCTCAAGGCTCCCAGCCAGCGGAAAATTCTGCCAATCGGCTACCACGTTTGAAAGGGTGACCCGTTGCGATTGAAAATCAACAGGCCCGCCAAAGCCAATGCCACAGCGCCCAAATCCCACATCTTTCTGCCACACATGCCCTATGTTTACAATCTGCTTCATCATCCACTCGCGGCCGCCCTCCCTCCGGGTCGCGTGGGATTGGCGCTCAATCATCCTGCCACCCTGAAACAGCGCCATCGAAAACTTCGTTCCGCCAATGTCAATCGCCAGTGTGTTCATGATTCGCTCCCGTACTTGTGGTTCCCGGCTCACCATCCTATTCTAGACTTGGGAAGAAAACAGGGTGGGCATGAGCTATTGCGAAGAGTACCGTACTCAACTTCTGAATGTCATTGAAGGCCTCGATGTTTCCAAGATCGAGCAGGCCATCGCATGGTTTCGCCAGGCTCGCGACGAGAACCGGCAGATATTCACGTGCGGGAACGGCGGCAGCGCGTCAACGGCCTCTCACTTTGTTGCTGACATGCTAAAAGGGGCAAGTTATGGCCGTACTCGCCGGTTTCGAATCCAGGCGCTTACTGACTCGCTGGCGACCATAACCGCTTATGCCAACGATGTCAGCTACGACTGCGTCTTTGTCGAGCAACTCAAAAATCATGCTTCTGCAGGCGACCTTTTAGTATGCATCAGCGGCTCGGGCAATTCGCCCAATGTGATCGAAGCTGCAAAATTTGCTCGGGAGCTCGGTTGCCGTGTGATTGCGCTTACTGGACGGGATGGTGGAAGGCTAGCGCCCCTTGCTGAACTGAACATCGGCGTCAGCCATCCCCACATGGGGCGCATCGAAGACATCCATCTCATCGTCTGCCACATGATCGGCTACGCATTCATGGACGCGGAATTCGGGGCACCCGTGGCAAGCCTTTAGAAGGAGAAGCGAGCGAACGGCCTGCCGTTTGTGCTCATTGACGCTGCCTTGTCAAAATGCGGCAACGCCATTTGTGATCTGTGCTTGCATCTCGCGGCGATGCAGTGCATGCGACCATGGCCATGGAATCCTGAAACCGATTACCCAATTCGGACGTCAGGGACTTCCGCGTTCTGGAAAGCACGCGCCAAGACAGGGATGGTACCCCCAGACGCTCGGCCATGGGCCGGAATTTGCGCACCATGATATTGTCCACATTGACCGTTCCACCAACTCGAGACGCAAAGACGAAATTATCGGGCTCAGTGAAGTTCGCCCGCTGCCGGAGTTTAAGGAGAATCTGCAACAATGGTTGAGGGATAGGCACGTTCCTGATGCGTTTGTTCTTCACATCTCCCAACTCACAGCGATACCACAGCGTCCGGACGGCAATTGCCTTTGGCGGAATCAGGTCACCGTCCGAAGTAATCTCATTCTCAGTGAGGTTTACGTTCTTCCATTGAAGGCCGCGGATTTCCGATATGTTCATCCCGGTAAGAATGGCCATCATGGTCATTTCTTTCTCTGGATAGTTCATTACAGTTAACGCCGCTTTTGCCTGATCGAGCGTGAGCACACGCCCTTCTTTTGGGGTCGATACCGGCAGTTTGACCTGGCTGGCAGGGTTGTCGCCAACCAAGAATTGCTCTTGCTTTGCGTAGGAAAAGATCACGCTGACGAGGTTCCGAATATGGGTGACAGTATGGGTCGAGTATCCCCGCCTCTGGGCTGCGGATAAGAGGCAATCTATATGGTGGGGGCGGGCGTCGCGAAGCCGCAAGCTGTTTAAGTAAGGCCAGTCGGGAATTGTCCTGAGTCTTCTTTTCCAATTCGCGGGATTGACTTGAAACACCCTATCGACCACTTCGGGCATCAGCACGTGCTTGAGCATTGCCTGGTAATAGACTCGGCACGCGATCCCCTTGCGAGCGACATGTTCCGGCACAAACTTGTGCTCAACAAATTCCTCGATGGTCATGCTTGATCGGTGGGTAAGTACGTTCTCATTTTTCACTGGCAACGATTCCTGGCAAGTGGCCGCTTCTGTGGGCTGTTCGGCCCGCGCCAGCGGCGCCGCAGCGGCGCAAACTGGCTCACGCAGGCGCTTTTTTAGTCCGCTTCGGACTGTTGGATCCTCGCGCCGTTGCGCAGTCAAAACCTCCGGTTCCGAATGCTGGCCTCTGTTTACAGGCAGTCCATCAGAATCCATATTCCCTCCAACTCACTTATCCGGTGAACCGCGGAAACCGGAATTCAGCTGCGAATTCACTCGGAAGGTCAATCGTACGAGCCCGCCAAGGCGGAGTTCGGATTCGAAGGGCTCGTTAACGAAGGTTGCCGTGATAGCCGGCCAATGCCTCTTCACCTCACCCGCCGGGAAAGAGTTCTTCTCGAACTCTGCGGATCGGCAGTTCGACTGAAGAGTTGGCTGCAGAGAGGCTGTGGTACCCACTGCCTTCATCTTCCGGATGTCAAATTCAAGTGCCTTCGTTTAGTGATCGAGGCTTTGAACTTCACTTCCGCTTGACCCCAGGCAGGTTTGGACCGGGGGCGAGCAAGGCCACCATCGGCGTGTGGCCCAGCCGCTGCCGGAATGAGCAGCTCCTGGTGTATCCACACGATGTGTAACCTATGCGTCACTGGACTCGCGGCGGACTAAACTCTACGCGGCTCCAGGATGATGAAAGGTGGGAGAAGGGGCGGATCAGGCTAGAGGCGGGGGGCGGTTCTGGATGGCAGACAGGGCGGGGATGTCAATCTTTGGAATAGAGAACAGACAGAGCGCATGAAGACGCGTGACGACGTAAGATGGCTCAGTCAGCACCGACGGAGGCGGCGCGGCAATTATGGGAAAAACGGAGTGCGGATTGGCGCCGACAAAACCTCGGCGCAGATAGACATCGTCCTCAGCCAGGTTTTGGGCTGCCTGCAAGTCGTCGGAAACTGAAATGATCGGAAATAGGACCAGGATCAACATTGCCAGGGCGGCAATCTGCATCCTTCGATTGTTTCGTTCTGGAGGGGCGTGGCGTAACCAGAGTCGCACGATGACGACTGCCGATAACAACCAGACTAGATTGAGGAGCAACTCCATTTAGACCCCAATTGACTCAGTAGACTTCCCCGCCAGACTTCAGGTTCCTGCCAGCACAGCGTAGTTGATTTGCAACGGTGTGCCCTCCGATCTTGGAGATGGCACCGGACCTCCTAGTCTCTTGTTCAGCTAACAATCTGCCGGCTAGCTGAATCCTATTTTGAGCCGGCGTCGATCCAGTTATTTGTTCGAAAACAAGCGATATGTAAAAAGTTGTAAATAATCTGCAACAAAATCTCAACCCCGTTTTTGGAAAGTGCTGACTTTGGATAAACGACATTCCCGCTCAATATCGGAACAGCGGCTATCGATTGTGTTTGGATCCCAGTCCTGCCCGAAGAATGCCGGCGAGACCAGCGAAATACCAGAGAGGGGCCGCAGGACAGCCCCATCCCGCCGTTGGGGCAGCACCTCGGCAATGCCTTTTGAGCGCGAAGGCCGACAAAGCGAAAACTGTCTCCAATAGAGCGTCCGGTGAAGTTCCGCGAAGTCTAGTGTCGCGGGGGTTGCTTCTGCTGCACCGACTGATTTGCCGCTCTACGAGCAAGAACCTTTTGTCGGACTTCCTTTTGTTGTTCGGGCGTCAATACCTTGAAGATCTGTCCATTCTCCAACCGGGTGTACCCCAGAAGCATGGCATCCTTTTGGTCCGGTGTTAACTTGTCGTCTTGGGCAATGATGGATTTTTTCGACTCTGTCTCCCGGCGGATCTTGTCAATTTCCGCTTTCTGTCCATCAGAAAAACTCAAACCGGCAAAATCGTCAGTCGGGAGCGGGGCCTTCGCCTGCTGAGCCGAAGGGGACAAAGCTGCCCGAGCTTGCACGGCGCCGGGCCGGGCACTGTCGGCGCGGACAAGCGCCGGGGAACAAAAAAGCATGAATGCGGCGATTGCCGCTATTGCTGGAATTTGCATCTTGCTCATGATCCAACCTTTCTCGTATCGAGAGTTTCTTGTTGCAGAACATGCGACGGGCATTCAGCGGCATCCGGGTTTTTGGCCCGCTTGTACGCCGTATGGCCCTACTTGCTGTCTTCCAATGACGCAGAGCAGGCCTTAATCGCCTTATCCCCGGGCATCTTGGCAAGTTCTAGCTTCGCCTGCTCATAGGCGTCTTTGTATTCTTGCGTTTTACGCATTTCCGACAGGTCCGTCTCGGAGGCGCCCTTCGCCAATTGCTTCCTCAATTTCTCGTATTTCTCCGCTTCATTCGGAGCCGCATTGTCGCAGAAGTCCAGTACCCCTTCAACCTTTGCGAAAACCGCTGTGGGGAGTTGGGGCTGGGCGCCCCAAAGTTGCGGAATGACCAGGGCTACCCCTAACGAGAGGGAACGATGGATTTTCATCGCCTTATCCTGCCTCAGGTGTGAATTTGAGATGATCGGTTTGTACCACCCCAGAGGATATCCGGAAGGCGATGAACCTAATTTGTCCTGCTGCAAATAGCTCGAAATTAAGAGCGGATTTTCAATAAAAATCGTCTACCAAAGGCCGTGGCAGTCTCCCCGTGGTTTTACCCGCAGTGAACTACAGTCTGATGCTTCCGTAGGGGTTGTCTCGGGATGGAAATCAGCTTAAGGGTTGTAAATAATTGTTTATCTGGCTCCGCAGGTAGGACTCGAACCTACAACCCTTCGGTTAACAGCCGAATGCTCTGCCATTGAGCTACTGCGGAATCTCGTGTGCTGAATTGTCCAATACCAAGGTAGCAGAGAGTGCCGGGCACGTCAAAAAAAACGGTGCTTGATGGGAGACAAACCTCGCCCAGCTGCCGTGAGTGTGGCGGCGAACCGCCGCTGGCGATACCATGGAAAGGACCCCTGAAGGAGGCCCTTTGTCCCGTATCTCCCGCCTGGACCGCAGTGAAGTGACCCCGCAAATGGCAGCGCTCTATGACAAGGCTTTTGCCCAGCGCGGCAACGTGCCCAACATGTTCAGGGTAATGGCCCATCGGCCTGAGATCTTTGCCACAATGCAGGCCCATTTTGGAGCCGTTCTCAATACGGGCACCGTCTCAACAAGACTCAAGGAACTGATTATCGTCCGTACCAGCCAGGTGAATGTCACCCCTTACTGCCTGGCCAGCCACACCATCCTGGCCAAGGGTCTGGGCTGGACCGACGAGCAACTAGCCCACCTGGCCGAGTGGCCCAGCCGCGACGACATTACCCCCGCCGAAAAGGCTGCCTTGCGGCTTGCTGAGACCGTCACGCGGGATGCGCATGCTGTCACGGACGAGCAGTTCGCGGAATTGCGTGGATTCTACTCAGAAGGAGAAATTGTTGAACTGCTTTGCGCCATTGGCCTGTTCAACTATTTCAACCGCTTTAATAACGCTCTCAAAATGGAGCCCACAAAGCCCGGCGAAGGGGGCTGTGAGGCGCCGACTGCGCAAACAGCCGCCAACAATTAACCTTGACATTCGCCTCTGGCCATCTGGCTGATGCAGCGGCCATTGGTGATCCCGGTTCACCAATCGCCGCTTATCCAAACCTCTAAGCAAGGAGCAAATTTTGTATACGAAACTGGAACTGCCTGTGGGCACATTCAAGGCCTATCTCTTCGACTGCGACGGCACCATCGCCGACTCCATGCCTCTGCACTTCATCGCTTGGAAGGAGACGCTGGGCGAATGGAACTGCGAGTTCAGCGAAGAGCTTTTCTATGCCTGGGGCGGCAAGCCCATTCCGGAGATCATCGCAACCCTCAACGACCTGCGCGGGCTGCAAATGCCGGTTGAGGCGGTCAGCATCCGCAAGGAAGACCTGTACCTTGAGTTGATCCACGAATTGAAGGCGGTCCCCGAAGTGCTGGAGCACATTTGGGCCATGCATGGGCACATTCCTTTTGCGGTGGTATCGGGCAGCAGCCGGAATGCGGTGGTTCGCTCGCTCGAAGCTCTGCACCTGCTCGACCAATTCGACACCATCGTCGGCGCCGAGGACTACGCCAACAGCAAGCCGGCGCCCGACGCCTTTCTGGTGGCAGCCGCGCGCCTTGGCGTCGCTCCTGAAGATTGCCTGGTCTTTGAAGACACCGACATGGGCATCAAGGCCGCAACGGCCGCGGGAATGGCGTCTGTCCGCGTTCCGTCTGCCGCTGAAAGAGGGGTCGTAGGAACCAAATAGTGCATGAGCACGTAGGTATGAGGGAGAACAGAAAGAGGCAGGGAAGCCATGTCCTCGACCCAGATCGATCACACCTGCGAACGCGCGGAGACCCAACCGAGACCCGCCTTCGGGATTCTGTTCGCGTTGGCGGCCGGAGTCACCCTGTTGCACCTGGCGACCAACGGCCGCTACGGCTTCCACCGCGATGAACTGCAGTTTCTCTCGGATGCTCGCCATCTCGACTGGGGATTTGTTGCCTATCCGCCACTAACTCCATTTCTGGAGCGAATCGGCCTGGCAGCATTTGGTCTTTCCCTCGTCGGGCTGCGCCTCTTCTCGGTTATTGCCCAGGCGGCGGCCATCGTTCTCACCGGCCTGATGGCACGAGAACTGGGCGGCAGAACGCTGGCTCAGTTCACCGCCGCACTTGCAGTAGCCTTGTCGCCGCTGCCATTGTTTCAGGGCACGGAGTTCCAGTACTCATCGTTTGACTATCTCTGGTGGGTGCTGATCGCTTACTTTACGGTTTGCCTTCTCAAGTCAGAGAACCCACGCTGGTGGATTGCGATTGGCGCTGTGGTGGGCATCGGCTTGCTCACCAAGTACTCCATCGTTTTCTTCATTGCCGGGATACTCGGCGGGGTTGTCCTGTCGCGGGCGCGCAATTATATGCGCAGCGGATGGTTCTGGGCCGGGATCGCACTGGCGCTATTGATTTTCCTGCCCAACTTCGTCTGGCAGGTTCGCCACGATTTTATTTCTTACCGCTTTCTGCAGCACATTCACGTGCGGGACGTCGGCGAAGGGCGTGCCGACGGGTTCATTTTGGGCCAAGTGCTGCTTTGCATCAACGTTGTTGTTACGCCGCTTTGCATAGCCGGGCTTGTCGCACTGCTACGCAACGCGCGCTATCGCATGCTGGCCTGGATGTACGTCGTTCCGCTGGCGCTTTTCTTCTTCGCCAAGGGCCGCTACTACTACGTGGCCGCAGGTTATCCCATGCTGTTTGCCATGGGGTCGGTGGTTAGCGAAGGCTGGGTTCGGTCCCTTCGCAGACCTCTCCAGATCGCCATTCACTCCGTCTTTTTCGGCGGTCTGGCCGTCTGCGGTGCGGCTGTTTGTGCCGTGATTGTCCCGCTGCAAGCTGCTGGCTCGCTTCGCGACTTTGCCCTGCGCAACAACGGCGACCTGCGCGAGGAGATCGGCTGGACCGAACTGGTGAAAGCTGTTGCCGTTGTTCGCGATTCGCTGCCCGCCGAGCAGCAATCCGGCACCGGTGTCCTGGTGGGGAACTATGGGGAGCAGGGCGCTGTTGAGATGTTCGGCCCGGCGTACCATTTGCCGATGCCCATCAGCATGACCAACTCGGCCTGGCTGCGCGGCTACCCGGCACCGCCGCCAACCACGCTGATCGTGGTTGGATTCTCGAGGGAGGCCGCGGATCGGGCTTTTACCGGTTGCCGCCTTGCCGGGCATAACGGCAACTCCCAGGGCGTTGAGAACGAGGAGAGCAAGTATCACCCGGATATCTTTGTCTGCGGCCCGCCGCGCAAGCCATGGCCTGAATTCTGGCGGGACTACCAGAGCTTTGGGTAGGTGCGGAGTCGACCGGCCTGAGAAGTGTAGGCTAAAAAGGTCTTGTGCCGTTGCCACTTGAGTCCCCGAACAGCAGGACGGCAAGGCGATAGAGCGTGAAGGAGCCTTCCACTGCCTGTGCCGGGCAACTGCCGACCGATGCCTGCCGGTAATCACCCGACTTTAGTTTCTTCTGAAGCGACGGAGGCAGATGCGAGATATCCGAATCCTGCCAGCGCATGACGAAGAGGGGTTCGGGGCCGGAATCGGCTGGGGGCCATCCGTGGTCCATGGTGCAGGCCGCGCGCGCCATTCTTGCGTCCGTCCGCATGTTGATTCCATATGCGTGAACCAAGCCTGCGATATGGGCCTCGACTTGAGTCTGGCTGAGCACCGGAACCGCGCGCGAGTAGTCGGCCACGGCATAGAGAACGCCGCGGCTCGCCACAACTGCCACACCTACCCGATCCACCTCGGGGTTCATCAGGTTTTTATTGTGCTCGGGGGAGTTCATCCAACCTTCGTGAATGGCTGCGGGCGATGGGCCAATGGCCACGTTTTCTTCAATCAGGGAGAAGTGCGCCCCGGCTTGCCCGGCGCGGCCACCCACACTCAATTCGTCACCGTAGCGGTGGGAGATGGGGCCCTCGGCGGCCATGCGCAGGCAATGCTGGCGAGCCGCCTCAGCAAGCGCCGCATCCCACTGCAGTGGCTTGATCCCCTGCTCGTCGCGAGCCTCGTTGGCTAGCACCACCAGCCGCCAGGCCTGGGGCTGAATCGTCGCCTGTTGTCCCGCTTGCGCCAAAATCAGAGGCGCCCCTGTCGCCAGGCACAAAACTAATCCCAACCGCAAGATGCCCATATCTATTTAGACACCAATTGAACCGCCGTGTCGCGGTATTGTTGCGGTCCCCATGCTTTTTGCTGACGCATGCCCGCTCAGGAAGCCGGGGCATCGCGCCCGGCGTCAACTTCTGGCTGGTTATTCCTGAAATCATCGCGAGGCCCAATCCACATGAATAGAAAGATGGCCGGCAATGCGATAACGCTGGTAAGCAGGAAGAACCGTACCCACCCGATCCTTTCTGACAGGATTCCTCCCGAAGACGCCACCACGGTGCGTCCAAGCAAGGCAAGAGAGGATAGCAACGCGTACTGAGTGGCCGTAAAGGCGGGCGAGCACAAACTGGAAAGATAGGTCACCAACGCTGTTCCGGCCATTCCTCCCGTGATGTTTTCGGCAGTTACACATATCGCAAGGTAGCCGATTCGATGTCCTTCAACAGCCTGCAGAATGAAAAACAGGTTCCCGACCGACTGCAAAATACCACACAGGATCAGCGAGCGGCGGATTCCGTACCTGGCCGTCACCACTGCGCCTATCAGTGCCCCTGCAACAATCGAGAAAAATCCGAAGACTTTTGAAGCGGTGGCGATCTCAGGGAGGGAAAATCCCAGCGATATATAAAGCGGCGTTGACATGACTCCCGCCATTGCCTCGCCCAGCTTGTACCCAAATATGGCGATCAGGATGACGGGCCAAAGCGGCCTGCGAATGAAATCGCGAAAGGGTCCGACCACGGCGGTCGAAAAACCGTGGCGAATGGCATCCCATCCCGACCGTGTGTCCCTTTGAATCTCCCCCGAGACCTTGGGTTCGGGGCCAAACAAAAATACCAATAATCCCACACTGAGCAGCGCGGCCATTGTGGCATAGGCAGCGAACCATCCTGCTTTCGCTGCGATAAGCAAGCCCCCCGCCCCGGCAACTAGCATGCCGATCCGGTAGCCGGACTGAATCATCGCCGCTCCGGGTGCCTGCTGATCCCCATCCAGGCTCTCCACGCGCCAGGCGTCGATCACGATATCCTGGCTCGCGGAGAGGAATGCGACAATCACCGCCAAGGCGGCCATCAGTGCCAGATTCTGTTTTGGATTGCACAGTCCCAAGGCGAGGATTGCGGCGATCAAAAGAATCTGGATGGTGATGCCCCAACCGCGGCGCCGACCCAGAGGCAATGGCGGAGGTACGCGATCAATCAGCGGCGACCACAGGAACTTGAATGCGTAAGGCATGCTCACAAGGGCGAAGGTGCCGATGGCCGCGCGCCGGATGCCAACCGTCGAAAGCCATGCCGAGAGAGTTGAGTAGGTAAGCAGGAGCGGCAGGCCGCTCGAGAATCCGAGTGCAAGCACCTGCAGCACGCGCGGCTGAGTATAGGCTGCGACGGTGTGGCGCCAGTTGGCTCGAGTGCGTTCTTGGCCCATTCGGGATTGGTCCTTCATCTCAATTTTCGGGCACCCTGTTTCAGTCTCTTGCGTCGCTTCAGCTTCCTGGATGAAGGAACGCGACAGGCATTCACAGAGCAGCGTCGGCAAAGCATGGATGAAAGGGTTAACATATCACGAATGGCCTGGCTTGCTCTGGGCCGCGCGGGCTGTGCAAACGCCTCCGTGCCCTATCCATTCGCCTTTTTCCTGGCGAATGGGTGGGAGACCGCAGCTCTCAATTACACTCTTCCAATCGGATCGAGATACAAAGGCCTTCGTGCAGGCGGTTCCCATGAAAATCGGCATAGTCAGCGACACGCACGGCCTCTTCCGGCCCCAGGTCGCTCAAGCGCTGGCCGGAGTCGAACACATTCTCCACTTGGGCGACGTAGGCAAGATTTCAATCCTGGACGAGCTGGCAAAGATCGCGCCGGTTACGGCGATTCGCGGCAATGTGGACCGCGAAGGTCCGTGCAGCGAACTGCCCGAAACCGAAGTGTTCCTGGCCGAGGGCCGCTATATTTACATGCTCCACGACCTGGGCACGCTCCACCTGGACCCAGCGGCAGGGAAGTTCGCTGCCGTTCTGTTCGGGCACTCGCACGTGCCCAATTTCTACCGACGCAAGGGAGTGCTTTACTTCAACCCCGGGTCTTGCGGGCCGCGAAGGTTTCAGCTGCCGGTCACGGTAGGGCTGCTGAAGATCGATCATGAAGGAGAGTTGGAGGCAGAAATCGTGCCGCTTGCCCCAGCTTATTCAGAGGTTGCTTCCGAATAGGCGGTTACTCGACCGGGACTGTAAACGCACCCTAATTATTCTGAAGCTGAACCTTGGATTCCACTTCCACAGGCTCGCCCAGTACCAAATATGGCAGGAAGACCCATTTCCGCACCGTGTCTTCGGCAGCTTTGTAAGCATCGGATGGTCCAGCAACAGCATGAGCGCTGGTCACATGGCCATCTTTCCCAATTGCAATTTGAACCTCAACCTTAAAGTGTTCTCGCCGAAGAGCCGATGGCCATTCAGGAAACGGCTGCTTTATTGGTTTAACTACAACCCCGGTCACCCTCTGGCCGCTGAGATCAATTGCATTATCCGGAGGCACGAAGTCCTTCTCGTCAATCGTCTCAATTGCCTCAATGGTTTTAACGTGGAGTTTGAGAAAAGGTTTGCCGCCGTCGGTCACCTCGACGTCACGTCCTATGTTGCGTCCCTGAAACGAGACGATATCGTTGTAGGCAGTCTGAAACCAACCGAATCCTCGCGCATAACGCAGGAGCGAATTGTTGTCTTCAAAGCAATATTGCGCTGGAATGCTGATTCCGCCCGACCCATTCTTCATCACGAAGCAGTTGAGTGTGTACATTCCGAACTTTCGCTCGACGTTGGCCGGGAGAACTCCCTGAAGGGAGGCCGCATATGAGAATGGATCGATGACTTCGCTACGAGCCTGAAGCTCAGCACGGTTAGGCCACCTCTGATCTCCAAGACGAAACAGGCCGTGGTCAGTTGCATAGTCAGTCTGGTTCAGGTTGTCGCTCTTGTATGTTCGCTTGAATTTCTTTGGCCCTGCCCACAATTCTTCGAGAACCCCGCTGTTGAAGTTGTCGCCATCCCCATCGAACTGATCATAGGCAATCACTATGTGCCAGGGGCGTACATCCGACGCAGAGAGGCCGTTTACTGCCGACTCTTGCTTCAGCCATGCGGCAAGGGTGCTCGGATCCACCGGCTTCATCGGGCTTGCAGCCTCGAAAGAGATCGACGTTGTCCACGAAGTGTCAGGAGCCACTGCAATCACGGAATCTGCTGAAGAAACCGAACCGCCAATCACTACACGATGCTGCTTCAATTGATCTGCCGGTGCCTCAACACTTTGAGCGCGGAGCCCACCAACAAGGAACAACATCAGGAAGATTCTTGAAAACATTTCGGCGTACTTTCGCATGGGTTCCTCAATGTCGAGAATGGTTCTGGCGCGAAGGAGGGTTGTATTTTCTCATGGCTGTGCAGCGCAATTCTTCCACCATTCCGAGATCACAAGCAGGGGCGGGCAGGGTACGGGCACTCAATTTCCCAAGCCACGATGGTTCTGGTTGAATTATCGGCAACTCGGACATTGTCCCATGCAAGCGCGCAACAATGGATGCAAATCCCGCACCCTCCCAGCCCACAAAAATCCCGCAGCCAAATTGCGGATTAAATCCATCCCTCGGCGCAGAATCGTCTCATGGTTTTCTTCCCGGCACTTAACCTCGAGGAGTCACAACAGTGAACATGCATAACCCCTTTGCTGCCAATAATCTGCACGCAACCAGAACAGAATCATCGACTTAGCGCGCCGCGCCTGCCGCATCTGACTGAAACCAGGCCACTTCCATAAAGAATCCGGCCAAAAAGGGGGGGACCCCAATCTGTCCCGAGTGCCGTCACATCCTGCCCACCTGGCGCCAGATGCCACTCGTGCGCCCGAATCGTCATCATGTCGGATATTTCCCCGCACAGGCCACGCCGGCCGTAGTCCGACGCTCGTATTCAGCGGTTGTTCCGCCGGTACAGCACATCAGTCAGCCGTTTCACGGGCGCGGAGGTCAGCCCGAAATCAGGAAGCGGAGCGCTGGGAGATATCACGCAG
This sequence comes from uncultured Acidobacteriaceae bacterium, assembly GCA_903911925.1. Lineage (GTDB taxonomy): Bacteria > Acidobacteriota > Terriglobia > Terriglobales > Acidobacteriaceae > Telmatobacter. The sequence goes on from CAIWFH010000107.1 coordinate 27,643, forward strand.
GGAAGCGGCCCCAATTCGGACAAGCGAGGTTCGGCCCTAGCCCCGGTTTTGGGTTGTCAACGCAGGAACCCCGTGCCTGCCTGACTGCAACCCGCAGTGACAGGGCGCACCAATCCGGGTTACCCTGATGGGGTTCGGCTTTGATGCGATCAAGGAGCATTTTTACCCCCATGCCTATCCAAACGACCTCGAAGATTTGGCACAACGGCAACCTCATTCCCTGGGAAGACGCCAACATCCACGTGATGAGCCACGTAATCCACTACGGCTCCAGCGTTTTTGAGGGAATCCGCTGCTACGGACAGCCGTCGGGCTCAGCCGTATTCAGGCTGCCGGAGCACATGCAGCGGCTGCTCGACTCGGCCAAGATCTACCGCATGGCCATCCCCTTTACGCTCGATGAGCTGTGCGCTGGCGTGGTTGATGTGATTGAAGCTAATGGAGTTGCACCCTGCTACATCCGTCCGATTGCCCTGCGCGGCTACGGCGAGATCGGCGTCAGCCCCAAGGGATCGCCGATGGAGGTGTACATCGCCAACTTCCCGTGGGGCAAGTACATCAAGGGCACTGGCGGCGCGGATGTCTGCATCTCCAGTTGGAACCGCCTGGCCCCCAACACCATGCCTGCTCTGGCCAAGGCCGGGGCCAACTACATGAACTCGCAGCTTATCCACATGGAAGCCGAGGTCAACGGCTACGCTGAAGGCATCGGGCTTGACGTGAATGGGCTGGTGAGCGAAGGCTCGGGCGAGAATATTTTCATTGTCCGCAACGGCGTGTTGTACACGCCGCCGCTGGCGAACTCCGCGCTCTCCGGCATCACGCGGGATTCGGTGTTGACCATTGCCCGGCATCTGGGCCTCACGGTGACCGAGCAGGCTCTGCCCCGCGAACTGCTTTACATTGCCGACGAGGTGTTCTTTACCGGTACGGCGGCGGAGGTTTCACCGATCCGCTCAATCGACCGCATCCTGGTGGGCGATGGAAACCCGGGCGAGATTACCAAGCAGATTGCCGATGAATTCTACGGAATAGCCAACGGCCTCAAGCCTGATCGGTTCGGGTGGCTGACGCCGGTCAAGGTGAGCTCCAGCGAGCCGGTTACCGCATAGCTTTCTTCGCTTGCCAGACGGGGCGGCCCATGAGGCCGCCCCGTTTTTTGTGGGCGCGATTGTCTGCAGGCCGGCGCAGAATTCGCATTGCTTGAACAATAACCAGCCCTTCAGTGCTTATCATCAAGAGATGAAACCGCGCGTTCAATTTCTCAAAGCCCTGCGTTTTTCAATTGCCGCGATTTTTCTTGCGGCCCTGCTTCCATCGGCATCGATTGCGCAGGCCTATGTGGGCCGCCCCAAGCTGATTGTGATTGTGGTCATCGACCAGTTTCGCGGAGACTATCTGAACCGCGACCAAGCGAAGTTCAAAGGCCGCGGATTCAAGCTGTTCATGGATGAAGGCGCGTGGTTTACCAACTGCTATTACGATTACGCGAACACTGTGACCGGCCCGGGCCACGCTACCATCGGGACCGGCGCTTATTCTGACGGCCATGGCATCGATGCCAATGAGTTCTGGGATGCATCGCGGTCAAGCGAGCACAAAGTCAGCTCGGTTGAGGATGAGCGGTATCAGTTGGTCGATCTTCCGGCCGCGTCCATTCCGGCCAACCAACCTGGCGCGCCCGATACAGCATTGAAGTATGTGATCGGCGCCTCGCCGCGCAACTTGCGCGCCACAACACTGGGTGACGAATTGCGGCTTGCGACCCAGGGCCGGTCACGGGTCTACGGTATCTCACTGAAGGATCGCGCCGCGATTCTGCCCGCAGGCCAAGCGGCCAATGGGGCCTTCTGGATCGACACTTCAAGCGGGCAGTTCACCACGTCAACCTACTATATGGAACACCTGCCGGAGTGGGCGCGGGCCTTCAATACCAGCGGACGCATTGCCCAGGCAGAGCGGGAATCCATGGTGGAGGGAACAACGCAGTTTTACGAACTGGTAGGCAGAATGCCGGCAGCCAACCGTTACGAACTGGACTTTGCCAAGGCGCTTATCAACGGCGAAAAGCTGGGGCAGAACGGCGTGACCGACCTAGTGGTTGTTTCGCTCTCAGCCAATGACATACAGGGCCACCAGTTTGGGCCAGATTCAGACTCAGAGGAGCAGATGATTCTGAGCCTGGACCGCGACCTGGATGGATTCTTCGGGTGGCTGGACGAGGGTATCGGCTTGAAGAATGTGTGGCTGGCTCTCTCTGCCGATCATGGAATTGCGCCGATTCCCGGCGATGCGGCCAAACTCGGCATCCATGGGGCAGCCGTGAATATGCAGGTGGTTTATGCGAGCCTGAACGCCGGGCTGAACGAGCGCTTTTCGCCGGGCAAGAAGATGGACTACCTTATGCCGGGGCCTGATCTGCCTTACGTCGTGCTCAATCGCAAATCGTTTGAGACGGCGGGGATCGGCGAGCAGGCTGCGGAGGACGCGGTGGCGGAACTGCTGCCGGCGGGGGTGGCCGGCCTGGCTCCGCATAGCGAAGATGCATTGCCGGCGCAGCATCGCCTGCAGCCTGCGCCGCAATTCGCGGGGGCATACACGCGGTTCGAATTGGCGCATGGCCAGTTGCCGCCGTCGGAACTGGGGCGGGTGCTGGCGCATAGCTACGCGGACCACGGCAACTGGTTTGTCATGCTCTTGCTGGGGGCCTACCAGATGCAAGGAAGCAGCGCATTTGCGGGGACCACCCACTTCAGTCCCTGGTCTTACGACCGGCATGTGCCGCTGGCTTTTTACGGCGAGCCGTTTGTGCCGGGCGAGTATCGCGGGCGGGTGGGACCGGTTGACCTGGCTGCTACGCTGGCTTCGGTTGCGGGAGTCAATCAGCCGTCGGCGGCGGTTGGGCGGGTGTTGACGGAGGCGCTGAAGCCGGTGCATACCGACAAGCATTGAGTCGACAGGGCGGATCGTCGCCTCGTAAGCGACTTGTTTCACTGGATTTACGGATGGCGAGACGGCACAGGTGCCGGTCATCACTGCAATGGCGTTCGGATAGCAGTACCCGTTGTCTTAGGCGATCCCCACTGCGCGAACGCGGCATCGGCTGAGGAACGGAATGAACCCCACGCACAAAGCCAGCCGGCGTGATTTTCTAAAAGGAGCGCTTACGGGCGCGGCGGCTTTCGGTATTGGCGGTTGGCAGGAGTTGACCGCCGAGGTGGGAACAAGCCCGCCGCCAGCCAAATCCCGTGTCGTCATTGCTCGCGACCCGCAGTTGCGCGGAGCCGGTTTCGCGGTCGACTCGCAGCGAATGCTGGCGCTTCTGGACAGTAGTGTTCAGGCACTCTTCAATCGCGACCATCCGGTTGAGGCCTGGAAGATGCTGGTGCGGCCCGGCGACCTGGTGGGCCTTAAAGTAAACGCGCTCGGCGGGCGCGGCATCTCCACCAATCGTGAACTCGTCGCAGCCGTTTGCGAGCGCTTGCAGGAGGCTGGAATCAAGGCCGTCGACATCGTGGTGTGGGACCGCAGCACAGAGGAGCTGGAACGGGTTGGCTTTCAGGTGGCGACAGGAGGCAACCGCGTCCAGTGTTATGGCACCGAACAGGTGGGCTACGAGGGCGGCTTGGCGGCGTGGGGCAGGGTCGGGAGCCGCCTTTCGAAGATTCTGACGCAGCGCACCAATGTGCTGATCAATCTGCCGGTGTTGAAAGATCACGATGGCGCGGGCGTGACCATTGGGTTGAAGAATATGTACGGCGTGATTCATAACCCGAACAAGTATCACCCCAACGGGTGCAATCCCTACATCGCGGACCTGAACATGCTGCCGGAGATTCGCAGCCGGATGCGGCTGACGATTTGCGACGCTACTACCGCGATGTTCGAAGGGGGGCCGGCCTACAAGCCGGAACACAGTTGGCGCTTCAACGGGCTGCTGGTTTCACAGGACCCGGTGGCGCTGGACTACACGGGCTGGCAGATTATCGAGCGAAAACGGGCGGAGAACGGATTGAAGGCGCTGGCAGCGGATGAGCGCGCGCCGAGCTATATTGCGACCGCTGCGGACAAGGATCATCGGCTGGGTAACTGCGATCCGAAGAGGATTTCGGTGGTCGAGGTGTAGGGGAGCGGCGTTTTAGAGAGGGGACCGGTGAGTTCAATGCGCACTTCTCGAGGCGTTTCTGGCGCGGCGGCATTTCCAAATGCAGGTCCTTCGACTCGCTGCGCTCGCTCAGGATGACGGCTTCATTTGGTTGGATGACAAGTACAGCCGGGTGAGCCGGAAGTTCAGTGGAATGGATGACGGGTGAAGTGAGTTGAATTAGGGATTCAACGGATTAGTGAGGGCTCTAAATGTTTGGAAAGATGAATAGAGACGGTAGTGAAATTGGCGGCGTGTGCCGTGTTCCGGGAAGTTCACTTGACCGGCGGACTTTCATGAAATGCGCTCTGGCGTCGGGTGCGGCGTTGGGGGCTTGTGAATTGGCGAAGGTTGCCGAGGGAGAGCCTGCTGCGGCGCAGGGGCAGCAGGACGATGCGCGGTTTGTGGTGGAAGCGAAGTTCTATGAGAAGCTGGCCAACCGGAAGATCAAGTGCAAGCTGTGTCCGCGCGGTTGCTCAGTAGGGGACAAGGAGCGCGGCTACTGCGGCGTGCGCGAGAATCGCGGCGGGAACTATTACACCCTGGTACATTCGCGGGTGTGCGCGGCGCACGTGGACCCGGTAGAGAAGAAGCCGCTGTTCCATTACCTGCCCGGCTCGCTGGCTTTCTCGCTGGCCACGGCGGGATGCAACGTGAATTGCAAATTTTGCCAGAACTGGGACATTTCGCAATCGCGGCCGGAACAGATTCCCGCGGACTATGTTCCTCCGCAACGGGTGACGGAGTTGGCCAAGCACTATGGATGCCCGACGATTGCGTACACCTACAGTGAGCCAGTGGTCTTCAGCGAGTTCCTGATGGACGCGGCCGACGCGGGGCATGAGGCAGGCATTCGCAGCATTGTGGTGTCGAACGGCTACATGCAGGAAGAGGCGCTAAAGCAGGCTTACGGCAAGATGGACGCCGTGAAGATCGATCTCAAATCGTTTTCAGAGTCGTACTACAAGGACGTGGTGACAGGGCAGTTGAAGCCAGTGCTGGAAACACTGGTGACGCTGCGCAAGATGGGCAAGTGGCTGGAGATTGTTTACCTGGTGGTGCCGGGACTGAATGACAGCGATGCCGAGTTTACGGGCCTGGCGCGCTGGGTCAAGGCCAACCTGGGTGAGGATGTGCCGCTGCATTTCACGCAGTTTCATCCGCAGTACCTGCTGAAAAATTTGTCCATCACCCCGGTGCCGACGCTGGAACGCGCCAAGGCGATTGCCGATGCGGAGGGCCTGCACTATGTGTACATCGGCAACGTGCCGGGGCACCTGGCGCAGAACACCTACTGCCCAAAGTGCAAAAAGCTGCTGGTAGAGCGAGTAGGATTTACAGCAAGCAACATGCTGATCCAGAAGAGTGCCTGCCCGTTTTGCAAGCACCCGATTCCCGGCGTCTGGCACGCATGAGGGCGTAGCGGAGGTTGACCTCGTGAAGAAGAAAGGGAGTTTCAAGATGCTTTGCTTGACGGCACAACTGATCGCGTTTTTGGCTATTCCGCCGTTGCAGCATCTGGGCGCCTCCGATGAGCAAAAGGTGAGGGAAGTAGGCGTTACCGGGGGATTTTATCCCGCCGACCCCAAGGCGCTGACGGCCATGATGGACGAGATGCTGGCCAAGGCGCAAGTGGCGCCGATTACGGATCCAATTCTGGCCGTGGTGGCGCCGCACGCCGGGTACCAATATTCAGGCCCTGTGGCCGCCTACACCTATGCGGCGCTGAAAGGGCACAAGTACTCGCGCGTGGTGGTGATTGCGCCGTCGCACTACGAGTCTTTCGATTTCACGTCGATTTATGAAGGCGATGGGTATGCGACGCCGCTGGGCACGGTTCCGGTGGACAAAGCGTTCGCGAGACAACTGGCCAAGATGAGTTCTACGTTCAAGCTGTCAACCCAAGGGCACAGTGCTACCTCGGCGGGCGCAGAACACGCGCTCGAGGTGCAGTTGCCATGGCTGCAGCGGGTACTGGGCGACTTTACGCTGGTGCCTATCGTGATGGGCGACCAGAGCTACGAGAACAGCCGCGCACTGGGCGTGGCGCTGGCCAAGCTGATACACGGCGGCGATACGCTGATTGTTGCAAGCTCCGACCTGTCGCACTACCATCCCTACGACGATGCCGTGACCATCGACCACAAGACGATGAAGGCGCTTGTTGCGTGGGACTATTTCAGCATGTCGCGGAATTTCCAGACGCGCACGTGGGAGGCTTGCGGCGGAGCACCGATTGTGGCCGCGATGATTGCCGCCGAGCGCATGGGAGCCAACCAGGCACGGGTGCTGAAGTATGCCAATTCGGGCGACACCGAGGGAGATCACTCGCGCGTGGTGGGCTACAGCGCCGACGTGTTTGTGAAGGCTCATAGTGCCAAGGTTGTTAACGAGCCGTTCTCGTTGAGCGACAAAGACAAGAGCGAACTGCTGGCGCTGGCACGCACATCGGTGGAGCATTCGGTGGAGCAGGGCCACCCATATCAGCCTGAACCGAGCAAGAGCGAGGCGCTGAACCAGGAGCTTGGCGCGTTTGTTACGCTTCGCATCGACGGCCAACTGCGGGGATGCATCGGCTACACCTCGGCAATCAAGCCGCTCTACATGACAGTGCGGGATACGGCGACGCTGGCTTCGCAGCGGGACCCGCGATTTCAGCCGGTATCTGCACTTGAGTTGCCGCACCTGACTTATGAAATATCTGTGCTGTCGCCGCTTCGGCGCGTTACAGATATCGAGCAGATCAAGGTCGGGCAGCACGGACTGTTGATGAAAAACGGCGATTCAGAGGGGCTTCTGCTGCCGCAGGTGCCGGTGGAACAGAAGTGGGACCGGGAAACATTTCTGCGACAGACATGCGTGAAGGCAGGGATGCACACCGATTGCTGGAAGGACGAGAATACCGACATCTTCATGTTTACAGCGGTAGTGTTTCCTGAGGAGAAGCCGTAGGTTCTCAATCTGCGGATGAGTTGCCGACGAGGCTAGCCTGGAATGCTAGCAGCGCAGGCGCGAGGTTGATGGCTGCGCAGAGCCATGCGGTTTTCCAGAAGCCGAAAACAGGGATGAGGTAGGTGCTGAGGAGCAGCGCGCCGGCGCATCCGCCCAGCAGGTCTACCGCATAGAGCACACCCAGGCTTCGCCGGTTGTTGTCTTCGTCGAGGTAGATCGCGATTGCAATGGGGAACTGATAGCCGCCAAGCACTCCGGACAACGCTGCGAGGGTCGGAAAGACGCATTGGGCCGCAATCCATGTTGAGTCCGTATTGGAGAGTTTGGCCAGCAGGCTGACAGCAAGGATGAGCGCCGGACTTGCGAGAGCAAGCAGGATCTGCGTGGACGCGAGGGCGCGGTTGGTCGAGCGATGGTTTGCGCCTGTGCGGCGAGTGGCCAGCCAGCTTCCTGCCGCGATGCCCGCCATGCCGAGGCCGATGAAGATCGCCAACTGGTGATAGACGTAGCCGTAGATGGACTGGAATGCGAGCAGGAGATAAATCTGCAGCGCCATCAGGGTAAATCCGGTTGCGGCCACTGAGGAGACGGCTGCAACTGGAGCGCGACTTTGGCGGCGCGGCGCAAACGCCAGCAGGACCGTGGCGAGAAGCAAAGACGCGAGCGCCGCGGCCATGAGAGTCGCGAAACGAACTTGCGCGGCGGCGCGGAACCAGCGGGACCAGCCGGTGTCGAACTGCGTGGTCCAGAGCACGATGTTGAAGTAATAGGCGACCGGCGTGAAATCGCGATTGACGGGCGTGGTGGGCTGGGGCCGCAGTTGCTCGCGCACCTGCTCCATGCGGTCAGGCATCATGCGGAAGGGGATGAAGTACTCGCGCACGGACTGCGTTTTCAAGTTGCGGGCGCGGAGCCGCGCAATCAGCGTTTGAGGGTTGTCGGTGAGGACGTTTGGCTCTGCCGCCGCGAAAAAGTGAATGGTGTCGCCGGGGATTGCGACTGTGTAGGGGTAGACCTCATCGAGGGTGTGCTGGATGCAACGCAGAAAGCCGGCCAGATCCGGGCTGATGGTCTCCTCCGACGAGTGGAGCGAAAGAGCCAACAGTCCGCCGGGTGCGAGGTGAGCGCGCGCGGAGCGAAAGAACTCCACGGTGTAGAAACGGTTCAATTGCGCTGTCTGCGGGGCAGGCAGATTGAGAATGACTGCGTCGAATTTGTCATCGGTGGCGCGGAGGTAGCTTCTGCCGTCGGCGTAGTGGATGCGGACGCGGCGATCAGTGACGAGGGCAGCCATTTGCGCGGGGATGAACTGGCGCGCGAAGCCGATCAGTGCGGGGTCAAGCTCAACGTAATCGATGCGTTCGACGGTTGGGTGCTTGAGGGCTTCGGCAATGCTGCCGTCGATGCCGCCGCCAATGAGGAGGGCGCGCCGAGGCGCCGGGTTCTGAAGCAGGGCATAATGAACGCCTTCCTCCGCCGCGCTGGGGTCGGGCACGTTGGCGAGAAGAAGTCCGTTCGAGTAGATGCTTCGCAGGCTGCCTGTTTCGGTTGCCGCCAGGTTTCCGTAGATGGAGTCGCGGGAGGCGAGCAGGTGAAATCCGCGCCACAATTGCGCCTGGGCTGATCGCTCCAGCGCCGGGGCTACCAACATCAGCAGGGGGACGAGAGACACAGACGCGGTGACGGCAATGGCGACGAATTGCCTTCGTTGCGGCTTTAGCAGCAATGACGATGCCATGGACAGATTCAAGACGGCTACGACGGCGGCGATCTGAAAGGGCTCGAGGAAGCGCAGGAAGACGATGCTGGCCGCGATACCGCCGAGGGCGGAGCCGATGGCCTCGAAGACGTAGGCCGAACTGGCGGCGGAGCGGGCGGGGAGGCTGCACTCCAGTTTGCACATTTGGGCGGCCGTCACAAACAGCGCTCCTGAAGCCAAGCAGAACAGGCTCAGGCAGGCCAGCGAGGCAAGCATCATCGGCACCGGGCCAACCAACTCGCCCGGCACGGCTTGGAACAAGCTTTTCGACGCGCGCAGGCCCCAGATGGAAAGCGGCAAGCTCAAGGCGAGCAGGCAACTGAGCACAGCGACGGCTCGGCGCGTGTGCTCTGCCTCGAAGTTCATGCGGCTGCTGAGGGCGCTGCCGGCGGTGGTCCAGAGAAGCCAGGTGGCCAGCATGATACCCATCGACATCTCGTTGCCATTAAAGACAACGATCAGTTCGCGCATCAGCACGATTTGGCCGACGACGGCGCTGAATCCAGTGAGAACCAACGCGCTTCTTGCGGCAGTTGCCGGATTGTGGGCTGCGACGAGGTTTGAGGTTGCTGTCACCAAGGGGGGATTAGAATTCAGCCGGTGCAAAAGATGCAAGAAACCTGTTGTTGCTGGAGACTTTGAGGGTCGAGGTTATCCTGGCAAAGTCGGCCAGAAGGCAAGCGCTACAGTTTCCCATGGTCGGCAAGCTTCGCCGGTTAGTCTTTTCGTATGAAAATATTACAGGGTTCTCTTAATCCGATTCCTGCATTATTTAGAGGTCTTGAAAGCCGGATTGGAGCATGACTAATCTGGCCATTGCCGACTGGGAATTCCCGCGTTGAACAGGTGACGGACATCACAGCCGCCCATTTTTGGCAGGGCGTAGATTCACATGGGCTCTGAGGAATACAGGCAGCGCCTTTGGAAGGCAGCTTTGTGAAGATGAAAGCAAGGCTGGGCGGTTCGATTGCGGTGAGTTGCGCAAGTGGTGGAATTCTCATGCGGTTCAAATGCAGGCGCGCGTACAGAGGCAATCGGGAATGAACTGGCGCAAAGAGTACCAGGACAAGTGCATGGGTGCGGCCCAGGCGCTTGAGGCAGTGCACTCCGGCGATCGCATCTGGGTACAGTCGGGATGCGGCACGCCGTCGGTGCTGGTGGATGCATTGGTGGCCTGCGCTGCCGACTTGCTCGACGTCGAAATCGTGCATATGAAGACGCTGGGCGCAGCCGAGTACACCAGGCCGGAATACGCCGGGCACTTTCGCCATAGCGGGCTGTTTCTCGGGGAGAACGTTCGCGAAGCCGTTTGCGCCGGCCGCGCCGACTACACGCCAATTTTTCTAAGCGAGATTGAAGGCCTGTTCCTGAGCGGCGCGATGCCGCTGGATGTGGTGCTGATGCAGGTCTCTCCGCCGGACGAGCACGGGTTTGTAAGCCTGGGAACGACGGTGGATTGCACAATGACCGCGGCACGGTGCGCGAAGCGAGTGATTGCCGAAGTGAACGAGCGCATGCCGCGCACCCACGGCGAGACAAATATTCATGTGAGCCACATCTCTGCGGTGGTCGAGACCTCGCGACCGCTGCTCGAACTGCAGGCGGAGCCGTTTACCGACGTGCAGCGGCGGATCGGGGAAAACGTGGCCTCACTGATTCCCGACGGGGCGACGCTGCAAACGGGGATCGGCGGAATACCGGACGCAGTGCTGGCCTGCCTTACCGACAAGCGCGACCTGGGAATCCACACAGAGATGTGCTCGGACGGGGTGATCGCCCTGATGGAAGCGGGCATGCTCACGGGCGAACGGAAATCGCTGCACCGGGGCAAGGCCGTGGTTTCGTTCGTGCTCGGTTCGAAACGGCTCTTCGATTTCGTCGATCAGAACCCGAGCTTCGAGTTCCGCTCCATCTCCTATACCAACGATCCGTTCGTGGTGGCGCAGAACGACCGGATGGTGGCCATCAATTCCGCGCTGCAGGTGGACATGACAGGCCAAGTTTGCGCGGATTCACTGGGGGTGAAGCCTTTCAGCGGATTTGGCGGACAAATTGATTTCATTCGAGGAGCTGCGCGCTCAAAGGGCGGGGTGCCGATTATTGCGCTGCCGGCGACGGCGTGCCGCGGCAGCGTATCGCGCATTGCGACGGTGCTTGAGCCGGGAGCCGGGGTGGTGACCTCGCGCGCGGATGTGCACTACGTAGTGACGGAATTTGGAATTGCGTACCTGCATGGCAAGACGCTGCGGGAGCGCGCCGAGGCGTTGATCGGGATAGCCGATCCGCGTTTTCAGGCGGAACTTGAGGACTTTGCCGTGCGCTCGCATTACATGGAGCGGAAGGCGGCAGTGCAGTATGCATGAGTATTTGTTGTTGCTAGACAGGAGCGTCGAATGAGCGATACGGAAAAACGCGACCGGGGTTTGCTGAGGGTCGGTGTGGACGAATGCAAGGGATGCGGGCTGTGTATGGATGCCTGCCCGCCCAAGGTGATCGGTATGAGCGAGCGGTTGAACCACTACGGCTATCGCACGGCGACCTATGCAGGCAAAGGCTGCACGGGCTGCGGTATCTGCTTCATGGTTTGCCCCGAGCCGGGAGCGCTTACGGTATACAAACTCGCCAAAGTACCCATGGTGGCGGCAGGTACGGGCGTTACGGGAGTGAGCTAATGCACAAGCAACTGATGAAGGGCAACGAAGCGATTGTTCGCGCTGCGATTCTGGCGGGATGCCGCGGGTTCTATGGGTATCCCATCACACCGGCAAGCGAGATTACCGAGGTTGCGGCGCTCTATATGCCGCAGGCGGGTGGGGTGTTTTTGCAGGCGGAGAGCGAGGTGGCTGCCATCAACATGCTGTACGGCGCTTCTTCGGCGGGCGTACGCTGCATGACGGCATCGAGCGGCCCGGGAATCAGCCTGATGCAGGAAGGCATGAGCTACATGGCAGGCGCCGAACTGCCCTGCGTGATTGCCGACATTACCCGCGGCGGGCCGGGGCTGGGCAACCTGGGCTCAGAGCAGAGCGACTACCACCAGGTGGTGAAGGGCGGCGGCAACGGCAACTACCGGACCATCGTGCTGGCGCCGCACTCGGCGCAGGAGATGGCGGATTTGACTGCCCTGTCATTCGAACTCGCAGACCGGTATCGGACCCCTGTAGTTCTGTTGGCCGATGGGTTCATCGGGCAGATGATGGAGCCGGTGGAGTTTCCGCAGACGGCGGTAGAGCCGCAATTGCCCGATTGGGCAGTGGCGGGCACGGCGGCCTCGCGCGGCAACCTGATTACTTCACTGCATATCGAAAACAACGAACTGGAAGCGCATGTTTTGAAGCTCGAAGCCAAGTACAAACTGGCCGAGGAGCGTGAAGTGCGTGCGGAAGAGTGGTATGCCGAGGATGCGGAAATCGTGCTGGTGGGATACGGCATTGTTGGCCGGATACTGAAGGCAGTGACCGCAGAGGCTCGCGCCGCGGGCATCAATGTTGGCGTGCTGCGGCCCATCACTCTCTATCCTTTCCCGACAAGGAATTTCCAGAGGCTGGCCAACCGGGCGCGTGTTTTTGTGGTTGTTGAGATGAGCACGGGGCAGTTGGTTGAGGATGTGCGGCTGGCATTGAACGGCATCCGGCCGGTCGAGTTCCTGAGCCGCGTGGGCGGAAACATTCCGTCGCACGAAGATGTGCTCAAGTTTGTTCAAGAACTGGCTAGGCGTTATCAGCCGGTTCTCAGGCCCATAGAGGAGCAGATGGCCCATGTCTAACGAAATGATTCCGGACTATGAAGTGGCACATGGCAAGTCCAAGGCATTCTACGAGCGCTACGAGCGCAAGGGCGAGTTGCATCATCAGACGCACTACTGCCCGGGCTGCGGTCACGGCAACGTGTCAAAGATGCTGGCCAGGGCGATCGATGAGCTGGGCATCCAGGACCGTACGATTCTGATCAACCCGGTCGGCTGCTCGGTGTTCGGCTACTACTACTTTGACGTGGGCAACATCCAGGCTGCGCACGGGCGCGCTCCGGCGGTGGCAACGGCGGTCAAGCGGAGCAGGCCCGACAGCGTCGTAGTCGCCTACCAGGGCGACGGCGATTTGGCGGCCATTGGATCGGGAGAGATTCTACACGCCGCCAACCGCGGCGAGAACATCACCGTCATTTTTGTGAACAACGGCATCTACAGCATGACCGGCGGGCAGGTGGCTCCGACGACGCTGCTGGGAATGAAGAGCCTCACGACTCCACAGGGACGCTCTGTGGCCAATGAAGGCTACCCGCTTCATGTGAGCGAACTGCTGGCCACGCTGGAGGCTCCGGTACTCATCGAACGGGTGGGACTCGGAGACGCCAAGCAGATTGTGCAGGCTACGCGCGCCATCAAGAGGGCAGTAGAGAACCAGGTTCGGGGATTGGGCTTCTCGCTAATCGAAGTGCTTTCGCCGTGTCCGACAATCTGGAAGATGTCCGCACTGGACGCTCAACACTGGGTGCGCGACGTGATGGAAAAGACCTTTCCGCTGGGCGTTTTCTGCGATCGCACCAAGGAAGCGCATCCCAGACTGCAGCCTGCGCCGGCGCCTGCATTGGCTGAACTGCCGAGAATTCTCGGCGTCGCAGACGATGACTTGCCCGAAGGCCATCCTTACCCGGGCAAGCGGGCTGAAGAAGTAGACCTTCACGTGCGGGTGGCGGGGTTTGGCGGGCAGGGAGTGCTGCTGCTGGGCGAGGTTCTTGCCGAGGCCGGCCTGGACGCTGGGCTTGAAGTTTCATGGCTGCCGTCGTATGGGCCGGAGATGCGCTCGGGCACGTCGAATTGCCACGTCCGCCTTTCGACCAAGACGATCGATTCGCCGCTGGTGGTGCTGCCCGATGTGCTGGTGGCGATGAACGAGCCCTCGCTGCGGAAATTCGACGACAGCGTGCGGCCTGGCGGGTGGGTGATCTACAACGGCGACACATTCCCTGAAGACTGCAAGCGGAAGGATGTGAATGTGCTGGCGCTTCCGTTCACCGACATAGCTCACGAACTGGGGGACGCGCGAGTGGGCAACATGGTGATGCTGGGAGCGCTGCTGGAAATTGCAAACGCATTGCCGCAAACCAGCATTGACGCCGCGCTGGGGCGGTTGGTGAAGAATCCAAAATGGGTGGCGCTTGATGAGCGCGCACTGGAGCGCGGGCGCGCACTTTTGAAGGAATCGTTACTCGAGGTGTGAGATGAAGGCTGAAGGCGATCCGAACCTGATTGTGTACTTTAACGGGCAGTACATGCCCATGCGCGAAGCGCAGGTGGGCATCCTGACACATGCATTGCATTATGGAACCGGGGTGTTCGAGGGAATCCGCGCCTATTGGGACGAAGCGGAAGACGAGATGTTCCTCCTGCGTCCCATAGAGCACTACGAGCGCTGGAAGCAAAACTGCGGCATATTGCGCATTGGCGTTCCAGCTTCGGCAGAAGAACTTTCGGAAATAACGCTGGAGATTCTGCGACGAAACAACCTGCGCACCAACGCATACATTCGGCCGCTGGCCTATAAGAGTTCTGAGCGGGTGGGCGTGGCGACAGACGATCAGGACGCCTTTGCAATTGTCGCGCTCCCGTTTGGCGACTATCTGCACAGCGACAAGGGACTCCATGTTGGCGTGAGTTCGTGGCGGCGAGTGGAAGACAACGCGATTCCGGCGCGAGGGAAAATCTGCGGCGCTTACGTGAACTCTGCCCTGGCAACAGACGACGCGCGGCGGTCCGGGTTTGACGAAGCATTATTTCTAAACGAGAGCGGGCATGTGGCCGAGGGCGCTACCTGCAACCTGTTCATGGTGCGCAAGGGCAAGCTGATTACGCCGGCGGTGACGGAGAACGTGTTGGAAGGCATTACCCGCGATTCGATCATGGAACTGGCCCAGCGTGAACTTGGGCTCCAGGTGGTGGAACGCGCCATTGACCGTAGCGAGCTCTACCTGTGCGATGAGTTGTTCTTTACCGGGACAGCGGTTGGCGTGATGCCTATTTTGCAGGTCGATCACCGGCCGGTGAGGAATGCGGAAATTGGCCTGATCACAGCGCAGATACGGCAGTTGTACTTCGATGCGACACACGGACATATGAAGGCTTACCGGAGATGGCTGGCCCCGGTTTACAAATCGCAGCCGCAGTTGGAAGAGGCGGCTATACCAGCTTAGGCAGCAGCGGGTCGAGCACCCGCCAACAGGTGCGGATGCGGCGACCCTGTTCAGAGCAAGGAGGGAAATGATGCTCACGACAACCATGACAGGGAACGCTTATGACGTAGCCCTGGAGAACTTTGACACAGCCGCAGACGCAATGAGTCTGGACAACGATGTTCGGGAGATGATCAAGTATCCCGAACGGATTCTGACAGTGACGGTGCCGGTGCGGATGGACGATGGGCACATCCACCGTTTTGAGGGCTACCGCGTACAGCACAGCATGGTGCGCGGACCGGCCAAGGGCGGCATCCGCTTCCACCCGCAGGTAACGCTGGACGAGGTGAAGGCGCTGGCCACCTGGATGACGTGGAAATGCGCGGTGGTGAACATTCCTTTTGGCGGAGCCAAGGGAGGAATCACCTGCGACCCGAAACACATGTCGCAGGACGAACTGCAGCGGATGACCCGCCGCTACACCAGCGCGATTCTGCCGTTGATTGGGCCGGAGAGGGACATCCCCGCGCCGGATGTCTACACCAATTCGCAAACCATGGCCTGGATCATGGACACCTACAGCATGACCAAGGGTTATCCGATTCCCGGCGTGGTGACGGGAAAGCCGATCAGCCTGGGCGGATCGCTGGGCCGGAATGAAGCAACCGGGCGCGGCGTTTTCTACACCATTCAGAGCGCTTGCGAACACCTGCACATGCAGTTGGCTGGCGCGACGGTGGTGGTGCAGGGGTTTGGAAATGCCGGCTCGATTACGGCGCAGCTTCTGCACGAAGCCGGCGCCAAGGTGATCGCGGTCAGCGACTCGACGGGCTGCGTTTATAACAAGAACGGACTCGACATACCCGAACTGATCCACATGAAGGCGCTGGTTGGGCATGTGGAGGGCTTCCCGGAGAGCGAGCCGATCACGCCAAGCCAGTTGCTGGCGCTGAAGTGCGACATCCTGGTTCCGGCGGCGCTGGAGAACACGGTCCACGCGGAAAATGCGGCAATGCTGGGCGCGAAAATTGTGGCTGAGGCCGCCAACGGACCGCTTACCCCGGCTGCGGACAGGATTCTGGAAAGCAAGGGAGTGTTTGTGATTCCGGACATCCTGTGCAACGCCGGCGGCGTCACCGTCTCGTATTTTGAATGGGTGCAGGACGAGCAGCACCTGTTCTGGGAGGCGCAGGACGTTTACAACCGGTTGGAGCGCGTGATGAAGACTTCTTTCCGCGATGTGCTCAAGATCCACCAGGAGCGGAAGGTTCCCATGCGGATTGCCGCGAATATTCTGGGCATCGGGCGCGTGGCAGAGGCGGTTCAACTGCGGAGCATTTATCCGTAGAAGGCTGCGAAGGGAAGGGTGGGTACTCAGGCCGGCATTTGAGGTCTGAGAAGAGAGGGTAATTGAGGTCCGTGGTATCCCAGGTCTCAAAATCGAGACCTGGGGCACCCGGCTTTGTGCTTACTCTGAATGACTGGTTGGTTTGAAGTGTTTTGAGGGCTTTCCGGTGTTCTTTTTGCTGGTCTTCGGAGAGTCGCCTAAGCGCTGAAATGGGGCGAATTTGGGTTGAAAGTCGGCGTCCCGGCGGGGATGCGCCCCAAGGAAGTTCTGCTTTTTAACGAAAATTTCGATATATTAGAGACTTCAGCCTTGTCCAAGCACGGCCTTGCCTGCTCTGGCGGACCTCTTTTTTTAGAAAGACCGGGGAATTTCCCCTTCGAGGAATCGCAGGCGGCGGTGTCCCTCAAACCCGGAACGCATTCTTTACGAAAAGAATTCATTGAGAAGGTTGCCATGAATACATCGGATAGTCGTCCCCGCGCACCTCACGGCCAAGGTCTCTATCACCCGCGGAATGAGCATGATGCCTGTGGAATGGGGCTGGTGGCCAGCATTCGTGGAGAGAAAAGCCACGACATCATTCGCAAGGGGCTTGAGGTGCTTATCAACCTCACCCACCGCGGCGCGGCAGGCTGCGACCCGGAAACCGGCGATGGCGCAGGCATTCTGATCCAGATTCCGCACATGTTCTTTTCGCGCGAGTGCGGCGAACTGGGGATGCAACTGCCGGAGGCTGGCGCTTATGGCGTGGCCATGTGTTTTCTGCCGGTAGACAAGCACGGTCGCCTGCAGTGCGAAGGCGTTTTCGAGCGCATTGCCCAGGAGGAGGGCCTGAAGGTCTTCGGCTGGAGGGATACCCCGGTCAACGGCGATTCCATAGGTAGGGAAGCGCGCGCGTCTCAACCTTATATAGAGCAGCTTTTTGTGGGCCGCCCGAGCGGGTTGGATGAAGATGGCTTCGAGCGCCTGCTGTACCGCGTTCGCCGCCGCACGGAAAACGAGATTGCCGAGTCGGAAATCGAAGGCAAGGAGATGTTTTATATCCCCTCGTTTTCGTGTCGCACCATTATTTATAAGGGCCTGATGCTGGCTCCGCAGATTGAGAGGTTTTATTTCGAACTTGCGAATCCCCTGGTGACGAGCGCGCTCGCTCTGGTTCACCAGCGCTTTTCGACCAATACGTTCCCCAGCTGGAAACTGGCCCATCCCTATCGGTACGTCGCCCACAACGGCGAAATCAACACCATCCGCGGCAACATTAGCTGGATGAACGCCCGTCAGTCGGTTCTGGCAAGCCCGCTTTATGACGGGCAAATCGACAAGCTGTTCCCGGTGATTACCCCCGATGGCAGCGACTCAGGATCTCTGGATAACGCGGTTGAATTCCTGTTCCAGTCGGGCCGCTCGCTGCCGCATGTGATGGCCATGCTCATCCCCGAAGCGTGGGCCGGCAATCCTGACATGGACGACGACAAGCGCGCCTTCTACGAGTACCACGCATCGCTGATGGAGCCGTGGGACGGGCCAGCGGCAATCGCATTTACCGATGGCCGCGTAATTGGCGCCACCCTGGACCGCAACGGCCTGCGCCCCGGCCGCTACGTGGTGACAAAGGACGATCTGGTTGTGCTGGCGTCGGAGGCTGGCGTGCTGGAAGTTCCCGCGAAGGATGTGCGCAAGAAAGGCCGCCTGCAGCCAGGCCGCATGTTCCTGGTGGATACGGTGCAGAAGCGCATTATTTCCGATGCCGAATTCAAGAAAGAACTGGCCGCACGGCAGCCTTACGCGACCTGGCTCAAGGAGCAGCAGGTTACGCTCGACCAGTTGCCGGAGCCTTCGCGGGTGATTGCATCGAATCCCGAAACGCTGCTGCGCCGGCAGCGCGCCTACGGCTATACCGAGGAAGATCTTCGGGTACTGCTTGGCCCCATGGGCGCGCGAGGCGAGGAGCCCATCGGCTCCATGGGAACGGACGTGCCGCTGGCTTGCCTTTCCGATCGACCGCAACCGCTCTTCAACTATTTCAAACAGTTGTTCGCGCAGGTCACCAATCCGCCTATCGATCCCATCCGCGAAGAACTGGTGATGTCGCTCATCAGCTACATTGGCACGGAGCGCAACATTCTGGACGAGGCGCCGGAGAACTGCCACACGCTGAAGCTGCCGCATCCGATCCTGACCAACCGGGATCTGGAGAAGCTGCGCCGCGTTTCCTCTGGCGATTTGTTGGCCACCACGCTACCCGCGCTCTTCCGCGCTTCGGACGGCGAGACCGGTCTCAAGCATGCGCTCGACGACCTGGGATCGCGCGCTTCGCTGGCCGTCAACTCGGGCTACACGCTGCTGATCATCTCGGACCGCGGCGTGGATGCAACCTACGCGCCGATTCCCAGCCTTCTGGCCATGGCTGCCGTGCACAATCGCTTGGTACGCGAGAAAACCCGAACCCAGGTTGCGCTGATTATTGAAAGCGGCGAACCGAGAGAAGTGATGCATTTTGCATTGCTGATCGGGTACGGCGCCAGCGCCATCAATCCCTACCTGGCCATCGAAACGCTGCATGACCTGAAACGGCTTGGCCTGTTGCCGCACAACGTCACAGCCAACCATGCCGAGAAAAACTTTATCAAGGCCATCAACAAGGGACTGTTGAAGACGTTCTCGAAGATGGGCATCAGCACCCTGCAAAGCTACCGCGGCGCACAGGTGTTTGAGGCGGTCGGTCTGAACAAGTCGCTGATCGACTCCTACTTTGCCGGGACCGCTTCGCGCATTGAAGGCGTTGGCCTGGGCGTGTTGGCGAAGGAAGCGCAGATGAAACATGCGCACGCTTTCAAGCCGCTTACCGAGTCGGAGACAGAACTGGTGGTGGGCGGCCATTACCAGTATCGCGAGGGCGGCGAATATCACCTGCTCAATCCGTTGACCATCAGCAAGGTGCAGAACGCGGTGCGGCAGAACAATCCGGCGACGTTTCAGGAATACACAGACCTGCTGGACGATGAGAACCGGCACCTGTGTACGCTGCGCGGCCTGATGCAGCTCAGGTATGCTGACAAGCCCATCCCAATTGAGGAAGTGGAACCGGCCAAGGAGATTGTGAAGCGCTTCACTACCGGCGCCATGAGTTTTGGGTCGATCAGCAAGGAAGCGCATGAGACACTGGCCATCGCCATGAACCGGCTGGGTGGCATGTCGAATACAGGCGAGGGCGGGGAAGACGAGGCGCGCTTCAAGCCAGACGCCAACGGAGACTCGCGCCGCTCGGCAGTAAAGCAGGTGGCCAGCGGGCGCTTCGGCGTGACGACGAATTACCTGGTGAATGCCGACGAATTGCAGATCAAGATGGCGCAGGGCGCAAAGCCCGGCGAGGGCGGCCAGTTGCCGGGACATAAAGTGGATGACGTCATTGCGCGGATACGGCACTCTATCGCCGGTGTGGGATTGATCTCGCCGCCGCCGCACCACGACATCTACTCAATCGAAGATTTGGCGCAACTGATCTACGACTTGAAGAACGTCAATCCCAAGGCCCGCATCGCCGTGAAGCTGGTGTCTGAGGTTGGCGTGGGCACGGTGGCCGCGGGCGTTTCAAAGGCGCATGCCGATGTGGTGCTCATCTCCGGCGACAGCGGCGGCACGGGGGCTTCGCCGCTGAGCTCGATCAAGCATGCCGGGCTGCCCTGGGAGCTTGGCCTGGCTGAAACGCAACAGGTGTTGCTGCTGAACGACCTGCGCAGCCGCATCAAGGTGCAAACCGACGGCAAACTGCAAACGGGCCGCGACGTGGTGATTGCCGCGCTCCTCGGCGCCGAGGAATTCGGATTTGCCACGATGCCGCTGGTCGCACTGGGCTGCATCATGATGCGCAAATGCCACCTGAATACATGTTCTGTGGGCATCGCGACGCAGGATCCGGTTTTGCGCGAGCGGTTCAAAGGGCAGCCTGAGCATGTGATCAACTTCTTCTTCTTTATTGCCGAACAGATGCGCCAGCACATGGCCAAACTCGGCTTCAAGACAGTGGACGACATGGTCGGCCACGTGGAAAAGATCGATGCCACGCTGGCCGATGCGCACTGGAAGGCAAAGGGCATTGACCTCTCATCGATTCTGTACGCGCCCACGCTGCCTTCGCGCGTGGCGCGGCGCAAGATGCAGGCCCAGGATCACGGACTGGACCAGGCGCTGGATCATGCGCTGATTGCGCAGGCCGCGCCGGCTCTCAAGTCAAAGAAGTCTGTCACGGGGAGCTTCATCATTCGCAACGTTCACCGCACGGTGGGCGCCATGCTGGGCGGAGAGATTGCGCGGCGCTACGGCTCTGCGGGGCTTCCGGACGGCACCATCCACTTCAACTTCCAGGGCTCGGCTGGGCAGAGCTTCGGGGCCTTTGTGCCGAACGGCGTCACGCTCGAGCTCGAAGGCGATTCCAACGATTATCTGGGCAAGGGACTTTCCGGCGGGCGCATCATTGCTTACCCGCCGAAGACTTCGAGCTTCCTGCCCGAAGAAAGCATCCTTGTGGGCAACGTGGTTCTCTACGGGGCCACCAGCGGAGAAGTCTTTCTGAACGGAATTGCCGGCGAGCGTTTTGCCGTCCGCAACTCCGGCGCCACGGCGGTTGTTGAGGGAGTGGGCGATCACGGCTGTGAATACATGACCAACGGCACGGTGGTTGTTCTCGGGCTAACAGGTCGCAACTTTGCGGCAGGCATGAGCGGCGGACGAGCTTTTGTCTTTGATGACCAGGGGGACTTCTCAACGCGGCGCTGCAACAAGGCCAGCGTGGACCTGGAGCCGCTGGCTTTGCCTGAAGATGTGGCCGAGCTGCGCGGCCTGCTTGAGCGCCACCGCGACTTTACGGGCAGCCCGCGCGCGGCCTGGATACTGGAACACTGGGCCGACGCGCAACCATGCTTCATCAAGGTTTTCCCGCACGAGTACAAACGCGTGCTGGGCGTTGAGCGAGTGGAAGCGGTCTATGTTTCCCCCACAACTACGTCGTCGCTGGTGGCGGCTTCCGCAGAGGTGCAACATGGGTAAGGTGACCGGATTTTTGGAGATTCAGCGCGAACAACCCACACGCCGCAACGCCAGTGAGCGCGTAAAGGATTGGCTTGAGATTTATGAGCCGTTCCCTGAAGAGAAGCAGCGCGATCAAGGCGCGCGGTGCATGGATTGCGGCGTGCCTTTTTGCCATACCGGCTGCCCGGTGAACAATCTCATTCCCGACTGGAACGATCTGGTGTACAACAACCGCTGGGAGTATGCAATCAGGCGGTTGCACGCTACCAACAACTTTCCGGAGTTCACGGGCCGCATTTGCCCTGCGCCGTGCGAGGCTGCGTGTGTGCTCGGTATCGATCAGCCGCCGGTTTCGATTAAGGTCATCGAACGCAGCATTGTTGAGCGCGCCTGGGAAGAGGGCTGGATTCATCCCGAGCCTCCGGAGCAGAACACGGGCAAGCGCGTTGCGGTAGTGGGCAGCGGGCCATCCGGCCTGGCGGCGGCTCAGCAACTGCGCCGCGCCGGCCACTCGGTCACCGTTTATGAGAAGGCCGACCGGATCGGCGGGCTCTTGCGCTACGGCATTCCCAACTTCAAGCTGGAGAAGCACATCATCGACAGGCGCATCCAGCAGATGCGTGCTGAAGGTGTCACATTTGTGACCAATGCGCACGTGGGCGTGAGCGTTCCGATTGAGACACTGACCGGCCACTACGACGCCATCCTGCTTTGCGGCGGCGCGGAACATCCGCGCGACCTCAACATTCCGGGCCGCGAATTGAAGGGCATCCACTACGCGATGGAGTTTCTGCCGCAGCAGAACCATCGCAACGAGGGCGACTTTGTCGATCCAGCCACGGCAATCAGCGCCAAAGGCAAGCGCGTGCTGATTATCGGCGGCGGCGACACCGGCGCAGACTGCCTGGGCACCAGCCATCGCCAGGGTGCCAAGAGCGTTCATCAGATCGAGATTATGCCCAAGCCGCCCGAGCAGCGCGCCGCCTCAACTCCGTGGCCCATGTGGCCCTTGCAGTTGCGCACCGAGGCTGCGCACGAAGAGGGGGGCATCCGCGACTGGAGCGTGAACAGCATTAGCTTCACCGGCGACAAGGATGGCAACGTGAAGCAGGTAAATGCGTTGCGCGTGGGGCCGCCGCCGAAGTTCGAACCTATCGCGGGGTCGGAGTTTACGTTGGACGTGGACCTGGTGTTGCTGGCCATGGGTTTTCTGGGCCCGGTACGCGGCGGAATGATCGAGCAACTCGGCGTGACGCTGGACAACCGCGGCAATATTGCCACCAATGGCAACTACATGTCTTCTGTCGAGGGAGTCTTTGCGGCGGGCGACATGCGGCGCGGGCAGTCGCTGGTGGTGTGGGCCATCTCTGAGGGCCGCAAGGCCGCAGCGGCGGTTGACCTGTATCTGGCTGAGAAGGCCGAGAAGGTAAGTGACCGCCACCACATCCACGCTTAGGATCGAGACAAAGTTGTCACGAGAATATTGCCGCTGAGTCAGCCTGATTTCAATGCCCTGCCTGAACAGGCTTGCATTAGGACTATCGGCCAGAGAACAGACTGAAAGAGGTAGTCATGAAAGTTCCGGAAAAGCTGCTGGAAGTGCTAAAGAACGACGGGGTCATTGCCATCGCCACATTGGGGGCTGACGGTCCTCACATGGTGAACACCTGGAACAGCTACGCACGAATTTCGGAAAATGGCCGCCTATTGATTCCGGCAGGCTACTTTCACAAGACAGAGGCAAACATTGCGGTCAACAACAAGGTGCTGGTGACGCTGGGCAGCAGCAAGGTAAAGGGGATCAACGGTCCGGGTACAGGGTTCCTGATCAAAGGGACGGCTGCTTTTTTGACAGCAGGTCCTGAATTTGAGGCGACGAAAGCCAGGTTTGGATGGGCTCGGGCGACCCTTGCCATCACCATCGATTCTGCGACGCAAACTCTCTAGGGCATAGGGCGCGTAGGTCACGCCTGCCGCGTGGGACCGGGATCGCCTTTTGACTGACAAGATGAAAGGAGCCGAATCGCTTGACAACGCCCCTAGGCTGAAACTAATGTTAACGTTTTCAGAGCGAAAGGCAAAAGTACCGTGGCGTTCCTGGCGCTGGATATCGGGTCGTCGGAGCTGAAGGTCGCCGTCTACGATGTGGACGGCGGCTGTTTGTCCTCCGTGACCACCGAGGTTGAGGGAGCGCAGGTCAACGGAGCCCGCGCGGAGCTTGATCCGGAACAGTTCTGGCGATCCGTTTGCAATGGGATTACGGAGATTTGTAGGTCTACGCGCACCCCGCTCGTGGCGGCCTCTATCTCAAGCCATGGAGAGAGTTTTCTGCCGCTTGACGCGGACGGCAAGGCTCTTGGAAACATCATTCTGAACATCGATTCAAGGGCCGGTGCGGAGATGGATGAGTTCTCGGCGGCCTTTGGAAAGAGCCGCCTTTATCAGCAGACGGGCCTGCCTGCCCATCCGATGTACTCCCTGCCCAAGATTGCATGGCTCAGGAAGAATCAGCCGGAGGTCTTCGGGAAGGCCGCCAAATTTGTCTGCCTGGAGGACTACATCCAGCACCGGCTGGGCATGGAGCCGGCTATCAGCAGCCCGCTGGCTTCGCGGACCATGGGCCTCGACATTCATCGGGATGCTTGGGCCGAGGAGTTGCTCGAGTTTGCGGGGGTTACATCGCGGCAATTCTCCCGGGTAGCGCCGTCAGGCACCGCGGTTGGAGAAGCCGCTCCCGCCATGACCGCCGAGCTCGGGCTCACGCCGGGCATGGTGTGGTCTGCCGGCGGCCACGACCAGGTGTGCGCATCGATCGGGGCCGGGGCACAAGGCGTGGGCACGGTGGCCGATGGAACAGGAACGTTTGAGTGCATCAGCGCGCCGCTGGAGCAACCGCTTCTGACCGATGCCAGCCTTGCAGCGAATTTGCCTTGCGAGCGGCACTCGATTGCCGGACAGTTTCTCACGCTCGCTTACGGTCCCGGCGGGATTGCTCTGAAATGGCTTCGCGACAACTGCAGCCGCGGACATGCAGCAGACGCAACAGGGAAGTTAGCATACGAACGGATGCTTGCCGATGTCCCAGACGCTCCGACGGGGCTGTTCTTCTTCCCGTATCTTCTGGGAACTGGAACGCCGTGGTTGAACAGCGAAGCGCGCGCAACGATCTGGGGCCTGACCAGTTCAACGACGAATCAGGATTTGGTGAAGGCGGCACTTGAGGGCGTGTGCTACGAGATGCGCTGGAACCTGGACATCTTCGAAAATACCGGGATACATGTTGACCGCATTCTGGCGGTTGGAGGCGGGGCCAAGTCTGGCATGTGGCTGCAATTGAAGGCCGACATTTACGAGCGACTTGTTGTGGAGGTTCCGGGGGAAGCCAGTTCAAGGGGCGCGGCGATCTGCGCCGGTGTAGGAGTAAACGCATTCAGCGGCTGGCATGAGGCCATTCAGACTTTGGTGAAGACGGGCCGCGTCTTCGAGCCTCGCCCAGAGAAGACGCGGCAGTATCAGGATCTGTTCGCACAATACAAGGAACTCGCACTCAGGCTCTACGGCCATCATTTGTAGCCACAAAGCCAAGCACGGAGACAGGAGATCTGGCATGAACCGCAATACCATTGGCGTTATCGTAGGCAACAGGGGAATTTTCCCCGACAGCGTAGCTCGCGACGGCCGCGAAGAAATCCTGGCCGTGCTGAAGAACAATGGCTTCGACCCGATTTGTCTCACGCCGGAAGACAGCAAGTTCGGCACGGTTGAGAGCCTGGCCGATTCAACGGCCTGCGCCGAGTTATTTCGCCGCAATGCAGACGAGATCGACGGGATACTGGTGACGTTGCCTAACTTCGGCGACGAGCGCGGGATTGCCAACGCCATTCGCATGTCCGGGTTGAAAGTGCCGGTGCTGGTGCAGGCTTTCCCTGACAAGCTTGACCGGCTGGCGATGACTTATCGGCGCGACGCTTTCTGCGGCAAGTTCTCGGCTTGCTCGAACCTTTCGCAATACAACATTCCGTTCACTCTCACGACCAAGCATACTGTTTCTCCCGACGCGCCGAGCTTCATTGAGGATCTGCGCCATTTCGGCGCAACTTGCCGCGTGGTAAAGGGCATGAAGGCGGTTCGCTTCGGACAGATTGGCGCGCGGCCGGGGCCGTTCAATTCGGTTCGCTATAGCGAGAAACTGCTGGAGTATTCCGGCATTACCATCGACACGTTCGATATGGCCGACGTGCTGGGGCGCGTGAGTCGGATGAAAGACAGCGACACGCTGGTACAGGTAAAACTTGCTGAAATCCAAAAGTACACAAGCATTGGCCAGGCGCCGCAGTCGGCGATCTTGAAGATGGCTAAGGTGGCGATTGTTATCGAAAAGTGGATCGCCGAGAATCAACTGGTGGGTTCTGCCATTCAATGCTGGAGCGCGCTGCAAGACGAACTTGGAATTGTTCCGTGCACGATCATGAGCATGATGAGCAACGGGCTCCTGCCCAGCGCCTGCGAAGTGGATGTTGTGGGCGGCATCGCCATGTATGCGCTGCAACTCGCGTCGGGAACGCCAAGCGCCATTGTGGACTGGAATAACAACTACGAAGACGATGAAGACAAGTGCGTCATCTTCCACTGCTCAAATTTCCCCAAGCACTTCTACGGCGAGCCAACGGTGATGGACGGGCACGAGATGCTCAAGATCAGTTCCGGCCTCGAGAATACCTGGGGAACCTTGCAGGGCCGCATCAAGACCGGGCCGATGAGCTTCCTGCGCTTGAATACGGATGATGTTATCGGCAAGTTGACGGCGTACGTTGCGGTGGGCGAGTCGCTGTCGGATCCGGCTCCGACGTGGGGCGGCATTGGCGTGGTACGCATTGCGAACCTGCAGGGTTTGCTTCGCTACATCTGCGAGAAGAACTTTGAGCACCATGTTTCAGTCAGCCTGAGTTCTGTAGGGAAGGGCATGGTTGAGGCCTTGCAGCACTATCTCGGGTGGGAGGTTTATGCACACGAGATGAGTGGCGGCGCGGCAAAGCACTAAGTCTTAATTTGTAAATTGCGATTGAGGGTCGCAGTATCCCAGGTTAGGCGCAAAGACAAATACGCGCCGAACCTGGGGCACCCGGAATTGTGGAGGGGGAACGCGGCCGATTGGGGCTTGTGGTCTCCCACCCTTCGCAAAGAACGCGAAGGATGGGGTACCCAGCTTCATACGAGAACAAGCAGTTATGAACTAGTGTAGTCCGCCAAACAGATGTTCATTTATTGAGGACGGCCTGAGCGCGAGTGACCTTTTCGAGGATGTCGTTTGCTTTTGCGGTCCATATGAATGGCTTGGGGTTCTTGTTGTGACCGTCGATGTATTCTCCGATG
>CAIWFH010000108.1 GCA_903911925.1 uncultured Acidobacteriaceae bacterium
GATGCCGCGCAAAACCCTCCGCCATGCGGCAACAGTCTTCCGCACTCAACCGCGCCACCGGCACCAGGAACTTCATCGCTACATGCGCCGTGATCGCGCCGCTGCGCACCTGCTGCTGCACCGGCGCCGGCAGCAACTCGACTAGCCCCATCCGGCGCGATACCCAGCTCACGCTGCGATCGAATCGCCGTGCCAACTCTTCCTGGTCATAGCCGAAGCGCTCAGACATCTCTGCCAGCAACCAGCCCTCTTCCAGGGCTGTTGCCTGCTCGCCGGCGCGCATCGAGCGGTCCAGAAAAAGGGCATCGGCTTCGCTCAGCGACCAGACCACCGCTTCGACCGTGTCACGGCCCAGTTGCTCCAGAGCCCTGATCCGCCGGTAGCCGTCGATGAGCAGATAGCGCTCGGGCCGATCCGTGGCGATGACGATGACCGGCGTCTGCTGCCCACTGGCCGCCAGCGATGCCAGCAGCCGCTGCTGGCGTTCCGGCCGGTGCGCGCGTAGGTGCTCCAGACGCCGCTCAAGTTGATGAAATTCCAGTTGCATCGCTTTCGGCCTCGACGCCGCTACCCGGTAAATATGCATCAGGCGGAATCGGGGATTGCGCGCCGGGAAGCCGAAGTTGCTCCGTAACCGCTGTAATTTCAACGCGATACGCGGCTATCTCGGATTGCGTCTCGCGCAGCAGTAGTCCAGCCATAATGCCAATAAAATCAGCGCCTTGCGGCCCGAACTCGGATTGCGCGATGTCCCAGGGTAATCGGTTCAATGGAGAGCGAAGACGCAGCGGCGCGGGCGGCCGCGACGAAGTGGGCGGAGACAAGGTGGGCCCCGCTGAGGGCGTGGGCGGAGAAAACCGCCCAGGCTGGGCGGGCGGTGACGGGGGCGGATCAGACACCATCCGTGCCTGAATCCGGCGCCCGGAAAAGTAGTCCGGATACCGCGCTCGCCACGCCGCCTGCATCTTGCGGCGACGCTGCTGCTGGCAATCCGGGAGTCCGCAAGTGTGCTGCCGGCTGCCCACTCGATTGTCAGGAAGAAACCAAAGATGACAGATGCAGCAAGGACGCTTCCGGCACGATGACATGATCCATCATCCCGGCGCCCAGCCCTACGGCTACGTGCCGACCTTGGTTACAAGAGGGGTGGATCAGTTTTGCTTAGCAGGCATGGTCTGGTTCTGGAAAGCGCTGAAGGCCTTCTCCTTGTCATCGAAACTCACCAACGCCTGGACGTACAAAGTGGGCTCCTGAGCGCTAGTTATGATTGCGTCGATTTCGTAGTTCGATGCCACCTTCAGCATCGTCAATACATCAAAGACCGCTCTGTGGCGGAAGGGGTTGATTATCGAATGCTCAGCCGCCAGGTAGCACAGATTTCGTGTGGTGATGCTGTCAGGGTACTTGATGTCGTCCATGGTGCAGAGCCACACCTTGTCATCCGGCGCGAAGCCATGCCGCAATACAGCCGCGTCATAGAATCCCTTATCGAAGGCGGCATTATGTGCCATCGCGTAGTCGGCGCAGTCAAGGATGTGTCGCAAGTCGCCAAGTACGTCCTTCTCCGGGAGACCGTATTCGGCGACCATCTCATTACTAATCCCCGTCAGTTTGGTAATCTCTTCCGGTATCGGCCTCCCCGGGTTGACGAATGTTGACATCACTACTAACGGAGTTTGCGTTTCCCAATCGAACAGTACCGCTCCCACCTCAGTAATTCGATCCTCCGCGGCATCCAAACCAGTCGTCTCAAAGTCCACGCCAAGAATTTTTATCCCTGTCCTCATTTCCCGTCGCAACGTGTGGACACTTCGGAATCCGCGCGAGCGCGTTACCTACCTCATCCCAATAGTTTCCACTTCTCCTCGATGTCGTCCATCACGACTGCCGCCAGGTCGAGAGCGAAGCGTTCGCCGGATATTCGGTCACGGTTTGTCGCCCCTCCCGGCATCAGGCTCACAACTGCGGTCGAGATATTTCTGTTGAACGTCTCCGACTCCGTGTCATTGTTCACTAGTTTCCAAGGCAGGATGAACTCGCCTTGTGAGTCTGACGAGACCACAGTCGTCGAGCCGTCCATGAATGTTATCGTCACTTTCACTCCGGGATAATCGTCGGTGTGAGAACAATATTGAAAAAGCTCGGGTAGAACCTTGGCGACAAAAGCCGGGTCAGCATAGGAGCTTTTGAACAAGCTCTTCTGCTTCCGCGTGCCGCCTCGGATTTTCCAATAAGTTGAATCGTATTCCTGTTTCGTTTTTGCGGCTCGAACGATTGCATTGGCATTGTCTTTCAGCCAAGGCTTGGTTAGGCCTAGATTTGTGAGGGACGGCATGCGGATGACGGCCTCTCGCACTGTGATGAGGAGAAGTTGGACCGCTGGAACTTGCACCTCAGCGCCATCGACCCGATAGATCCCGTGGTCATTTTGGATGAGCAGTTCCGTATCACATGGTTCCCCGAGTCCTCCCCAGCTGGACTGAATATAGATCTGCCGAAGGGTTGCATCGGAAGGGTCTTCTTTCAAAACAAATTCGTGATTATTCATTTGGGCGATTCGGGAGCGGAAGCCGATAGGCTTCTTCAGTGGACGTTACTGCCCAGACCATGCGCCCCATCTTGTTGGCCATGGCAAATGACCTAAATGGACGCGACAAGCTGCTCAGAAAAATTCTCCTTCTCATTGGTTCCTCTTCCAGCGACAAATTCAAAACCAGGTTCACCTGAAGGACGTCCGTGCCATACACTTAGTGCGCCACCGGCAACCGGAAGGAATATCCAGCGTTCCAGAACCTTCTTGCCGGATGCTTTTTCGATTGCTTTTGCATACGCATCGATCTGAGCCACATACTCCTCCGCAAGTTGACCCCAATGCTCCGGTGCCAATTGACTGGATTTGTGGTCGATCAAGATCCAACCTTCTTCCGTTTGCAGCAGCAAATCAATCTGGCCAATCAATACTTGTCCGGACTCAAGCATGCACTGCACTGCGACTTCCGCAGCCGGTCTCGCGCCGGGCCAACGGCCTTCGAGCCAGGCGTGAAATGCCTGAACCTGGTTCAACACGGCCGCAGCTGAAAGGTACTCGGATACCTCAAATGCTCGCAGGATTACTCCGACCTCGGCTTCGGTGAGAGGAAGTGCCCGATCGGCAAAAGACAGAGCTAGACAGGCATGGATCGCCGTCCCAAGCGCACTCATATCGACGCTGGAGGCCACCGAAATGCGTTCACCAATCAGGCATTTTTCGAGGACAGTCGCTAGCCGCTCCTTCGCTAAGGATGGATTGAAAATGAGCGGTTGTCTTACCTGTTCAGTCTCGGCAGGCATGAACCAATGGAGCGCATCCTCCTGTGTCATTGGAACAGCCTCGGTATCCTCTATCGGATCGAGTGCCCAGCGATCGGCGCGGATGTTCTCCCCGGATGGCAGAGTGATCGAATCGCATCCCTCAACCGGGAGCAGCCAAGGGGCTTGGACGCAATCGATCCATTCCCCGGTTGGCTTCCGACACGAGCGAGCCAGAACCAGAAGGTCCCGCGCCCGGGTCGTGCTGACGTAGAGCAGACGCTTCGATTCTTCAATTGCCGATTCATGGAAGGTCACAGCTATCGGGGTCAAATCGATCTCTTCTCTAACCTCCACCTTCTGCTGCTTCCCGAATGGCCAAGGCCAGTACCGGATAAATCGATCGACCAGCGGGACCTGAACATCAAAGCCAGTGCTCGACTGAGCTGTAATCGACCAGAGCCGATCTCTGACTGTTGCGGCCAGATCGGTTAGGACAACAACAGGCCATTCCAGCCCCTTGGCGGCGTGATGCGTCAGGACCTTGACTGCGTCAATTGCGGGCTCGGCTAGCATATCCTCTTCCCGTTCGGTAATTTCACTAAGCCAGAGGATCAGACCTGAAATTGATGCCGCATGTTGACCAGTCAGACAGAGATCTTCGTATTTGGCGGACAGTTCGATGAGCGCTTCGAGATTCGCCAATCGGGTCCGGGCCAGATCAGGATCAGGGCTCCAGCGAACCACCTTCTCTGAAAGGTGGCAGGCAGCGATTACAGTTTCCATGGCTTCCCGGGGTGCAAGCACCGGAAGAGTTGCACGGAGCCGGGCAATGACCTCGAGGACCGGGTGGGAGGGATGGCCGTTGATGGACTGCTCCCGCCAGAGATCGGCATCCGCACCATCCTTTAAGTAGTCCAAGCGATCTGTTACCCAGGTCTCTGGGTCCAGTCCGTCCGCCAGCGACACGATCTCGGCAGTCGATACGGTATCGCCAGTGTCGTTGAGGCGGCGAAGACAGGCCAGGGCAAGCGTTGCCTCCGGCGTCGACAAGAGTCCCGGCTGCGCGGTGGCGACTGGAATGCCCAGCGTCGACAACGCTGCCGCCAGTTTCTTCACTCCTTCGTGGGAGCGGGAGAGGATGGCAATATCCGCGTACCGGATGGGACGGATTGTTTGGGTTCCCTTGTCGTAAATGCTGTACTCGGAGTCGATGAGCCTGCGAACACCCGCTGCAAGAGCCGAAGCCTCCTGGCCAATGTTCTTGCCGCCAAGAATCCAATTGGCGAGCACCGGTCCAGGCAGGGCATCCTTGCGCATCGGAGTCAGCTCGACCTCTTCTTTGGGAAGGGAATTCGAAAATGCCTGCGCGAAGACGGCGTTCGTGATCCGCACCAATTCCGGACGCGAGCGCCAGGACGACGTTAGAACCTCCTTGGCTCCACTCAAATCAGGCAATGCCTTGAGGATGGCCTGCATCAGTTCGGTGTCGCTGCCCCGAAAGCCGTAGATCGCCTGCTTGATGTCCCCCACCCAATACACTCGCTTGGCGAACCGAGCGAGCTTCAGAAACAGTGCGAGCTGAATCGGGTTTGTATCCTGGAACTCGTCGACCATCAGCAGATCGAGCTCTTCGTTCAGGACAGCAGCAACTTCCTCGTGATCGAGCAAGCTAAGGAGCTGATGTTCCTGATCGGCAAAGTCGAGTGCACCCATTTCCTGTTTGATCTGCTGGTAGCTTTTCAGCGCTTTGGCCGCGAGATCGAACATCTGTCGAAGGTAGCTGCGCAGGTCGGCATGCAGGCGACTGTGTTCGGCCACTCGCCCCGCCAGGCTAACGATCGGTTCGATGGTCGTGCGCAGGCCCGCTTCGGGTGCCGCTTTGGAGATTTTGGCCCAGTCGCTCCAAGCCTCGGTACCACGTTTCAGGTTGTCTTCGAACGCCCTGATCACCGCGAGGTAGTCGTTGGTATTCTTCTTTCCGCCCGATTTTGCTGCCGACTCGATGACTGGCAGTGCCGAATGAATGGCGTTCAGGAGATTTTGATCCAAGTCCTCCGCAGCCCACTTTGGAAAATAGCTCAGTAGATCGTCCGCATTCCGTTGCGCAAATTCGCCCACCTTTTCGAAAGGAATGCCGTTGCTGCGAATCTGGTTCACCAGCGTCTGCAGATCTTGTTTCCAGTTCTCCTCCAACCCTAATCGACGAGAAGTGGATTGCAGTTCGGTCATCCCCGGCCCGTCCAGTACGGCATCGATCGCCTTGCCCAAAATCACACCGGCCTGGACCTCTTCGAGCACCTGCTGATCGGTTGAGATCCCGGCCTCGAACGCGAAACGGGCAATGAGCTGGCCGCAAATGCTGTTCACGGTCCCGATCCGAGCCTGTCCCATGGCGTTGGCAAGCTGGAAGCTGCCCTGGTTCAGCAGATGCTCGCGCACCCGTTCCCGCAATTCGGTGGCGGCTTTTTTCGTAAAGGTGGTGGCTATTACGCCCGAGGGTCGCACATCGCCAGCCGTCATTTCCTGGTGCAGAAGTTCGGTCAGCCGATGGGTCTTACCGCTCCCCGCGCCTGCGCTGATGAATGAGATTTTTGCGTTCGCCGTGAGATGCATCTTCAGCCCACCAATCCGGCCAGAGCCCAGTAGTCGTTGTACGATTCGTTGAGTGTTTCGGCGTCCATTGCCTCTGGCGGCGGCAAAGACTCGTCGGTAGGCTGGGTGCGTTCAAGTACGACTTCAAAGCGCCCGGCATGGATTTGCTCGACACGCCAACGCCAGGTTTTCAGGAACCGTTCCCAGAGTTGGGTGGTGTTCTCTCCGCTCTTAGACTGAACTACCTCGGCGTCCGGAAAAAAGCGTTCATCAGGAGCGAAAAAACGGGCGCGGTCGAGGATGTAGTAGGCGATCGATGGCCGCTCTCCTTTTTCCTGCCGCAACAATTCGCCATAGATGGCAAGTTGCAGGTGACAGTTTTTCTTAAGCTTCTCCGAATATTTCTTGATGCCTGACCACTTCATGTCGACGATCGCCTGGTCACCCAGGGCGTTCTTCATGACGAGGTCAGCCGAGCCTGCCAACTCTCCGCCTTCAAAATGGCCGAAAACCGCCTGTTCGGAAACCACCTTGACCGTGCCGGCCCGGTGAAGCTGCTCGCGCAAGGTGCAAATGGACCGATGCAGGCGGAAGCGAAAGTTCTCGAGGTCGGCTCCCCGGCCCGCAATGCGCAGTGTCGCGCCTTCCTGATCGACGATTTCTGCAAACGAGGTGGCAAACCAGGCGTCGAACTCCGAATCCGGCATGGTGAGCGCATCTGGACACATGAAATACCGTTCGACCAGGCCGTGCGCAAGATTGCCCAAGATTCGGAAGTCGCCTCCAACACTGACGAGGCGTGAAGGGCGCAAGGCAGCCGGATAATGAAGAAGCCATTGATAGGGATTGAAGAGCAGCAACTCCAGGCTCGAGAATGATTCTTTCTCGCGGAGCGGGACGGAAACCTCTTCCGGAAGCGTCCACCAGCGCTTGGCCGCGGGCAGCGGAACCAGAGTCACGGCTGCCATCGCATCTCCACCTGATTTGAGCAGTTCTTCGAGTCGCGTCACCTTCGGCTTCTCGACGACCGCACCAATCATCTGCCAGAGCGGATGAACCTCCTCGCCAGGCGGGGGTAGCACAAGCACCAGTTGCTCCCTGGCGGTCATGACAGGACGCAGCCACTCCTTCGCGACCTGGTCAAGCTGATCGGAAACCTTTGGGAGCGTCACACCAGCCTCTTTCAAGGCGCGAATCTCACTGGATGACCAAGGTTTGATGCCTGGCAGTGAAGGCATGGCCAATTGCCACCAAATGATTCGCTGGGTGGGCTCAATCACTGCGCCGGGCTCAGTTACAGCCTGCCCGGCACCGACCTCTGCTGGCCAGAGCCGGTTGTCGGAACCTTTGGCGCTCGCCTGCGCTACCAGCTTCTGAAGTTGGCGCGGGCGAATATTGTCGATTCCCTGCGCCATGAGGCTTGTCAGAGAGTCGAGACATGCCTTGCACTGCCCGTATCCGGCATGGAAGGCGAAACGCTTAGCGTCATCAGCTTCCCCAAGGCGCAGCCGAAAGAATTCGGCAAGCAAGCGGACCCGTTCGATGACTGCATCGATCTTTGCCCCTCCTTCTGCCTTGAATCTGCCATGCTCGATCCACGTCGCAATCTGTTCTCGTACCTTTGGCGCTCGCACAGCCCCGTAGTGAGCTTCAATGTCCTCGAGGGTGCGCTGCCAATACTCACCTCCGATCCCTGGCGCGTCCGCAACCTTCTCGGCAAGCTTTCGGCGGGCATAGCCAGGGATCGGGCACACCGGATGCGTGAGGAACTGCACCAACGCATAGTAGTTGAGGGGATTCCACAGAAGTTCCATCGTCAGTGGCAAAATCTGCAGAGCTGGCCGAAAGGCACTGGCTTCGTTGAGCCCTTGGCGCGGTTTGTTGGCGGCGGCCAGATACGCATCGAGACGCGTTCCGTCACCCCCGGAGACAACCAATGTCGAGCGCTCGCCTTCAAGTTGTGAAGCCATCCAGTGCGCTGCCAGGGCAACGGTTTCAGCTTGTACGACGACAACAGATCCGTCGTCCTGCCAGGCAAGCTTCGTTGTCGACTGACCGGCACGAGCCTTTTTCAGACCGGCCTGTAAGGCACCAAGGAATCCAGCTCCTGTGCCTTCAGGTTCAGCAATCTCCACTACCGGAAATTCGGCAAGCACAGCTTGCCAGCGTGCAGGCAGACTGGCAACAGGATCGATCACTTTAACCTGATAGATCTCCAGTTTGCGGCGCTGCAGTGCTGCTTTGACTGCTTTCAGTCGCTGCCCGACACTCGGCGACACCTCGGTCTTGGCATTCGCTTCAATTTCGGCCAAGTCACGGAGTCGCTTCGGCGCACTGTTCGGCATGCCGCCATCCCAGCCAAACAGCGCCCATTGATCTCGCCAGTCAAGCAGGCAAGCAGCTGTCCCCAGTGGGTCGACCGAGAAGCTCCGATGGTAAAAGCGGTGATCGGTATCGAGCGTTTCCAGGCAATTTCGGTACTGGACAATACGCTCAGCTTGCGATGGATGAAGAGCCAACAGACCCAGTTGAGTTTCGAGAAAATTCAGCAGTCCCAACGGGCCAACAACCAATTCTCCGAGTGTGTTTCGAGGTTGCAAAGCCCGCTGGCCATCGAGGTGCCAACCGAAAGTGATGCATCGTTCTGTCACTTTGTTTTTCCTGTTCTTCCCGTCGGCTCTGGGTCACCTGGATGGCATTTCAAGCACCTGGATACCGTCGAAAGTAGTACTCTTCTTCTGCATTGGTCTCCGAATCATGCGAATCGCCCAGGCACCAAGAACCCGCTGTCGCCAGGTCGTCGGCGATCTCTTCGATCACATCGCGCAACTCCAGTGGCGCCAGCCAACGCGCAGGGATTTCAGACAGACCGCGCATCGCCCCCAACAGGTGTCCGGCGATCAGTCCGGTTGAATCGCTGTCTCCATCATGATTGACTGCCATTATGATACCGCTTTCGAGGTTCGTCGACTTGAGAGCGCAATACACTCCGATGGCCAGGGCCTCTTCGGCAATCCATCCCCCTCCAAGTTCCAGGATGGCAACCGATGGCTTGGCGCCGGAGAAACAAAGACTCCGAGCCTTGTCCAACGCCACGAGGGTCTCCTCGTGAAACGGCCGGGCCTTGAGCAAGGGAGTCGCATGATCGATCGCAGACATCAGGTCGGCGCCGTCGAGCAGATCGAAGATGAGGGCAGACATTACGCCAGCAGCCAGAGAGCCGGTTGGATGGCCATGCGTCAGCGCAGCAGCCTCACAGCCAAGGTCAAAGGCACGTTGGAAGTTCTCGGATCCGGCATCGGGGTTCGATTGGGTCAATGCATGAAAAAGAATTCCAATCGGTGCGATCCTCATTACACCGCCACATCCCTTGCTGTTGTTCCGGGCCGGCGAGCCAACCTCAGAAGTGCTGCGCAGAGACTCTATGCAGGTATTGCCCGGAGCCCGCCGGGCAAATAGATCTTTCTGTTCGATGAGCCACCCGTCAAGAAGTGAAATTTCGCTCTTCGGTAGACGCTCTCCCTGGGTATGAAGCCATCGCAGATACGCGTGATGAAGGACGGTTGGCGGATGACACATCCCGCGGATCGTGCCGCGAACGTATGCCCGCAGCACGCCTTCCGCCGTGAACAGCGTCATCTGGGTATCGTCAGTAATCGCTCCCAGCTTCCCGTAGGCCGGCACCATTTCCGTCAGGCCGCGTGGTCCAAACTTCCGGAGAATTTCGGCCCGGCTCAGAAACTCAATCGGCGCTCCCAAGGCATCGCCCACGGCTCCTCCCAGAAGGCAGCCCTGATAGCGGTCTCGCGTTGGCTCCGGCGGAATGCGGCGTTGAAAACCATTGAAACGGTCCAGTTTGGGTTTATTCATGACTTTCTCCTGGTTGTCGTCCTTTTGCTCTCAGGACATAGCATTCCTGCGCGACGGTTTCGATTGCGCCGCGGCGTGCTGCTCGTACCTGCTGAATTGCATCGCGCGGCGCGCAGCCTCGTTCAACAAGGATCAGGCCTGCCACCAGTCCAGTTCGGCCCAGCCCGCCCCTGCAGTGGATCAAGATCTTCTCCCCTCCCTGGATGCGTTGATGAATCTCCGGCCCGGCCGCTGCCCACGCATTTTCGAAGCGCTGATCGGGAACATCTACGTCACGGATGGGCAGGTGAATCCAGCGCATGCCGAGTTTCTGAACCAGTTCACCTAAGCCATTGACTTTAAGAAGTTCAAATTCATGCGTCTCAATCAGGGTTACTACGGTGCTGGCGCCCCAATTCCGGATAGCGCGCAGATCTTCATCCAGGTCCCTGTTCCACTGGCGCGACAAATCCTTTTTCCCAGGACAAATGGTCAGGCCCAGAAGGCCCTCGTTTTTACCAAGCAGAATCTCGTCGATGCGCAAAGGCGAGGAAGCGCAATTCATCAAGGTTGTCAATCGACTCATGGCCTCACCCATTCCAGTTTGCTGTTGTCCAGTTCCGGCTCGTCATCCCAACGGTAGGCGACCAGTTTGCCGCCCTTGGCCACGCTGTAGTCAACGCAAGCCACTTTGTTCGAGAGCAGTTCCGGCGTGCCGGTCAGCCAGTAGTGGCCGACGAAGACCGGCTTGCCGCCATCGTGTCCGATCAATGCATAAGGCGGAACCGGGGTCTGGGGAAATCCAGCTCGCTCGTCATCGGGCAACATCGCGGCGCGCCGATAGTCTGTCGCCTCGTTATCCCACCAGCTGACACGAACACGGTCACGCTCACGCCGATCTTTGTCGTAGAACTTGTGCGGCACGGGAAGCGGAACCTCGATTCCCTTGAGCACCGCTTCGACAGCCTTGAACACGGTGAGCTCGGCTGTGTCCTTCTCGGCCTCGTTGACGGGCTCCTGGTTCCCCAGAACAATCGTCTCGTCGGTCAGCCTGTTGTCGGGGGTCAGGTGCGGCCGTAGATACGCGAGAGCTGCCGGATGCCAGCAGGCGTGAACAACGCGAAGCTCCGGCATGTCGAGAAACAACGGAAGGGTCCGGAACCATGTCACCAACTCTTCATGCGAAGGAGTTCCCTCCACGGCATTCAGAAATAGCTGGTGCTGACGCCGGTTGCTGTCGCCGTATTTGGTTGAGCGATGCCTGCGCAGGTATTCGCCGCTACCGTCCGGGTCTTTAGTAAACCATGCAATGGCGTTGAATTCGTGGTTGCCCATGACCGCCTGTGCCGATCCGGCGTCGACCATGCGCCGGACCACGTCGACCGACTCCAGTTGCTTGGGGCCGCGGTCGATGAAGTCGCCGACGAACAGAGCTTGCCGGTCCGGATGACGCCAGGCGCCGCTTGTCTGTCTGTATCCCAGGTGGCCAAGCAGAGCTTCAAGAGCATCGGCGTGTCCGTGAATGTCTCCAATGATGTCGTAGTTCATTCAAACTCCTGGTGATTACTGGATGTAAATTGCTGTTCCGCCAGTCCTGACGGGACTGTTGCCGGAGAACTCGGCTCGCAGCATGAGAGCGAATCCTTCCGCTACCGTGGTAAACTCCCGCATTTCCTCCGCGAGGTGCTCCGGGACAAAGGGATTGGCCGGCATATCGAAGGCGGCAAAGACCGTTTTCTCGCGGTGAACGCACCGAATCCCCTGCGGTCCAAAGTTCAATTGATTGAGCTTGCTTAGCAGAATGGGCGACTCAACAGTGTCGGTAATCAGGGCCGTAGAGAGGCGCACCTTGTTCTCCAGCGGTGTGGCGCACACCGCGATCGATCTATAGCGAATCATGACGTCGCCGTCTTCATCGCGCTCCAGATCAGCGATCCCTGTTACCTCGCGAAACACTTCCAGGACTCTATCCATCAAAGGCTTGTCTTCAACATCGGCCGCCTTGAGTCCCAGTTGTTTAAACGAAAACACCTTACCATCGCGGTCGAACGCCTTGTACTCCAGCGAAGAAGGGTGCGAGATCTCCAGTCCATTTACCAGGGCTTCAATCGCGATGCGGGCGAGTTCGCCGGCTTTAGCCGGGTCGGGAAAGTCGATGTAGTAGTTGGGGGACCCGTTCGGGTCCTTTGCCGGCGTCGCTTTCTTCACATTCCCTGTCGGCGCATTCCAGCCATGCGATCGCAACCACGACATCTGCCGGCGGTTCAGCCGATCCTTGTTTTCCAGGAAGTGATTGCTCGTGGCTTCAACCCGCATGCCCCACGCTCCCTGGCAGGCGAACTGAACAAAGCGATTGCTGTTCTTGGCGGAGACAATCAGGTATTGATCCTCTTCCAGCTTCGAGAGCACTGAGGTAAGTCTCTCTGCGAAAATGTCCCAGTCACGAGATACAGGCTTTGTTGAGCCGTAACGGCCGGAAACGGCGCACCCGTTGGTTGGTTTGCTCATCGCACCCCTCCTTTGAATTGCCCTTCAACGTCATCGTTATGATGATCTAATCATACTTCATCATAATGATGATGTCAAGGACGATTTCGGGCTATACTCAACTTGGAGGGAGAACAACATAGTGACGCGCGAGACCATCAACAAACGAAGCCAGAAACAGCGGGACCGGCTGGCCTACATCGAGTTCCGTCTATGGTTCCTGGGCGATGCCTGCCGACGGGATTTGATGGAGCGGTTCGGGATTGCGCCGGCAATGGCGACTAGGGATTTCACAGCATATCGAGATTTGGCGCCCCAGAACATCGAATTTGATGGAAGCCGCAAAGTGTACGTGCCAAGTGAGCGATTCACGCCCGTCTTCGAGCATGAACCGGAGCGGGTACTATCGGCGCTCTCCAAGGGATTTGGAGACGGGGATGATCGTCAAGGCGGCAGCTATTTGCCCTGCGAACTCCCGCTGCATCTGAACCGTCCCACGTTGCAGGAACTTGCGGTGGTGACCCGGGCTATTCATCAGCATCAGGTGCTGCGGGTGAGGTATCACTCGCTAAAGCGTGGCGCTGCCGACCGGGAAGTAGTACCTCATGCCCTGGTGGACAGCGGTTTGCGCTGGCATACGCGGGTCTTTGATCGGCAAAGCGGGGAGTTCAGAGACCTGGTGATCTCGCGAATTGAGGCCGCCGCGCCGATGCCCGAGGAAGAAATACGTCTGAACGAAATGGCGCAAGCGGACAAGGAATGGAATAGGCAGGTCGATCTTGTATTAATGGTTCACCCTGCTGTCGATCGCCCGGAGATTGTCCAGCGAGATTTTGGAATGCGGCGTGGGGAACTGCACGTTACTGTTCGCGCCGCAATAGCCGGTTACGTCCTGCAGTTGTGGAACGTGGATTGCAGTCCGGACCGGCGCCTTGATCCGACGATTCATCGACTGTGCTTGAAGAATCTGAAAGCCATCATGGGTACCAAGAGCGTAGAAATTGCACCGGGCTTTACTGGGGAGTTTAAGGAAAAGCCATGACGAGTCGTGTGCCAGCAATCTGAAAGCCCTGAGAAGTGGTGTTCCTGAGAGGACCCCTTAATCTGCGACTGAGAGCGCGACTACCAGTTCCCTATCCTCCGATTCCGCGGTATTACGGACGGTTTCTTCCACATCGCCGAGGTACTGTCCATTTTGGATAAGATTCTTTGGAGTCAAGTCAATTTGGAGCTCTTCTACAATCTCAGCCTGCTCATCCTCAGGAATTTGAGCTAACAAATAGGTGATCAAATCCTCCTGTCGGCTTTGACCGAAGACCATACGGTAGATTGCCAAAGCACGGCGCAATCCGTATAGACGTTCAACCTCTCTACTGAACGGCAGTGCTGGAACATGCCGCTCGATCTTCGCGGCGCCCGGAAAGAGCCAATAAGGGACGAGATCATTTTCATCTGCAGCTCGGCCTGTACGACCTAGCTCAAAAGCAGTCTCCCACGCATCCGCATCAGTGTTGTGCAAGGCGCTGGCTGCAAATGCCGACGCAATATTTTTACGAACTGCGTGCCCCTTATACCGATGTATTCGCCCCTCGCGCTGTTCCAAATCGACAGGGTTCGAAGGCAGGTTCCAGTGGGTGATCGCGTGGCAGTAGTGATGAAAATCAAGGCCCTCCTGCCCGACCGAGGTTGAAACCAACACGAACGGCCAAAACGGCGAATTGAATGCCGCGCGCACACGCTCCTTGCGCGTGCTCGCAGAAGCGCCACCAACAACGAGCGGCGTTTCTTCATCGGAACGGTCACCCCCAAAACGCATGGCAAAGCGAATGCGCATTGACTCGGAGGTGAGCTTTACCTCTCTGGCATACCGCGGAGCTGTGACGTCATCAAGGCGCAGCGATGAGGCGCGGATTGTAAGCGCCGAAATAAACTCCGCTCCAATCTTTTCCGCGATCGCCGCCGGCAACAGCGCTGCTGCGCTGAGAGACTCTCGGAGCAGATGGGCGTATTCATCGAGCACAGCCTGCAGTCCACCGGCATGCGCATATTTCAACACGCCTTGCCAGTAAGGTACGCCCCGGAATTCGGCGCGGACCATTTCGATCACTTCCGCATGGTTGAAAAGGGAGAGGAAGGCTTTTCCTGTGCGCGCAGCCATGTCGCGCAAGGGAACGCAACTTGCTGGATCGCATTTGCTTGCGCGAGCAAAGGCCCGCATCGCGACTGTCGCAGGCCCGGCGGAAGCCGCGAGCGACAGAACATCGGCCAAATCGGCCGGAGGCCTTCCTGGCTTCTCTTCGCCAGAGAGGACAGAGTCGAGCGTTCGTTTCGCCTGCTCGACGTGGCTCGGCCAACCTTCATCTTCGTCGCCGGTTTCAATACCGGCCCACAACTGAGCCAGTTCCGCACGGCCCCACCAGGTTTGCGCGTCGTCCGGAAATGCCTTGAAGTCCAGCAGCATCGGAGCAAGCCAATACCAGCGTTCATCAGTGGGGCTACCGGCCTCACAATCGAAACCAAGCTCCTCAATCAACACACTTATTCGAGCTGCCAATAGGTCGCGTACCTGTTCAGCAGTCAGGCAGGCACCGCGAGCCAACTCTCGAGGATCGCAGTTGCGCGCGAATACGAGACAAGGGTAGACAAGCAAAAGCACCGGCAGACCTGTACGCCGACCATCTGATGTGCTAAATCTCAACAAGCCGCGCTGCTTCTTCCAATCATCCTGCGTCAACTGCGCTCGCGGATGGGACGCTCGCATCATTCGTCGTTCGGCTTCGTACGAAACGAGCGATGCGACGGCGCGCGGCACCATGTGCCATGCGGAGAAAACTAAACGCTTAGTCACATTGGCAAGTTCTGGATCTGCGAACGGCCCATCCGGGGCGTAGTAGCTGAGCGAAGGCGGCATCCAAAGCAGCCTCCACATTCCACGATCTACCGTTTCAGAGAGCAGCTCGCGCAGACGTGGATTCGCGGGCTCGAGTGGCTCATAAGCACGCGAGCGCTCCAGATCAAGAAACGTCTCGGGAAATTTCCGTACAAGGCCGACCATCTTATCTTTTTCGGGCGTGCACTTGAACGCGCGCTTCAATGCATAGTTTTCCATGAAATTGAACAGATATGGTGCGGACTTCCAATATTCGACGACATCTCCCTGTTCCAAAATGTCCGCGATGCTCTGTGCACCCAGAAAACCGCGAACATCGACGGCATGCAGCGAGGCATCGGCTGGCGGCGCATCTAACAACATCCCGCCACGACTTTTCGAAGACGCCAAACGTTCCGTGCGTGCCATCACTCGGCCCAGGCGCTGCTGGAGAGCTGACTTTGCTCTTCGTAACCGCGTCATCCCATCAGGCGTTGTCACCGCGGGCAGAGCAGCGCGATACTCTGCCAATATCTCCTTGCAGCCGGCCGCATCGCCGTCTTCCAGAAATGCGAGCAGTCCAAGGAAGTCCTCATAGTGGTCGTCATCGGTCTCATGGTGGAGACTCAAGCCGCGATACGGAGTAGCCGAAAGCAACAGTACGCGCGAACCCTCTCCGGCCTCGGAATCAAATAAGTCACGCGCAAGTTCTCCGGCTTCTGAATCCTCTTCGAGGAGATGCTTGAATCGCTGAAACTCATCGAGGATAATCACATCTGGCTCCAACGTCGCGAGGCAAACGCGAGCGAGGAGGCGCCTCAATTCGCCGATCCAGCGCGTTCGGAGTTTCGAAGCGTCCTGCGGCACTACAGAGTTGCTCCTACAAAAAATGCCTTGCAGCTGATCGAAGCGCGACCGCAAATCCGCCCTACCGGCGTCGACATCGTCCTGTACATGTTTTGTCAAGCTGACGACAAACTCGTCTGCGATCTGCTCATTTAGCTTACGGAAGTCGAACGCATCCACGCTCCGCTCGAACGAAGCGATCCCCGCATAGTCTCGCATCACATAAAGCGAAGCACGCGAATGGCGAATTCCCCAGGCGCGGTCCAAGAGCCAATAAAGCAAAACCCGTTCATCCATGCGACCGCCGCCGCCGGTCTGCTCGAAAGAAGTGGCAGGCGTCAACGCAACGAAGTTTACACGGTTGCGCTCGAGGTCGTGCATTTGGAGGGGAAGCAAGGTGAGTCGCGTTGCCTGCGCAGCCTTCGCGCATCCCGGAATCCGTAGCCGGTCTATGTTCTGGCGAGCGATATCCGCGTTTGAGCAAATGTAGATCACATCG
Source organism: uncultured Acidobacteriaceae bacterium (assembly GCA_903911925.1). Taxonomy (GTDB): domain Bacteria; phylum Acidobacteriota; class Terriglobia; order Terriglobales; family Acidobacteriaceae; genus Telmatobacter. Next base: position 16,434 of record CAIWFH010000108.1, read on the forward strand.
ATGCGGGGAACTTTATCCCACAGATGGTCGATCGTTCGCGCAATCACGCCTCGTGCGACGAGGGTCTTGCCCAATCCAACTTCATCCGCGACGAGGAACCGTCTAGTCGGGTTAGGGCCGTAGAACCGGTCGAAGACATAGTCTACCGTGGCGCGTTGAAAATCCTTCAAGCCTGCAAGAGCGGATGCGGTGTCGGGACGTGTGCTCATTTCGCAGTGGCCTGCTGGGCAGCAGCCCAAATGGGTTCCCAGATGTTTTGGAAGTCATCGCTGAGTAGCTCAGAGCTGCCAGTCTGCTTTCGAAGCACATCCAGTAAGGACGCCACACGCTCGAGTTGCTCTGGGCCCCGATGAAGGGCACGAAGCAATGTTTCCAGTAGATGGGGATTCAGTGGGCCTCGGTTCTGACAATCCTCCGGAGACTGGAGTAGCTTCCGCAGATCGCCCGAAGAAGCCGTGGCCTCATCACCACAGGCAAGCAGGAAGAGAATGTAACGGAGGAATTGATCCCGGTTTTCGATCAGCGAACGAACAACACGATCCTGTCGATCTTCCGGAGCGCCTTGAAGGTCGAGATTCATCACGAACACCGATCGGCGCTCCTTCTCATTCATTCTTACCTTGACTGAAAAGGCAATAAGCGGCGTTAGACCACCATATGATAGCCGGGAGAAAATGATCGATTTGCCAAGTGGCTGGCCCCTCTCCTCTTGCTGCGTGATCGGCCATGCGCGAACGTCCACCGTCGCATCGGGCCACTCCGGGATACTATCCGATTCCATCTTCATATCGAAGAGATCTTTCTCGCTGTGCGCCGTCACGACCAGCCGTGGATCTGATTTTGCGAGACCCCGCTTCACTGTCTGGATAAGATCATCGAGCTGCTCCAACGTGGCGTCCACTGGCGTAACATCCGCATTCACGTCAAATGTCTGGAGAAGGTCAGCGAAATTTGTCTCACCCTTCACCTGTCGGAGGAACTCGTCCACGCCGAAGCGGCTTCTCTTGCCCACGAGTTCGACCATAAACTCGACATTATGCTGAAATGCGTGAAAGGTTGCATTGAACGAGCCACTGAAAATACTCGAATCCCAGCCATGATCGATAACGAAAAGTTTCGCGTGCAATCCATCCAATACTTCACCCCCTCCTGGAAGAACGTCATCATCTAATTCCTCCACAAGTGTCGGTACCAGAAATCTGACGCTCGCGCAACGACCTAGAGTATCTTGTGGCAATTGCTGCAGACTTTCGGGGCGGGACACCAGATGGGCTTCGTCTGTGCTATCCAGGAAGTTTTTGATTACGGGATTTGAAAGAAACGGTGAGACGATCAAAGCCTTGTCACATCGCGAGCCGAAGGGTGTCACGGTTCGTCCGTTCAGCCCGCCGGCCCAGAAGCGACAATTGTTTTCATCGAAACCGTCAGGCCAGCTAAAGCGAACGCGCCGAAGTTCGTCTGCGATCTTCGCTATCCCCTCGCGACGCGCACGCGGGAGCGGCCTTCGCGCCAGACCGGGCAACGCCGCGACGAAATTGGCGAGAGGGTGATTCGACGCGATGGCATTCAACCGATCAGTGAGTTCGCCTTCGATCGCGACAGCGGTGTCCCAACAGCGATCAAACGTCAAGTTGCGGCTTAGGCAGAGGACGCGGTACCGAATTGCCCCGTCGTCTGCGACAAAGCGCAGAGCCCATACCTTCGGGTGAAATACGCCTTCCGCATCTGGCGCCTCTACGTTATAGATGCATGGTTCCAGAAACGTGAGGAGCGGCGGATACTTGGGAGGCAAGCGGATTTGCCCGCTTTGACAGAAGATCGTGAATCGATCTCCATAGCGCCTTAGCGCTTCCAATAACGCTAGCGGATCCGCAACCAATTCGCCATCCGCGTGCTCCCAATCGAAAAAGGCGAACGAAAGTGGCAGCATTAGGGCGCTGATCAGATCGAGTGAGAACGTAGTACCAACGGCGACGTCGAGCTGGCAGCCGCCCGGAGGCCGAAGCAGTTCCATCAAATGTTGTCTTTCGTCCGGTCTAAGCATCACGTGCCTCCAGACCGTCGAAAATGTCCCCAAGTAGCCGTTGGGTAATGCGCCACCGGAAATCCAGTTGGGCAGAGCCGGAATCACCCGTCCACAGTTCCTGCGCACGTGGATTGTCTATTCGGGCGAGGTTCTTCTTGAGTTTGCGTTCACGGTCCCGAACCATGACGCGTGCTGCGAGACCATCGCACAATCCCGCCGCATTTCCCGTCAACGCGAGCGTCCACCATGCATTGATGAACTCAAAGGTTGACGATGAAATTCTCGGATTAACTGAGCGAACCAGTTCCCAAAAACGTACTCTGTTCCATTGCGATAGCCCTTGAGAGTGTGCGGCGAGCAATTCAGCCCACTCTTCGAATTCTCTACGGTACTTCGTAACGCTATCTGGCATATGGGCCTGTTCAGCCAGAATCAAGTTATAGAGCAATGGAGCGCCGTGCATAACCTCCGAGAAGTTCTCTGCATGATCCAGCTTTTCAAGCAATCTCGGTGGAAGTTCGGCGCAATTCGGGTTCTCCCACGCAAACGAAACATTGTCGCTGCGTTGCTGCCTTGCGACCAGTTCCGCAAGTAGCGAGCCGGAACAGGCCGGACTCAAACGGATGCGCTCGGCTAGGTATTCTGCTTCCCGTCGCGTGAGGCTCAAAGAACACTCTGCTGGGAAGTCAGTTGGCGGAAGAATCATCCCCGCATGCCAGTTGGGTGAAATCAAATCATCATGCTCTGCGTCACGCTCCGATGCGCGTCCACCATGCCGCTTGAGCTGTGCATAATATCGATCGAGGCTACGGTGATACTGGAGTTGCGCTCCACGAAAGGACCGAACTCCCCAAACACTGAGCCCTTGCCAATAAACACTACTCGGAAGTCGTTTCAGGGATTTCCTTGCCACCCTGCCGATATTCCCATCATTGTCGTCGGACCGCTCAATCGGCTCGACAAGGTTCAGTTCAGCCTGCCGCGCGCGCTGTGCCATCTCAGCCGAGGCGACCTGCCGTTTCTCAAGCCTTTGGTAGGTCCAAGCTACGAGAAGAAAGTAGCGCGCTCGGGTCATGATGGTGCTGGTACCCGGGAACAGCATATCTGCAAATGCGTCGCGCACAGAGCCAATACCGAGCTCGTCCCGCGTATCGTGCTCTCTGAAAAGATCGACCACATCGAGCATCTTTCGCCGCTCGTGCTCCGAGTAATCCAGCCACACAAACGTAGACATCATTGTCTCCCGGTTGCCGGAAGCAAATCTTCATGCTCAAAAGCTGAAACCATGGGGTCGATTATCGGCATAGTGAAACCATCCAGCGCAGCTCTGCCGCGCCTATTCGAGACGAGCCATTCCGACCAGCGGCGCCATTTCGCGCGTTTTGCCGGGACTCAGCCCAAAATACCCTGCGAGCTCTGGCGCCAAAGCCAGAAATCTGCTCTTTTATCTTTGTTTATCGCTGTAAACAGGATACACGGTTTGATGACATTAGGCACAGAGTTTTCAGATCTTGGCTCAACGTCAGCCGAGGCCCTTTGCCCGACTTCACGATGAGCCGCGGCATTTCGCGCCAGCTTTGGTTGAAGGACCAAGTGCGCCGTTCGTCAGCCTATCAACATTTCGCAGATATTTTCCGATAGTCAAAGGTCGATAGGATTCCTTCGACCCGAAAGGCGAGCATGATCTTGAACTGCTAACGGAGTGCAAATGTCGATGCATGCACTTTGAATTCGCCACCAGTATCAATGTTGACACTGTTGGCGAATTCAGGCCAAATGTTAACTGTTATGGTTCTCGCGTCGAGTTGTATGCGGCGTAAGTTGTCTTATCTCTGAAGATATGGCCATGTCACTTAAACCCCAAGCGGCATTCGGTATTCCTGAAGAAACGCGGCGCATAGCGCAGGCGGCATTTCCGAAAGGCTGCGCCTGCATTCGCGTTGGTGAGGTGCTGGGTTGTGTGTACGATGACATGCAGCTCACCAGTCTGTTTGCTCGCAGAGGTCAACCTGGGGAAGCGCCAGGCAGGCTTGCGCTGGTCACCGTACTGCAATTTATGGAAGGCCTCTCTGACCGGCAGGCAGCGGACGCCGTGCGCGGGCGCATCGATTGCAAGTATGCGCTTGGTTTGGATCTGGACGATGCGGGCTTTGACTAACCTGTTCTGAGCGGGTTTCGCGCACGGCTGATCAATGGCAAGTTGGAGATGAAACTTCTTGATCTTCTGCTGAATCGCGCGCATGATCTGAGGCTTCTCAAAAGGCGAGGACAACAGCGTACTGATTCAACGCATGTGCTGGCAGCAGTTCGCACCATGAACCGATTGGAGAGAGTCGGTGAGCTTTATAGAGGAGCAGGCGTTGGGTGATCTCTGCCCTTTTCAGCTCCCTCGATCGCAACTAACCGAGGATTTACGACCGCGACCTCTGCCGTGACAGATCCCCCGTGGTCGGTAAGTCGCAGATACCAGAAGGCACGGATGGTCTCCATCGACATTTCAGCAGACCAATCCGGCGAGGTCTGGAATTTGTGCGACGGAAGATCGAGTTGGTGGGCGTCTTGACCAGATAACGTCAGGGGGCAGGAATAGGCTTTCCCCCGATAACAAATTCACACTGGATCTCGCGCAAACACAGGTGATGATCGAACGGGAGTCCGGTGTCACCGTTCATAGCGGTCGAAAAAGGTGGAATTTCGCTTCATTCTCTCTATGAAATTGCGCTCACCCTTCGGATTCCTTACATAATCCAGCTGTCGAGTGGCTCGTGCCAGCTCATATAGTCCATGATTCGATTCCCTTGCCGCTCAATCCACCGTTCGGCCATCCAGCCTGCCGGCACGAGTATCAATTGCAGCAGGCTTCCGCAAACAGCTGCGAGGATCATTTCTCGAAACGATGGCCGAGACGGGGTAAATTGTGCACTACACTGCGGACAAACTTCATTCGTCCCGGCACCCCGCTTCTCCCGCAGTGGAACCCTATTCCGCCATTGCAAGGCCATAGCGTTGATCTTCGTCTTGATCGCCTTCATCTCCTTCATCCTCCTCTTCATCGCCGGATGCCTCGTCTCCAACAGCGGCTGCAAATGCGGCTCGTTCCCGCTTATCTTGTCGGACGGCCAACAGTTGTTTGCCGACGGTATGTTTGGGGGCAAAGCAGAATTCAACGTAGGCCTCGAAAAGGGCCAGGTTTCGAATGCCGCGCTTCATAAGATCTCTGTGATGGTTCCTATACAGTTTCTTCAGCGCGTCGGGTGTGATGCTGTAGGAGCGCCGCTTGCCCTGATTGACAACGGAAGCCTGGAGCCAGTTCTGTTCAATCCAGAAGACAACCTCCGACTTGCGGACGTGGAGCGCGCTTGCCAAGCTTTGCACTGAAAACAGGTCACATCGGATGTCGCGCACGCTGAGGTTATTTCGCCTAAGCATGTTCTGGATCGCTTTTGGGGTCCGATTGATCTTCTTCGCTACCTCTTCAATCGATCGCTTCACTAGTTCTTCGCGAACGATCTCAATCTCGGTCTCGGTCCATCGTCGATGGTCTTGCCGTCCCTTGATTCCGTACTGGATGATCAAACGCCAGCAGGCCTCCTTGGGCCGCCCGCTGTGGCGTTGCAGGCGGACTACAAGCTGCTCAAGCTTGGATCCAGAAAGCACCTTGGCCTGAGCAGCCATGGCCATGGCTTCCGCACTCCACTCTGGGGAGCGCTCTGGCAATTGGGGGAGAGTTGCCATATGCGCCTCGATAGAGATCTTCCGGGGCTGATCACTTCAAATTTGATGACTGCCGCCGTTGCCAAACCGCCGATAGCTTCGGTCGCTTCGATCCTAGGTAAAGCGAAACGCCAGCTTCATAACGGAATATGGCTCTGGATCAGTTTTACGGATCTCGTCCAGTGAAAGACCTTGATATGAACATTGCCGCTTCTCCTACTCCAGTGCGACCGAACCATTCGCCGCATACTTCTTATGCGAATGGGAAGGGCCGATTTTGCGGCTTGCCGCGGGAATCTTTTTGTGAAAATCTCTTGATACGGGAAGGCGATCGATTTCGCGCGGCGCGCAGGAGGAGTCTTGACGCAGCTTCCGCTGGCCGAGGTCGACCTGGAAGAGGTGCTGCAGCGCCTGACCTTGCATGCGCGCCATCTGATCGCCGCTGCCACGTGTTTGGGAGTCGGAGATATCGTGTTGCCGGGTGGGGACAGCCCCGCGGATCTTGCGAGCGCAACCTTGCTCAAGCTCCTCGATCCTCGTGTTCACACGGTCGTCTGGTCAGAGAGCAAGGGGACGGCGACGACTGCGGGCCTTGCAGCCTATCTCCGCGTAGTCCTGGAGCGGGATTTTCTCGATCTGGTGCGGTCCAAGCGCTATCGAACTACGGTATTTCCCGACCGCGAGGAGCAGGACGCCGGTGCTCAAGCGATGGGAAGCGTGCCGCTCGACCAGATGCCGGCGCGCTCCGCCAACCCCGAGCATGAAGCAATACGACATGAGGAAGCGGCGTGGCTGCTCAAGCAATTTCGAGAAGAGCCGGAGTTGGAGGCGATCTTGCGGCTCCAGTTGGAGATGGACGGCTACAACGCCTTCTCCAATCTGGAATTGGCGCGGATGCTCGCCGTGCCTGTTGCGGAGATCGAAAACCGCAAGCGCAGACTGAAGACAAGGCTCACGAGTCTGGCGTCCCGGCGTCAACTGAAGGGAGCAGAGCATGGCTGAGGGCAAGGCGGAAATGCCGGAGCGGGAAATCCTCCGCATGGCTGCGCTGCTGGGTGAGGGCGACGAAAGCCTGGGGCGTGAAGAACTGCGTCGGACGCTCGAGAGCTGTGGAATCGATCCGGCACGAGCTACGGCGCGCTTCCACGAAGCCGCGCAGCGGCTGGCCGAAGACGTAAGTCACGCCGGGCGAACGGTGCCATTGTCTTTGCAGCAGGCCATCGCCGCAACGGAGCCTTCAACCCTGTCCGCGCAGAAGGAATCACCGGATCCGGGCATCGCGCATGCTTTTGCCGAGCATTGGCTGGAGCGGTTTCTCGCGCCTTTCGCGATACCCACGCACCTTGAGGCCAGCCGCGCCTACCGTAGAGTCGGTAGTCTTGCCGAGCAGGATCAGCGCGACCTGGATCAGCTCGCCACTGAGCTTCAAGAACAGGCTCTGCGAAGCCGGCAGGGCGAGGAGCCGGACTGGCCCGCGCTGGTCAGCGCGGAGTTTCTCAAAAGATTCGGTGTGGATTGCGGAAAGAGGCTCAACGAGATCGCTGGCGAGCTGGGCCTGGAGATCCGCTACCGCGAAGCCGAAAGCTACGAAGGGGCGCTGCTGCGCGTTCCGGGCTCGCGCATGGGCTACATCGTTCTGAACTCCAGAATCAAGGAGGAATCCCGCCGGCGCTTCACCCTGGCCCATGAAATCGGTCACCACGTTCTACCCGGCCAGCAGGAGTTATCCATGCCATGCATCGCGGGCCGGATCGAAAACTGGCAGCGGGCCCTCGATCCCGCCGAGCGTGCCGCCAACCGCTTCGCGGCGGAGATCCTGATGCCGCTGGTGGCGATCCGGCAATGGGTGGAGTCCAAGCCCTCGATGGAGGCCATCCAATCGATCGCCGCCGCCTGTGAAACTTCCCTTAGCTCGTCGGCCGTCCGTCTCATGACGCTGACCACCTATCCCGCAGCCGTAGTGTGGTCCCAGGAAGGCAGGGCGCGGTGGTACACGCCATCTGCGAGCTTCGTGCGCTGGGTGCGGAAGGGGCGTCTCGATGAGGCCACGCTGGCGTCGCGGTGGATGCGCGGAGAATCGCTTCCGAAGCAGCCGCAGGCCGTGCCCGCCGCGGCATGGTTCTTCGAAAAAGGACTGAGGCCGGGCGCCCGCGTATGGGAGACGGCGATCGGCTTGCCGGCGTACGGCGCAGCCCTCTCACTGCTGGTACTGCGCGAGCCGATCACAGAAAGCGGGAGCGGTTCGTAAAGCAGAACTGGAAACACTCACAGAACTGCCCTAGCAAACCGGATGCAATGTGAAGGGTGGGGGAAGACGCGATTTGCATAGCGCCCGATCACTTTGGCCTCAATACTGCCAAATCACCGCTTGCGAATCAACGTGCCTCGCCATAAGCCATTGAAATTATTTAAGTTACATCCTTCTTGACACATTTCAACGATCTGCCTAGGCTCAGCTCCGGAGAAATCCACATTGCATCTTCGTCTTTTATTTGCCTATACTTGCATTCGTGTTCAACTTTCCGCAAACTCGGCAGCACGTCTTCACGATCCGCGGCAAGAAATACAGTGAGAACATCCCGCTCCCGTAGGCACGATGCCGGATTCCCGGATTGCCGCACATTGCCCGCTCTGCGGAGAGAAGAGGAACTACCTTCCATCCGAGATTTTCCAAGAAAATCTCTCGTACAAAGTTGCTCCCAAGCCGGTGCGAACCGCGGGGCACTGATGGGCGAAATGAAGCGAGCCATTGCGCGGGAGCGGGTGGCCTGGGCGGAGAAGATGGAAGAGCAGGCGCGTATGAAGTCTACCCTGGTCATTGCTGCCGCGATTATCGCTGCCGTTCGCCTGGCGCGGGACCCCGACATAAGCCGCGCTTCACCTCGACTCACCGCCGTAGTCTCCGAGAGCGTGAGCCTGGCGCGAATGATTCTGGATCGCGTAGGCCATTTGTAAGGTGGTAATCTCGGTTCATGTGCGGACGGTATGGACGGAGAGCGGACAAACAACGGATCGCCGAGTGGTTCCATACCCACAACGCCGATGTGTTCAACGACGAGTACTACGAGATCAACTCGACGCTCCTTGCGCCGTCTTACAACATTTTTCCGGACAGCATTCAGCCTGTCGTCCGGCTCGACCATGACGCGGGCGAACGTGTTTTGACGCTCATGAAGTGGGGTATGGTGCCGTACTGGTCAAAGACGGTCAAGGCTGCCTTCAGTTCCATCAATGCGCGCTCCGACAAGCTCGAGAGCAGCGGCGCGCAGCCCGGAGCATCTTGAAGGATGCGTGGTTTCATGAAAACCACTGGATAGTTCCTGGCGACCGAGCCCCGAAAATCACGCTTGGATTCTCAAGCGATGATCAGGGCTGACCTCTGAGAACGGTCATCCCCAGGTAGCTGCGCGTGCAAGTCAACTTTTCATCGTATTGGCGGGCACCAGACCGGCTTGCTGAAACCGAAGGCTACCGCGAGCGAATACGGCGAAGTTCGGAATTCTCTGGACGTTGTATCGAGAGGCATGTTCCGGGAACCGTTCCTGTTGGCAGTTGTTGCTGTGGAACGAGTTTTGGGAATGGTTTGCCCAGCTTCAGTGAATCGCGCGGCGCCAGATCGGGCCGGCGTTACTGGACGGCCCTTCAGGCCAATGTGGCGAGGTCAGCTTTAACCCTGAGCAATGAGTTGGCCTGCCTTTGAGCTTCTACAACATAGAGCTGCGTCAGATTAGAGAGCATGAGCATTCGCAACACCTCGTGGTCCTCTCGCTCCCTTATAGAAGCGACAATCTGACTATATGTGTGGACGTAATGACTGATCCGGCTGTCCAAAGAGTTGCCTGTAGTCTTCAGATAACTGTCACACGCGTCGCGAGCTTCCCGTTCGATCCTGGAGAAGTACCGAGACACTTCGGGTTCCCATCCCTTCCATGATCTATCCTTCCATTCGTTAATATCGGCGCCAAAAAACCATTCCCAGATTCGCTGTAATACCGGAAGTGTGGGGAGTTCCGGCATGCTTGGTGCAGGCGGCGCCAATCTGAACTCTATGCCGTCCGATGGCAACTCAGGGATCCGAAGCGTCTCGCCAGTGGCTTTTTCAAGGCGCACATATGTATGCTCGAACGCTGTGTCGAAGGTCCTCATAGCCGCGAGAACGCGATTCTGAACGTCAGCCAGAATTCCCGCCAATGCGTCCTTCGTAGCGTGGGCTTCAACCCTCAACATTCCAGGGCCAGAATTGTACGCAGAAGTGACGGCATCCGTGGTGGACGCCGAGAAGATGGCGTCGCGGATGTTTGCCAAGCTGGACTTGCAGTGGCTGGCGACTTCCTTCGACACCGAGTCGAGCGCTTGGTCGCTAATTGATCTCATTCCGCTCTGAAGCGTCAACCGTTGCTGTAGCGTGAAGGCCGGCACATCGGGTATGAAGCCGGCGGCGATTCGTTCTTTTCGCTGGTCAAAGCGATCTGCTGCTAGCTTGAGATGGCTCTCAACTCGTCCGAGAGCTTCACATTGCAGCCGGGCAATCCTTTCCGCGATAGCACTCGCTCTTTCTCGCTTAACCCGGATCTCGAGTTCTCTCTCAAACTCGCGAAACCGCTCAGCCCAAGCCAGTTCCGGAGCGGAGATATCGCTGGAAGATAGCCTTTCGAGCACGATTCGAGCCGCCACGGGTTGGACCTGAACGCCTTGCAGCTTGAGGCCGTCGCCCAGCCTTCGTCGGACGTCGCTTAAGACAGTTTCTCCTACGGCTTCTCTGTCCTTTCCGCGAAAACGATCCATCATCGTGACGACGTAAACGCATCGATGGAGGTATGGCCTAAGGTAGCCGTTCAGGAAATCGACGAGCTTCAGACTCGCAGGGCTGTACGAAGGGGTCAACACCACCGCACAATCAGCGATAAAGCCGACGACGTGTTTGGTGATTTCAGCGTGGCCCGCTTCCGGAGCGTCAAACCCAGGCGTGTCTATAATGACGATTCCATTGGCCAGAAATGGTGAAGGATAGCCGACGCGAATTTCGGCAATGTCAGCGGCTTTCTCTGGGTCCAACATTACCGTCTCAAGAAGCGCTACAATCTCCGCGACAGGTACGGCAGTCGAGCAAAGAATTATGGGTTGGTCGTAGTTCTTTCGAAAGTAGACTTCGACTGAAACGTGGGGGCTGTGGTGAATCTTCGTTACGGCTGAAGTGGTCGGGATTGCCCCGGTCGGCAGCAGCTCTGCTCCGAGAAGCGCGTTGATCAGAGTACTCTTTCCACTGCTAAACTCACCAACAATTGCCAGGTAGATGTTTGGGTCGAGGCGGCGGCTCCTTATCATACCGATCTGCTCCTTCAAAAAGGAGCGATCCTCGTCCGGAAGCGAGAAGCGGGACACTGCCGACTCAACGAAGTCGAGACCCCGGTCGCACTTCCTTAGCGCCGCGGCGACCACGCACGCGTTCGCATAATCATCCCGATCTCGCTGTTCGAGATCGTCTTCACCCACTTGGGCGTCCGTCAGTTGGAGAGTGGCATCCTGCATTACCAATGCCGCCAGAGCAGCAGCACAATGCCGAGGACGACGGCACCTTCAACGAAATACAGTCTGAACAGCAAGGTCCGACTCCGTTTGTGTTCTGCCTCGGCACCGCTCCGTATCTGCTGCTGTGCCCGGGCCAAGCGTTGCATGAGCAGTTGCACTCCTGTGTCCACGGCCTTTAGAATTTCGCTCGTGCTTGCGGCGGTCTGCTCACTAACCACGTTCTCAATTCGAGCTTGGCTGGTCGTTAGACGTTGCGTTAACTCGGAGACTGAAACTACTAGCTGCTTGCGCACGCTTTCCTCGCCCAAGCGAATCCCCTCCAGCGCCCGTTTCGAAGAGTCCGTAGTGTTGGTCTGGATGTTCGAGGCGGTTTTCAAAAGCTGTTCGCCCAGATCCTTCTGAAGAGCCGTGATCATCTGGCCGACCTTGTCGACTCTCGCATCGAGCCGGCCTGTCGCCTTATCCATGTTCTCTTCAAGTTCCCGCATGCGGCGCGCTGCACTTGACGCTTGTTCAGCAGCTACCGTTACTGCCTGTCCTCCAAGTTGGGTCAGACGTGTCGTCGCCTCCTCCAGCGAGGCTTGTGCTTTCTCCACCGTACTCGCGGTCGTGGCCGCGGCCTCATCGTGCTCAGTGGCAATCAAATGTCGCAGGTGGCCCAGCGTCGCAGTAGCCTCGGTGACCGAGCCGGCAGCGGCCGACAGGATCGCTGTCAAAGCGTCGAATTCCTTCTTGGACGTGTCCGCACCAGCGAGCGATTTGGCCAGCAGGCGAACAGCCTCCTCAGCCTTAAGCACATCGGTCCGCCTTTGATCCTCAGTCATTTGCCCATTTCTCCATTCCATCACTCGCCAGCAGATCGGTGAGGATGATCATTAGTGCGTTGTGGTGCACTTCTCCAAATTCGGAAGCATGCCCGTAACAGAGGCGAGCGACGTCCAAATCACTCCAGACCAAGAGCGTGGCTCTCAAGACTGAATCGATCCGGTCTCCAATAAAGCGGTCTCCAAACCGAATCAATTCGTGTGCGACACTCAACGCTGTGATCGAACCTACATATGGTGCTAAGCCTTGCAGCCCAAGGAGAAGTTCTTCCTCGGCGCCGGTTCCGGGCCTGTCAGTCACAAGTCTCAACAGGCCTAGAACCATGATCACTTCTGGATTGGTAAGGTATTCGCAACGGATGCGAGACAGCGGTCGCGCCATCTGGTGAATTTCAGCGAGGGACCGGAGATCTGAGAGCGTGTGAAATAGCGTGAGATCTTCCTCGGATGAAAGCATCGCCCGGAATTGCAGTTCATCCGCGAGTTGCCGTCCGTATCCAAACATAACGACCGCCCTGGCGGCAGCAGTGGCAAGTACTTGGTGTGGTGACCAGAAACTTGCTCCAGAAAACACGCTGAGTGCAGCAAATACGGCGATATCTGATACACGACCATCCTGTGGGGCGCAGACTCGGTCTGGAATAATATCGAATGGCACGCTCGCGCGTGTGACAATGCGCAACACCATCGACACCAGCAGATACAGCGCGTATCCGCTTGTGCTCGAAAGCCGCTCTGCCACGATTCGGTCATCGATTGCTCCGAGCCAATCGACCACGGCTTGAGCCGACGGGTGGCCAAGAATTGTGGCTCCAGAGATGGCATCGCTTTCGGTGGGCGTTATCCGATTCAACTCGATCCCGATACAATCCGTGATCTCACTCAGGCGCGTGACGGAAAGCCGATTCAAGTACTCACTGATTTCACGTAGGGCTCTAGCCAGTAACGCCGTGAATAGATGGTGTTCGCAATCCCATTGATCTTCGGAGCAGGTGTCGGCGAGGCCCCGCGCCGCGAGGACAGCAACCGCGCCTGGCGTCGTCGCCTCTCCCGACGGGCCCGCTAGCGCACCCAGCCTCCTGAAGCACTCCTGGAGACTTCGGGGCTCAATTGCGGGGTGAACAGCGGTTCGTACGCGGGAATCCTGCCAATCCACCTGCCCCAGAATCGTCGTGATAGTGTCCTGTTCACCTTCGGGCAGAGCGTGCTCGATGCGCCACAAGGTGTTTCGGAAAGCAAGCTCACGGACAGTCGCCTGCTCTATCCGCACATCACCGTCTTCAGACAGAGCGATAACTTGATCCAGCCAGCGGCTCACACCGGCGCTATCGCCAAGAGGTAACTCATCGAAGCCGGCGAGGAACGTGACAGGGTCAAGCATTTAGGGCCGGCACTCCCTTGCCAAGTGTATTGGCTCGACCGACCAAGATAACCAAGCGCACCAGTTGATCGCGAATTGCGCTGTCCGACCGTTTCCATCCGACTGAACCAATTACGGCAAGAACCGCAAGTAGAAACGGCCCCGAGAGCAGAAAAGCAAGCGTGGAAGATGCGGCGGTATACGTAGCAAATGGGAGCGTAACCCCGATGAGCAAGGTGATCGCCTTCATCGCTGTCGTGAGGGCCAGGAACGGCGCGAAACCCAAGCTACCCACGACGAGGCTCGCAATTGCTGTGCTCGACGAGGTCTTCAGAAAACTAAGCAGCGCCTTGGCCGACAACTCTTCGATCCCTGTCGCCTTGCGAATTGCGTCTGCGTCCGCTGCGCTAATACGGCTTAGCTCCTCGCGCAAAAGAGCCTCGAGCCGGTCCGCATTACCGGATGACACCTTCGCCAAAGTCGCCTTGATTTGATCCACCAAATCCCGCACGCATGCTTCAAATACCGCATTTTCGAGTGTCAGCGGCGACGCATGGGTGGTTGAATCGATCTTAAACGATTTCGCGGCACGAAGGACTACGGCGCAGGCAACCGCGGTGGTATTGCGTCCCGATGGGAGTTCAGCAAGATCGACGAGATGGCGGCGCAGCCGTGATTGTATTTCAGCGTCCGGCAAGAGTTCTAGTTCCTTTTGTGCCAGTTCGATAGTCTTTTCCACTTCCGAGAGCGGACGGTTGGTTGCAGCGCCAATCGGGGTACCGACAATCGGATAGCGCCCCAGAAGTGGAAGCGTGCCGAAAAAACCTTTGACCTTGCCCACGAAGTCGGCACAGCCGCAACGAAGCAGTGTCGCGGTGTTAAAGACGTTCAGCTGCGCGACAAGTTTCACTGCCTCTTCGCGGGGCAGAGTTTCGAGACCAGCAATGAATAGCATCTATTCTTATCCCCTCCGGAATGTTCCCACAAGAGGCGCGAATTCACTCCGGACGTATATCCGCGCGGTGGGGGGTACGCTCCGAATCGAGTCGACCATTTCTATCCTCTCGCCAACAATCCGATCTGCGATGCGATTTCATCGATCTTGGCGCGGAGGATATTGAGTTCAGACCAGGACTCGCGACGCGCGCATTCGCCCACACCGATCTCCTGGATGCGACCTTGGAATGAATCGATCATTGCTCTTGCGGGGTTGGTTGTGTCTTCTGCCATCCGCCCGACGCAACTGCGCAGTCCGTCTATGACGCGGTCAAATTCCAGCGCGACTGATCCGGCGACCGCCCCCGCAATCTCCTTCGATTGATCCCGAATTGCATCGGCCGTGGCTTTTGCCAGCCCGCGACCATTTGTCGATAACATGGAGGTGATGCGGGAATGAGAGTACATCGTAGCCCCACCGCACGCCAAGGGAACGGTTAGGAGGATGGGTAGATGGAGGAAAACCGATACAACAGCCGATGAGGTAACAGCTACCGCAAGGGCGGTATAGAAGATGGACGAAATGCCCTGTGAGCCCTCCGGCGGCGGTCGGACGATTGTGAAATCCACGCCAGTCGACTCCAGATCGGTCAGACGGAGCTTCGATTCAATGCGCGTGAAAAGACCGTTGGGAGTCTCAATTCCCTCCAAGTCCAGCCGAATACGCAGTTCGCGAATCACGCAGGTGAAATCTTCAATCGGGAGTGCAAGGTTTCTATCGAACTCGTCGCAGCTTTTGCCGATTGAAGGCAGGAGTTCTGTTTCAGCCCACTCGTGATACGCCTGTTTCAGCTTCCGTTCGACTAGCGCAATGTCGCGGAGCCGCGCGCGCTCGGCGCTTGCCGGCGACAAGGACGCCGAAATGCTATCAATGATGGTTGGATTGGACCGGTTCCGGTTCTCAATCACCGACGCCTGATCCAGGAGAAAATTCTGCACTCGCTGCAACGCAACTTCACACGTGGTCTCTTGGAACTGGCTGGCCTGAGACAAAATAAGATGCCGCTTCTGGTCCACCGTCGCTAACGCGGACGAGAGAGTGAGCGACTGCCGCTCGAGGTCGGCCTGCTGATCTAACGCAACAACGCCGGCCTGTTCGAGGGTTCTCCGGATCGCTTCAAGTTCGAGCCGAGCGGTTGCAACCAGCTTAATTGCCTTAGCCCGCTTTTGATTGGCGCCGACGTAGTCGGCAATCGCGCATCGCAGCGCATCGATCCCAGAACGCTGCACCAAACCAAGATCCTGGCCTTCCGCACCTTCGAGTGCCCACATGCCGCTGACGAAAAAGACCGCCTGTCCAGGAACTGTGGTGCAAGGCTGCAGAAGCGCCGCAGAACGCAGTTCGAGTCCTCTCATGTCCTCCGGACTGATGGCGTCTGAATGATTGCAGACGAACAGAATCTCCGTGAGCCCTAGGTGCGCGGCCGACTCAATCAAGGCAAGATCGGCCTTAGATGCCAAGGCGCGGCAGGAGAGGACAAGTAGGACCAAATCGGCAGTCTCGAGTTCCTGGCGAGGTGTTCCATCCTCGCGGGAAGAAGCCGGAACCTCGACGAACTCTACGCCGTTCTTGCATAGGGCCAGCGGCCATTGCAACTCCAGACTGTCCGTTTCCGCCGGAGACTCGAGATTTGCGAACTCTACGTCACCGACCGCTCCGTCCCCGTTGCGCACGGTGGCCCTTTTTTCTTCGCCCCACTTCAGCCAAATCGGTCCACTTGAGACAGGCACCACAGGCATCGGCAAAATGGGAAACCCGATCAAGCTGTTTAATATGCAGGTCTTTCCAGATTTCGGCGTTCCTATGATCGCGACTCGAAAGCCAGTACTCCGCAAAGTGCTCCCGTCCCGCCTCCTATCGACACCAACTCGGTTGTGCAATTCACATCGCCGTCCTGCCAGTTTGAGAAGGGCCGTAATGCGATCCGACCACACATCTTCGATTACCGAGTCTCCGCCAGAGCGCGAGTTCGGGCCGCCGACTTGATTGTTTGTGCCGTTCACGCGGCACCAACTTCCTCGGCGAAGTCCGCCAACTTTCGCTTGATTACCACGAGCTCGCTTCCGATCACATTCATCCGTTGTCGTGTGATTTCCACGCTGTCCTCTCCCGCCCGTTTCTCCGCTAATACTGAATCCAACTCACCGCGAATGATGCCAATCTGGCGCCGAAGTTCCTCGTCGATACTCTCGCCAACTCGACCAAAAGTCGTATCGACCTTGGCCACTGCGTCACTTACCATTTTGTCCCGGTCGCGCTCGATCTGGGCACCGAACTCTCGGGCGATGTTCTCCTTGAATTCGGAACGCTTAGTCTCGATCTGGAACAGTGTGACAAGTGCCGTAACGATCAGAGCGAGTATCCCGATGATCGGGTGCGCTGCAAAGAGAAATCCAACTCCGGACAGGGCGCCAACTACCCCGGGTGCCGCTACCGAGAGGATGGCCTGCATAACGAAAGCTTCCATTGATGCGCCCCCAGTGACCCCAATCGATCCCGGAGCCTCGCCAAAGTCACGGTCTAGTATCTTGTTGGCCGCCGTGTCAAATTGGCGGATTTCCTCGGCCAAATCCTTGGTGCGCTCTTTAAGAAAAGCCTCGACCATCTCTTTCATAGGGCCCTGTGCCCAGGTGCGGGTTTCGTTCGCAATCCGATCTCTAAGGGCAATGACGATTGGTTCGGCCTCCTTTTTTAGGGTCTCCTCGCTAAAGAAACCGAAAAATCCGAGATTCACTGGTTGAGCTTCAGCCCATGCTGGCAATCCGTCGATCGTTCGTCTCAAGAATCCACGCATCTCCTCGCCGACACGGAGCGTGAGTTCTTTCGAAATTATGCCGAACCTAGCGAGTATCAGCCGCCGAGCCATTTCGAGGCGCTGTAGTGGCTCCTGTTTGCTACGATAACGCGCCTCCAAATCTTCGAGCCCTCTCGATAACAACGCAAGGCGCTCAGGAATGATGTCTTGCCCGACACGAATGTGAGCCTCAAGTTGTTGCGCGGCCCCCAGGAGTTTGGCTTTTCCGCGCTCATGCGTAAGAAAGCGATGGAGTGCCTTTTCGAACTCCGGCAAATGAGAAGCGCTAACCCGTGCTTCATCCGAGTCGAGGCGGCCTTCCAATGCTCGAAGAGCACTTGTGAAGAAAACCCGGTCTTTCGATAGGTTCGTGTGCTTTGCAAGTACACCCAACACGTAATTGACCAATGCCGGCCGCTCCTTTGCACGGACAGCGTCGAAGTGATTGCAGACCAGGAAAACAGCCGAATGGAGGGAAGTCACGTGCTGAAGTGCGGAGACCTCCTGCATCCCGAGAGCGGCGTTTGAAGATGTGAGGAATACTGCAGCGTCTACTTCCGGCAAGTAATCCAGGGTGATCTTTGCCCGACTCTCCGCTTCATTGAGCCCTGGCGAGTCGATCAAGGTTACGCCATGGCGGCATAGGTCGACTTCGTAGAAGACCTCAGCTAGGTCATATTGACAATCTTGTTGTGCCAAATCCTGCTCGTAGTCCTTGATTCGAATCTCTTCATGGAGATCTTCAATGCTAATCTGCCGCGGGCCGTCGTGACCATTCATGTGCTCTTTCTTGTAGTGCAGCAGGGCGCGAGGAGGACAACCGAATTTGATCTCTGTCACGAATGCGGTCGCAGGTGGAGCTGCGGTGTAGAGGATGTCCGCGCCGAGCAGCGCGTTTATAAACGTACTCTTGCCAGTCTTGAAGTTGCCGATGACCAGGACCTTGAACTGGTCTGCATTCACCCGCTCCTGGAGTCGACCAAGCTCTTCTAAGAAGCCCGCTATGTGAAGATCGAATGTTGCTGCCCGGAGTTGGCACAAAAGCTCAAGAAGACGCGCGCGCCTTTGCTCGTACCCCTCGTACTCCATCAATGAATCGGGGATACCTTGGCATCCGTTCGTCTGCAGCGGTTCATCCACTAACTGATCCACACTGTATCTCCTTCGAGAGTTCCCGCAACCTCAGCACTTAGTGCCACGGCGGAATCGATCAGGCGCTGCCAATCGACGGCGTCATGACCTCCTGTATTCTCCAGCGCTGATGCTTGAGCGGATAGCCAGCCTTGAAATGTTCTCTTCACGCTTTCAGCATGTGCGACGTATAGTCTTCGAAGACGGCTCGCAGTCTGAGCACCGTAGCTGTCAAGAGCACTCTCTATGGCCGGATAAATGTTTTCAGCTACCGTTAGCTGTTGCTCCTTTGTTTTCCCTCCCAGCATCTGCCTTCCACCGTAGGCGACGGCGAGCCCAAGGCCGATCGCCAGCGCTGCCGGGCCTTGGAGCAGGTATGCGAATGTCATGGCCGCTCCGCTCCCCATCAGGCTGAATTCTTTGAAATGCTTCAGACTGGTCAAGTTCAACGTTCGCCTGAAACTCTCATCGACGGACGGGGGGGCTAGCGCACTTTGGTCCGATTTGGGCTGTAGCACCTCGATCCCGAAAAGCTTCTGTGCCTCTTGGCGCAGCCATTCCGAGTCTGTTGTTATCGCCTTCTGCATGAAGTCCTCGGACCGGCGGCTTAAGGCGGCGAACTCACGCCGCATGCGGAATGGAAAATCCTGCTCCCACCATGTTTTCGGATCAGAGGATTTCATGACCTCAAAACAAAGCATTTCGGAGAGTTCGTCCCTTCTGGACATCAAATGGGATCGGAAGTCCTCTGCAGACCTCAAACATCGCCGATCAAGTTCAAGCAAGAGGTGCTGCCATTCCTGGCCGGTGGACTCCAGTCGTCCGCGTGCTGCTGCGACTGTCGAAGCGCGTTCCGCCTGGTCAACCGCGCCCTGCCGGAGTCCACAGCTGCCCAATTGCTCTAATACCGAGAGGTGATCGGAAAGGAGGCTTGCAACCTGGCGCGAACGGCGCTCTTTCCAACAAGCTGGGCTGAGAAGTGTCTGAATACTGGCCCGCAATAACGCCAACGCGCTTTCGTCAGTTTCCGCACCGACTGCTCGGGATGGCAAAACCTGGATCTCCTCCGAGACCGCCCTGACTTTGTGCTGGATGTCTCGCAAGACCGCGGAGCGCTCTCCCGGTGGAACGAGGTCGAGCATGGAAACTACAACCAGAATCGCGGGCACGTGGCGCGCTAGCACGTGATCCCTAAGAAAGGTCCGTTCCGTGATTCCAAACGGGACTTTCGCGCTGACAACGAGGACGACGGCGTCGCAACGGTATAGGAAATCCTCAACTGCAGCAGTGCGCTGCGCGCAAAGGTCACCCAATCCTGGCGTATCGATGACCTCGGCGTCGAGCGATTTTAGCCACTCATTATCCATTCGCACCCGAACTGTCGCCGATATTTCGGTGTTGCTGCCATCATCATCGAAAGCACCCAGGTTCGACCAAGACGCTTCCACAAGCGGACGCACTTCCCGTCCACCCTGCGGGCTCACGATCTCAATACGTTCCTTTGCCTTCGCCGCATGCGACAGCGAGGTTAGGGCCTGTGTTGTGGGCAGCACTCCGGTCGGGAGCACGTTGCGCTCCAGGAGACGGTTGATTAGGTGGCTCTTGCCCCGGCTGAACTCGCCCACAAATGCCAGCGTGCGCCCGTATTCCAACTGCCGTGCCTTCAGGGCTTCCAGTTCTTCTTGGATATCTCGGAATCCGAATTGAATGCTTAGCTCGATTGCGCGATCTAAGGAACACAGCACGGAGTCGTGGAGATTGTGGATCACGCCGTCGGCACCGCTCGAAACTTCGGGGCCATGGGATGGCGCTGGGGCCCGAAGCCAACTCCGTGTCGATGGCACGAGCGCCCAATAGTACTCGTAGAGTCCCAATGGTAGAAGGTTCGAATAAAAGGGCGAAAGGGAAGACAAACCAGGGGACTTGGTCGGAGCCGATTGGAGTGTGCTATCGAGGGCTTGGTAAAGTGACGTCGCGCTTCCTTGTGGGGCGTTCGGGCAAGGATGGACGCCCTTCGCCCGCATTCGCCTGAATCCCTCCATTTGCCGCAGGTCTAGAAGGTCCGCGCTGCCCGAAGGCCAGTGCCACTGCACCGCCGCCCACGGTGCACCACAAACGTTTACACCGTTTGGGGTGCGGGTCGGCACCACCAGGAGCGCTGTTATAACCCACTCACCCTTGCTGATTGAAAGGACAGGCGGTAATGGCACGGATTCGATCGTGACCCTTTCGCGGAGACCAGCGATGCGGTGAATGCCACGCACAAGATCTTCAATCTCTGTGCGCTTACGGGCAGTCGCCAGCCGTCGGCTGGAGTCGGGTCCCAATTTTAGCGATTCGGCATTGGGCACGCTACGCGTCCCCGGTTCGGGTAGTGACAATCAGGTTACCGTAGTCGCGCCAGGCATTCAGAAAGTCCTCCCCATCCACTACCACGGTCTCGTTGGATCCGGGATGAGAAAGGGCGATTTTGGTTGATCCATCCGGACCTGGTTGGACTTCGCGGACGAAGGCTGTGTGGGGTGCGTTGGCCTGTTCTACAGGCTCTCCCGTTCCGGAATCATGAATAGGCCGATAAACCTCGTTGGCGTCAAGTGCGACCAGGACGTGGTCGCCACGCCTCAAAGCATCAGTTATCTCATCGAGAGTGGCTTCATAATGCTGGTGCGAATGGCTCCCGACCTCGTTGCCACCGGCCAAAGCCGCGGGAAGTGTGCCGGCATCGTCGTCGAACCAACCTTGTTCGCGCGCAAGGCTTACAGGGGTTTCTGCGGAAAGATGCTGACCTGTAACAGACTCGAATACGCCGTCACCTTCGAAGTGCGCATTTGGGTTGTGGACGTGGACGTCATGTCCGTATTGTGCTCTCACAACGGGATCAGCATGGGAAGCATGGCCAGACAGTTCGTGTGACGCTTGGTCGGCCGCGATCGCGTGAAAATCATTGCCGGGCACTGTAGCAATCGAATGCGATGCTTGGCTGATTGTGTCGTGGTCGAGTTCCCACGTGTGGTCGTGGGTATCCAAGCCATGCTGAACAACCAGATCATCGGTGGCACTGTGCTCGAACTCGTAATCAGGTAACACTGAAAACTCGTCGTCGTTCGCATGTGCGTTGCCGAGGTGCGCATCTAGAAAGTCGGGATCATGATCTAGCATAAAAGGGGTCACTACGCCAAACGTCAAAAATCGCGCGCTAAGGAAATTGGATCACTCGTTTGAGGTTGTGTGGCAGCTTGCGGCCGAGCGATCGACGTTTCATCACCAAAAGTTAACTTGTAACCTTATACATCCGCTCTCCTTCACAGAGATGTGATTTGGAATACTCTGTATTTATGTGTGAAAATGTCCTGTCTCAACGGACGGACTGCTACTGACCGCTGCAAAGCGTCAAAGGGTCCCAGGACCCGCCATTCTCTGGAATCCAAGGCAGAAAGGGGTGTGAAGTGTCGCTGATCTCTGTCGTGGGTTCTGGCGTCCCGGGCCACGGCTTATAGTTCGTGGCAACTCCATACTTTTGCGAGGTCGAGTGCAAAGCCTGCGACCGGACCCCAGCCTTGCGCGGTGTGCTGAACTGCAAGTGGCTCAGATCCCGGCACGTAGAGGAGGACTTGCTGCTGGTACGGGTCGAAGAGCCAGCCCAATTGAGAGCCGTTTACGATCCAGAGACCCATCTTTTTCTGAGTCTCCGCAAGCTGGTCCGTGGCCTGAAGCAGTTCATTCACGAAGGCGGGACAAAGGTAGGGAAAGCCCGTGAGCTGGATTTCGGTCAGTCCTTCCGGTTGCTCAGGCGGAACGTAGGCGGCATCCGGGGTCAGCATCGAACCGTCGGGCAAAAAGAACCCGACGTTCGAGCCGAAAGCGCGTCCTCGATGATGCGTCGTCCACCAGGTGCGAAGCTGGAAATTGATTTCAGAGTTGGCACTCCCCGGGAAAAAACCGGCTGGCGAGGTCAGCTCGATCGCTCCGTCCTTCGTACGCTCAATCTGAACGTTGTCATTTTCGAGGCAGAACCGCCCAAATTCCGCATCCGATAG
This sequence comes from uncultured Acidobacteriaceae bacterium, assembly GCA_903911925.1. Taxonomy (GTDB): domain Bacteria; phylum Acidobacteriota; class Terriglobia; order Terriglobales; family Acidobacteriaceae; genus Telmatobacter. The sequence continues at coordinate 38,846 of CAIWFH010000108.1, forward strand.
CGGCGGCTGATAACCAGACTGCGTGGAACAATGGTGGCTTTGAAAAGAGGGATTGTGCTCAATTGTCGACCCCCTTCTTCAGCGAGATTGATTGGAGCTACTCCAGTTTGCGGTTCATGGCCAGCTAACCGCGTTGTCTTTTATACCCGACGGTGACCTCCCTTTGTTGGAGGGACCGCCGCCGGCTACTCAAGCGGCCTGACTTGGTCGATGACACAGCCGGGACAAGCGCCTGAGCTCCGCTGGGAATCTATTGTAACGCCCATTGATCGGCTGGAACTTCTTATGAACGCGGC
>CAIWFH010000109.1 GCA_903911925.1 uncultured Acidobacteriaceae bacterium
AGAGCTTCTCTCCCCACCCATATAACTCCCAGGGTAATGAGAAGATCCGCAACTCCTATAGGCAATAGGCCTATGGCATGAAGCGGTCCAAGAGCAGCAACAATCCTCTGCGGCAAATGTATAAGCAGATAGACATGAAGCGCCAGAACCAGCACGATGCTTGCCCAGAACCAAGCATGTCTCCTCAAATCCCAGCGGATCTTGATTGCAAGAATCGTCATCCCTAAGATAATGAAGACGGCCAACCCCATATCCGGTTTATCGAAGTAAACGAAGATCAAGTACACGGGCGCGATCAGGCCCACAATCTTGAGTCCTGTGTAGTCGGTTCGCTTCTTCTCTTCCGGCTGTTCTTTCGGATCTTCTATTTGCTCGTACATTTCATTCCCTAACCTGACATCGAGGCCATTCTAAACGAGACATCGGCGCTAGGCCTTGTCGGGAGCCGCATTTCCGGTCGGTTTGTCGCCAACTCTTCCCCTAACATGAGGTGGCTCACCGCTGGTGCCACCCGGCCCGACGACTCATATTCTAGTCATCTTAAGACAGCAACTCAGCACCTGTGATCTTTCAAGAGGTTGTCCATTCGATTTGAACCGGAGAAGCTGGTTGTGACGAGCAACTAGAGTCTTCGGAGGGATCGAATGGACATTCATAAGAATGCCCGACTTGGCTTTCCCAGTCGAGTGGATTTGGTCAGGTTTGTTGTTGTTGAGGGAAGGACGCGGAAGGCGGCTGCAGCCGCCTTCCGCGTGAGCGCCAAGACGGCAGCCAAGTGGGTGGCGCGCTTTGAGAGCGGCGGGCGCGATGGGCTGATGGACCGCAGCTCGCGGCCGCACCGCAGTCCGCGACAGACCTGTTCCCTATTAGTGGAAAACGTACTTGCACTTCGTCGTGGGCACATGCCCGGCTACCAGATCGCGTTGCGCACCGGACTGAGTGCGGCCTCGGTGAGCCGAATCCTGCGCCGCGCAAAGCTGAGCCGGTGGCGCGACCTGAACCCGCCGCCGCCCGTGGTGCGCTACGAGCACCCGACGCCGGGAGACCTAGTCCACCTCGATATCAAGGGCATGACGCGCTTCAGCGAGGTCAGCCTGCGCGGTGACGGAAGGCTGCGCGGCAAACGGTCGCATCCCGGTTTCCTGGCCCTGCATGTGGCCATTGACGACCACTCGCGGCTGGCCTTCACGCAGATCCTGCCCGATCAGCAGGCCGGCACCACCATCGGCTTCCTCAACGCGGCCCACGACTTTTACGCATCGCACGGCATCCATGTGCGCGCCCTGCTCACCGACAACGGGTCCAGCTATCGCTCACGGCAGTTCGCCGAGATCTGCAAAGCGCTCGACATCAAACACCGCCGCACACGGCCTTACACGCCGAGGACCAACGGCAAAGCCGAGCGCTTCATACAGACCGCCCTGCGCGAATGGGCCTACGCAAAACACTGGCAAGACTCAGAGCAACGCGACGCGTATCTCAAGCCCTGGACCGACTACTACAACCTCGAATGACCACATGGTAGCCTCAAAAACAAGCCGCCCATCAGCCGATCCGACGGTGGAACAACGTCTTGACCTTCTACAGGTACCCAGAGTAGTGGCGCAACAGCTTCCGGAAAGGGTAGGGTGGGCCACCCGCCAGTCTGTCCCTGATAGCCGGCATCGCCCCACACCTTCTTCTCGCTGCCGTGCAACAGATCACGCAGCTTGTGTACATCGAAAACGCTCGCCGCGCTGGTGCACACCGAATGCACAGCCCCTTCTCGGGAATCG
>CAIWFH010000110.1 GCA_903911925.1 uncultured Acidobacteriaceae bacterium
GCTGTTTTCCGCCCTTCCCACAAACCTTGGAAATCGATAAGGCCGATTCCCACATTCCCACCGCCACGACGACAACGAGGATGAATTTAATTCTCAAAACCCGGCCGGTTAAGAGATACGCATTCTGAGGGCAAGGTCAAAATGCTGCTGAGAATTACCAGCCCACCTGGCGCATCCGCCCAAGGATGACGGTGCTGTAGTTATTCATGCGTTCGGGTCGCCGCCTGAGTGGAGCGGGCAGAATGGCGGCGAGACGCGCCGCGCGATCCCGGCCGATATTATGGGCGGGGGTCGAGTACCATGTGCGGCAGGCGGCGTCTGCGCCATAAACTCCCGGACCCCATTCGACGATGTTGAGGTAGAGCTCGAGAATGCGCTGCTTGCCGAGGACCAGCTCGGCCACCGGCACCAGCGTGAACTCCGCGCCCTTGCGGAGGAAAGAGCCGCCGGTTCCGAAGAACAGGTTCTTTACAAGTTGCTGCGTGATGGTGGAAGCTCCGCGGGTGCGCTCGCCTTCCATATCGTCTTTGGCGGCGATTTCCAACTCGTGCCAATCGAAACCGTGGTGCAGGTAGAAGCGCCCATCCTCGGCAGAGATTACGGCATGCTGGAAGTCGGGCGAGATCTGGTTGAGGGGAACGAAGTTGTAGCGTTCGCGATAGGGCTTGTGGTGCATCCAGGCTTGCATACGGCGCTCGACGTGCAGAGCGGTTGTGGGCGGATCGATCCACCTGGCGGCAACGAGAGCAAGTGCGGCGAAGGACCAAAGAAGCAGCGCAACGAGGGCAAGCCATTTGACCGTGGAGCGGAGGGAGAATTTCCGTTGCGGAGTCGTGGCGGGCGGGGCTGGAGTTGGGGGCACATTCAAGAATAACGGGCGGGGGCTGGTTGCTGCATGCGGCAGGGCTTGCACGCCGGCCGTGGAATGGCATTTCAGAATAGCGTCTCGGCACTTGGCTTGATTGCGCAAGCGTCTCGAATCAAGGGGATGAGTAGCGCTTTCCGTCAGGAGCCAAAGGCCATACCAATTTTTATGCGTTTGCGGCATGATTAGAAGCCGCACGATGACAGTTCGGATGAGCTTTCCGCAAGCTTCGAGGAAACTGGAAAGTGATATCCGTCACATCGTCGGAACTTGAATGTCATTGATAAATAACCATGCCCGTGGTGTCGCTTTGCGCGGCCGACCGGGTGAAAGAGATGGAGTTCCTGCTTCAGTTCCGTTCCCCTGCATTGAGGAGCAACTACTCCGGAGGACGGTCCGTTGCCAATAGCTAAGTATGCGAGGTTTGTTCGTCCGGCGCTTCGATTCGCTGTCGCGGCGGGGGTAGTGATTGCTGCCTTTCTGGTGAACCAGATCCTGGTGTACCAGTTCGGCTTGCGGATGCCGCTTTTCATTGTTATTTTTCCGGCTGTGATGGTAGACGCGCTACTCTTCGGACTTTGGCCCGGAGTGATGGCCTCGGTGTTGGCTACGGCGCTGACAGATTACTGGATATTCACGCCCATCGGCGAATTTAGGATCGAACACTTCGCGGACTGCGTCGCCTTGGCGTTTTTCTTCCTGATGGGCGTATTCATATCTGTGTTGGCAGAACGTTACCGTCGCAACCAGCAAAAGCTGGCGGCCGCCAGCCAGGCGCTGGCGCTACGCGAGACAAGGGAGCAGCTCGAGGAATCGACAGCCTACCAGCAGATAGCACTGGAGGCGGCGGGACTGGGCGCCTGGGACTATCGGCTGGACACAGGAGAGGTGGTATGGGACGAGCGCTGCAGGAACGAGTTCGGGTTTTCTGCCGGAGACGCGCTTGACTACACAGCGGCCATAGCGAACATCGTTCCCGAAGATCGAACGGCTACCGACGAGGCAGTCAAGCGGGCAATTCGCGGCGAAAATGACGGGGCGTATCACCGGGAGTTCCGGGTTGCGTGGCCGGACGGCTCATTCCACTGGATAGCATCGCACGGGAGGGTTTACTTCAGCGGCGAAGGCGCTGACCGGCGCGCGGTGCGGTTCATCGGCGTCAACGCCGACGTAACCGAACAAAAACTTGCCCATGAGGTTCAGAGAGAGAGCGCGGAGCGGTACCGGCTGCTGGCGGAGACGATGCTGCAGGGGGTGGTGCACCAGGCCGCCGACGGCAAAATCATCGCCATGAATCCTGCGGCGGAGCGCATCCTGGGCTGGACCATGGCGGACTACCTGGGGAACACCTCGGTTGATGTGGATACGGAGACGATTCGGGAAGACGGATCGCCTTTTCCGGGCCATGAGCATCCGGCCATGGTTTCGCTGCGCACCGGCAAACCGACGGATGGCGTGGTGATGGGGGTGCAGACCAAGCGGTCCGGCGGTCCCTTGTGGATCGAGATTGCGGCGGTTCCGCTGTTCCGGCCCGGCCAGACCGCGCCTTACCAGGTTTACACGGTCTTTGAAGACATCACGGAACGCAGGCAGGCCCAGAGCGCTATCGAGACCATTTTGCAGCGCTTCTACGTGATTCTGTCGAATCTGAATTCCGCAATCCTGCTGGTAACGGGCGAAGGAAAGGTCGAGTTTGCCAACAAGGCATTCTGCGACCGGTTTGGCCTGGAGGATTCGCCGGTGAGGCTGGCGGGGCTTACGGCCAGCACCATGTTGGAGAAGATCAAACCGGCCTACCGGGAACCGGATGAAGCGATTGACCGCATCGTGGAGGTCGTGAAGCAGGAAAAGCTGGTGATGGGCGAAGAAGTTCCCATGCGAGACGGCGGAACTTGCCTCAGGGACTATGTTCCTTTGACCGTGGATGGGAAGTCGTATGGCCGGCTGTGGGTGCATGCCGACATTACCGAGCGCAAGCGGATGGAAACGCGCTTGCGCCGTTTCTATGAGACGGGCCTGTTCGCGATCCTTTACTGGAAGATCGACGGCGGCGTAGTCGACGTGAACGACCGGTTGCTGGAGATGACCGGATACACGCGCGAGGATGTGCGCGCGGGCCTGGTGAACTGGGCTGCGATTACTCCGCCGGAGTATCACGCGGCCGATGAAGAGGCGCGGCGCCAGATAAGAGAGACCGGCGTTCACCAGCCTTACGAAAAGGAATACGTTCGGAAAGACGGCTCGCGGGTATGGGGGCAGTTCTGGGCCGCGGCCTACGAGGACGACCGGAACGAAGGAATCTCGTTCATTCTTGACATTTCAGAGCGCAAGCGGGCCGAGGAAGATTTACGCCGCGCCAAGCGCGAGTGGGAGCGGACCTTCGACAGCGTTCCGGACCTGATTGCGGTGTTGGACAACCAGCATCGGATTGTGCGCGTGAACCAGGCCATGGCCCGGCGGTTGGGCGCCACGCCGCAAGGCTGCGTCGGGATGCCCTGCTATGCGTGCGTGCACGGCGCTACCTCGCCCATAGGGATTTGCCCGCACACGCTGACGTTGCGGGACCATCGGGAACACGCTGCCGAGGTGCATGAAGACCGGCTGGGCGGGGACTTCCTGGTGACGACCACGCCGATGTTCAACGAGCACGGCGAGATGGATGGCACGGTGCACGTGGCCCGCAACATTACGGAAAGCAAGCAGGCCGAAGAAGCGTTAAAGGCAAGCGAGAGCCGCTACCGCAACCTGTTCAACGCGATGAACGAAGGTTTCTGCGTCGTCGAGATGCTGTTTGACGCGGAAGGACGGGCCGCGGACTATCGCTTCCTGGAAGTGAACGAAGCGTTTGAAGCGCAGACCGGACTGCACGATGCGGTGGGGAGGCGGATGAAGGAACTGGTCCCCGACCACGAAGAGCACTGGTTTGAGATCTATGGAAGGATTGCGCTGACCGGCGAGCCGGCGCACTTCATGGACGTGGCCGCGGCTTTGAATCGCTACTACGACGTTCACGCCTACCGGGTGGGAGAGCCGGAGCAGCGGCGCGTGGCGATCGTCTTCAACGACATCAGCGAGTACAAGCGGGCCGAGGAGGCGCTGCGCGCCAGCGAGGAGCGGCTGCGGCTGGCGCTGGAAGCGGGCCGGATGGGCACGTGGGACCTGGACGTCCTGAGCGGCAACTTCATCTGGAACGACGAGATGTTTCCGATGATGGGCTACCAGCCGGGATCGGTGACGCCGAACTACGAAGGGTGGACACGTCGCGTCCTCTCAGAAGATTTGCCGGGGGCGGAAGAGCGGTTCAGGCAGAGCCTTGAAAGCGGCACCGATCTCAGCAGCGAGTACCGCATGCTGGGGCTGAACGACGAGGTTCGCTGGGTAGAGGCGCGCGGGCGGTCAGAGCGGGACGAGAACGGAAGAGCCGTCAGGTCGTTTGGCGTGGTGATGGACATTACCGAGCGCAGGCGTGCTGAGGACGCCTTGCGCGAGGGTGAGACTCAGCTGCGGCTGGCGCTCAATGCCAACCGCGCCGGAATGTGGTCCGTCGATCTGCCGAGCGGCGTTCGCACTTTGTCGCCGGAACTCGAGCAGCTTTACGGCTTCGAACCGGGCGAATTCGACGGGACGACGGAAGGGTCGACGAGCCCGGTGATTCCGGAAGACCGGGAGAGTGTTGCTGCCGCCATGGAGTCCGCCATGCACTCGGGCGGGCTTGAGGTTGATTTTCGCTATACGCGTGCCGGCTCCGATGAGGTCCGCTGGATGCAGGCGCGGGGTCGCGTGATCCACGACCTTGAGGGGCGGCCCATCCGCATGATTGGGGTAAACACCGACATCACCGAGCGCAAGAGGGCCGAGGAGGCGTTGCGGGCCAGCGAAGAAAAGCACAGGCTGTTGGCCGAGAGCATCTCCGATCCGTTCTTTGCCTTGGACAAGGATCTGCGCATCACCTTCTGGAGTAGGCGAACCGAGGAATTCAACGGCATTCCTGCTGAAGTGGCGTTAGGCAAGACAAGGCTGGAGCTCTTTGGAGAAAGCGAGTCGCAGCGCAAATCGGACGCCATGTGCCGCCAGTGCATGGAGACCCAGAAGCCCGTCAGGTACGAGGTTCAGTGGACGTTCGGGGACAACCCGCGCATCTTCGATGTTCAGCTATTCCCGTATGCAGGCGGCGTGGCCACCATTGGGCGGGACGTCACCGAGAGCAGGCGTGCCGAGGAGGCGCTGCGGACCAGTGAAATGCGCTTCCGGCTGGCGCTTAGCAATGCGCCAGTTTCGATATCGATGCAGGATCGCAATTTTGTCTTTCGCTGGGCCTACAACCAGCGCACCATGAATCCGGATGAGATTGTCGGAAAGACGGATTACGATCTTTTCCTGCCGGAGGAGATTCCTGCCATTCTCGAGGTGAAGCGCAGGGTACTGGAGACGGGGAAGCCTGAGAATGTGCAGCAGTGGATTACCTCCAGGGGCAAACGGTTCTTCCTCGACCTGTACATTGAACCCACCTGGGATGGGTCCGGAGAGATTGACGGAATCGGCGTTGCGGGGGTGGATCTTACCGACCTGAAGATCGCCGAGGAATCGCTCAAAAAGAGCGAGAGGCAGTTCCGCACGCTGGCCAACGCAATCCCCCAGTTGAGTTGGATGGCCGACGCCGATGGCGCCATCTTCTGGTACAACGACCGCTGGTACGAATATACGGGCGCGACTTGGAAGGAAATGGAAGGCTGGGGATGGCAGTCTGTTCACGATCCGGAAGTTCTGCCGCAAGTGCTGGAGCGCTGGCGCAACTCGATTGCGAAAGGCAGCCCGTTCGAGATGGTATTTCCGCTGCGCGGAGCCGACGGGGTTTTTCGTCCGTTCCTGACCAGGGTGATGCCTCTGAAAGACGCGGACGGCAAGGTGATGCGATGGTTTGGAACGAACACCGACATCAGCGAGCAAAAGCAGACTGAAGCGGAGCTGAGGAAAAACCAGGAGCGGCTGAATCTTGCTCTTGAAGTGGCTCAACTGGGCGAATGGGAGCGGGACCTGAAGGGAGGCACCGCTTCGCGCTCATTGCGCCATGCGCAGATTTTTGGCTACGACAGCGTGGATTCGGAATGGAACTTCAACGTATTTCTCAATCATGTTCTCCCTGACTACCGGGCCGAGGCTGCCGAGCAGCTTAAATCGCAGCATTCCGGCGAGGTTGTCGACTTCGAGACCAAGATCAGGCGGACCGATGGGGAGGAGCGCTGGATATGGGTGCGCAGTTATATCCGGGAGGGAGAGAATGGCAAACCGGATCGCGCATACGGAGTTGTGCAGGACATCACCGCGCGCAAGCAGGTCGAGGAGCAGTTGCAGAAGCTGAATCGCACCCTGAAGGCACTCAGCAATTGCAACCAGGCGCTGATGCATTCGGCCGATGAGGCGGAAATCCTGGATGAAGTATGCCGCATTGTTACCGGGGATTGCGGCTATGCCATGGTATGGATCGGCTTTGCGGAAAACGACGAAAACAAGTCGGTGAGGCCGGTTGCGTGGTCGGGTTTTGAAGAGGGATATCTTCAGACGCTCGGAGTCACCTGGGACTTGAAGCCGAGCGGACTGGGCCCTACCGGCACGGCGATTCGGACCGGGCAGCCATCGATGTGCCGCAGCATGCAGACAGACCCTGCCTTTGCTCCATGGCGGGAAGAAGCCTTGAAGCGCGGATACGCATCGTCGCTGGTGATTCCTCTCAAGGACGGCGAGCAGGCGATGGGCGCCATCACCATCTTTTCAGCGATTCCCGAGGCATTCTGAGAGGGCGAAGTAAACCTGCTGACCGAGTTGGCCGGCGACCTCACATTTGGCATTCGCACGCTGCGCATGCGCGCGGCCCATGCGGAGGCGGAGGCAGCACTGCGTGAGAACGAAGAGCAACTGGGGCTGTTTGTTGAGCACGCGCCGGTGGCCCTGGCGATGTTTGATACCGAGATGCGCTACTTGCGCGTGAGCCGACGCTGGAAGGCCGATTACGAAATGCTTGGCCGGGACGTGATTGGCCTTTCGCATTATGACGTGTTTCCTGAGATTCCCGATCGGTGGAAAGAGAACAATCGCCGGGGACTGGCGGGCGAAGTTTTGCACGAGGAGGCCGATCTGTTTGAAAGGGCCGACGGCACCGCCCAGTGGTTGCGGTGGGAGATGCGGCCGTGGACCGATCGTTATGGCAACATCGGCGGGATTCTGATTTTCTCTGAAGATATAACCGACCGCAAACTGGCGGAGGACGCATTGCGGGAGCAGGCCGAGCTGCTTGACCTGGCCCATGACACGATCATGGTATTTGACCTGGATGGGACCATCCGGTTCTGGAATCATGGCGCAGAAGAGATGTACGGGTACTCAAAAGAGGAGGCGACCGGCAAGAAGTCGCACCAGTTGTTGAGCACAGTGTTTCCGCAGCCGATGAGCGACATCAAGGAGCAGGTTGTCAGGGATGGACGCTGGGAAGGCGAACTTGCCCAGGTGGCCAAAGATGGCACGGGCATGATTGTCGAGAGCCGGTGGGTGGTGCAGCGAAACAAGGACGGCCAGGTGCTCGGCGTGATGGAGATCAACAGCGACATCACGACGCGGGTAAGAGCCGAGGAGGCTCAGCGCGAAGCCCATTTGAAGCTGCAATCGGTACTGGACAGCATCACGGACGGCCTGTTGGTGCTGGATGGCGACTGGCAGTTCACTTACTGCAGCGAACACGGCGCACGCATTCTGGGGCTGCGGCCTGAGGACCTTGTGGGCGGCTGCGTCTGGGAGTTGTTTCCGCGCGCGGAGGGCAGCAAATTCGGCGACGCGTACCGGCGCGCGGTGGCGAGCCGCGAGCCGGTTCACTTTGAGGAGTTCTATCCGGAGCCGCTGAACATGTGGCTGGAGTGCCACTGCTATCCCACGGATGAAGGGCTGAGCGTTTACTTCCGGGACATCTCCGACCGCAAGCGGGCCGAAGAAGCGCTACTGCGCAGCGAGAAGCTGGCCTCAGTGGGGCGGATGGCGGCTACCATTGCGCACGAAATCAACAATCCCCTGGCAGCCATCACCAATACGCTCTTTATCGCGCGCATGAAGGCCGAAGAACCCGCAACGGTTCGCGAGTTCCTCGACATTGCGGAAGACGAACTGAAGAGGATTACGCATATCACGCGGCAGACTCTGGGCTTTTACCGCGAATCTTCAGGTCCCGCTGTCATGTCATTGAACGCGGTGATGGACTCGGCGGTTGACCTGATGAAGAGCAAGATCAGCGCCAAGCACGCGGTGGTTGAAAAGGACTGGGAGGGAGACACAGTTGTTTCAGCCATCGCAGGCGAACTGCGGCAGGTGTTTGCCAACCTGCTTGGCAACAGCCTTGACGCAATCGACGATGGCGGGACGATCAAGCTGCGCGTGACTTATGGGCCCGACTTCAAGGGCGGCCGCTCAGCGAGAGTGACCGTGGCCGACAACGGCAAGGGAATCGCCGCAAAGTCGAAGCCGCACATCTTTGAGCCCTTCTACACCACCAAGGGCACGGTGGGGACCGGGCTTGGGCTGTGGGTGACCAAGCAGATCATCGACAAGCACCACGGGAAGATACACCTGCGTTCTAACGCAGACGGGGCTCAGCGGGGCACAGTGTTTATGGTCACCCTGCCTGTTGAGCCGCCGGGGATGGCGCAGACCGAAAGCGGAGAGAGCAAGGCGCCAGAGGGCAGCGCGACGCGATAGTGGGATCCCGATAATTCCGATCAACGAAGAAGATGCAAAAGCGGATTCTTCGCTCACCATCCCCAAACTGAAAAACGTTTGGGGATTTTTTTGCTCTTGATGAACGGGGCTATTTGAGTTTTGTGGTATCCCACCCATTCCGCAAAAGGCGCGGAATGGATAGGGCACCCGGCTTTTGTGGAATTCACACCCCGCAACTGGCTTCGGAGCCCGCGATGCCGGATTCAAGTTGGATAAGACTTTAAGAAGCCATCTGGAGCAGTTCCTGCTCTGCGCGCAGCCAATCCTGCTCAGCGAAGCCATCGACGTATCCGCGCTGCGCCCAGTAGACCCTGGCGAGCCGCTCAATCTCCTCGCGGGGGGGCATCATCGGATTGGATGGTGCAATGGGGCTAGTCTTTTTGGCTACGGCTTTGCGGGGCTTTGCGGGGGTCTTTGTCTTTTTTACTGTTGCGGTAGTTGCCACGGGGAAAACTCCTCAGTTGGATTTGCCGCCAACTTACGGGGCTTCCCATTCAGGATACAAAACTATGAGGCAAAACGCGACCTCTGATTGAGCAGGCGTATCTCATTGCAAAACGTGTCGTCGCGGCGGCGAGCGCGACTATAATCCACTTGTCCGCTTCAGTAACATTCCATTCACATTACGCGGGCGAGGAGGCTTGATGCCTGGGATGCCGAGACGGGATTTCTTGAAGAGTGCGGCGGCCTTTGCCGCTGCGGCGAGCTTACTTACAGAGGGCGCGATGGAACTGCACGCCAACCCGCTGGGGATGCCGATTGGCTGCCAGACATGGCCGGTGCGAGAGATGATCGCCAAGGATTTTCCGGGGACGATCAAGGTGCTGGCCGATGCGGGATTCCAGATGATCGAGTTGTGCTCGCCGTTTGGCTATAGCGACTCGGGCTTTGCGGGGCTGGCGAAGTACAAGGGAACGGAAGTGCGCCGCATCCTGGCCGATGCCGGAGTGGGTTGCGTCAGTTCGCACTTCGGGCTGGATGCATTGCGGAAAGATCAGCAAGGCGCGATTGCCTGGGCTAAGGATGTGGGCCTGACGCAGATGCTGGTGGCCACGCTCAGCGGACCGGAAAAGCCGACGATGGACGATGTGAAACGCGCGGCCGATGAATACAACAAGATGGGCGAGCAGGCGGCAAAGGCAGGCATTCAGCAGGGACTGCACAACGAGGGATTTGAGACCTCGATGGTGGAAGGCGAGCGGACCTATGACGTGCTGTTCGAGCTTCTCGATCCGAAGCTGGTGAAGTTTCAGTTCCAGGTTTCAACGATTGCCGACGGGTTTGACGCGGCGGAGTATTTCACGAAATACCCGGGGCGGTTCATATCGATGCACGTGCAGGGCTGGTCGGCGGCGGAGAAAAAGATTGTGGCCGTGGGTCAGGACTCGCTGAATTGGAAGAGGATCTTCACCGCGGCGAAAGTTGGCGGGATCAAGAATTATTTTGTTGAGATGGATTTGGAATTGATGCGGGCCAGTGTGCCTTATTTGCGGAAGCTGCGGGTGTGAGGGACTTCGCGAATTTGAGCTAGAGAATTTCGGCGCTATTCGTCGAAGGCTTCTTCCAGATTCTGTCCGCCGTAAAAGACGCCAAGGATAGTCACGACGTTTCCCGTGATTTCAAAGGCGATGGAGACGCGCTTGCGAAAGCCGAAAACGCGCAGACCGGGGCGGATGTCGTCCCGCTGCGCGCCGCGGACGGGAAATGTCCTCAAGCTCTCGCACTGCTCAACAATGGCCTCGGTGTAGTTCGCGGCGATTTAGGGCGACGCCGCGGCGGCGATATGGGTATACAGGGCCACCAATTGTGCTTCGGCTTCCGGGGCGTACACGACCCTGGGCATTATCCGGCCTTGCGCGAGGACTTATGAGCGGCAGCAAGCGAGGCGCGCACTTTCTTAGCCGATACTGCACGTGCCGGGTTTGCCTTCATGGCGTCGTAGGCCGGAGCAACTTCATTTTGTAACCATGCATCGAGTGCACGCTCATGAGCCCGAAGTGCCCGCAAGCCGTCGCGGACGACCTCGCTCTCAGAGGCGTACTCACCGGACTGGACCTTGGCGCGGACCATTTCAGCCATTTCATGAGTGAGGGTGATGCTGAATTGCCGGGTGGTGCGCATGGGCGGCCTCCGTTTCAGTGGGATTCTATCCTACTCTCCGATTCGAATCCAGAGGCCCGCAAAGCGGACATCCCGAAAGTGTTCGGGATGTCCGCTGTGTTTCCGGGTCGATTTGCCAATCAAGCTACTGCGATGGAGGTTTTTCTCTCTTCTCTTTCTCCGGGGGTTTCCTCTCGGGTGCCTGTTGCTTTGATGGGGATGGAGGCATGGGCCTGGCGGTTGGCGGCGGCGGCGCCGACTTGACCTCTGCGGGCGGCGGAGCAGGCCTGACGGCGGGAGGAGGCTGTACTGGCCGGGCCTCCTGCGTTGGAGGCTGTGGAGGCCTGTTTGCCGCAGGCGGTGGAGTTGGAGGCACCGGCTCGGAGCGGCTATTTCCGGGGCGGTACTCAGGCTGGGCTGCGGCAGGATTTTGCGGCGTGGCTGGAATGCGGTTTGGTTGAACTGGAGGAACGGGGCGCTGGGTTGCGGCGGGCGGCAGCATCGGGGCAGCCGGGCGCTGTGCGGCGGCGCTGGGCAGGTTGGCTGGTTTGCCAACGACAGCGGTTGCGGGTTTGCCCGCGGGCGCTACCTTGACCAGGGGCCGGGCGGAAACGACGCCGGCCGGGGGACGCATGCTTTGCAACTCCGTTTTCGCCACGGGCTGCCCGGGATGCGCTTCCAGGGCCTGCTGCTGTTTGGCGAACGGGACCGGGGGCGGCGGAGGCGGGCGCTTGGCCACCACCTGCCGGCTCATGACTGCGGCCGGGGGCGCGGCGACGTGGCCAGCCGTGGAAGCATGGGCTCCGAGCAAGCTTTGATGGGTGGGGGCAACGGCGACCCGCATGCTGACGGGCGCTGAGGCAATTTGCTGGGCGTTTACCGCGACAGCGGCGCGGCCCACGGGTTGCGCGCCGGCAAAGGCACCTTGAGGAACAGCTGTTACCGCACCACGCACGTTCCTGTTCGCGTAGTTCACATTGACGATGGTGGTGCTCTTGTTGATGACGGTGGTGTTGTAGACATTGGTAACGATGGTGGTGTTGACCGTGGTGTTGCTGACATTGACGCGGTTCATGTAGCCGCGACTGACCTGGTATGGAGGCACGTAGACTTCGCGGGGCCCGAGCGGGAACCAGGCAACCTTGCCGCCGAACCCAGCGCCTCCGCCGCCGAAGAAGACCACGAGGGCGGGCGCATACACTGCGCGCACCTGCACCGGCCCGGCAACCCAACCCCATCGCCCGCCAACGCTCACCCAGCGTCCGTAATGGAAGGGTGCGTATCCCCAGGGGGAGTCATCGACCCAGGTGTACCCCCAGGGCTCGATCCAATCCCAATGGCCGGAGTGGTAGGGCGCCCAGCCGGCCTCGATGTGCGGAAACCAGATGTGGCCATAGTTCGCGTCGTCGCGCCAGTCGCCGTTTTCATCCAGATCTTCATAGCCCACGACGTCAGGGGAGAGATACCGCGCCGAGGCCGACTGATCGTAGCGGCGGTCGCGGTCGTTTGCCCAGTTATCGAATGGGTCGCGGCCATAGATATCTTCAACGTTGGCGTTGAGCGAATCGGTGCCATAGAAGGTGCCGCGCTGCCCGCCGTTGAGCGTGTAGGTCTGGCCGCCGCCGGTGGCCTGGCCCGCGCCATCGCGCAGGCTGACGACTGTGTAACCGCCGTCGGGGCTGGCATCGATGCGGTAGCTTCCGGGCTGGGATGCGGTGAAGGCAAGATTCGGCGTGTCCACTTCGAAATAGTCGTCCTGGTCGAGGCGGCGCACGCGCACGTTGATGGAGCCGGACGAAAGCTGCATCTGAACAGTGTGGTCGTCGAGCGAGAGGAACGAGAAGCCGGTATTTTCGCTCAAGCGAATTACAGCCGACCCAAGCTGCAACTCGGCGCGCGATTGCTGGTCGGTCCACAGCTGGTCGCCGGTGGTCATGGGGCGATTGGGCACGGCCTGCACCCAATCGTCAACGCCGGCGGGCTGGAAAGAAACCGAGCCTTCGATATAGCCGAGCCGGGCAACACGTGTGGGGGGATCGTTTCCCTCATCGCCGTCCTGGGCTGTGAGGCAGAGGGGCAAGACTGCGGCAGTGAGCGCAAAAGCGAAACATGCGCCGAGAAAGCCTAACTTCCCAAGTTTCTTGTTCATAGGTGATCCTTTTGTTCGAATTTCAATATTCGCTTCCGGCTTCAAGAGCCGGGCTGGCTGATACTTGAAGTACCAGTAACTTCGATGCCAAGGATTGCGGCCCGGGCAAACTTGCGATTTGCGAAGCTGCCTACGGGAACCATTCAAACGCAACCAGTGGCAAACACGCTGTATAAGTGTGCACACGAAAGAGGGCGATCAAGCCGGGTGGATATGAAACGCGAGCTTCTTGCTCCAACATACCCGCACGTGTTTGACTTGTCCCCGAAGGCGGACCGAGACAGATGGCCTACATCCTTGCACTGGACCAGGGGACGACGAGTTCCCGCGCGATTCTTTTTGACGAGGCGGGAAAGATTGCCGCCGTGGCGCAGCATGAGTTTGAGCAGTTCTATCCGCAGGCGGGATGGGTGGAGCACGACCCTACCGAGATACTGACCAGCCAACTTGCCTGTGCGGTGGAAGTGCTGGGGCGGGCGGGCGCTCGGCCCAGGGACGTGGCGGCGATTGGCATAACCAACCAGCGCGAAACGGTGATTGTGTGGGATCGCGCGACGGGCAAACCGATTCACCCGGCAATTGTGTGGCAAGACCGACGCACTGCTGCGCGGTGTGCGGAATTGGAAGAGAGCGGGGTTGGGGACGATGTTTCGAACCGCACAGGGCTGGTGCTGGACCCGTATTTTTCGGCGACCAAGGTGGGCTGGATACTGGACCATGTGCCGGGCGCGCGGGCTCGGGCAGAACGCGGCGAGTTGGCCTTTGGCACGGTGGACAGCTGGCTGATCTGGCACCTTACGAGCGGCGACCGGCATGTGACGGACGTGACCAATGCCTCAAGGACGCTGCTTTACAACATTGTGAAGGGCGAGTGGGATGCGGAGATGCTGCGCCTGTTTGGCGTTCCGGAAAGCATGCTGCCCGAAGTTGTGTGGTCAAGCGAGCGTGTGGGCGAGGTGACGACCACGCTGGGACTAGGCGGGGTGGCCATTGCAGGAATTGCCGGCGACCAGCAGGCGGCGCTGTTTGGGCAACTGTGCTGGGGCGCTGGCGAGGCCAAGAACACTTACGGGACGGGTTGCTTTCTGCTGCAGAATATCGGAACGAAATTTGTACGGTCTAAGCACCGGCTGATTACTACGCTGGCGGCGAGCACGCAGCACCGGTTGGAGTATGCGTTTGAGGGCAGCATCTTTATCGGCGGGGCGGTGGTACAGTGGCTGCGGGATAATTTGAAAATCATTGGTTCCTCGGCAGAGGTTGAGGCTCTGGCGGCCGGTGTGCCGGATACGGGCGGCGTGGTGTTTGTGCCGGCGTTTGTGGGGCTGGGCGCGCCGCACTGGGATGCGCATGCGGGCGGCCTGCTGATTGGGCTGCGCCGCGACACCAGCGCAGGACATATCGCCCGGGCTGCGCTGGAGAGCATCGCCTTCCAGGTGGCCGACGTGCTGGAAGCAGTGGAGAGCGAGACCACGCCCCTGGCAGCGCTGCGCGTGGATGGCGGCGCTTCAGTGAACGATTTGTTGATGCAGTTCCAGGCGGATATGCTTGGGGTTCCGGTCGTCCGGCCGCAGGTGACGGAGACCACCGCCTTGGGCGCGGCCTACCTGGCCGGGCTGGCGACGGGCTTCTGGGCGGGGCCTGACGAGTTGCGCGCGAAGAGGCAGGGCGATGCGCGGTTCGAGCCGAAGATGGATGCAAGTGAGCGGGCATCGCGGCGGGGTTTGTGGCGCAGGGCGGTGGAGCGGGCCAAGGGCTGGGGCGAGTGAGGGAGAGTGCATCCCAATCTGGCGACAAAGACAGAATCGTCGCGAGAGTGGGGAACCCGGCGAGTGGGATGCGAGGTATCCCACATCTCAAATGCGAGATGTGGGATACCCGGCTGGATTGCGAGCTGTAGTCAAGAACGTTGGATCGAGTTTGGCAAGTTAGCCCGCGCTGCGCGCGGTTGGCGAGTTAGCAAGTTAGCGGCCTTGCCGCTTGGTGCAGATCCCATTCCAATGGGACTAGCGGCGGGCGGAAGAGCGAAAGGAAAGTAACGATGCGACGGGAAGAGATGGTGGGCCGGATTCGCGAGCGGTTTGAAGCGCAGATACCGTGGGACATTGCGGTGATCGGCGGCGGGGCAACCGGGGTTGGGGTGGCTGTGGATGCGGCGGCACGCGGGTTGAGCGTGGTGCTGGTGGAGGCGCACGACTTTTGCAAAGGCACCAGCAGCCGCAGCACGAAGCTGGTTCACGGCGGGGTGCGGTACCTTGAGCAGGGCAACATTCCACTGGTGATGTCGGCCTTGAAAGAGCGGGGGCTGATGCGGCAGAATGCACCGCACCTGGTGCACGACCTGGCGTTTGTGGTGCCGAACTACTCGTGGTGGGAGGCGCCGTTTTACGGGATCGGGCTGAAGCTCTACGACCTGCTGGCGGGCAAGTATGGATTTGGCGCGTCGAAGCTGCTGTCAAGGGACGAGACCCTGGCGCGGCTGCCGGCGTTGGAGCCGGAGGGGCTGCTGGGCGGCGTTGTCTACTACGATGGGCAGTTTGACGATGCGCGGCTGCTTATTCATTTGGCGATGACGGCGGCCGACCAGGGCGCGACACTGGTGAATTATTGCCCGGCGACGGGATTGCTGCGCGACGCCGACGGCTATGTGAACGGCGTAACGGCGCGGGACGAAGAGACCGGGGAAGTGCTGACGATTCCTGCGCGCATCGTGGTGAATGCGACCGGGGTGTTTACGGATTCAATACGGCGCATGGCAGACCCCGAAGCTGAACCGCTGGTGGTGACGAGCCAGGGAATCCACCTGGTTTTCGAGCGGTCGTTTTTGAAGGGCGACACGGCGCTGATGGTTCCGCGGACCAGCGATGGGCGGGTGCTGTTTGTGATTCCGTGGCATGGACACGCGGTGGCGGGGACCACCGACACGCCAGTGGATGCGCCGAGTCTGGAGCCTCGCGCATTGGAAGAGGAGATCGAGTTTGTGCTGGAGACAGCGGCGCGCTACCTGACGCGGCGGCCCAGCCGCAAAGATGTGCTGGCGGTGTATGTGGGGCTTCGGCCGCTGGTGAAGGGCGAGGGCAAGACGTCGGCGCTCTCAAGAGATCATGTCATCCACGTGGATACGTCTGGGCTGCTGACCATCACCGGCGGCAAGTGGACGACGTACCGGCACATGGCAGAAGACTGCGTGAATCACGCGATTTCGCTGGGGCAGCTGCAGGATATGGAGTGCACAACCAAGAACCTGAAGATTCATGGGTACATGGAAGATTCCGCGGCGCTGGGAAGCCTGGAGGTCTACGGCTCGGATGCGGAGGCGATCCAGACGATTGCGCGCGATCCGAAACTGGCGGCGCGGCTGCATCCGGATTTGCCGTATATTGCAGCCGAGGTGGTGTGGGCAGCGCGGGCAGAGATGGCGCGAACGGTGGAAGACGTGCTGGCGCGGCATACGCGGGCACTGTTTCTGAATGCGGCTGCGGCGATTGCGATGGCCGAACCGGTGGCCAGGCTTCTGGCTGCTGAACTGGGGCGCGACGAGGCCTGGGTTGCAGCGCAGGTTGCGGAGTTTAGCGCGTTGGCGGAGCAGTATCGAGTGAGCGCCAGCGTACCTGCTTAGTGGGAGCAAGTGAGCTCTGTGGTATCCCACATCTCAAAGCCGAGATGTGGGGCACCCTCGGTATCGGGCAGTGTGAAAGCACCACATTACTCGGTGCGCAGGGCTTGCATGGGGTTGAGTTTGGCGGCGCGGGTTGCGGGTAGCCAGACGGCGAGCAGTGCGACCGCGGCGAGGATCACCGGCACGGTTACAAATACAGCAGGGTCCCAGGGCTTGACGCCGAAAAGAAAACTGGCGATGAGGCGCGTCAGTCCGAAGGCTGCCGCAATGCCGACGGCGACGCCGATGATGGCGAGTCTCATGCCATGCCAGACAACCAGTTTGCGAATGGTGGCGCGGTCGGCTCCTAATGCCATGCGGATGCCGATCTCCTGCGTGCGCTGCTGGACCGAGTAAGCCATGAGGCCGTAGATGCCGATGGCGGCAAGGACCAACGCAACCGCGCCGAAGATGGTGAGCAGCAGCATGTTGAAGCTGTCGCGGGCGGTGGAGCGAACGACAATCTCATCCATCGGGCGCACACGCGCTACGGGAAATCCGCCGCTAGCCTGACGCAGCTGTTCGGTTACGGCGTCGATGGCCTGGCGCGGGTCGCCGTGGGTGCGGACCAGCCAGCCAACCGGGCCGATGCGGGCGTTCAGCGCCGTCATTCCATCGGTCACCTGCGCCTGGGGGACGATCATGAGCGGACGCGGATCGCGGTTGAGGCCGCCGTCGTGGATGTCGCCGACAATCCCGATGATCTGGCGTGCGGGCTCCTCAAAATCGGGCCCGACGCCTTTGCCGATAATCATCTGTTGGCCGACCGGGTTCTCCTTGGGCCAGTACTTGTTGGCCATGGCCTGGTTGATGAGGACCACGCCGGGCGCGGCGGCGGTGTCGCTGTCAGTAAAATCGCGGCCGCGGAGGATGGGGATTTTGAAGACGCTGAAGTAGCCGGGGGAGGCGTTCATCCAGCCGGCGCCGTTGTCCTCCTCGCCGGGTTTGGCGGGCGGACGGCCGACGACACTGAAGGGAAGGCCAAAGCCGCCTTCGAGTGGCAGGCAGCAGGTGGAGGCGGCGGCCTCGACGCCGGGGATGGCGCGCAGGCGGTCGCGGCCATCGCGCGAGAGTTGGGCAACGCCCGCCGCTTTCTGGTAGCGGTCGCCGGTGAGCGACATTTCCATGGTGAGCACGTTGTGGGTATCGAAGCCTGGGTTGACGGCTCGCAAGGCAATGAACGTGCGGATGAGCAGCGCCGCGCCAATGAGCAGAACCAGCGCCAGCGAAACTTCGCTTATGACAAGCAGAGAGCGGGCCTTGCTTTGCCGGAAACTGGCGCCGGTGCGGCTGCCGCTCTCTTTGAGCGTGGAGTTGAGGTCGGCGCGCGAGGCGCTGATGGCGGGAAAAAGTCCGAAGAGGATTCCTGTGAGGAACGAGACGGCGAGGGTGAAGCCGAGGACGCGCCAGTCAACGCCGACGGCGGCGCCGTTTTCTCCGATGCGCGGGAGGCCGGCGGGACTGACGGCGAGCAGCGCGCGGACTCCAGCGAAGCCAAGAGCAAGGCCGAGGACGCCGCCAGAGATTGAGAGCAAGACGCTCTCAGTAAGCAACTGGCGGATGATGCGCGCGCGGCCGGCGCCCAGGGCGGAGCGGATGGCGAACTCGCGCTTGCGGCCAGTGGCGCGGACAAGAAGGAGATTGGCGACGTTGGCGCAGGCGATGAGCAGGACAAGGCCGACCGCGCCCAGCAGGACCAGCAGAGACGAACGGACGCCGCTGACGATGGTGTCGCGCAAGGGCTGGACTGCGAAGCCCATTTTCGGTTCGCCGGCTGGATAGGTGCGATGGAACTCGGCGGCGGCCAGCTTCATTTGCGCGTTGGCCTGGGCCAGCGTGACGCCGGGCTTGAGCATTGCCGAAGCCAGAAAATAATGGCCCTGGTTGGTGCTGTTGGGCTCGAACTGGAAGGGGAGCCAGATGTCCGCTTCGGGATCGGTTTGGAAAGACTGCGCCAGGACACCAATGATGGTGTAAGGCTCGTTGCCCAGCGAGAGCGAGGTGCCGACGACTTTCGGGTTTCCGCCGAACTTGCGCTGCCAGAGGCCGTAGCTGAGCACGATAACCTTGCCGCCGTTGGGCAGGTCCTCCTGCTGAGTAAAGGTGCGGCCCAGCATGACCGGCGCGCCGAAGAGACGGAAGTACCCCTCGGTCACGTGGATGCCGTGGACCTGCTCGGGGCGGTCGCCGGTGATGTTGAAGCCGGGACCGCCGAAGTCGTAGGCGGCAACTTCCTTGAAGACGCCGGTCTGATGCTGCCAGATGTGGAACTTGGTGATCGACGCAGCGTCGCCGTTGCCATCGGGATAGGTGCTCTGAAACTGCACGATGCGGTCGGCGTCAGGGTAGGCGAGCGGCTTGAGCAGAACGGCATTGACCACGGTGAAAATGGCGGTGTTGGTGCCGATGCCCAAGGCCAATGCAGCAACCGCGGCGATGGTGAAGCCGGGGTTCTTGATGAACATGTGCAGGGAGTGCTTGATGTCATTCCAGAGGTTGTTCAAAGGGGTGGCTCCGAGGCGCGGCGAGATCGTCCGCCTCTTAGACGTAACGGAATGGTAGATGGTTTGGTTCCGAGGAATGCGGTTCGGTCCTGCTGAGCCTGGCCAATTTGCTGCTGTGGTTTCCCACCCATTCGCCAGAAAGACGGCGAATGGATGGGGCACGGAGCATTTTGGGACGATTGAGTTTTGAAAATGCAGGCCCTGCGACTTGTCTCCCGCGGTAAAGCTGCGAGAGGCTTTGCTTGGGATGACGGATTCAAAGTTAAAGCGCGGAGTCAGTTTCTACGCTAACTCCACTTCGATCTTCTTGGCTTCTACGTCGAGTTTGACGATCTTGAAGCTGCGGATTTGGCCTTCGGTCAGTGGCTCGGGTTTGGCACTGGCGGCGGGGGTGTTGCCTTTCCAGCGGTCTTTCAGCATGGAAGAGAACGCGGACATATCGACTTTGGCTGACGCGGCTGGTGCGGCGGCCGCTGGTGCGGCGGCGGCGCTGATGCGGCAGTTGGCTCGGATGCCGTCGCCTAGCTCGACTATGGTGAGCGTGGGCGACTCGTCGATGACGCGGCCGGAGACTTTGTCGCCTACCTTGTGCTCGGCAATGTATTCGTCGATGTCGGTGGGGATGAGCTGCTTCATGCTGAGCTTGATCTGGCGTTTTTCGGGGGAGAGGTCGAGGATTTGCGCCTTGACTACCTGGCCTGCTCTCAGAACATCGGACGGGTGGTTGAGGCGGCGCTCGGCGGTGATTTCGCTGATGTGGACCAGGCCTTCAATGCCCGGCTCGATCTCAACAAATGCGCCGAAGTTTATGAGTTTGGTGACCGGGCCGGTGATCTGCGAGCCGACAGGGAATTTCTTCTGCACTTCGGTCCAGGGATCGGTGAGGGTCTGCTTGAGGCCGAGGGAGATGCGGCGTTCTTCGGGCTTGATGCCGAGAATGACGGCGTCAACGCGGTCGCCCTGCTTGAGAATGTCGCTGGGGTGGCGCAGCTTTTTGCCGTAGGCCATCTCTGAAATGTGGATGAGGCCTTCAACGCCGGGCTCGATTTCGACGAATGCGCCGAAGTCGGCCAGCCGTGTGATGGTGCCGGTGATCCGCTGGCCGGTGACGAGGCGGTCGGGAGCAGTGGTCCACGGCTCGGCCTGGAGCTGCTTGAGGCCGAGGGAGATTTTCTTGGTCTCCGGGTCGATTTTGAGAATCTTGACCTGGAGTTCCTGGCCCACGGTGAGCACGTCTTCAGGCTTGCTGACGCGGCTGTGGGCGATGTCGCTAACGTGCAGCAGGCCGTCTACACCGCCGAGGTCGATGAATGCGCCGTAGGGCATGAGGGTGCGCACGGTGCCGGCGAGGATGTCGCCTTCTTTCATGGCTTCAAAATGCGCCTGGCTTGCGCCGCGGGCCTGTTCTTCAAGAACCACGCGGCGATCGACGACCACGTCTTCGTCGGTGACGTCGAGCTTGGTGATGCGGCAGGTGATTTCGGCGCCGACGAGCTTTTCGAGCTCGACAGCGTCCTTGGTGCCGCTGCGGCTGGCGGGCATGAACGCGCGGACGCCGATGTCGACGGTAACGCCGCCTTTGCGGACTTCAGTGACTGTGCCGACGACGGCCGTCTTGTCAGCGAAGGCAGCTTCGATGGCCGTCCAGTCGCGTACCTGGGCAACCTTGAAGCGAGAGAGCTCGTAATAGTGCTCCGCGTTGCGGCCGGTGACCGAGACGGGGAAGTTGTCGCCGGGCTTCACGTCTTCAGCGTAGTTGGCGAAGGCGGAGCGGGGCAGCACGCCCTCAGTCTTGTAGCCGATGTCGAGGAAGACCTGCTCGGCGGAGATGGAGACGACAGTGCCCTGCAACTGGCGCTGGCCGGGCTCGGCCTTGTGCGAGTGGCTGCGCTCAAACTGGGAGAGCATGTCGGCGAAGGACTCGGTTGATTCTTCTTCGACGGGCTCGGGAGCCGGGGCAGGCTCAGGGGCCGCGGGAGGCTTGGCCGCAGGAACCGCGATTGGCTCGGGGACCAGCTCCGCAACAGGCTCAGGAGCGGTCTCCACGACAGACGCGGGGGTTGGCTCAGCGATTGGCTCGGCGGAAATCTCGGGGGTGGGCAGGGACTCTGGAAGGCTGTCGTTGGTCATGATGTTTACCCTTCCATTCTCACACGGTTGGGCGGATGTTGGGCCCGATGGGTTTGAGCAGGGCTTCTTTTTGAGGGTTAATCGAGAGGTCGTGGTATCCCAGGTCTGAAAAGCCAGACCTGGGGCACCCAGCTTTGGTGCGTCAAGAAAGAGAGCCCGGGTTGCAGCGCCGGTACTCTCCAGCGCGAAAGTGAGCAGAAACGCACGGTTCAAGTTAGGACAAACTCAAAGAACTGCCCCCTTCAGCTTTTGAATGGACACGAGGGTGGATTGCGCAGCGAAGTTGTGTGGACACTGATGGGTGTGGGGAGCGAGAATTGCACCCGCAGGAGAGAGGCCTTATGAAAACACCTTCTATGAGCAGACGGGATTTTGTGCGGATGAGCGCGGGCGCGGTGGCTGCAGGCGCAGCGGTGAAAGCAACGCTGCTGGAACCACCCAAGCTGGCGGCCCAGGCCGTGGGGGGCGGACGAAAAATTCGCTTTGCCTCCATTGGAACCGGAATTCGCGGATGCGATATTTTGCGCTCGGCGCGGGAAGTGCCGACGGGCGAGTGCGTGGGCATAGCGGACATTTATGACATGCACCAGAAGGCCGGCAAAGAGGCCTGGGGCAAAGACGTTCCGACTACCCGGGATTATCGCCGGTTCCTGGACGACAAGAGCATTGACGCGGTGATCGTGGCAACGTCAGACCATCTGCACAAGCACGTGGTGCTTGACGCGGTGGCGGCGGGCAAAGATGTTTACTGCGAAAAGCCTATGTCGCACACCGTGGCTGACGGCATCGCGATGGTAGAGGCGATTCAGGCCGGCAAACGGATTTTTGAAGTGGGCAGCCAGCGTGTAAGCAGCATCCTGTTCAAGAAGGCGGCAGAGATTTATGCCTCCGGCAGGCTGGGAGAGGTTCATTTTGTCGAGGCTTATACAAATCGCAATTCTCCTTCGGGCGCCTGGGTTTACCCGGTAGCGCCGGGGTTCTCTCCGGAACAGATCGACTGGAAAGAATTTGTGCGCGACGCTCCGCCGCATGCGTTTGACCCGATCCGGTTCTTCCGCTGGAGGTGTTTCAAGGACTACGGCGAGGGTCTGGCGGGCGATTTGTTCGTTCACCTGCTCTCGGGTTTCCAGTGCATCAGCGGCATCAACGCAGCGCCATCTCGGGCTTACTCTACGGGCAGCCTGACGCACTTCAACGACGGCCGCGATTATCCTGACATGCTGGCGACGCTTTACGACTATCCCAACCTGACCCTGAGCCTGCACTGCAACCAGAACAACCAGTCGGAAGAGCCTATCATCTTTGCCGGCAAAGAAGCCACGATGCAGATCCTGGGAGACACGCTGACGGTGGTTCCGCAGGATACGCGGCCGCAGCCAGAGGGCTACTCACTTGACGGCTGGACTGCCGAAGCGAAGGCGCTGTACCTGGCGGAATGGCAGAAGGCGAATCCCGCCGGGCCGGTTAAGCTGGCCGCCGTGGAGAGCTACACATTGCCGCGCGATTACGACGACACCGCTGACCACCTTGCCAATTTCTACCGCGCCATTGAGACGCGGGAGCACGTGGCTGAGGATGAGGTATTCGGCCACCACGCGGCGATTGCCTGCCACATGGCCAACGAATCGTATGCTCGTCACGCCGCGGTTACCTGGGACGCCGCGAGCAACACCATCAAGGGATAAGCAGAGGCGGCCGTTGACCGGCCCGCCTGAGGAGAAAAGCGAATGAGATCTACTTCACGGAGAAGTTTTTTGAAGACGGCAGGGGCGGCGGTGGCCGCTACCTGCGTCGGCGCACAGCGACTGTCAGCCAAAGGGACTAAACTCCCCGTCGGCATTGAGCTCTACAGTGTGCGCGAGCAGATGGCCAAGGACCTGGAAGGCACGCTGGCCAAGGTACGCGCGGCCGGGTACGAAGTGGCGGAGTCGGCTGGCTTTGTGAACCACACGGCTGCGGAGTATCGCAAGGCGCTGGACAATGCCGGCCTGAAACTGATCAGCGGACACTACACGCTGGCCCTGCTGCGGACGCAACTGGACAAGATTATTGAAGATGCCCACACGTCGGGGATGCAGTACGTGGTGTGCTCCTCGTCGGGAGGCCAGCACCGTGTTCCGTCGTCGAAGCCCGATTTGAGCCTGGACGACTGGCGCTGGGTGGCCGGCGAACTGAACAAGATTGGCGAAAAGACCAAGGCCGCGGGAATCACGCTGGGCATACACAACCACACGCCGGAGTTTGCCACGCTGGACGGCGTGCTGGTGTACGACGAACTGCTGAAGCTGACCGATCCCAAACTGGTCACGTTCCAGATGGATTGCGGCTGGGTGTTTGCCTCGGGACACGACCCGGTCCAGTTCCTGAAGAAGACGCCCAACCGGTTCCCGCTACTGCACGTGAAAGACATGGTGATGCAACCCGACGGCAAGGAAAAGATTACCGTGCTGGGCAAGGGCAGCATCAACTACGGCCCCATTCTGAAAGCTGCAACAGGGGCGAAGTACTACTACGTTGAGCAGGAAGAATACGACCTGGAGGTCTTCGAGGAACTCCGGTTGGATGCCGAGTACATGCGGAACCTGAGCGTGTAACAGGCAGGTGGTTTCAGTTTGGCCCGTTGTCGGACTCAGGATGAGCCGGCAGCGGGCCGAACTGGTATTTGGAGAGAATGTTGGCTGAAAGGCGAGGGACGATATGAAAACACCATCCATGACGAGGCGGGATTTTGTACGGATGAGCGCGGGTGCAGTTGCGGCCGGCGCGGCGGTAAAAGCCACGCTGCTGGAGCCACCGATGCTGGCAGCAGAGACGCTGACGGGCGGGCGAAAGATTCGGTTCGCCTCCATCGGAACCGGAATTCGCGGATGCGACCTGCTGCGCTCGGCGCGCCAGGTTTCAACAGGCGAGTGCGTGGGCATCGCCGATCTCTACGACATGCACCAGAAGGCCGGCCTTGAAGCCTGCGGCAGGGAGGTTCCGACAACACGGGACTATCGCCGCTTCCTCGACGACAAGACGATCGACGCGGTGATTGTGGCCACGGCCGATCACCTGCACAGGCACATTGTGCTGGACGCAGTGGCGGCGGGCAAAGACGTCTACTGCGAAAAGCCGATGTCGCACACCGTTGAAGCCGGATTTGAAATGGTGGCGGCGGTTCAGGCCGGCAAGCGGATTCTCGAGGTGGGCAGCAATCGCGTAAGCAACATTCTCTACAGGAAGGCAGCGGAGATTTATGCCTCCGGCCGGCTCGGAGAGGTTTACTATGCCGAGGCGCACATGGATCGCGACGGGCCCTCTGGCGCCGGCGTCTACCCGGTCCCCCCCGGCCTTACCCCGGAGACGGTGAACTGGAAGGAGTTCCTTCGCGACGCCCCGCCGCATGAATTCGATCCGGTGCGCTTTGTCCGGTGGCGTCTGTACAGGGACTACGGCGAGGGTCTTGCGGGCGACCTGTTCGTCCATCTGCTTTCGGGGTTCATGGGCGTGAGCGGCATCAATGCGCCGCCGCTCCGCGCATACTCTACTGGCGGCAACGTCCGCTATAAGGATGATCGCGAATTCCCCGACGTCCTCTCCACGCTCTATGACTATCCGGGCGGGCTTACCTACGGGATTCACTGCAACATGGTGACCGCGTCACAGGAGCCGTTGATCTTCTCAGGAGAAGAAGCCAACCTCACCATCATGGGCAATACGCTGACCATTACTCCCGCAGACACCAGGCCGCAACCGGAGCGTTATGGGCTGAATGGCTGGACCGAGGCTCTGCGGCGCCAGTACACCGAAGCGTGGTTTGCGGCTCATACCGTTGCGCCGCCCAAGATCACCGAAGCCGAGGTTTACGAGACGCCCCGGGGCTACGACGATACCGCCGATCACCTTGCCAACTTTTTCCGCGCCATTGAGACACGGGAGCACGTGGTGGAGGACGAAGTTTTTGGCAACCATGCTGCCATTGCCTGCCATATGGCCAACTACTCCTACTTCAACCGCGCAATTGCCACATGGGACGCGGCTACCAAGACCATCAAGGGATGAACGAAGGCAGCCGGGACCGGCAGGCCTGAGGAGAACGAAATGAGTCTTACTTCACGCAGAAGTTTTATGAGGACAACGGGCGCAGTGGTTGCGGCCGCGTGTGTTGGCGGCAAGCTGAGCGCCAAGACGGTCAATTTCCCGGTCGGCCTGCAACTGTACAGCGTACGCGAACTGATGGCCAAAGATTTTGACGGCACGCTGCTGAAACTGAAGGGAGCGGGCATTCAGGAAGTGGAAGCGGCCGGCTATTACGGCTACAGTGCGGAAGACTTTCGCGGCTCGATGGACCAGGCAGGGCTGCGCTGCGTGAGCGCGCATCATCCGTTGACTGCACTGCTGGGACACGAAGACGAACTGATCGAGTACGGCCACAAACTGGGACTGGAGTACATTGTGTGCCCGGGGCTGAGGCGCCGCGATCCGGCGGCCACAGGCGAAATGACGCTGGACGACTACCGCTGGGCATGTGGCGAACTGAACCGCATCGGCGAGAAGGTGAAGAAGGCCGGCATGACCTTCGGCTACCACAATCACGAGTCGGAGTTCGGCAACGAAGGCGGCGTGGTGTTCTTCGACGAAATGATGAAGCTCTGCGACGCAAAACTGGTGATTTTTGAATTGGACTGCGGCTGGGTGTACGCGGGCGGAGCCGATCCGGTGGCCTACCTGAAGAAGTCGCCCAAGCGCTTCCCTCTGCTGCACATCAAGGACATGGTGAAGGGGGCCGATGGGGTGGTTCATTCGCCGATTATGGGCAAGGGCAAGGTGGACAACGCGGCGATCATGCGCGCCGCCACCGGGCTCAAGCACTACTTCCTGGAGCAGGAAGAATTCGACGGCATCGAGCCGATTGAAGCTGTGCGCGAGGACGCCGACTACATGAAAAAACTGCAAGTCTGATCTGGAAGGGGCTTCGGCCCGTTTTCGATCGAATATGCAGGATGAAGTTCTGAGCCGGGTCGCCTTTTTGAAGGGCGATTCCGGCTCAGGTTTTTTGGGGCAGATTCGCGGCGCCATCGGAGGTAAATTTCGGTTAGGCTGGGCACATGAGCGTATTCGACGAGCAGCGGGAAGAGTTGGAGCGGCACGAGTTCATGATGGGCGTGGAGCGGGGCAGGCTGGCCGTGGCGCTGGACCTGTTGACGGACGCGCTGATCATGGTGGGGCAACACGGGGTGTATTGTGCGTCAACCCGCAACCCGAACAAGCCGGCGCTGGACTTGCAGGCTGTTCTGGGCGGGATGAACGGGGCGAAAGAGTTGATTCAGTCGGTGATGGAGGAATTGCGGAAAGACAGGGACCAGGGAGCAGGGACTAGGGACTAGGGAACGGCTCGGTGGTTTCCCAGGTCTCAAAATCGAGACCTGGGGCACCTGGCAGAGTAGTTGGGTCTGGCGCTCACCGAATGTGGGGTGCTGGCAATGATGGAAGTGCGGTATGCTGGATATGCGCGCCCGTAGCTCAGCTGGATAGAGCGAACGCCTCCGGAGCGTTATGTCGGGAGTTCGAATCTCTCCGGGCGCACCATATTTCAATCTTGCATCAAACATGTTGGGTTGAGAATTCGTCCGTCCCTGCGGACTTTCCGTGGTCTTTTCTTTTGCATTTTTTTCGAATTTACGCTTGTTTCTTCTCCGCGTCCCTGGCATGACGCCCAGAGACAGCCATCGCGGGCGCGGGAGATTAGACTAGTTGAGGCCGTGCGGATTTCGACAGCCGGCCGGGACAAGGTAGATATGCATCTCAGTTTCCCTTTTTCAGTCAGCCAGGTTCTTTGGACTCTGACATTTGCGGCGCAATTGGTTCTGCTGGTGGTTTTGCTGGGCCGGAACCGCGCCACCCGCTTTCCATGGTTTACCGCCAGCATTGCGCTGTATGCTGTGCGGCTGTTGACGGAGGTGCTGCTTGCCGGCCGCATGGCGCCTCCCATCCTGGCGCGGGTATTTATCACCATGGCCGATGTGGCCGCGGTGGTGGGTCTGCTGGTAGTGCTTGAAATGGCGCGGCAGGCTTTTGGCGGCGTGCGACGGCGGACCTGGATTATCGGTGCGCTGGCGATGGTTGTGATCGCCGGCGGAGTGCTGGTGCTGTGGGGACCGTGGCCGGCACGGAAAGACCTTGTTTTCAATTCGCAGATGGCGGTGCTGCGGATGATGCAGTTGGCAGCCCAGAAGGGCGACCTGCTGATCGACTTGCTTACCGTGGAACTCGGCTTGCTGGTGGTTCTTTTTGGCCGCCACTTCAAGGCCGGATGGCGAACCCACACGCAGCGGATTGTGATTGGACTTTCGACGGTCGCGGCATCCTGGCTGACGATTGCGGGCGTGTGGCAGATTATCGTCAGCACGGTGCATCCGCATTCGCAGGCGGAGTACGAGCGTATTCTCGGCCTTGGCGCCAAGATGGTGAACGCCAACAAGGTGGTGTATATCGCCGTACTGGTGTGGTGGATCGCCTGCCTGTGGATGGACGAGCCGGGGACGGTGGTCGCTGCGGAAGTACCCGGCCCGCTCAGGATTCCTGAAACCGAGGCGGCCGAGGCGATGTTGGCCGAAGAGAACAACGCCCCAGTCGATCACCACCAGACCAACGGCGGAGCCTGAAAACAATAAGAAGAGCCTGAGAACCTGGCGTCCTAACCACTAATAGCATGTGGGAAAAGTCCAGATTGGCGAAAAACATCCTTCGAGGGCTAAAGCCCGTCATTCCTTATCAGACGTTTGCGGCACGACTGAAGTCATGCCCTTTCAAAACCCGACTTTCACGACGGGCTGCTCACCCCTAACCTCTAACCACTAAATATGGCAGCTTGCCTGGCCGCGCTTTTCCAGGTAGCGCTGGTGGTATTCCTCCGCGCGCCAGAAGGTCTGGGCGGGCTCGACTTTGGTGACAATGCGCTTGGGCTTGAAACGCCCCTCGGCATTTAGCTGCTCGATCTTGGCGAGGGCGTGCGTCCGCTGCTCAGCGGAGTGGAAGAAGATGACGGAGCGGTACTGCGCGCCCCAGTCCGGACCCTGTCGGTTGTGGGTGGTGGGATCGTGGAGGGCGAAAAACGCGTCAAGAATCTGCTCAAAGGAGACTACGGCAGGGTCGAAGTCGAGTTCAACGACTTCAGCGTGGCCGGTCTGGTCAGTGCAGACGTCCTTGTAGGTGGGCTGGGCCAGTTGCCCGCCCTCGTAGCCGACGGCGGTTGCGGTGACGCCGGGGATGGCGGCAAATGCGGCTTCAACACCCCAGAAGCAGCCTGCGCCGAATGTGGCTTTTTCAATGCTCATGCGTATAGAGATGCGCGGAGATGGCGCTCGGTGCCAGAATTCGTGTTTCGACAAGGTCACGGATTGATTCCGGGGTGCTTCCGAACTTGTCGAGAACGCGCACGCCGGAGAATTAATACGTTTCTGACCACAAGATCCTTAGATTCGATAGCTTGTCGTTGATGAACTTCGCGTCGATTGAAACCCAGAGAGAATAAAACCCATAGTTTCTGATCCATAGACTTTGGTCGAGTTTCGGATGTTTTTTGAGCTCGTCCTTTAAGAGCGGTGCCAGCTCTCGCGAGGTCATCCATCTCTTGGATTGCAACTCGTACGCCAGGTCGTCCCGACCAATCTGAGTGTTCCTGTGGTGAGTCGTGGGGAGGCCAAGGATGGCGATGACCTGCTCCTGGGTTTGACCCAAGTGCAGACCGGAAGCGGTTGCGAGCCCCCGGGTAATCTTTGGTGAGCGCTTGCAAGGGGTTTTCCATTTCCATCCTGTTGGTTCCGAAGACAGGACAAAGGAGGGGCTGACCTCACCTCGTTGGAAGATTAGACGTGTCCGGTCGTTCTCTTCCATCGGTCGATAGCAGGCCTCTTCCAAAAAGTCTGCCGCGTCTCCGGTTGCCTTGGTCTCAACTCTTCCCAGTGTTCTGGCGGCCTGTTCAAGAACTTCCGCTCTGGCGGCCAGATCGACACCGGCAACCTGAAAATTTGTTCCGGCAATTTCGCGGTGCTGGACTCTGAACTTCTTTCCGTTCTCGTCGGTTCCAAAGGAATCGGACTTGCTGGGCGGGGCAATCTGCGGCTTCTGCTGTCCGGAGGTTTGAACCGCGGGGAGTGCCACGACCATGCATAAGAGAACAGAGACGGCGGCTCTACCCACTTGCGGCGATATCGGCATTGCTTGCCCTACCTGGCCAGATTGTAGATCAAGACAAAGGGCTATCTAACGGGCCGTGGCGCGAACCCGTACCAAGCGGCATGGATCGCAGCAAACTCACGAACCGGATATGATGGAATTTCGGATGCGTTTTAGGCGAACCCCTTCCGAAACCCATCTCCAATTGGCACAAAGAGACAGATGAGCGAAAACCTAGCCAGAAAAGTTGAACTGTTTGACACCAGTCTTCGGGACGGCATGCAGCAGCCGAACCTCGAAATCTCGGTTCCCAACGCCGTGGTGCTGCTTCAGCGCATGGCGGCGTTTGGCGTGAAGTACGCGGAGATCGGCTTTGCCGGCGCGAACCGCTTTACGGAAGATTTGACCGGGGGGCTGGCCGCAGCAGATACGGGCGCCATGAAACTGGCGCTCTTCGGCAGGACGCGGGGACGCGGGACAAAGGTTCACGACTGGCCGGATGCCCAGTTCATCCTCAAGCACAAGCGGCGCGTGCCGGTTGCGGTGCTGGTGGTGAAGTCGCGGCTGCTGGACGTGATGAAGTCGCTGGAAACCACTCCAGAAGAAAACCTGCTGATGGCCTACGAGACGATTGCGTATCTCGAGGACAACGGGCTTGAGGTGTTCATCGACTTTGAACACGCGATGGACGCGGCCTGCGGGCGGCGCGAGTGCGGCGTCGAGTGCGATGACGAATTCAACAAGCGCAGCCAGGATTATTTTCACCAGATGGTTGCGCAGTGTGTCGAGCAAAGGGCGAGCCGGCTGGTTATTTGCGATACCACCGGCGGCGCGAGCCCTGAAGAAGTGACGCGAACGTTTGAGGGCCTGGCGAAGAGTTACCCGGGCGCGAAGTTTGGGTTCCACGGGCACACGGATCGCGGGCTCGGCGTTGCAAATGCCCGGGCGGCGATTTTTGCGGGCGCGGTGCAGGTGCAGGGCACTGTGCTGGGAACCGGCGAACGTTGCGGCAACGTGAACCTGACCACGCTTGTGGGTGGCATGCAGTTGAGGGGCGAGGCCGAGTTTGTCCCGCCTGCATCGCTGAGCGGACTTACGCGGCTGGCGCACTCCGCGTATGGAGCGTTTGGGCTTGAAGCGCCGCACGGTGCTCCGATTGTGGGGCCGGGCGCGTTCGGCACCTGGGCCGGGATGCACGGCAGCAGCGAGCGCAAAAATCCAGGCGCGTACCTATGGTGCGATCCGGCGGCGGTGGGCGCGAACCCGACAATTGGAGTGAACAGCCAGTCGGGCAGGGCAAACATCGTTCTGCTGTCTGAATCGCTGGGGGTTCCGCTGAGCTCAGCCCAGGCGCAGGCCCTGATGGACGCCAACACGGCAATGATCGACGGCGGCGGATTCACCACCAGCGAGATCTCATTCAAGCTGGCCTGCATGAAGGTGCTGAAGACGCTGGAGAACTACTTCAGCGTGAGAAGCTGGCGGGTCTTTGACGAGTCAGACGAGATTGGGAACCGGTTTGTGCAGGCGTTCATGACCCTGTCGGTCCGGGATACCACGGTGACCACGAGCAGGGCCGAGGGCGCGGGCCCGGTGGATGCGCTGACCAAGGCCATGCGCAAGGAGTTGGAGAAGTGGTATCCGGCGCTGGCCGAGATGCGGCTGGGGACATTCAGCGTGACGGCCATCGATGTTTCGGCGAACGACTCGGCGGCTTATGTGCGGGTGACGGTGAGCTTCCATGCCGATGGTTGCGAGCCGTGGATTACCGCAGGCGTGAGCAGCGATTTGAACCAGGCGGCGCTGATGGCCATTGTGGATGGGTTCCACTATTGGCTGTTGAAGAACGCCGACTAGCGCAGCAGCGAATTTTGGATTTCAGACGGACATTGACGGCCGGCAAGGCCCACAGGAAGTACTGCAGGGGCTAAAGCCCTCAATGATATTGCTTCGATTTACGGCACGACTGAAGTCGTGCCCTGACACTTCGTGCGACTCCGAATAAGTTGCTGCGTGAGCTCCGAAGTCGTGCCCAGTCACAAGGCAAAAACTTCGCCGGCAAGCTTTGGCGGCCGAGCCGTCAGCGCTCTTTGTTGTAGAGGAGGTCGCGGATGGCGCGGCGGCGCTCGGCGTTTGCTTCGCTCTCGGCCTTGCGTTCGACAGCGTCCAGTTGGGGCTTGGCGGTGGAGTCTTCGACGACCTCGGGGACGCTGCACGCGGGACATCGATTGGCGAATCCGGGCTTGTCGGGCTTGAGCTCGAACTCCTCAGAGCAGACTACGCAGGTTCTAATCGGAAAAGCCATAACAATCAATGATAACGCGGGTGAATCGCGTTGTGAACCGGCGCGGGAGGCGCTGTCCCATTGCTTAAAACGGTATCTTTTCTTCTTTTTGCGAATTTGCGAGGCGGGTAAGGTTGGGAGGTGTGGGTTCCCACCCATTTCGCGATGAGGCTGCGGAATGGATGGGGCACTGGGCTTTGGTGGAACTGCCCGGCATTCCGATGAATGGGGCTGATCGAGAGTTGTGGTTTCCCAGGTCTGAAAATCCAGACCTGGGGCACCCGGCTTTCGTGGAACCGTAGGGTTTCTCCAGGCTCGGCTACTTTGGAGCTATAGGAGGCTCATGGCTAGCCGCGCTTTTTGCCGCCGGGGTAGCCACTGCGTTTGGGGCCGGAACCGGAGGACTTGCCCTTGAAACCGGAGCCGGAGGGTTTGCCTTTGAAGCCGGATTTGGAGAATCCGCCGGGCTTGGAGTGGCCACCGCCCGAGGCTGGCTTGCCGGAACCGCCGTAGCGGGTCTTGGGCTTCCAGCCGGTGTCGTTGTTTCTGCGCTCAGGGCGAGGGCTGTCGCTGCGCGGTCCGGCGGGTGGGCGGGGCGTAAACGAGCCTTCGCCTGTGTCGCGGCGGAAGGGACGCTTGGGGCTGGCGGACGGGCGGTAGGGAGCTCCGGTTCTGCTGTCGAAGGTTCCCTTGGGCGCCGCGCTATAGGGGCGGGTTGGGCCGGGCTTGCCTGGTTTGCTGCTGGGCCTTGCTCCGCCGGCGCGGGGTTTGCCGCTGCTGGTGGTAAATGGCCGTGCGAGGCCGCCTTCGCTGCGAAATGGGCGGCCGGCGGCAGGACGGTCTGAAGACGGACGATCAGACCTTGGGCGCGACGCACTGGGCCGGTCAGAAGGCGGACGCTCGGGCCTTGGACGGCTTGGCGCCGGGCGATCCGAGTAAGACCGGGGTGAGCCGGTGCGCGGTGCGCTGGAGCGCGATGGGGTTGGGCGGTCGTAGTTTGGCACCTCCTCAATGTGGAGGTTCGGCGGCTTGATTGGCCCAAGGTCGTCGTAACTGTCAGGAGTCTCGCGGCGCGGCGCAGCTGGGCGCCTGGAAGCGGACCGGTCGCTGCCTGGACCGGATTTGTTCCAAGCCGGCTTGGCGCCAAAGGTGCGGCCTGTGCCGGTTCTGCCTGCGGGCGGGCCGCCTGGGCGGGAGCGGTCAGAGAACGGACGGCTGGGGCGCGGACGGTCTGAATCGGGACGGCCTTCGCCGGTTTCTCCTGCCGCAAAGCGGGCCGGGGGACGCGCGGGGCGGTCGTCTTTCTTCCATCCCGGGCTAGGAGGGCGCGGCGTGAACGAGCCGGGTGCCCGATCACGCTGGAAGGGAGGCTTGGCCGGGCCGCCGGGGCTGAATTTTGCGGCTCCGTATCTGGCCGGGCCTGCCGAAGGAGCGCGGCGGGGACGTTCGGCGCTGCTGCCTGCCGCAGGACGGAAGGGCTTGGCCCCGCCGGTACCGAAGGTCTTTTTGGGGCGGAAGTCAGAGGGGCGCTCGGCAGACGCAGAGCGGTCTTCAAATGGCTTGGGCGTGAAGGGCTTGGCCGGGCGCGGATGCGATGTGGGCTTGGGCACCACGGTGGGCAGGC
Source organism: uncultured Acidobacteriaceae bacterium (assembly GCA_903911925.1). Classification (GTDB taxonomy): domain Bacteria; phylum Acidobacteriota; class Terriglobia; order Terriglobales; family Acidobacteriaceae; genus Telmatobacter. The sequence goes on from CAIWFH010000110.1 coordinate 33,233, forward strand.
CGGCGGCATCCATCGCGTTGCGGCGGCGGACTTCTTTGGACTTCGGCGTGCGCGCCTTGCCTTCAGCGGCCCTTCTCAGGGCATCAAGCTCTGAAGGCTGCAGTTCGCGCAGGTTGCCGGGTTCCTGGTCAAGAACCAGCGGGCCGTAGCCTACGCGGCGAATCTTCTCAACAAAGTGGCCGACCTCCTCAAACATCTTGCGGAGTTCGCGGTTGCGGCCTTCAATAAGAACCACTTCGTACCAGGGGTTGTCGCCCTGGCGGACCTGGCGAATGCGAGCCGGAGAGGTGCGGACCTGGCCGGAGCCGGGCTTGCCGCGCTCAATGGAAACGCCGGCGCGCAGAATGTCGAGTTCGGCCTCAGTGGGCTGGCCCGCGACCTTGACGAGGTATGTTTTCTCGACGCCCGAAGAGGCCTTGGTGAGGCGGTTAGCGAGGTCGCCGTCGTTGGTGACCAGCAGGAGGCCTTCGCTCATGTAGTCGAGGCGGCCGACAGGATAGAGCCGCTCTTTCAACTTGTCAAAGAACTGCATCACCGTGGGCCGGCCCTCGGGGTCCTTGACCGTGGTGACAAAGCCTTTTGGCTTGTTGAGGATGAAGTAGCGCAGGCGCTCGGCGCCTTGCAGCAGCTTGCCGTCGACGCGGATGTGGTCGCGACCGGCATCGGCCTTGGTGCCCAACTCGGTAACCACTTTGCCATTGACCTGGACGCGGCCCTGCTCGATCATGGCTTCGGCGCTGCGGCGGCTGGCGACTCCGGCGGCGGCGAGGATCTTCTGCAGGCGCTCAAGCTTGGCCGGGGGGCGGGGCGCGGGCTTGAAGTCGGGATCTGCTTCGTCTTCATCTTCAGGCTCTTCTTCTTCAGCCTCAGGCTCCCCTTCGGACCCTTCTTTAAAGTTGGCTTCGGGGTCTACTTCGGAATCTTCTTCGGATTCAGGGTCTACTTCAGATGCGGCTTCAGACTCGTTCTCAGCCAGCTCTTCTGCAAAAATCACGGCTTCCAGTTCGGTGCCGGTTCCGGGCGCGGGGCCGTCCACTACGGTTGGCTCGGTTTCAACGGCTGGCGCGGATTCCACTTCAGCAGCGATCTGGTCTTGATTCAGGGCTTTCTTCTTTTTAGCGGTCATGCGGGAACTTCTCAATTTCTGCCTGCTCAATTGGGAATGGCGCAGCAGGCGCGGCTTCTGCGGGGTGGGCTCCGCTGGGGTTGCCGCCGATAGCGGTTTCACAATAGCTGCAATTCAAAACCACCGGTCTCAAAAGGCACTTTTCCTTAAGAAAATGCGGTCTGGCAAGGTGGCAGAAAGGGCACGCGAATTGTGGAACCGCCCTATTGGGCGGGGTCGGGACTGACAGCCGTCACGGCTGGCATTTCGGCGGACTCCGGCACTGCGCCGGGGTCCGGTTGGTCTATCGGCGGTTCACCGCCATTCTGGTCAAACTCTAGCGCGGGGTTGGTGTCTGGCATCGACTCCGCGATCTCGGTGGATTCTGACTGCGAGGCAAATTCCGGCTCGTCGAGTTCGATGGCGGCCATTTTTTCGAACTCTTCCATCGAGGGCAGTTCGGTAACGTCTTTCAGGCCAAAGCGAAGCAGGAACTCGCGGGTGGTTTTGTAGAGAATGGGGCGGCCGATGACCTGCTTGCGGCCGGCGGTTGCAATGAGCTTGCGGGCCAGCAGAGACCCGAAAACTCCGGACGAATCCACGCCGCGGATTTCGTTGACTTCAGGCGCGGTGACCGGCTGCTTGTAGGCGACCACGGCCAGCGTTTCAAGCGCGGGCAGAGAGAGCCTGAGCGGCGGCTTGAGGCTTTTTACGAAAGAGCGGACCGCGTCGTGATATTCGGGCTTGGTGGCGACGCGAAAGCCTCCGGCAATTTCGCGAATCTCAATGCCGCGGCTGTCGGCGGCATACTCGGCAATGAGTTCGTCAAGCATTTTGCGAATAACGGCGCGGGCCTCGCGGTCGCGCAGTCGCGCCAGGCGGCGGGCTTCGGCTTCTTCGCCAGGTGTCGTTTCGGCTGCGGACTCATCGTCCGTTTCGCCTTCCAGTTCCGGCGCGGAATCGATTTCCGCTTCGATCGGCTGTTCATCTGCTCTAGGGCTGGACTCGGCTTCAAGTTCAGCCGCGGCAACTTTGGCTTCAATCACCAGTTCTTCGGCGGCGGGTACCCCGTCCAGTTCGACGAATTCCACGTTGATAAGGGGCAGGGGCTCGGCTGCAGCCTCTTCAGAGGCTTCGAGCGCAGACGCGGCTTGCTGCGCCTTCCACTCGAGGGCGTCGGCGGCGAAAAGGACGGCGAGCTGGGCCAGGGTGACCGGCTCCTCCGCGGCGTAGATGACAGCTTCAAGCTTGGCTTTAAGGCTCATTCTGCAATAGGTACCTCAAGTATGGTACCGGAAGTGGGGCGGCAATGCGCGACCTTACGCCGTTCCCTTTCAGCAAAGGCGGAAAAGTGCGCCCTGAAGCACCTCGGGAAGTGCCGGATGCGAGGCTGGCCGGGACTTCAGGCCAACCGAGGTTCATTCGCTCGAGTAACGCCGGGTTCGGGGTATCAAAGTAACCGGAATGACGATTCTACTTATCAAAATATTTGATAGCCTTAAACACGCCGCACCGGAACTGTATAAGAATGAACGTTATTGGGTGGTTCCGCGTCCCTATGAGTACAAGCCAACCTGCTTCCGGGCCCCACCGGCAAAATTCCTCATCGATGCAAGGAGAAGCGATGAGCACAGTCGCACGCGTCCACAACCAGCCATCCCAGTGGCAAATCACCGTTGCAGCCGAAGGTATCGCCGCCGCGCAGTTTGCACGCTGCGGGTTCGACGTGTCGATTCAGTCCGGGCGGGACAAACCGTCGTATGACCTGGTTGTCGCCAAGGCGGGTCAACTATTGAGGGTTCTTGTAAATGGCAGCCAGGACGGCAGTTGGGACTTGACCCACGCCTACCTGAGGAGGACGGCAGGCCTGACCGCCAACAAGGCGAACTGCCAATGGGCTATTAATCAATGGCTGAATCACCGCGGCTCGCATGTGGTGTGCTGCCTGGTTCAGTTTCAAGGAACTTCAATGGAAGACTTGCCTCGCATTTATCTTGCATCGCCCCACGAGATAGCCCACAGGCTGCGTGAGACAGCAGAACGGCTGTGCGAGTCGACTCTCTATGAAAAGTACGAGTGGGCGCCCGACGGCGAGGGCGCTCCAACAATCAAATGGCTACCGTCAAGCTGGGTGTTTTCAGGCCAGCGAATTCAGGAATTGCTAGAGATGGGGAAAACAGCAGCGCCCAAGCCGACATCGCTTCAAAAAGCGAAGTCGAGTGTCGAAGATTGGCCCGCTGCCGAGGATTCAATCCTCAACAGCGAGGAAGAGTTCGTTCGTACCGCTTGAACTCGGCGCTCCGGCGACAGGCCTTGAAATGCGTCCGAGAGCCCGTCTAGCGAGAGTCCGTCTAGTTAGTCACCTGGCGGAAGAGCCAGAAGAGCGAGCCGGAGAGCAGCGCCGCCGCAGGCAACGTAAGAACCCAGGCCATGGCGATGTTGCGGATGGTGGCGAGCTGCAGTCCGCTGCCGTTCGCAGCCATGGTTCCAGCCACGCCGGAACTGAGCACGTGGGTGGTTGAGACCGGCAAACCGAAGTTGTCCGCGGCCGAGATGGTGCACATGGCTACCAGTTCGGCGCAGGCTCCCTGGGCGTAGGTCAGATGCTCCTTGCCGATCTTCTCGCCAACGGTTACAACAATGCGCTTCCAGCCCACCATGGTACCCATGCCCAGCGCCAGGGCCACCGCAACTTTTACCCACGGTGGAATGAACTTGGTTGCCTTGTCCACTGTGGCTTTGTAAGTGCCCAGGGACTTGTTGTCATCGGCACTGAAGACAGGCTGCTGTCCCTTCTTCAGCAGCGCGGCATCGTTCTTCTGCATCAGGCGGATGGCTTCGCTGGCCACGTACATATCGTTGCGGACGTTGGCCTGCTTGTTGGCCGGAACTGACTTGTACTGCTTGTAGACGGCCACGTCGCCTTCAAGATCCTTGACCAGTTCTCTCAGAGCCAGCAGCGTGTCGGGCTCGATCTGCTTGGTGCGAATATAGTTGGTGACCTGGCCGCGGGCATCTTCGCCCAGGATGCCGCTCTTGTCGATGTGCTGGTCGAGGACGTGCCCCGCCTGTTCAGAGGCGGCAATGAAGGCTTTGATGTCTTGCCCGGTTACCGCGTGGTTGAGCGCGTAAGCCGTGGGCACCGTGCCGATGAGGATGAGCATGATCAGTCCCATGCCCTTCTGGCCGTCGTTTGAGCCGTGCGCAAAACTGACGCCCGAGCAGGTGAAGATGAGCAATCCGCGAATGGGCCACGGCGGAGGAGTGTCGCCTTTGGGCGCAGTAAAGAGCACATCGCCATCGTCAATCACAATCCTGGCGAACAAGGCAATGGAGTAAAGTCCGGCGATGCCCACCAGGGCCGCGACGAGAACCGTTCCCCAGAGATTGGACTCGAATTGCTTGATGGGCGCCCAGATCTGCACCAGAGGGCCAAAGAGGCCGAGCACCAGGGGCGCAACAAGGTTGAGCAGCCAGGCTCCAATTACGCCGGTAATCGCGATTGTGGGAACGGCAACCAGGAGCTTTTTGTAGTTCTGTTGATAGGCAACGGCGAATCCCTTCGCCCATCTGGTCAGGATGACGACTTTGGAGAGCAGCAGCAGCAGGGCCGCCGCGCCGAAGCCGATCAGAGGCGAGATGAGCAGAACCCTGAAGACCTTAGTGGCCTGCTCCCAGTCAACGCCGGAAGTGCCGGTGTGAACGCTCATGAGCTGGTTTGCCAGGCCCACGCCGATGATGGACCCGACCATGGTGTGAGAACTGGAAGCCGGGAGGCCGAACCACCATGTGCTGAGGTTCCAGATAATGGCGGCGATGAGCAGGGCGAAAACCATGGCGAAACCAGCGCCGGCGCTGACCTGGAGAATCAATTCGACCGGCAGCAGCGTGATGATGGCGAAGGCCACCGCTCCGGAAGAAACGAGAACGCCGCAAAGGTTGCAGAGGCCGGACCAGACCACGGCAATGTTTGGATCGAGCGAGTGGGTATAGATGACCGTGGCCACGGCATTCGCGGTGTCGTGGAAGCCGTTGACGAATTCGAAGCCGAGCGCGATCAACAGGGCAACAACGAGCAGCAGGTAGGGCCAGAGGCTGGGAATGGTCACCCCGGCAAAGTCCTTGAAAATGTTGACGCCAATGTAGCCGACGCCGATAGCCAGGGCGGCCATCACGATGCCGCCGCTGATCATGGCGTGCGATTTCTTCATTTTCTTGTCGAGCAGGGCTGCGGCGGGCGGGCGCGCTTCCAGGGCGATTGCACGATCTGCCATGTAGAGGCTCCAGAGAGTGAGTTGGTTGGGACGTCCGGCCGCACTGGGGAAGCAAAAGCTGGACACAGCAATGGATATAGGAGGCAGATGAAAAGGAGATGAAAATCCGCGGGCGGGGATGTTCAATCGGCGATTCTTCGATGAGGAGCCTTTAATAATCCGGCGTGAGTTTGGTCCCCGGTTTGCAATCTCTAACGGCAGGCAGCCAGAAAATGACGGATAAGCTGCAGAATGCGCGAGTTACATTTTGCCGGGGGAGTGTCAAGTGAATACCGCAGTAGTCACTTATCAACTGCGGTATTCACCTTGGGGCATGGCGGCGGCACGCATGCCCAACGATTCACCCCAGGGTATTTGAGCGTTGATTGGTCGTAGACCCTTGGTTCAGGTCCAGCTTTAGGCTTTCATTTTCAGGCCGAAGAGTCTGGCAAGTTTTGGAATCATAGTCCTCGAGGACGGAAAAGGAGTCACCCCGACGCCATGTGGAATATCAGACCCTCAGAAGCACCGAATACCCCGCCAGAACAGGCAGCAACGAGCCGGGAACCTGTTCAACCTATCTCCAGCATTGAAAGTGCAGTCCGCAACCAGTCCTCGTTAAGTAAAGGCTGGGTGATCAAAGGCGATATCTGCGGTTCGGATCCATTGTTTATCGATTGCCGGGTCGAGGGCAGCATCAGCCTCCCGGGAGAGCTTGTGACGATTGGCCGCAACGCCGAGATAATGGCAGCCATCACCGCCGGGGACATTGTGGTTCTGGGCACCGTGTGCGGCGATGTGGTTGCAACGAATCGGCTTGAGATTCGCGCCCAGGGTGTAGTGACGGGTAATGTAACAGCGTCCCGGCTCAGCATTGAGGATGGGGCCTGGTTCAAGGGCGGCGTGAACACGCTGAACGGCAAGGCGGACGAGGCAGAGAGTGCGGGCGCGGAACCTGCGGCGCGGGGAACCATCCGGATCCGCCAGGCAAAGCCCTCACGGCCAGAGGGTCTGCCTGGGCTCCCAATTCCCATGTCGGCATAGCTTCAGGGACCGATCAGGTCCTGTCTCCTCCACTTTCTCTCGCGGTGGCCACTTGCGCAACGGCCCGGCCGCCGCGAGAGCTTTTTTGAGGCAGAAGTGAGCGAAATCACACACAAGGCCGTTAAGCACTTTAAGCACACTGAGATTCAAAAGTATATCTCAGGCATTAGCGGGATCTTGCGTGGGATGAAAGGCGCGAGACAGCCGTGCGATGTGATTTATCTCACATCGTTCCGGGCGCGGTATACCTATATTGTGGGAATGCGGGCGAGACATTCAGCCCACTCTATTTGGATTCCTGCAACCCTACGGCCTTTGCACGTTGGCCTGGTTCTTTGGCCTTGCTTTTCCAGCGTTTTTTGGTGAGAGAAGAATCCGTAACCCGGTGAATTTGTTTTGCGTTCGATGAACTGCCGGAGTACGGTGCGGCAACAAACGCGGATGATTTAGAAGGAGAAGCAATGAGTGTTCTGGCCCAGGTTTCAAGCAAGCCACTGCCGTGGCGTGTCACCGTTGGAGCTGAAGGAATTGCCGCCGCGCAATTTGCACGGTGCGGGTTTGACGTGTCGGTGCAATCGGGCCGCGACAAGCCAACCTACGACCTCGTTGTGGCCAAATCCGGCAACCTGCTTAAGGTGTCGGTCAAGGGCAGCGACGACGGCAGTTGGGCCCTGACTCAGCCTTACCTGAAGCGCGTGACCGATCTGCTGGGCCGGAGAGCCAATTTTCTGGGGGCGATCGCCCAGTGGCAAGACCACCTGGGCTCGCGGGCTATCTGCTGCCTGGTTCAGTTCCAGGACGTGTCGATTGATGAACTACCCCGCATCTATCTTGCATCGCCGCAGGAAGTCGCCCAGAAGTTGAGGGAGACGGTGGAGCGGCTGGGGATTTCGACACTCTACGAGAGATACGAATGGACACCCGCCGGTGAAGAATCCGGAGCGACCGAGGCACTGCCGTCCGCCTGGGCTTTTTCAGAGTCGCGGATTCAAGAACTGCTCAGCAAGGCGAACGAGATCGTGCTCCCCAAGCCGACGCTGCTTACGAGAGTGAAGTCTCCCGCTGGCGAGTGGACCTCAGGCGTTGATGCGCGCGGCAATGGCGAGACGGCGATTGGATTGAGCGCCTGAACCGGTGTGCCGCAGCCTGACAGCTCGATCAGGAAATAGAGCGGAAGAACCAGAAGAGCAATCCTGACAGTAACGCGGCTGCGGGCAAGGTGAAGACCCAGCCTGCAGCGATATTGCGGACAGTGGAAAAATGCAGCCCGCTGCCGTTGGCTGTCATGGTTCCAGCCACGCCGGAACTGAGAATATGCGTCGTTGAGACCGGCAGCCCAAAGTTGTCGGCCGCGAAAATCGTTGCCATGGCCACAATTCCAGCACTGGCGCCCTGCGCATAGGTGAGGTGGTCCTTGCCGATCTTTTCGCCCACGGTGACCACGACGCGTCTCCATCCGACCATTGTTCCCAAGCCCAATGCCAACGCAACAGCAACCTTGACCCAGTCAGGGATGAACTTGGTGGCCTTGTCCACCTTGACCTTGTAGTTTTTGAGGGCGGCGTTTTCCTGGGCGGTGAAGGAGGGGTTGCCGCTCTTTTGCATCAGGCGGATGGCCTCGCTGGCCACGTACATGTCGTTGCGAACGTTGGTCTGGTCCTGCGGGGGAACGGACTTGAAGACCTTGTAAAGCGCCACTTCGTGGTTCAGGTCTTCGACCAGTTCTCGAAGGGCCAGAATTGTATCCGGCTGAAGTTGCTTGGTGCGGATATAGTCGGTGACCTCAGCGCGGGCGTCCTCCCCGAGAATCCCGCTCTTGTCGACATGGCGATCAAGGATGTGGCCTGCCTGCTCTGAGGCGGCGATGAAGTCCTGGATATCGTGCGCGGTCACGGCGTGGTTGAGCGCGTAAGCCGTGGGAACCGTCCCGATGAGAATGAGCATGATCAGTCCCATGCCCTTCTGGCCGTCGTTTGATCCGTGAAAGAAACTTACGCCCGTGCAGGTAAGCACCATCAGGGTGCGGATAGGCCACGGCGGAGGCTGATCGTTCTTGGGCGCTTCGTAAAGGGCCGGATACTTGATAAGCCGTTTGGAGATAAGGATCAGCAGCCCGGCAAAGCCGAAGCCCAGGATAGGCGAAATCAGCAGGACCTTGAGAACCTTGATGGCCTGTTCCCAATCCACGCCTGAAGTGCCGATGTGCGGATTGAACAACTGGTTGGCAATGCCGACGCCGATGATGGAACCGACCATGGTGTGAGAACTGGAGGCCGGCAAGCCAAACCACCAGGTGCCGAGATTCCACAGAATGGCGGCGATCAACAGCGCAAAGACCATGGCGAAGCCTGCCCCGGAACTGACCTGAATAATGAGTTCAACGGGCAGCAGCGTGATGACGGCAAAAGCGACGGTGCCAGTGGAAGCAAGCACACCGGCCAGGTTGCAGATGCCGGACCAGACCACGGCAACGTTGGGATCGAGCGAATGGGTATAGATGACCGTTGCAACGGCGTTGGCTGTGTCGTGGAATCCGTTGACAAATTCAAAGCCTAGAGCGATCAGCAGAGCGAGGCCGAGCAGCAAGTATGGCCAGATGCTGGTGATGGTTACGGAGTCAAGATCTTTGGCAAGATGAAAGCCGATGTAGCCAAGGCCGCTGAGCAGCGCGATGACAAAGAATGCAACGCCTCTGCGGCTTGTCTTCTTTTTCATCTTTCGATCAAGAAGAGTTGGGCCTGCGGAGTGAGTTGCAGGCGCAGGAAGAGTTGCAGTCGCTGGAAGCTCCTGAACAAGTGTCGCCAAGTCGGCCATTAGATATCACCAATGCGGCCGGAATCATTCCGGGGACGCCTGGGCCTCCAGTGTGCAGACTGTACAACGGGAACTTTTAGAAAATAGAAAGGAGTTGACCTGCGGCAGGAAGTGTTACAGCCAGATAAATAGGCGTCCATATAACCCCAACAACCACATATGCGCAGTTGTTTGCTCGGTGAGCCCAGGAAAAAGGCTCTGCTTCAAAGATTCTACACCGGGGGGGTAAGGAAGCGGTGGAAATCAGGAGGAATTCCGGCAGGAAGTGGAACAGACGGCAGGGCTGCGGGTCAGCATTGTGCCAGTCGCCTCAAGGTTTCCCGGTATCTTTCGATGACGCGTTGCGCAACTTCGAGATGCTCTGCCAATTCGGGGTCATCTTTAGCCTTTTTTATGAGTTCTGTCCAAAGACGGCTGTGGCGATCTTTGCCGGATTCGGTCTCTTTTTCCATAATCCCCATCGTCTCCGAAATGGCGCCCCGGATTTCTTAAACCGCAATCAACTGCCGCTGAAAGCCCAACTCGTCCTCAATCGAAACAGGCTCATCGCGCAAGATTCGGGCGTAGATTTCCCTAATCCGAGATTCCGGCATTCCCTTGGGAACAAATCGAAGCACCGAAGCGGCGACGTACTCGCGGCTAAGCTCAAAGGCCAGCCATTTACGCCCCTCAGCCTCCGCAACCATGCCAGTGGTATTGGAGCCTGCGAAGATGTCCACAACAAGGTCGCCTGGATCAGTCAACATGCGCACGAAAAACTCAGGCAACTTGGCGGGGAAGCGTGCTGGATGGCCCTTAATTCCCAGTGATTTGCAGGCTCCCAGGTAGATACCGTTGCTCTCAGAATTCGAAATTTGCAAAAGATTGGAAGGTATCGCCCCGCCGTTATCGGTTGAGAACGCAAGGCCAATCTCATGTCCGGAAGGCCTTAGCTTTGGCTTGTAGAACGCGGCGGGATCTTCCAGCAACTTCTTCATTCGCGCACTGTATTCCGTCAGAACATTCGAAACATTCGCCTTTGGCCACTCTGAGCGCGAAAACCACCAAATAGTGTTTACTGTATCTTTAGCGCGAATCTTCCTTTTGTTTACCCACTCAATCGGACTCGGCAACTTGGATGGGTTGTGCCAAAGAAACTCCTGGGCCAAGTGAAACCCCAATTCGTCGCAAAAACGCAGCAGCACTCGGAACTGATAGAGGCTTCGCACTGGGACGCCCTTTTGGTACGCTCCTCCGAGGTCGAGAACAAAACTCCCGTCTTCGCACAGCTTTCGATGAACTAGCCGCCCAAAATCCATCAGCCAATCCACATATCCAGCTTGGTCGTGGTTGCCGTACTCCTTTTGACGCTGAAGGGCGAATGGCGGGCTGGTGACAACTAGGTTGACAGATCCGTCTGGCAGATCGCCGAGCAGACGTAACGAGTCGCCGACGTATGCAGCGCCAAGCTGGGTCGTATAGGCGGGTCCGGCGGAGATGGGGGTTGCCGACATTGTTACCTCATACAGTCTATAGACTGTAGATTTCAGCTTAGCACGGGGCGAGCATGAAAGGAGATGACGCCCTCAAAACCTAAGATTACCGCCCGCGCCAGGTTTGCGGTCAACCTGAGATGCGCACGATTGGCCCTGGGATTATCACAAGAGGAACTTGCAGCTCGTGCCAGCCTACATCGGAACTATATCGGGAGTGTAGAACGAAACGAAAAAAACATATCAATTGACAGTATGGAGCGGCTTGCAGATGTCCTCGGAGTTGATGTCATAGACCTGCTCGCTCGAGAGCGGTCATGAAAGCCCATTCCGATCAAGCAAAACTTCGAGCTCTGATGCCTGGGATACGGAAGCTTCAGAAGCTGGCTTCTAAACATGGGATTGACGACATCTTTCAAGACAATGGCGGAAAGATCCTCCAAATTCTCCTACTAACAGGATTAACGATTCTTCCAGGGCGTGAAGGAAACGACGCCTTTGATGAGAACGGCCACGAATACGAGCTGAAGTCTGTAAACATCCATCTCACCTCAAGCTTCTCCACCCACCATCATATGAACCCGCATATCATCGCGAAGTACAGGCTGGTGGATTGGATTTTCGCCATTTACGACGGAATCGAACTTGTCGAAATGTATCTTTTGACGCCAGCCGACATCGAACCGTATTTCGAGAAATGGGCCAAGAAATGGGCAGATGACGGCAACAAGGACATCAACAACCCAAAGATCCCAGTTAAGTTTGTTCGCGAAAACGGAAAGTCAATCTACGAGGCCGCAAACTACCGTTAGACTTTGCGCTACTTCCAGTCATCACGGGCATTCACGAGGCCTTCGTTCATTACCGAATCGAAGCCGGTGTGCTTCTTGATGAAGATCTCGCTGAAAGCGCGGTCCTGGCGCAGCAGGATGGCTTGCAGGCGGACGAGCTCAAGCAGGGCCAGGAACATGGCAATCAGCGAGCGCTCAGAGCGGGTGTGCGAGAGCAGCCGGCGCAGAGCCACCGGCTTGTCTTCCATGGTGAGGCGGCGGGCGAGGAACTGGATCATCTGGCCCACGGTCACCTGGTCTTCAGTGACGTCGATGGTGGGGCGGGTGCGGGCGCGCTCAAGAATGTCGCGGAAGATGCGGACCAGATCCACGGTATCGGCCGCGATCTCCGGCTCGGCAGCCTCATCGTTTTTGAATTCCTGGGCGCCGGGGTTGGTCCAGCTAGCAGCTTCAAGCATCTGCTTCTGCTGCAGCATCTGGGCGGCGTTTTTGAAGCGCTCGTGCTCCAGCAGCCGCTCGACAAGCTCGCGGCGGGGATCTTCGGGGGTGTCTTCAGGGCCGGCGGGTGCGCGGGGAAGCAGCATCTTGCTCTTGATGTGGATCAACAGCGATGCGGTGTAGATAAACTCGCCGGCAACGTCGACATCGCCGGCCCTGAGCTGGTTTACGTAGGCCAAGAACTGCGATGTGATTCTCGAGATGGGGATGTCGTAGATGTCGATGTCCTGCTTGCGGATGAGATCGAGCAGCAGGTCGAGAGGGCCGTCATACACCTGGTCAACCATGACGGAGAAGGGCGATTGCTCGTCGGCTTCCGAGAGCTTCTTCTGGCGCGCGGCGAGGCGGGCTGCAGCTTTCTCGTCGATGACGGGCGGAACGGGTTCAATTGGCGCAGGCGCCTCGACGGCCGCAGACTCTTGTGGTTCCAAGACGGAATCCGCGGCTGGTGCCTCTTCAACGGCCTGCTGGAGTTCTGCCGTGGGCGGCTCTATTGGCGTTGTTTCCTGGGCGGATGGCTCGGCGGCGGCTTCTGCGACCGGTTCGGGCACAATCTCCGTGACCTGTTCAGGGGCTATAGCCCCTACCGTTATCGGCGTGTCTTCAGCACGACTGAAGTCATGCCCTTTTACAGGGCCGGGTGGTTCCGATTCGATGGCCTTCTCTTCAGAGGCTAACGCGCCAGTCGTTATTTGGATCTCGGCGACAGAGGCGCCATCGTGTTCTGGAACTGAGGCTGTGGGTTCGGGCTCGGCGATCGGCCCCGCAACGGTTGAATCGTCTGCCGCTGCCGGGGACTCTGGGACAGGAGCGAAGTCGTTTTCTGTCACGGGGTTTGTGGATTCCGGCTCATCGAGCTGTACCTCGGGGACCAAGGCCTCTGCGATGATTGGCGTGTCTTCTGCCCGACTGACGACGTTCCCTGCCACAGAGCCTGCGGGTTCTGGTTCGACTGCCTTCTCTTCGGGGGCTGAAGCGTCGGCCATTACCGGGGTCTCCGCGATGGGGGGGAATTCGTCTTCTGGAATGGAGCCCGTGGGTTGCGGCTCGACGATCGGTTCCTCTGGGGTCGATTCGGCCGCCGTTACTGGGGCTTCGTCGAGAGGACCGAAGTCAGGTTTTGTCTCAGTGCCAGTGGGTTCCGGCTCGACGGCTTCCTCTTCGGGAACTGAGTCATCTGCCGTAATCGGAATCTCTGCGATCGGAGTGGATTCGTGTTCTGTTACGGGGCCCGCAGGTTCGGGCTCGATGATCTGCTCCACGGGGGCTGAATCTTCTGCTGTGATCGAGGTTTCTGCGACAGGACTGATGTCCTGCTCGGCCGCAGAGCCTGAATCGTTCAAGGCTGGCTCGAATTCGGATGGAGTCTCTTCAGGTTCCAAGACGGAGGGATGTTCTTCGGGCTCGGGCGCTGAGGGCGCCTCTGGCTCAACATTGGGTTCAGGTTCGGCGGCATCCGGCGAAACGGTCTCAGCAGGCTCGGGCGGCAGAACGGCCATGGGTTCGGCAACGGGCTCGGGGACGGGCGCGCCGTCTCGCTCTAGCTCCGGCATTGAGGCCGCGGCTTCGATGTGTGCTTCAGGCGCGGCGACCGGCTCACTGGCTTCGACAAGCTCGACCACTGTCGTGACTTCAGGCTCCGGGACGGGCACGACTGCAGGGGCGGCTTCAAACTGCTCAACGTGCTCGGGCACAACCGCCGGAACGACTGGTGCTGTTTTCGGATTGTCGGGCCGTTTCGGCAATCGTATCTCTTCTTCCGGTTGTTCTTTGAGCGTTTCTTGAATCTGCTGCGGTTCGGGTGGGGCGGGCTTTGCGGTCCGCGTGAAAAGGCCGAATCCGGAGCGAATCCCTTCCAGAGCGTAACTCAGGGCCTTTCGCCACCACGGGAGTGTTTTTTCGGCCATCTTCGTTCTTTCGGCGGCCCCCGGCCGCATGCGGCTGTTCGATGTCGCTCTACGGCCGCGCGCTGGTGGGCGGTGTCAACTGCATGGCGGCGCGCACCTCAACCATGGTCTGCTCGGCGCGGGCACGGGCGCGGTTTGAGCCGTCTTCAAGAATCTCGAATACCTGGGACTCAGTAAAGCTGGCGCGGCGGGCCTGGATGGGCTGCAAAACCTGCACCAGCGCGTCGGCGGCCCAGCTTTTGCATTCAATGCAGCCAATACCAGCCGACCGGCAGCCATCATAGACCTTCGCAAGCGTCTCCGCGGTGGAAAAGACCTTATGCAGGTCGCCCACCGGGCAAAGGTCGGGGTCGCCCGGATCGGTGCGGCGCACGCGGGCCGGGTCAGTGACCATGGTCTTGAGCTTCTGACGGATTACTGGCTCGGGGTCGGTCAACTGGATGGTATTGCCGTAGCTCTTCGACATCTTGCGGCCGTCTGTGCCGGGCAGCTTGGGCGAGGGCGTCAGCAGCACCTTGGGCTCGGGGAGCACTTCGGAGCCGTCGAGTTTGTAGAACTGGTTGAAGCGGCGCGCCACCTCGCGGGTGAGTTCCACATGCGCCTGCTGGTCCTGTCCAACGGGCACGAATTGAGGCTGATAGAGCAAAATGTCCGACGCCATCAGGACCGGGTAGCCCAGAAATCCGTAGGTGGTGAGGTCCTTGCTTTCGAGGTTCTCCTGCATCTCTTTGTAGCTGGGGACGCGCTCAAGCCAGCCGAGGGGCGTAATCATGCCGAGGAGCAAGGGCAGTTCGTAATGCTGCTTCGCATGGCTCTGCACGAAGATGGTGCATCGCTTAGGGTCGAGGCCGGCGGCCAGAAAGTCCAGCGCTACTTCAAGCGTGTTGGGCAGAATGTTCGACGTGTCGGCGTAGTCCGTGGTCAGGGCGTGCACATCGGCGATGAAGAAGTAGCAATCGTACTGCGCCGAGTCCTGCAGCTTGACCCAGTTGGCCAGGGCGCCCATGTAGTTGCCCAGGTGGAGCTTGCCGGTGGGACGCATGCCGCTGAGAACGCGGGGAAGGGAAGATGAGATAGCGGGTTCGGGCATTTTTTCTTATCGATTCCGGGGTGGTGCCAAGGATTAGGCCATTTAAAAAGGGCTTTCCTCATTGTACCGGGAGGTGGGGGGCATGTTCAGCCTGACTCTAAATGTGAACCAGCGAGTAGTAAACCAGACCGATGGACGGCCCCAGAAAGGCCATGAGGATATAGCGGCCGACGAAAATCATGAGCAGGTAGCTGACCCAGATGGGAATGCGGTCGTATTGCTGCACAGCGCTGTAAGGCAGCATGTTGCGCACCACGCGGCTGCCATCAAGCGGAGGAACGGGGAGCAGGTTGAAGAAACAAAGCGACAGATTGATGAGGATGGCCAGCGTGCAGAGAACGACCAGCGGCTGTGGCGTAACCATTCCGCCGCCGCCCAGGGTGGCGATAAAGGACGACACGACAAGAGCGTGGCCGCTGGGCATCGCGACAGCCATCACCGCCAGGGTGACAAAGGCGATCAGAACGATGAGCAGGTTGGAAGCGGGGCCGGCCAGGGTGGTCAGGTTATCGTCACGGACGATCTTGCGGAAGTTGCGGGTGATGACCGGGGTGGGTTTTGCCCAGCCCACCAGCATGCCGCCGAACATGCTGAATCCAATGAACGGGCCAAAGATCATCAAAGCGGGAAAAAGTAAAGTGCCGATAGGGTCAACGTGATACGCGGGATTGAGCGTGACGCGACCTTGCAGGCGAGCGGTCTGGTCGCCCAGACGCGAGGCCATCCAGGCGTGCGCGCACTCATGCACGCAGAGCGAGAAGATGAGAATGGCAAACTCGAATACGGCCTTGATGAAGTCGAACTGTTGCAAAAGATGTCTCCTGATGCCGGAAAGCTCAGATTAGCATGAGGGACTCGCCGTTCTGGCATCGGCAGCGAGGGCAAGAGCGCCCAAGCCTTAGTGCGCCACCAGGTACCGATCCATCCAGTCGAGAATCCCGGCGCGCATGGCGGGCAGTTCCTGGTGCGCGCAGTCGAAGAGCTCAATGTGCAGGTCGGCTTCGCGCCCGTACTTGCGATACAAGGGCAGCAACTCGTCGCGAATCTTCTCAACGCCGACGACCGGGGTGAGCGGGTCAAGGCGGCCATTCACGCTGAGGTGGGGGCGGGGCACAATCAAGGCGTTGATCTCGGCTGAGGTGAAGTGCTTGAGCAGCGAAGGGACGTAGTAGTAGATGCCGTGCTCGTGCAGGCCGTGGGCCGCAATCAACGACTCGTACTCTGTGAGGCAGCAGACGTCCATCGTGGAGTGGACGCGCGGATCGAGAGCGGCAAGCCACCAAGCTTTGGTTGCGCCCATTGACATGCCGAAGGCGCCGAGCCGGTGCGGGTCCACTTCAGGACGGCCGGCCAGATAGTCGAGAGCCCGAAACTCGTCGAACATCATCATGCCGTAGAGTACGCGGCCGCGCCAGAGCATTTCTTTGAATGCATCTTCCTCGCCCTGGTGGCCGTTCCTGTCGTGCTGGCGCTCGCCGAAGCACCAGCTATCGATGGCCAGCGTGACCAGCCCTTTCTCGACGCAGATGGGCGCGTATGCCGGCTGAGCGGTGGTTCCCTTGAGCAGTTGTTCTTTGCCCAGGTCGTACTGGCCGGCGTGCCAGTGAATGAAGAGCAAGCCCGGGGCGGGATTTTGGCGATGGTCGGGGATGAGCAGCAAAACGGGGACGGGTTCGAAGCCATTCAGGTCAAGGACCCAGCGCTCGAGCGTGTAGCCTTCGTGCTTCTCGGTCCGCACCAGTTTTGGAGGGGCGGGCTTGTGGTCCCAGGGCAGGTCGCCTAACAGACTCCACAGTTCTTTGCGGCGGCGGGTCTGATTGGCGGCGAAATCGCCTTTTGCTCCGGTCGATGCGAGGGCCGGTAGATCTTTCATTGCCAGGCTCCCGGCGAGTGCGGCTGAGCCGATCATCAGGTCGCGTCGCGTAAACAAGGACTGTGCCATTTCCCTTTCCTCCGATAGATGGAACCGAGAACCAGGTCAGGCGCCGTGCGTGGGGAAGCGGCCAATAGCTGCGCCGGGGTCGACTTGCTGGCCGCCGAGGACGATAGCGTGGCTGGCGATGCGCGCGCCTGCGCCAATGACGGTGGGCACGAGCGTTACCTTGCTGAAGTCGTCTGCGGCATGGGCGTGGGAGTAGACGCGGGCGAACGAGCCGATGACTGCGCCTTTGCCGATGCTGATGCCTCCGCGGTCGTTGAACAGCGCGCGCTGCCGGATGGTGACGCCATCCTCGATGGACATGTTATAGCCGTAAGTGAGATCTACACCGTGATAGATTTTGACACCGGCGCCCATGTGGGCAAAGATGTGGCGGCCCAGCATGCAGCGGAACCGGATGCCCAGCCAGTGATTTGTGCCGATGGGGGAGCGGTCGAACATCTGCCAGAACCAGAGCAGGGGTTTGCGCTTGGCAAACTGCTCGGGATCGACATCCTCATAGTGTTCGGCTTCGAGGGTAACGTTTTCCGGATCAAGGGAGAGCGAGAGGACGTTGCCGGGCAGCTCGCTGGTGAGCGTCAGGTTGAGCTTGCCGCCGTGCGGACGGCCCAGGTAGAGCTGGTAAAGCTGGTCGCGGACAATCTCGGCGCGGCGTTCGGGAGAGTGGTGGCGGGTGAATTCCTCGTCGAGGAAATGGATCCAGCGGCGATAGACCTCTTCAGCTTCCGGTGCGGGCCGGGGGGTGTTGTTCAGATTGTTTGCCATACGGATTGGACGATACACCCTGAGGGCGGGACGAATCGAGCGGGGCGCAGCACGCGCAATCTCCATCAAAGGGAGGATGCGGGCGCGAGCGTGGTCTGCGTAGCATAGCGGAACGATGCAGGCAGAGCGCCAGACCGGGCGAAAGATGGGAGTGTGGGCGGCAACGGCGGTTGTCACCGGCGAGGCTATCTCGTTGGGCATCTTTCTCACGCCTGCCGGGATGGCGCGGTCACTGGGCTCGCCTGCGCTGCTGGGAGCGGTGTGGTGCGGCATGGCGTTGATGACGCTGGCCGGGGCGCTGTGCTTTACGGAATTGGCGGTGCGGTTTCCGCAGGCGGGCGGCGAATACGTCTACCTGCGGCAGGGCTTTGGGCGGCGCGTGGCGTTTCTCTACGGATGGACCGCTGCGGTGGTGATGTATCCCGGCTTGGCCGCCGCGCTGAGCGTTGGCGCTGTGCCCTATTTTCAGGTCTTGTTGCCCATTCCGGCGTGGCTGGCAGCTGCGCTGCCCGCGGTGATCCTGGTGGCGCTGGGGGCAATGAACTACGCCGGCAGCCGCCTGAACAACGGCTTGATGACGGCATTGAACTGGTTGAAGATTCCGGTGCTGGCGGCCCTGGTGGGGTGGGCACTTGTTTCGGGACACGCGACGTTTGCCAACCTGGTGCCGCTGACCTTGCGCCGGGCCGGGTCCGATCCGCTGATTCAGGCGGTCGCCGGAGCGGCGATCAGCGCGTTTTTCTGTTTTGGCGGCTGGTGGGAGGCGGGCAAAATCGCCGGCGAGGTGCGCGATCCGCGGCGGACGCTGCCCATCGCATTTACCGGCGGCGTTCTGTTGGTCACGGCCATCTATCTGCTGGTCAGCCTGGCATTCGTTGCGGTGGTACCGATGGGGCAGATTCAGAGCAACACGGCCTTTGTGGCGCAGTTTGGGCAAGCGCTGTTTGGGGCGTCGGGCGGACGGGTGCTCTCAGCGTGCGTGCTGCTGTGCGTGCTGGGCGGGCTGATGGTGCTGAGCATGGCCGTGCCGCGCGTGACCTATGCGCTGGCGTGCGCCGAGGCTGACGGCGACAGCGCGGGCGGGCCGATTGGGTTTTTTGCGCGCCTGCATCCGCGCTATGGCTCGCCGGTAAATGCGGTGCTGCTGCAGACCGGCATGGCGCTTGCCGTGCTGGCCCTGGGCGCGTTCGATCGCATCCTGGCGTTCATCATTTTTTCTGCGGTGGTGTTTCTGGCGCTGACCGTGGCAACGCTGTTTCGTATGACGGAACCGGTCCGGCGCTGGTGGTTTCCCGTAGCGCCTTTGGTGTTCATCGCCGGCAGCGCAGTGCTGGCGGCGATGCTTTTGCTGCACAGCCTGCTGCCTTCGCTGCTGGGAGCGGCCGTGGTGCTTGTTGGCCTGCCGGTGCGCTGGTTGCTGGTGTCAGGGAAACAGATTGCGCCGGCGGTGGCCGGTGATCGCCAACTTTCGTAATCTCAACCAAGGAGGTTCTTCCCCATGCCCCACATTCCCCTATCTCCCGATTTGCCAGGTATTCGCGGCGCCATGGCCTTCAGGCCGGAGACGGCACGGCCACTCAACGATTTGGTCGAGGTGCTGCTGACCGGTCCCAGCACGCTCACTCTCGGCGAGCGGGAACTGATTGCCACGCATGTTTCAAGCCGCAATTGCACGCATTATTGCCACAGCATTCACGGCGCCATTGCCGCGGCTCACCTGGGCGGCGACGAGGCGCTGGTGAAACAAGTGAAAGTTGACTTCACGCAGGCTGCTATTAGTCCGAAACTGAAGGCGCTCCTGGCGATTGCCGGAAAGGTGCAGCAGGACGGGAAACTGGTAACGCCAGCCGATGTTGACGCCGCGCGAAAGCAGGGCGCCACGGACCTGGAGATTCACGACACGGTGCTGATTGCCGCGGCATTCTGCATGTACAACCGCTACGTGGATGGGCTGGGCACGGAGCAGCCGGATGACGAGGCGCTCTATCGCGAGCGCGGCAAGCGCGTGGCGCGCGATGGCTATGTGACGGTGAGCGAAGAGTACCTGGGTGAAGCAGTTCATAGTTCTTAGTTCGTAGTTCACAGACGGGTATCGAGGCTGCTGTTGCAACTCACGAACTATGAACCATGGACTACAAACTATGAACTGTGAACTGTGAACTGGAGTGCATATGGCACACATCAATCTACCGGAGGGATTTCCGGGTATCAGCGGCGGGTTCGTGTTTCGCCCGGAGACGGCGAAACCCATGCGCGAACTGGCGCACGTGCTGCTGCACCAGCCGAATTCGCTCACGAGCGGCGAACGTGAATTGATCGCAACGTATGTTTCTTCACGGAACGATTGCCACTTTTGCCAGTCGAGCCACGGGGCCGCGGCTGCATGCCACCTGGGCGATGCGACGGTTGTCGAGCAGGTGAAGACGGACTTTATGGCTGCGCCGGTGAGCGACAAGCTGAAGGCACTCCTCAAGATTGCAGGCAAAGTGCAGCAGGACGGAAAGCTGGTGACTGCGGGCGACGTGGATGCCGCGCGCAAGCTGGGTGCGACCGATATTGAAATTCACGATACGGTGCTGATTGCCGCGGCCTTCTGCATGTTTAACCGGTACGTGGACGGGTTGGGCACCTGGCAGCCGCGCGACCCGGCGATGTATGCGCAGATGGGGAAGCACCTTGCAGAGGAGGGTTACAAGGAGCCTTCGATTCGACAGCCGGTGGAAGCGGTTCATAGTTCTTAGTTCGCAGTTCACAGTAAAGACCGCCGCTCGACTGCGCACAAAACACCACCGGTTGCGAACTGACAACTGCTCCGGCCGCTGAAACAAAAGGGGACGGCCACAAGGCCGTCCCCTTTTCTGCGAACTGTGAACTGCGAACTACGAACTGCTTTTCTACCGTCGGCCTTGAATTGTCTTGGGGCCGGCGCCGGGCTTCTTGGCGGCGCGCTTGGCGGCAATCTCGTGCATCTCTCTTCCGATATGGGATTGATTGATGCCAACCTGAATGGCCAGGTTGATCAGGTTGCCGGTGCCCCAGTAGAGGGCCAGGCCTGAGGCGAAGTGCCACATGGAGAATCCGAAAATGACCGGCATCATGATGGCCATCATGCGGCGCTGGTTGGGGTCCATGCCCGGCGACGGGGTAATGAACTGCACCAGGAACATGCTGGCGATGATGAGAATGGGCAGAATGTGCCACGGGTCGGGCGAAGAGAGATCGGTAAGCCAGAACCAGTGCGCCTGACGCAACTCGACAGCATTTAGAAGTACTCGGTAATAGGCGAAGAACAAGGGCATCTGCAACAGCATGGGCAGGCAACTGCCATACATGTTCACGCCCTCGGTCTTGTAGAGGGCCATCATCTCGGTATTCATTTCGGCCCGCTTGGGATCGCTGACCTTGAGATGGGCGTATTTCTTTTTGAGCGCTTCTACCTTGGGCTGGATGCGCATCATCTTCAGTGAAGACTTCATCATCATGAAGCGGGTAGGCAGCATGAGGAGGTTGAAGATGACGGTGACAATGATGATGGCCCAGCCCCAGTTGTAGGCGCCGTTGCCAAGGGTGACTTTGAGGAAGCGGAGGGAGAGGTAAAGCGGCTTGGCGATGATGGTGAGCCAGCCGAACTGGATGAGGGACTCAAGGCTTTCGCCATTGGGCTGGCCGTCGGCGCCGGTAGCGTGGATGGTCTTGAGCACATCCAATTGCTTTGGGCCGGCGTAGAGTCGGACGCGGGTGTAACCGCTCTGGTCGCCTACGGCAAGGCCAAGGACATGCGCCGGACGCTTCTGGCTGTTGGCGTCATTGGGGTCGCTGAGCAGGTCGATGGTGTTGTGCAGGGTGACCACAGTGGTGCGGCCAGGCGTATCGGGCAGGAACGCAGCCGCAAAATAGAGATCGGTGACGGCCGCATACTCGTAAGGCATGTCGAGCGTCGCGTTTCCGCTTACCTTGGGGGCTGCCGTCGAGTCCTGCTTGCCCTCAATGGACCACGCAAACTGCGATGGAGTTGGAACGGGTGAGAGGCTGAGGCCGCGGGCAGAAGCCAGTTCTTCCATGTCGCCCAATCCGGCGGGCCAGGATATGAGGGCGCGAACCGGAGCGCCATTGCGGCGAACCTCGGACTCGATGGTGACCACATAGGTCGAGTCAAAGCGGATCGTCTTGACCACGTCGAGGCCGTTATCGGCGTAGTGGAAGGTGAGGGCGTTGGTTTCTGGGGCGTGAACAAAGCCGGTTGCGGAGGGCTGTGAGCCGGAAACCGTCACCTGATAAAGGGCGGCGTTCAATTGCGAGGTGAGCGCCGGCTCATAAGTGTAGAGCGAGAGCGGCTGCCCGAAGCGCGCCGCGGACTGCTCCTGGACGATATCCAGCGGCTTGCCGGCAGTGTTGAAGTAGCCCTTCAGAATCCACTGCTTAACCTGCGCGCCGCGATTGGTGAAGACAATTTTGTAGCGGTCGTTCTCGACCGTGGTATTGGTCTCAAGCGCTGCTGTGATGGCGGGAACGGCAGAGGGAGCCTTGGCCTGGCCCGCCACCATCTGCGCTGGCCCTGCCGCAGCCAGCTGAGCGGATTGCGGCTGGATTTGGGCTTGGTTCTGAGCTTGATTCGGCTCTGGGGCTTGCGCCGGCTTGCTGGGCTTGAAGTACTGCACTCCCAGCAGGACGGCAAGCGCCAAGAAAGTGAGAACCAGCATGGAGCGCATATCGCCGCCGCCCCCGCCGCTGCCGCCGCCGGGACCCTGCGACTGAAGATTAGGATTACTTATTTCTGCCATAAAGACACGTCCTATCGTTTAGAGCACTTTCGGAAATACTGCGGTCTTTGTTTCTTGTTTGCTAGGCCGCCGCTCCTTGGGGGTCGCGACGGCTTGAGGTTTTTGGTTTCGGTCCACAGAGTTTCCGAAACTGCTGTCGGCCTGATCACAGGCGCTTCAAGCGGCTCATGGTAAGTTGCCGCACTTCCTATGGTAACGGTTCGTGGGGAAGATGGATTGTTGCGTGAGCCGGGGGAACCAGGTCGAGGCCTCCGCGGGCGAAGGGGTTGCAGCGAAGCAGCCTCCAGAGCGCAAGCGCGGAACCTTTCAGTGGTCCATGTACGGCAATGGCCTGGGAAGCGTACTCAGAGCAGGTGGGCAGGTATTTGCAGCCGCCGGGATTCAGTGAGTGCAGCGCCGGCGAAAGCCAGCGGCGGTAGAAGGCGAGTGTGGCTAGCAGGATGCGGGTCATAAGGAGGCCGCCGACTGAACAGGCACGGGTGTAACAGGTTTCCGCGCCGCTTCAGTCTTGGCCTGTTGAAGAATACGCACAACCTCGGCTTCAAGTTTCTTGAAATCGATGGCCAGCACGGCGCGGCGGGGATGCAGGATCAGGTCGCAGCCTAGGGGCAAGAGATCAACGTGGCGGCGGAGCGCCTCGCGCATGCGGCGCTTGATGCGGTTGCGCTCGTGGGCTTTGCCCACGACTTTGCCGGCGGTGAGACCGACTCGAGGCCCGGAAGGCAGTGCGGCACCTTCGTATGCGGGAGTTTGCGGAGCCAGAAACCAGCTCATGGACGCGGATTGGCGCTTGCGGCCGGCTTTATAAGCGCGCTGATAATCGGCGTGCTTGCGCAGGCGCGCATCTGCCATTGACTGGCGCTGGGCTGTCTTGGGAGGGGTGTTCATGGTGATGCCGGAAGGTGTCTCAGCCGGAAGGCAATGGCGGGCATCGCTATCCGGCTCAAACTGAACGGCAGGGAGGTTAGTCGCGGAAGCCAGCGCTGACAGCCACGCGCTTGCGGCCGATGGCACGGCGGCGGCTCAACACGGCAGCGCCGCTTTTGGTCTTCATCCGCGCGCGAAAACCGTGGGTCTTCACGCGTTTGCGGCGATTGGGTTGAAATGTGCGCTTGGGCATGAAAATGCGCTCCTGTTTCCTTGTTAAAATCTGTGCCTTAACGGCAAGTTTTAAGTGTATCGCATGTTGGGCCAGGAATCCAGTCGGGGAGCGTTTTGGAGTTTCGCTGGAAGTAGATTGAACCTGTCCAGTTTGTCATGCCACAATTGTTTGACTGCGACAAAATCACGTTGCCTTGCAGCAAACTGCGATCTTTTTCGAGCGCACAAAAGGTCAGATTTTTATTAAAAAGCATGTCCTCTTGGGGTAACCCTGGTAACTTTGGCGGCGAGTTTCACCACCATTGGTGCAACTGACGAAGAGAGTGGGAAAGTTATGTGAAAGAGGCATTGCAAGGATGCCTAAATGTGCTACTATCGGACCCGTTCAGAAACATTTTTCAGCGTCCCACGGAACCAGTTTTCATCCCGGGCCCCGAGGTCGAGTCAGGGCCAGACCAGCGGCAATCATGTAGTCGGCAAAACGGCAAACTGACGCAGAGGCCAACGCTCTGCGCCCCGAGAGAGCCGTTTTTCAAAAGCTCGGGAATGAACCAGGCCTCAAAGTACCCGGCGGCGCGGGCAAGGACAAGTTCGATGGCATTCGCAGTTTCACCGGCAACGATGCTCAATCCATGGCTTCAAATATTAGCGGCCCTTGAAAAGAAGGTCATTCGCCAGTCGTTTGAGACCTGGTTGAAACCTACGCGCTATAGCCATGCAGCCGGCCGCACGCTGTATGTGCGCGTGCCCTCGCCGGAGTTTCAGCATATCGGCGACAAGTACGGCGACCTGATCCAGGAGGCCATCGACCTGCAGTCGCTGGAATTCGACGACGTGAGTTTCGTCACCGCCGAAGAAGACCCCTCGATTCCGCCGCGGCGCCCGGATGGGGGAGTTGGCCCGCTTTCATCGCACGCGCCCTCCGCGCCTGCACCGTCGCGCGCGCCGGTTCAAACGACCATTGACTGGTGGAGTGCGGCGCAGCTGAACCCGCGCTATACCTTCGACGCTTTCGTCATCGGCAACGGCAACCAGTTTGCCCGGGCCGCGGCCCTGGCCGTGGCTGAGCGGCCTTCGCGGGCCTACAATCCGCTCTTTCTCTATGGCGGCGTGGGCATGGGCAAGACGCATCTTATGCAGGCCATCGGGCATGAGGTGAAACGCCGCCAGCCGGTGGCCAGCATCTGCTACACCACCGCGGAAAAATTTACCAACGAACTGATCACATCTATCCGCACCGACCGGATGACCAGCTTCCGCGATCGCTTCCGGTCAGTGGATGTGCTGCTGATCGACGATATCCAGTTCATCTCGCAAAAAGAACGCACCCAGGAAGAGTTCTTCCACACATTCAACGCGCTGCACGAGAGCATGAAGCAGATCGTGATCGCGTCCGATCGTCCGCCCAAAGAATTGGCAGAGATTGAAGACCGGCTGCGTTCGCGTTTTGAGTGGGGCCTGATTGCCGACATTCAGCCGCCGGATCTGGAAACCAAGGTTGCCATTCTGCAGAAAAAGGCCGAGAGCGAGCAGGTGACGCTACCCACGGATGTGGCGCTCTTTATCGCCTCAAACGTGCGCACCAACGTGCGCGAACTTGAAGGCGCCATGACCCGGCTGGTTGCCTGGTGCAACCTCAACAAGATGGAAATCACGCTGTCCTCAACCCAGCAGTGCCTCAAGCAGTTTATTGACATGCAGGTGCGGAAAATCACCATCGAAGCCATTCAGCGCGCCGTGGCCGAAAGCTTTGGCATGCGGGTGAGCGACCTGAAGCAGAAAAACAACTCGCGCAACGTGGTGGTGCCGCGGCAGATCGCCATGTACCTGGCCAAGCAGATGACAGAAGCGAGCCTGCCTGAGATCGGTCGCCAGTTCGGCAACAAGCATCACACTACGGTGATGCACTCGATCGGCAAAATCGACGAATTGCGCCGCACCGACAAGGACCTGCACCGCACGCTCAACAAGCTGCAAGAGCAGTTGAACGGGTAGCGGACGAGCAAGTCGGCAAGACAGCGAGTCAGCAAGTCACCGAAAAAACAAGAAGCCCACTTCGTCTGTTGCGGAGTGGGCTTTTTGATGCTTGTTTAGAACTGGGTGAGGCTCAGCACGTTCTTGTCGGGGTCGTGGAACCAGGCGATGCGGGCGCCGCCGGGCGCGGTCCAGATGGGAAGCGGGGTGCTGTCGTTGAGACCGGGGAAGCGCAGGAATTCAACGCCGGCTGCTGTGAGCTGCTCGACGGTGCTCTCGATGGAAGCCACTTCCCAGCCCAGCACAGTGAAGGGCGCGGCAGTGTGCTCACGGACCGTGGTTACACGCAGCATGGTTCCGTTGGCGTCGAAGACCAGTGCGAACGGAGGCTCGTCTGAAACGAGCCGCAGGCCCAGCACCGACTCGTAGAAGGCGCGGGCTTTGGCCGGATCGGTTGTGGGGGCAAAGGCGACAAGCTTGCTGCCGCCGAGAATCGCGACATTCTTCATGACGTTCCCTCGCAGCGGGCCCGGATTCTGCCTAACGGCGGGAGTGACCCCGGTCCCGGTCGCGCCCTCTGTCGCGGTCGCCGCGATCGCCGAAGCTGCGAGGTTTCACGGGCGGCGTCACGGGCAGGTTGGTTTTGCCCGCCGGATAGACGGCCAGAAAGCGGTCGGGGCCTTCGCCATTGCTGGCGGTTTCAACGCCCTCGATGTCGCGGAAGGCCATGTGCATCAGGCGGCGCTCGCGGCTGTTCATGGGCGGGAAAGCATAAGGGATGCCGGAGCGGATGACCTTATCCGCGGCGATTTCGGCCTGCATGTGCAGTTCCTGGGCGCGCAGGGCCTTGAAGTTGGCAGCGTCGAAGCTCACCAGGTCGCCCTCACGCTGATCGAGGCGCAGCATCTGGGCGGCAATCGTCTCCAGGGCCAACAGCAGCTCGCCGTTGTGCTGGGTGACCATCGGCACGTCGGGTCCGCCCAGTTCGACGTAGATGACGCGGCCCTCGATACCCTGCGGGTCGCGCGCGCCGTCGCCGGCGGTGATGCGGTATTTGAGGCGCAAACCACCCAGTTTGTTGAGGGTGGCGAGGAATCCGGCAATCTTTTGAGCAGCCTGCTGCAGGTCGGCGATTGGCATAACTCAGTAGTATCGCAGAGCGGGGGCGCGGATGGGCGGGGAAAACGCGGAGAGGGTGAGCGTTTCAGGGGGATTCGGCTGGCGGGGCTGCCGGTTTGGCGCGATAATAACCGCATGGCGACTTTGCCCGTTTACGACGACGACCGGCCGGACCTTGTTTCGGTGCGGGAATACCTCGCCACGAGCTACCGCCCTGACCGCGACTACGTGGATGGACGGATCGAGGAGCGGAACGTGGGTGAGTACGAGCACGGCTACCTGCAAACGCTGCTGGCGCATCTGTTCATGAACCATCGGGAGGATTGGAGAGTGCGTCCGCTGAAAGAGACGTGCGCATGCAGGCGAGCAGCACTCATTTCCGCGTACCCGATCTCATGGTCCTTGGCCAGGGCGTGGCGAAAGAGCGGATCGTCACCCGTCCTTCCCTGCTGGTGATCGAGATTCTCTCTCCGGAGGATCGACTGGGCCGCTTCCAGGACCGGATCGACGACTACCTTGGATTCGGAATCGAGAATATCTGGATCATCTCCCCCGAGCGCCGGACAGCCCACCGCGCCACCCGTACTGGCATCCACGTGGTTGAGAACTGTGAACTGTCCGTGCCAGATACGCCCATCAAGGTGAACTTGAGCGAGCTGTTCGCGGAGTTGGACAGGGCGTAGCCGATCAGGGCTGATGCGAGCTGACAGTTCAATCTCTGTTCCCTCCAGAAGCCAGGTATTCCGGTGCAGCGAGATTGTTAAACCGTTACTCGACGGGGCCGTCGATCTTGCCCGGAACGCTCGAATCCGGATTCCTATTTTTTCTTCCTTGCTTGCGCCCAGCCTCAATCGACATCTTTCTTTAACTCTCATGTGAACTTAAGGTTTGCATCGTATTCTCCAAGGTGTGACTATGCGGCATTTCACTCTGCGGGATCGGGGGCGGGGCTGGCTCAAGCTCCACTCATGCGCAATCTGTCTTCTCTTGGCGGTGGCAGGAACGGCGAATGGGCAGGCGCCGGGGGAACCTGCGGGACAGACATCGCCGGTTGCAGGGGCGCCGGTTTCCATCACTCTGGATGAGGCGATGAAGCGCGCGGAGGCCAATGAGCCGGCCTTTGCTGCTTCATTGGCCGACAGCAAGGTGGCGGCGTTGGACCGCAGCATTGCGCGCGCGGGACTGTTGCCGAGCGCGGTTTATCACAATCAGGCGCTATATACCCAGCCTTTGCGCCCGGCCAATCAGTCAGGTCAGGGCGGAGCCTCATCGTCATCCCCGATCTTCATCGCCAACAACGCCGTGCGCGAGTATTCCAGCCAGGCGGTGGTGAATGAAACGGTGGGGCTGGGCCAGTTGGCGGGCATGCGTCATGCGGACGCGGCCGCCGCCCATGCCGCGGCGGAGTTGGAGATTGCGCGGCGCGGGCTCAGGGCGACGGTCATCGGCCTCTTTTACGGTTCGATTGCGGCCGAGAACAAACTGGCTGCGATTGAACGCGCCCATCATGAGGCAGTAGAACTCGGTATCCTGACCGGCAAGCGGGAGCAGGCGCGCGAAGCCGCTCACGCGGATGTGGTGAAGGCGCAACTGCAGGAGCAGCAACGGAAGCGCGATCTCTCCGACGCCAAGCTGGCCGCAGAAAAGGCGAAGCTGGAACTTGGGGTGCTGTTGTTTGCGGATCCGCGCACGCCCTACACGCTGGTTGCCGCAGAGGGTGCGCAGGAACTTCCGGTACGCGGCGAAGTGGACCGGGCAGCCGCCAAAAACAATCCGGAGTTGAAGAGCGCGCTGGCCGTGCTGGGCGAGGGCAATGCAGAGGTTCTGGCGGCGCGCGCGGCGTACCTTCCCGACCTGGCGTTCAACTACACGTATGGTATTGACGCGCCGCAGTTTGCAACCTATGGCCCCGCGCCCGACCATCTGCGCAACCTGGGTTACTCGGCCAGCGTGACGGTGGATATTCCGGTGTGGGACTGGTTCTCAACCCAGCACAAGCTGAAGCAGAGCGAGCTACGCCGCGATGCCGCACGGGTGGCGCTGACTGCGACGCAACGGCGATTGATTGCCAGGCTGGATGAAGCATACTCAGAAGCTGCTGCGGCACGCGACCAGCTTGCTTCGCTGGATGACAGCGTGGCCACGGCTCGTGAAAGCCTGCGGCTTACCAAGCTGCGTTATACCGGGGGCGAGGCAACCGTGCTTGAAGTTGTCGATGCCCAATCCGCCCTTGTAGGCGCGGAAACTGCGCGCGAAGAAGGAAGAGTGCGCTATCAGTCGGCACGGGCCGACCTTGAAACCCTTACGGGAACGATGTGAGCCGATGAAAAGCATGAACGCGAAAAAAGTATTGCTGAATTCGAGCCGGGTGTTGCTGGCGGCGGCCTTGCTGCCTTTGATGATCTTGTCCGGCTGCAAAAAAGAGGCCGCTCCGGAGACCCTCGTAACGGTGCAGGCCGAGCATCCGGAGCAGGGACCGATTGCCGAGCACATCACCGCCGATGCGGTGCTGGCGCCGCTGGCGCAGGCCGCCATCGCGTCCAAGATTTCGGCGCCGGTGCGCAAGTTTTACGTGCAGCGCGGATCGCGTGTGAAGGAAGGCGAGTTGCTGGCGACGCTTGAAAACAGCGACCTGACGGCGGCCGCGCTGGACAACAAGGGCTCGTACATGGCGGCCGAGGCAGCGTTTGCCACGGCGACCAAGGCGCAGGTGCCCGAGGACACGCAAAAGGCGGAGTCGGATGTGGCCCAGACCAAGGCCAATCTCGATTTGAACTTGAGCATTGTGAAGAGCCGCAAGCAACTCTTTGCCGAAGGAGCCATTCCGGGCCGCGACCTGGACACGGCGCAGGCCGCTCTGGTTGCCGCACAGGCCGCATATGACGCAGCAGTCAAACATCTTGAATCGGTGCGCAGCGTGAGCCGCGAGGCCGCGCTCAAGTCTGCGCAGGGGCAGTTGACTTCAGCAGAAGGCAAGTACAAAGGCGCCAATGCGCAAGTGGGCTACTCTGAGATTCGCAGTCCCATTGACGGAGTTGTAACCGACCGATCGCTTTTTGCGGGCGAGACCGCCGCTGCCGGTGCGCCGCTGCTGACGGTAATGGACACCTCGAGCCTGCTGGCCAAGACGCATATCGCGCAGAGCCTTGCGCAACGCTTGAAACTGGGCGACGAGGCAGCGCTGCAGGTGCCCGGAGTGGCGGAGCCTGTGACCGCCAAGGTGACGCTCATCAGTCCGGCTCTCGACCCTGGAAGCACAACGGTCGAGGTGTGGCTCAAGATCGAAAACAAATCCGGAGCGCTGAAGGTGGGCACCCCGGTGAAAGTCTCCATTACCGGGAGGACCGATGCGAAGGCCTGGAAGATTCCGCTTGCCTCAGTTCTGACCGCGCAGGACGGCAGCAAGTCTGTGATGGTGGTTGGCACAGACGGCGCGGCGCATCGCAAGGCGGTAACACTGGGGCTGCAAGACGCTGAGGATGTGCAGGTGACCAGCGGGCTTTCGCCAACGGATTTGGTGATTACCGGCGGAGCCTACGGGCTGGATGACGGCGCCAAGGTGAAATTGGGCGCTGCGGCAGCGGACGACGACAAGCCGGCAGCCGCCAAGGGCGGGGAGAAAGAGTGATGCCTGACGAGAGCGACGGCAACACGAGCCGCAAGCCCTTCTGGCTGGCCCGCTCAACACGCACTATTTTCTTTTTCGCGGCAGTCTTTACGCTGGCGGGCATCTACATGGCTTTCCAGGTGCCGATCTCCGTCTTTCCGGCCACCAACTTTCCGCGCGTCGTGATCGGTGTGGACAACGGTGTGATGCCTGTGGAACAGATGCAGGTGACCATCACCAAGCCAATTGAGGACGCGGTGAACTCGGTGCCGGGACTCAAGACCGTGCGCTCCACCACCAGTCGCGGCTCGGCAGAGATAAGCCTCTTCTTTGATTGGAACCAGGACATGTTCCACTCGCTCCAATTGGTGGACGCGGCGCTTGGCAAAGTGGAGCAGACACTGCCTGCGACCGCGCGGGTGACAACGAATCGCCTGACCTTTGCAACCTTCCCGATTCTCGGCTACAGCCTCACCTCCGATACGGTGCCACAGACGCGGCTTTGGGAGATTGCCACCTACGATCTGAAGCCGCCCCTCAATCGCGTGGCCGGCGTAAGCATGGTGACCGTGCAGGGCGGCAAGGTGCCGGAGTTTCACGTGGTGCCGAACACCGCTCTACTTCAAGCTTCAGGCGTTACGATTCCCGACCTGGTGAATGCCATCCAGGCTTCAAATATCGTGGACTCGCCCGGTCTCTACGAAGCCAACCACCAGTTGATTCTCGGGCTGGTGGGCGCGCAGGTGCACGACGTCGGCCAGTTGAGCCATTTGGTTGTGAAGACCACTGCGGCCGGCGCGCCGGTGCACGTGTCGGATGTGGCAACGGTGGAGCAGGGCACTTTGCCCGTGTACACCACGGTCACCGCCAACGGCAGGCAGGCGGTGCTGCTGAATATCACGCGCCAGCCCTCCAGCAACACCGTGGCCGTGGCAGATTTGGTCGCCGCGCAAATTGCAGAATTGAAACATAAGCTGCCGCCGGGCGTGACTCTTGAGCCCTTTTACGACCAGTCGCAGATTGTGCGCGACAGCATTGCCAGCGTGCGCGACGCCATTGCCATCGGCCTCATTCTGGCATGCATCATCCTCTTCCTTTTCCTGCGCGACTGGACCTCGTCGCTGATCGCGGGCATGGTCATTCCGGTGACCATTGCGATTACCGTGCTGGTGCTCTGGTGGATTGGCGAGAGCTTTAACCTCATGACGTTGGGCGGCCTGGCCGCGGCCATCGGCCTGGTCATCGACGACGCCATTGTGGTGGTTGAGAACATCGTTCTGCACCGCGATGGCGGCGAACGCTGCGCCGATGCGGTGCGCAAGGCCCTCAAAGAGATCACCGCGCCGCTGATCGGTTCCACCATTACGCCAGTGGTGGTCTTTTTGCCGCTGGTTGCGGTCAGCGGCGTTACCGGAAGCTTCTTTCGCGCGCTGGCCATCACCATGACCGCCGCGCTGCTGACTTCGCTGGTGCTGGCGCTTACCTGGACACCGGGGCTGAGCCTGGTGCTGCTCGGCGAGCGCAGCAACCAGGAGGAACCGCACGAACATCATGCCGGCCGTCTGATGAGCGGCATTATTCGGGTTCATCGCCGCGTGCTTGACTGGGCTTTGGCCAAGCCGCTTTGGCTCGCCGGAGCCTGCATGCTGCTGGTTGCGGGCACATGGGCCGGCTACCAGGCGCTGGGCTCCGACCTGTTGCCGGAGATGGATGAAGGCGGCTTCATCCTCGACTACATCATGCCCGCGGGCAGCTCGCTTACTGAGACCAACCGGGTGCTCGAACACGTGGAGCGCATCCTGCACGAAATGCCTGAGGTAGAAATCACCTCGCGTCGTACCGGTCTGCAATTGGGCCTGGCTGCAGTCACCGAGGCCAACTACGGCGACTTTACAGTGAAGCTGAAGGCCAGACGCAGCCGCGGAATCGACGAGGTGATGGACGAGGTGCGCGGTCGCATCAAGTCCACAGAGCCGGTGCTGGACGTCGAGTTTACGCAGGTGTTGCAGGACATGATCGGCGACTTGTCAAATGCGCCGGAGCCGATCCAGATCAAAATCTTTTCAAACGACCCAGCCATGCTGGAGCAACTGGGGCCCCGCGTGGGCGAAGCCATCGGCAAAATTGAAGGCGTGGTCGACGTGCAGAATGGCATTGAAAACACTATCAGCGGGCCGGCTACCAATTTTCAAATCAATCCGGTAGTTGCCGCGCGGCTCGGTTTTACTCCTACCGAGGTTTCAGAAGACGCGACCGCGATTCTGGACGGCGTGACGACTGCCGATCCGCTGATTCAGAACGGCCGCCCGTATACGATTCGCGTGCGCCTGGGCGATGAGAATCGCGCTTCGCTGGATGCAATCCAGAACACGGTCTTCAATAGTGCATCGGGTCACAGCGCTAGCCTTGGCTCGCTGGCAGACATTGAGCAGTTGCCGCCGCAGAACGAAATCCGCCGCGAGAACCTGCAACGGCTGGTGGTGGTGACAGGGCGGCTTGAGGGCTCCGACTTGGGCAGCGGCATGGCGAAGGTGCGCCAAACCGTAGCCGGGCTGCATTTGCCTGCCTCGGTGCGGGTAGAGTACGGCGGCACCTACGAGGAACAGCAAAAGTCGTTCCGCGATCTGCTGCGGGTATTGATACTGGCACTTGCGCTGGTGTTCGGCGTGCTGCTGGCGGAGTTCCGCAACTTCCCGGCACCGATCGCGATTCTCACTTCTTCTGTGCTTTCGATCTCCGGCGTCATTCTGGCGCTGCTGGTGACGCACACCACGTTCAACGTGGCTTCGTTCATGGGGCTCATCATGGTGATCGGCATTGTGGCCAAGAACGGGATCCTGCTGATGGACGCGGACGAGAGATTCCGCGCCGAGGGTGCATCGCCAGCCGAGGCCATGATCCACGCAGCGCAACGGCGGCTCCGGCCGATCGTGATGACGGCCCTCGCCGCGGTCTGTGGCATGCTGCCGCTGGCCTTTGCTCTGGGCGCTGGATCGCAGATGCTGCAACCGCTGGCCATCGCGGTGATCGGCGGCCTGGCTGTGTCAATGGTGCTCAGTTTGGTGGTGACGCCGGTGGTTTACTTTATGCTGACGCGCGACCGCGCCAAAGAATGAGTTGGAGTTTCTTTCCGGCCCCGCGCGTGTGAGAAAATCGTTGGCGATTCTCGAAAGACCCCGCAGAGGAATAGCAAATGAACTCGCCCGTTCGCGCGCTCCGCATAATGAAAGTGATTTTTCTCGTTTACTCGGTGCTCCTGGTCTATCGCGTAATGAAGATGCAGGTTCACCTCCACGAACCAGTAAACTCAGCATTTGAAATTGCAATAGGGACCATAGCTCTCCTTTGCATCGTGGCCGGATTTTACGCGCCCAGAGCCCTGCCGCGGTTGGCGGAGCGCAGATTTCCGAACGCGCCTACCGCGATTCGGCTCAAACAATGGACAATGGCAAATGTCCTCAGCATGTCATGTTTCATGGGGTCCATCATGTTTGGCGTGGTGCTGCATTTTGTCGGGGCGCATGCCTGGCTCGTCGGGGTTCTCTTCGGCGCTGGCATCGCATCGCTGGCCTTCGCGAGCCCGGGAACTCCACCGGTCGAGGATGACGGCGGTCCGTCCCAGAGCTGATTCGGGCTACTGGCCTGAGAGATGTTCCACTTTCGATAGGTGCCCCATCTTTTCCGCGTTCTTTGCGGAAAGGGTGGGTAACCTCGGACCCCAAGAGGCTTAATAAGTGGCAGAATAGACCTATGACGCCGACTGAGCCGATATTCCTTACTCCCGCAGAGGCCCGTGTGCTTGGGGCACTGGTTGAGAAAGAAGTCACGACCCCGGACTATTATCCGCTGTCGATCAACGCGCTGATCAACGCCTGCAACCAGCGTTCGAACCGCGAACCGGTGATGGACCTGGACGAGGTTGCGGTCCGGCAGGCGCTGCACGGGCTTGAAGACATGAAGCTGGCCGGGCGCGCGCGGGGGGCCGATGGACGCGTGACCAAGTACGAGCACTGGCTGGGCGAGGCCTTCAACTTCAGCCGCGCGGAGACGGCTCTCTTGTGCGTGATGCTGCTTCGCGGGCCGCAGACCCCCGGCGAACTCCGCGGCCGGACTGAGCGGATGCACCGCTTCGACGAACTTACCGACGTGCAGGCTGGGCTGCAAAAGCTGACGGAGCGCGAGCCGGCGCTGGCGGCCGTGCTGCCCCGCCAACCGGGCACCAAGGAGTCTCGCTACGCGCACCTGCTGTCGGGTGGGATTGAGTCAATGCCGATTGCGGCGGCGGCGACGCCAGTTTATGCGCGGCGCGAGGGCGGAGAAGACTCCGGGCTGGAAGAGCGCGTTGCAGGGCTGGAAACGATTGTTGCGGAATTGAGGCGGGAGACCGCGATACTGCGGCAGAAGATCGAGGACCTGTTTGGGGATGGATAGGTTCCCGTCAAAACCAGGGTCGGCAACAAGAACATACAAATCAAAAGAGCAGGTTGCGAATCATGACGAACAGCAGGTTGGCATCGGCGCTCCTTGGAACTGCGACAGTTCTGTCACTCATCCCTGTGTTGAGCGCGCAAACCCCTGTAGCGCCCGCAGCGCCCATCCCTTCACAAATCATCGCGGCAAAAAAGGCCTTCATTTCCAATGCCGGCGGATTGCTCGACCTGAATATGGTGAGCGGCGACACGAGGCGAGACTACAACCAGTTCTACGCGGCCATGCACGCCTGGGGACGGTACGATCTGGTTGCTGCCCCAGCCAATGCTGACCTGGTGATTCAAATCAGCATCGTTTATCTTCCACGTCAAATCGGGGGCGACGTGACGCCGTTCCCGGCCTTCCGCGTGGCGCTGCTGGACCCGAAGACAAATATTGTCTTATGGGTGCTGGACGAATACCTGGTAGACAGGCCCGGTATTGGGTTGGTCCTGAAAAAGAATCGCGACAAGGTGTTCGATCAGGCCATTGACAGGCTCGTCGGCGATCTGAAGATGCTGGTTGCGCCGCCGGGGGACTTCGCCAACTAGCGCGAATTTCCAGCACGGCTGCGGGATTTCAAGCCACAACGCCCCGGCTTTGTGGTGTCCTGATACAAAACGATGCTTTGAAGTCCAGAAGCTAAACCAGTTCGTATCCCGCGAACCAATACCCAATCTCAAATGCTGCCGTGTCTTCCGCGTCCGAGCCGTGGATGGCGTTTTCTGAAATCGAGGCGGCGAACTTCTTGCGGATGGTTCCTTCTTCGGCATTGGCGGGGTTGGTGGCGCCCATCAGCTTGCGCAGGTCGGCGATGGCGTCTTCCTTTTCCAGAACCATGAGGACTATCGGTCCCGAGGACATGAAGTCGCAGAGGCCGGGGAAGAACGGGCGCTCCTTGTGGACGGCGTAGAAGCCCTCGGCTTGCGGCCGGGAGATGGACTGCTTTTTGATGGACACTATCCGGAAGCTGGCTTTTTCAATCTCGGCCAAAATGGCCGCCGTATAGCCCTTGCGGACCGCGTCCGGCTTGATGATGCTGAAGGTGCGCTGCGCCACGGTTGTTGCTCCTGGGGAAATGTGTTTCCGCATCTGTAATTGTAAAGGCCGCGCACCACAGCGTTCCACGCCTCCAATCTGCTAAAGTTTTGGGCATGTTTTGTTTGAACGCTTCACCCTATCGCCTTCCGCTCGTTTTGGTCCTGGCCCTGGCTGCCATTCCGGCATTTTGCCAGACTGCAACGCCCGCCGCGCCTGCTGCCGCACCCGAACTGCGCGTCTTCGATTCCGCGCTGGTGGACAAGACTGTTGACCCGTGCCAGAACTTTTACCGCTTCAGCTGCAACGGGTGGTTCAAGCGCAATCCGCTGCCCGCCGACCAGACCTCGTATGGCCGCTTTACTGAGCTTGCCGAACTGAACCGGCTGCACCTGCGGCAGATTCTTGAAGACGCCGCGAAGCCCTCGGCCACGCGCTCGCCGAACGAGCAGAAGATCGGCGACGAGTACGCAGCCTGCATGGATACGGCAGCGGTCAACAAGCTGGGTATCGCCCCGCTCAAGCCTGAGTTGGACAGAATTGCCGCGCTGAAGACCTCGGCGGAGTTGCCAGCCCTGGTGGGGCACCTGCAGGTGATCGGGGTAAGGGCCTTCTTCGAAATGGGATCGAACCAGGACTTTGCCGATTCCAGTTCCATGATCAGTTTCTACAGCGCCGGCGGCCTGGGACTGCCGGAACGCGACTACTACACGCGCACCGATGCCAAAAGTGTCGAACAGCGCAAGCAGTACGTGGCTCACGTGCAGAAGATGTTTGTCCTGGCCGGGGAACCGGAGGCTCAGGCCCAGAAAGACGCTGAGACTGTTCTGGCCATCGAGACTCGCCTGGCCAAGGCATCGCTCACCATCACCGAGCAGCGCGATCCGCAGAACCTGAACCATCCCACGGACGTTCTGAGCTTCTCAAAGGAGCTGACGCATTTTTCGCTGGCCGACTACGTGAGTGCCGCGCATGCGCCCGCCATGGGCAAAATGAACGACGCGGAGCCAAAGTTCTTCGCCGAGTTCAACGCCCTGGTGGCGGATACGCCCATCGAGCAGATCAAGACGTACCTCCGCTGGCACCTGCTGCACGCCTATGCGGGAACCAGTTTGCCGGAGAGCTTCGACCAGGAGAACTGGAACTTCTATTCGCACACGCTGAACGGCGCGGAAAAGCAGCAGGAGCGCTGGAAGCGCTGCACCAGCCGCATCGATCACGAGATGGGCGAAGCGCTGGGCCAGGTGTACGTGGCCAAGTATTTTCCGCCGGCCGAAAAGCAGCAGGCCCTGGATATGACGCTGGCCATTGAGCAGGTTATGGACAAGGACGTGGACAGCCTTGACTGGATGAGCGCGGATACCAAAGTGAAGGCCAAGGAAAAGCTGCACACGGTGATGAACAAAATTGGCTACCCGGACAAGTGGCGCGACTACTCGACGCTCAATATCGTCGCCGGCGACGCGCTGGGCAATCAGGAGCGCGTGCGGCAGTTCAACTGGGCGCGCGACATGGCCAAGATCGGCAAGCCGGTGGACAAGGGCGAGTGGATGATGTCGCCGCCGACGGTGAACGCCTACTACGATCCGCAGATGAACAACGTGAACTTCCCCGCCGGCTACTTTCAGCCGCCGTTCTTCAGCGACAAGGAAGACGACGCGGCCAATTACGGCGACATGGGATCGACTGTCGGCCACGAGTTGACCCACGGCTTCGACGACGAAGGCCGCCAGTATGACAAGGACGGCAATCTGAAAGAGTGGTGGACCAAGGACGACGAGCAGAAGTTCACCGAACGCGCCGACTGTATGGTGAAACAGTATGACGCCATCGAAGCGGTTCCGGGCGTCCACCTGAACGGCAAACTCACGCTGGGCGAAAACCTGGCCGACCTGGGCGGGCTGTGGCTGGCATGGCTTGCGTGGCTTGACAAGGCACACGCGGCTCACGTTGACATGGCTGCCCTGACCGATGGCTACACGCCGGAACAGCGCTTCTGGATCGCCTACGCGCAGCAGTGGTGCACGCAGACCCGGCCCGAGCAGTTGCGCAGCCAGGCATTGAATAATCCGCACGCGCCGGACGAGTACCGCACCAACACAGTGCTGCAGGATTTGCCGGAGTTCGCCAAGAGCTTCAGTTGCAAGAAGACGGACAAGA
Organism: uncultured Acidobacteriaceae bacterium; assembly: GCA_903911925.1. GTDB lineage: Bacteria > Acidobacteriota > Terriglobia > Terriglobales > Acidobacteriaceae > Telmatobacter. The sequence goes on from CAIWFH010000110.1 coordinate 71,161, forward strand.
TGGTGAGCGCGAAGCCTTGCCGAATCTGGTAGGGATTTGCAATTGACTCCTTCGAGCGAGGCTCCCGCATGGGGGCCTCGTTCTCATGCAGGGGTCGGAAATCACCAAGTATTCACGAGGGTTAAGGAATACTCGCACTGAGCAACGGTTTGACTCGCTTCGAAATTATCTTGAGTTATTTAAAGTGGCACTTTATATTTCTCATATGAAGACGATTCCCCGGCATCTGGGACCGTTCCTGCTGTCGGCCCTGCGCCGCTTCCCGGCGGTCGTGGTCACAGGTCCGCGCCGGGCCGGGAAAACCACGCTGCTGCGGACTGCACTTCCCCACGCGCAGTACGTTCTTCTTGAGGATCCCGACATTCAGGATCGCATCCGCCGTGACCCGCGTGCGTTCCTTGACGGGTTGCACCCTCCGGTCATCTTCGACGAGATACAGAACGCGCCTCAACTGCTCGACTACATCCGCACGCTGGTGGATGCCCGACCGCGCAAGATGGGCCAATGGCTGTTCACCGGTTCGCAAGAGGCTCCGCTGATGCAGGGCATCACCGAGTCGATGGCCGGCCGCGCGGCAATTCTGCACTTGCTCCCTTTCAGCATGGCGGAGACCCCTAAGGTTGACCCCCTTCTGGGCGGATTTCCGGAGGTTGTATTGCATCCGCGCGGGCGCGAATTGTGGTTTGCTTCCTACCTGCAGACCTACATCGAGCGCGACGTGCGGTTGATCACCAGCGTCCGCGATCTGCCGGCATTTCGACGGTTTCTGTCCCTGCTCGCAAGCCGCCACGGGCAGATGCTCAATCGTGCGGACGTGGCCGCGCCGCTCGGCGTTTCGGTGCCCACGATCTCAGAGTGGCTGCGCATTCTTCAGATCACCGGACAGATCATCCTGGTGCCGCCGTACTTTGAGAACTTTGGCAAGCGGCTGGTCAAGTCTCCCAAGGTTTATTGGGGAGACTCGGGCCTGGCGTGCCACCTGCTCGGAATCCAATCGCAGGCCGAGTTGGAGCGCTCGCCGTTTTTGGGAGCGATCTTCGAGGGGTTTGTCGCCGCCGAAATCCTCAAGAGCCAGATCAATCGCGGCCAGCGGAAGGAACTCTACTACTTTCGCGATCAACAGGGCCTGGAGGTGGATTTCCTTGTGCCTCGGCCCAATGCGCGATTCTGGCTGGTCGAGGCAAAGGCATCGAAAACCGTGCATCCGTCGATGGCTGCGCCCATGTTCTCATTGACTCGCGCGACCGGTAACCGTGCCACGCGCCGGATCGTGGTCTACCGCAAGCCCCGAATCGGGCCCACCTTTACGGCGCTGGCCAAGGGCGCGGAGGCGCTGACTTTGGAGCAATTTGCAATAGCTATCAACGACAGCAAGACGTCATGAAGCGGTGTCGTCATCGTTCTGCAGAGATCCGATAGCCCTGTATTGATGCGGGAGTTGTATGCGGCAATCAAAAAATGCACGCACGATACGAAATTGCATTGCTGAGTATTTTAAAGTAACACTTTATAATTCTCAAACACTTCCGCATTCAGGCGAGCACATAATAAGCTCAAATAATCCGGCCCAAAGATCTTTGATCGCCTTCATTTAAGCACAAGGGCCCACCTTGCCGGTGGGCCCTTGTGCTTGAAAACTGGAGGCTAAAAGGTTGAAGCTAACAGCTAGCTTTTCCCGATGACCTGGGCCAGCTTTTCGCCAATATCTGCCGGCGAAATGACGACGTGAATGCCGGCTGCGGTCATGGCTTTCATCTTGTCGGCTGCGGTGCCTTGGCCGCCAGAGATGATTGCTCCGGCGTGGCCCATGCGGCGGCCGGGAGGCGCCGTCTGTCCGGCGATGAAGCCGACGACGGGTTTCTTCACGTGCTGCTTGACATACTCGGCCGCAGCTTCTTCGGCGGAGCCGCCAATCTCGCCGATCATGATGATGGCTTCGGTCTCGGGGTCGTCGTTGAGCAGACGCAGGGCGTCGATGTGCGTGGTTCCGATGATGGGGTCGCCTCCGATGCCGATGGCCGTTGACTGGCCAATGCCGCGCTGGGTCAACTGGTGCACAGCTTCGTACGTCAGCGTCCCGGAGCGGGATACGATGCCCACCGAGCCTTCCATGTGGATTCGCCCGGGCATGATGCCGATTTTTGCCTTCCCGGGAGAAATGACGCCGGGGCAGTTGGGACCGACCAGGCGCGAAGCCGATAGCTTCAGCTTGGCCCAAACCTTGATCATGTCCAGCGTGGGAATGCCTTCGGTGATGCAGACGATGAGCGGAATGCCTGCGTCTTCGGCTTCGAGAATGGCGTCTGCGGCAAATGGAGGGGGAACGAAGATCATGGTGGCGTTGGCGCCGGTCGCGGCCACCGCATCGGCCACCGTGTTGAATACCGGCCAGCCTTCATGCGTAGTGCCGCCCTTGCCTGGCGTGACGCCGCCTACAACCCTGGTGCCGTATTCCGCACAGCCCTTGGCGTGGAAGGTTCCCTCTTTGCCGGTCAGTCCTTGCACGATCAGCCGGGTATTGTTGTCGACTAAAACTGCCATATTATGCCCCCACACTTGCCGCTGCGACGGCTAAGTCAGCAGCTTCTTTCATTGTTGCGCCAATCTTGAAATTCAGGCCCGACTCCTTGAGGATTTTGCGGCCCTCTTCGACGTTTGTGCCTTCAAGCCGCAGCACGATGGGAACCTTGACGCTCAGGTTGCGTGCCGCCGCGACTACGCCGGTTGCGAGGCGATCGACGCGGAGAATGCCGCCGAAGATGTTGATGAAGATTGCCTTCACATGCGAGTCAGAGAGCAGAATCTCGAAGGCGTGTTCAATTTGCTCCTGCGTTGCGCCGCCGCCCACGTCGAGGAAGTTGGCGGGGCTGCCGCCGGCATATTGAATGATGTCCATGGTGGCCATGGCCAGGCCCGCGCCGTTGACCATGCAGGCGATGGAGCCGTCGAGCTTGATGTAGTTGAGCGCGTACTTGCTGGCCTCCACTTCAAGCGGGTCTTCTTCGGCCGTGTCGCGCAGCGCCTTGATGTCGGCATGGCGGAACAGCGCGTTGTCGTCGAAGGTGATCTTGGCGTCAAGGGCGAAGAGCTTGTCGTCCTTGGTGGTGATGAAGGGATTGATCTCGACCAGCGAAGCGTCTGTCTCGACGAACGCCTTGTACAGGCTTTGCAGAAAAGCGACGGCGGCGTTGATCTGCGTGGGCTTGAGGGCCAGGGCAAAAGCCAGCTTGCGCGCTTGCCAGGCGCCAAAGCCGATGGCCGGATCGATGGTCTCTTTGAAAATGGCTTCGGGTGTCTTGGCGGCCACCTCTTCAATCTCCATGCCGCCGGCCTTGGAGGCCATGAACACCAGTTTGCCTGTTGCCCGGTCAAGCACGATGCCCAGGTAAAGCTCGCGGTCAATGTCCGCGGTCTCTTCAATCAGCAGGCGCTGAACTTTTTGTCCGGCAGGGCCGGTCTGGTGGGTGACCAGCGTCATGCCGAGGATGTTCTTTGCGTGCAGCTCGGCATCTTCGCGGGTGCGTGCAACCTTGACGCCGCCGCCCTTGCCGCGGCCTCCGGCATGGATCTGCGCCTTGACTACGACGCCGCTTGCGCCCTCGGCAAAAAGTTTGCGGGCCACAGTTGAGGCTTCTTCAAGGGTGTTGGCCACTTCGCCCCGGGGAACGGCAACGCCGTACTTCGCCAGGATTTCCTTCGCTTGGTACTCATGAATTTTCATGTTTTCTTAGGACCGCCCAATCCGCTGTCGTTTGGGGATTCGGGAGCGGGGGCGCGGCAGTTGCCGAGCCAGCGAGACCGTGCCAGCGGTATCCAAATACTATCTTGACTGCCAAAGGCGGGGCAAACAGGGCAGGCGGCGGCGAAACACCGTTACCATGGAGGGATATGGCCTCTCTGAAGCAATACCTGAAACCCTTGGCCGAAGACGGCACGGCCTTGACTCGCGAAGAGGCAGCCAATGTGCTGCAAGCAATTCTCACCGGCGATGTGCCGGAGGTGGAGACGGCTGCGCTATTGGCCGTTCTTGCAACCCGCGGCGAGCAGGCCTCGGAACTGGCGGGGTTCGTGGACGTGATGCGACTGCGGGTCAGGCAGCTTCCGCTGACCGACCATGAACGGGACGAACTGGTGGACGTGGTGGGCACGGGCGGCGGCGGGCCGATGACCTTCAACATTTCTTCCGGCGCGGCGCTGGTGGCTGCGGCAGCGGGCGCCAAGGTGGCCAAGCACGGCAACCGCGCTGTGACCTCGCAATGCGGCGCGGCCGACGTGCTTGAGGCTCTCGGCGTGCCCATCATGCTTGAGCCGGAACAGGCCGTAGAGTGCCTGCGCGAGACCGGGTTCATGTTCCTGTTTGCGCCCATCTATCACACGGCGATGAAGACCCTGGGGCCACTGAGGCAGGCGCTGGGTTTTAGAACGATTCTCAATTTGTGCGGGCCGCTCACCAATCCTGCGGGAGCGCGGGCGCAGGTGATTGGCGTGCTGGCGCCGAGCCGGGTGTTGCTGGTGGGCCGCACGTTGAAGGCGTTGGGCGCAAGGCGTGCCTTTGTGGTGCACGGGACGGATGGCATCGACGAACTGACCACCACCGGCGAGAGCGTTGTGGCGCGCGTTGAGGAGATGGAGCCTGGCGAGTTCAAGCTGAACGCGACCCGTGTGACGCCGGAGATGGCCGGCCTTGAGCGCACGACTCTGGACCAGTTCACGGGCGGCGATGTTGAGACCAACCGGGCGCTGCTTTACGACGTGCTGACCGGCATTCCCGGCGCGCGGCGGGACATTGTGCTGCTGAACGCGGCGGCGGCCCTGGTGGCGGCGGGATTGGCCATCGATCTAAAAGATGGAGTGGCCATGGGTGCCCGGGCCATCGACTCCGGCGAGGCCGCGGCTACCTTGGCCAAGTTGCGGCAGTTTGGGGAAAGGCACGCCAAGGCTTAACGAAGAAGTTCAAGCGTGCGCTGGTCGGGGTCGCTGTTGAAGTACTTCTTGAGGGCGTCACTGAAGACGGCGTTCTCAGAGACGGCGCTGGCAAAGAGCGTCATCGACGAGCGGAACTTCAGGTCGTCGGGAAAACCGAGAACCTGCTCGATTGACCGCTTTTCCACCGCCATCACCAGCCGCGTGCACTCTTCCAGCCGCGGGCCCAGGACTGAGTGCCGCCAATAGGCCGCGGCCTCTGCCAGCGAGCCGATGCCGTAAAACTCCGATGTCGAGCTGTGCCCCAACCCTTTCATCTGCGGAAAGAAGAACCATATCCAGTGGCTGAGCTTCTGTCCGGCCCGCAACTCGGCCAGCACCTGCGCGTACATGGGCGCCTGTGCGCTGAGGAAGCGTGCAAGATCGAATGGGTCTTCCACGATTGTTGCCTCCAGTCGCGAATCTTTGATTCAGAGCAGCCCCGTCCTCCCGGCCAGCCGGCGCGAGAGCAGGCTGGAGACGAGAGACACTGCCAGCGCCAGAGCAACCCAGCCTGCATCTTCAAGCGGCCGCGCCAGGGCGACGGAAAGATGAGGCGATGCAAACGAAATCTGCTGCATGGCGGGCACAGCCGCGCGCACCAGTTCATAAGCGCCCCAGCCAAGCACCGCCACGGCGAACAGAATTCCGGGAAGCGCGCGCTTCCACGGGAAAGGAATGGGCGCGGGCGCCGCGGCTTCTTCTCGAACGCGCTCCATCACCGAGGCCAGGAAGCCCGAAGATGGAACGAGTTCCTCTTCCGTCGCCAGAATGTCGTCAATCCGGGTGGGTGCCGTGCCGGCATTGTCTTGCTTGTGGAGATGTTTGCGGTTCATCTTCATGCCTCCTTTCCTGCCAATTCCATTGCCGCGTGCTCGGTTTCAAGGTTTGGGAAGCGTCGTCGCAGCAGCGCCCGCCCTCGCGACAGGCGGGCTTTCATGGTTCCCTCAGGCAGGCCCATGGTGCGGGCTGCTGCCTCCATATCCATCTCATGAAAATAGAACAGGACCACCGGTTCGCGATAGCGGCGCGGCAAGGCCAGCACAGCGCTGCGCACCACTTCGTGACTCATCTTTGTGGCTAACGTATTGTGCTGGGACGCGGGACCCGAGGGTTCCGGCGCATCCTCAAGGGGCAGGGTCTCGGTTGGGAAGCGCTTGAGCTCGGTGCGAAAGACATTGGCCGCCAGGGCAAAGAGCCAGGTGGAGAAGCTCGCTTCGCGCCGCCACTGGGCCAGGCCGCGCCAGGCGCGGACCAGGGCTTCCTGGGCCATCTCTTCGGCGCGCCCGCGGTCGCGGCAGTAGCGCCACGCCATGTTGACCAGCGGGCGCTGCCAGCGAAGGACGATGCCTTCAAAGGCATTCACGTCGCCTGCCAGGACGCGGTCAACGTCGGCCAGATCTTCCTTCGCGCTCATCGGCGTTGCATTCACCTGCGGTCCTCTCCGTGGGGTGAGACAACAAGGGCTGCGAGTGGGTTGCATTTTGTTGCATACAGAAATCTGCAAAGAAAATGCAACCGGCTTTCAGCTCCTCCGGTCGTACCGTTTGCAAGGGAGTAATCCCCGGCAAGCATTTCAGGAGGATTTTATGATGAATCTGGCGATGTTGCATTTCGGCGACCCGTTTTCGACCCCGGCCTTCGGGCTGTGGATGTTTCTTTCAATCGGTGCAGTTGCATTGTTTGTGGTATTCATTCCGCTGGTTTCCTGGATTGACGCGCGGCGCAAAGAGCGGGAAGCCTTCTACAAGGCGGACACCATGCGCCGGCTGGTCGACTCCTCAGGCGAAGGCGCCAAGGTGGCCCTGGAGATGATGCGGGAAGAGGACCTGCAGAGACAGGTAAAGACCCGCGAGGGCCTGAAGATCGCCGGCCTGATCAACCTGGCTGTTGGCGTTGCACTGTTGATTTTTCTGCGGGCGCTTATCGGCAATGAGCCGGTTTACCTGTGCGGGCTGATTCCCGGGTTCATCGGCATCGCCATGCTGACCTACGCGCTGTTTCTTGCGCCCCGGTAAAGAAGTTCGAGAGCGGGCGAATCCTCATGGCAGGCTGGGGCATCTCACGGTTAGTTGTTTGAACGACTAAATCTCCGGCCAGCGAAAGACTGGCCGGATGCCCGAGGAGAAAGCCCCATGACGGAAAAACTTGAACGCCAGCCCGCAATCTTCCTGCCTCACGGCGGTGGGCCCTGCTTTTTTATGGACTGGACGTGGGGCCCGGCCGACACCTGGAACGCCACGCAGCGATTTCTGGAGGGGACTTCGGCCTCGCTGCCCGCCCCGCCCAAAGCAATCCTGGTGGTGAGCGGGCACTGGGAAGAGCCGGCTTTCACAGCCAGCGCTTCTGCCCGGCCCCAGTTGATCTTCGACTATTCCGGCTTTCCCGAGCACACCTACCAACTCACATGGCCGGCGCCAGGCGATCCGGAGTTGGCTTCACGAGTGGTTGAGTTGTTGGGCAACGCAGGGCTGCCTTCTGCGCTTAGCGCAGATCGAGGCTTCGACCATGGCGTGTTCGTGCCGCTGAAGGTGGCATTTCCGGAGGCGCGGATTCCGGTAGTCTCGCTGTCCCTTGCCAGTTCGCTTGACCCGGCACTTCATCTTGCGGCAGGGCGGGCGCTGGCGCCGCTGCGCGACGAGGGCGTGCTGATTGTGGGCAGCGGCATGAGCTTCCACAATTTGCGCGGCTATTTCAAGCCTGACACGCAAGCGCGGGCACGGGCATTCGACGCATGGCTCATCCGGGCGGTCGAGTCCCCGGCGAAAGAGCGCGATACGCTGCTGACGGACTGGCGCTCGGCGCCGTTTGCCGCGTACTGCCACCCGCGCGAGGAGCACCTGATTCCGCTGCTGGTTGCGGCTGGAGCCGGTGGTCAAGCGCCGGGGGAGAGGATTTTTACTGATGAGCCAATGGGCGCGGCGATCAGCGCCTACCGCTTTAACCGATAACGAAGGCCTTTGGAACCGTCGGTCACAGCCCCTTGGACTGATACCAGGGCCGCCTGCGCCCCAGGTGCAGCCCGGATTCGATAAGAATCGCCACCAGGCAGAGGAGCATGGATAGGTCGGTTAGCGATTCGTGAAGAAAGGCCATCAAGCCCGTGTGCGGCACTTTCATCAGGGCAAAGGGCCCAAGCGGCCGGCCAAAGAGAATCGGGAATTTACTGGTTACCAATGCGGTCGCAATGATCACGAGCAGCATGAGAGCGGCGTCGCCGGCATAAAGATCGAGCAAGACCGCTGCGCCGCCCACCAATTCAGCGCCGCCCACCAGCGGGGCCAGGACATTCGGGAAAGGCAGTCCAATCGCGGCAAACCGCCCAGCGCCCAGTTCGTTGGGCAAAAGGAACTTGAGCGCTCCCTCCGTCAGGAACACCAGTGCCACGGCGATACGGATAAAAATCATGGGCAGATTTCGGTGCATTCCAACTCCCTTGCACTGACTTTCGCTGGAAAGGCCCAATCAGAGTGCAGGAAGAGGCCGAAGTTCGAGCCAGACAGTGAAAGCATATCCCCTTACACTAGGCAATTTCACTGCCAAGCAGATCTTCTACGGCGGAAGCGAGGGATTTCGGCTCTACCGTGGGGGCGAAGCGATCTGTGACGCCGCCCTGCCGGTCAACCAGAAATTTCGTGAAATTCCACTTGATGCGCCCGGTGCCGAAGATGCCGGGCTTCTGCTGCTTCAGAAAGGCATAAAGAGGGTGAGTGTGCGGGCCGTTGACCTCAATCTTTGAAAACATGGGGAAACTGACGCCATAGTTCTGCTGGCAAAAGGCGCCAATCTCCGGCTCCGCCTCTGGTTCCTGCGCTCCAAACTGGTTGCAAGGGAAGCCGAGAACCTCAAAGCCGCGGCTCTTGCAGGCCAGGTAAAGCTGCTCAAGACCGGCATATTGAGGGGTAAAACCGCATTTGCTGGCGGTATTGACAATCAGCAGCACGCGGCCCCGGAACTCGGACAGGCTCAGCAGGCGGCCGTCCAGCAGTGGGGCAGAAAATTCATAAATTGACCGCCGCGGCTCTTCCATCGCGTAAAAGTCTCCACGGGCAGGGGAATTCACACACTCTCTTGCCGCGTTTAAGGGATGCGATGGGGCAGGCGGGCGATGCAAATCCGACCCAACCCGCCCGGGTCCGATAGACTGTGGGTTGGGTCCCAAATTCTTCGGGGTGGTTTCCCGGGGCACTCAACGGCAGGCTTTTGCCGTTGGGGTGGAAACCGGGGCTCAGAGCAGCAGGTTCTGGAATAAAGGCCAGCCCGAGTCCGCAGGGCCAATCGCGGCAGGGAAATTCCGGGGAGAAAGCGATTTTGCGGGCCGATTGGCGCCCTGACGATTTGGGCAGGGTGACCGCGGTCAAATATAATCGTTCTTTCCTCGAGCAGGACCAGATTTTCAGCAATTGGGGTGTGCATATTTTTCCCGTGAAGCCGAACTATGGATCGCACCAGTACTTGTGCTCGCCGCAGGGCTCCCGCCCGGTGAAGATCAAGCACACTTCCATCACACGTGCCCCGAGGCTCGCAGGCCTGCCGGCGCGGATGATGATGTTGTTCGCGCTGGTGCTTGTTGCCGGCTCGGCCCTGGCCCAGCAGCCGCTGACGATTGAGCAGATTCGCGTCATCGGCAACAGGCGGATTCCGAAAGAGACCGTACTGGCGCGGCTTTTTACCCACCCCGGCGAAACATACGACCCCATTTCCGTCGAGCGCGACTTCAACTCGCTGTGGAACACGGGCTATTTCGACGATTTGCGCATCGAGCGCGAGGACTCTGAGAAGGGCATCATCCTGAACGTTTTTGTCCGGGAAAAGCCCACGATCCGCGAGATCAACTACAAGGGGCTGAATGCCGTCTCGCAGTCCGACGTGCTGGACCGCTTCAAGAAGGAAAAAGTCGGGCTGACCGTAGAGAGCCAGTACGATCCTGCCAGGATCAAGCGGGCCGAGACGGTTCTGAAAGACATCCTCTCAGAGCACGGCCACCAGTTTGCCACCATCAAGACCGAGGTGAAGACCATTCCACCGGCCTCGGTGCAGGTGAACTTCAACATCAAGGAAGGCCCGACCGTGAAGGTCGGCCAGATCAAGTTCACGGGCAACGAGCACATCAGCAGCCTGCCGCTGCGCCGCTCGATGAAGAACCTGAAGCCGATCGGCATTCCCTATTCGCTCATCTTTGAAAATCTGATCCCCCAGACTTTCGACGCTTCGAAGCTGGAAGAGGATACGGAGCGGGTGCGCCAGGCTTACCGCGACAAGGGCTACTACAACGCCGCGGTCGAAGAGCCAAAGACCCAGATTCGCGACCAGGGCGGGCTGAACTGGTTTACCTTCCGTCCCAACAAGGGCAAACGCATTGACATTCTGATGCCGATTGAAGAGGGTGCACGCTACCGGCTGGGTACGATCACCTTCACCGGCAACAAAGCGGTCAGGAACATGAGGGTCCTGCGCGGAACCTTTGCCGTGAAAGACGGCGACTGGTTTGAAGCCACCACCATCGCCAAGGGCCTTGAGAGTTTGAAGAAGAACTACGGAACGCTGGGCTACATCAACTTCGGCGCAATTCCGAAGCCGGTGTTCGACGAGGACAAGAAGACCGTTTCGCTGGTGATCGACATCGACGAAGGCAAGCCTTTCTACGTGTCCCGCATAGAGTTCCAGGGCAACACGATCACCCGCGACAAGGTGATCCGCCGCGAACTGATGCTGGAGGAAGGGTCGGTCTACAACTCCAACCTCTGGGAGTACAGCCTTTTGCGCTTGAACCAGTTGGAGTACTTTGAGCCGCTCAAGGTGGACCAGGACTCGGAAGCCCATCAGGATGCCGAAGCCGGCACCGTTGACCTGCTGCTGAAGGTGAAGGAGAAGGGCAAAAATTCTATCGGCCTGAACGGCGGCATCAGCGGCCTCTCGGGAGCTTTCCTTGGCGTGAACTACCAGACCAACAACTTCCTGGGCCTGGGCGAAACGCTGAGCCTGCAGGGCAACCTGGGCAACACCAACCGCCAGTTCATGTTCGGCTTTACCCAGCCCTATGTGCGCAACCGGCCACTGAACGTGGGCTTCCAGCTCTTCAACAACAAGTCGGACTTTAACGCCGCCAAGTCGTACTCGACCGGGGCCGGAGCGTCCGCCAACTTGACCGCGGCCCAGCAATCTCTGGCGCAGAACTACAACCAGGCATCGACGGGCTTCAACTGGTCGGCGAGTTATCCGCTCAAGCGGCATGCCTTTCAGCGTGTGGGTTTCACCTACAACCTGAATAAGGCGACCATTACAGCATTCAGTACCGCATCTCAGTCCTTCTTCCAGACCATCAGCTTCCGGTCCGGAATCCAGGGCTCGAATGCGCTGCAGGGAATCATCACCAGTTCGATTTCATTAAGCTACACCTACAACACCATCAACAATCCGATGAAGCCGCGCAGCGGCAAGGAATACACGGCCTTGTTCCAGTTGGCCGGTTTGTATGGCAACGTGCGCTATTTCTCGCCGCTGGTGGCTTACAAGCGTTTCATGTCGATGCACTACCTGACGCCCAACGCCAACGGGCGCAACGTGCTTGGCCTCCGCGCGCAGTTGGGTTATGTGCAGGGCTTTGGCGGCGATGTGGCTCCGCCCAACAACCGCTTCTTTACGGGCGGCGACGGAGATTTGCGCGGCTTTGACGTTCGCGGCGCCACTCCTTATGGCTACGTCCCGAACCGCATCACGGTGCAGTTGACCAATCCTGACGGCACCTGCGTGCCGCGCGATCCTACCAATCCTCAGTTGAACCAATGCATCCTGGTGCCGCTGCCAACTTACGGAATCGCCTCAATCGGCGGCGATACCAGTTTGACCACCAACGCCGAGTACCGCATCCCGATAGCCGGGCCGGTGACTTTCTCGCTATTTGACGACTTCGGCATGGACGTGGCGCTTAACAAGGGGCAGCTCAAGCAGAGCCCCGAGGGATTTGCCTCGTTGACGGCTCCCCTCTATGGTTGCCCGGTGTACAACAACGGGTCCTGCCAAGGCGGCATCCCGGGGTCCCAGGTTGGTTTCGTTCGCGACATCAGGCCCATCACGGGCGCCAACTTTGTCCCCCGCATGTCACTCGGAGCCGAAATATCGGTCATCATGCCGGTAATCAACGCCCCGTTCCGGCTATATTTCGCATACAACCCGCTACGGCTCTTTGAGACGCCCACCTGCCACTCTGTTGCGGGCGGGGGGAACAAAGAAAGCTGCACGGCTGAGCTGATCACCCGCGACATGTTCCCTCCAGGCGGCGCAGGCGACTACACCTACGCAGAGTCGATCCAGGCATACGGAGCGCAGTTCCAGCTCCGCGAGCCGCGTAAGACCTTCCGCCTGACCGTTTCCACGACGTTCTAGGAACAGGCATTGACCGGACACTCGAAAGGGCCGCTCACGACGAGCGGCCCTTTGAGCATTTGCGGCCCATCCAGGCCGCCTTCGGGCAAGAAGTCCAGCGTCCAGGGCGCCATGCCGGCTGCCGGCGACAACAGATGTGACAGCCGAGCAAATCCATCGGGGATGCGCAGATTTAACACCTTCCTGGTTTGACGCTCCCAGCCAGCCCTCCTATAATCCTGATAGTTCCTGCTGACGTCTCCGTCCGGGTCTTTTCTTTGCCCTGCGTTATTTTTGGGGCATTCCGGGAAGGACCGTGAGGTTTCTCAGGAGGCACAGGCTTGGTTTCGTGCTGAAACGCGAACCGCCACACAGGAATTCCGAAGGAGTTTTAGACTCACATGAAGCGTTCGCTTGCACTTGCCGTCACGCTGGCCTCGGGTTTTGTCCTGAGCGCCGCCGCCCAAACACCGGCCGCCCCCGCGGCGCCTGCCGGTCCAGCCAAGATCGCCGTAATCGCCTTTCAGGCAGCGGTGGGCCAAACCAACGAATTTCAGCGCAACTTTGCCGACCTTCAGAAGAAATACGATCCGAAGCGCCAGACACTGAAGACCCTCAGCGACGAGATCGACAACCTGACCAAGCAGTTGCAGGCCCAGGGCGACAAGTTGAGTGAAGGCGAACGTGCCAGCCGCGCCAAGACCATCGACGACAAGAAGAAACAGCTGCAGCGCCAGGGTGAAGACGCTCAGAATGACTTTCAGGGCGAGATGCAGGAGATGTACAACGGCGTAGCCTCAAAGGTCTACGACGTCCTGTCAACCTACGCGCAGGCTCAGGGCTACACGCTGGTTCTGGATGTGAGCCAGCAGCAGAACCCGGTCCTGTTCGCCAACGAGTCGACCAACATCACCAAGGCGATTCTGGATGCCTACAACGTGAAGTCGGGCGTACCTGCTCCGCCGCCGTCGGCACAGCAGACCGCTCCTCCGGCGGCTCCCAAGCCGGCTCCCAAGGCCCCCGCATCGAAGTAGCTAAGCGAATCAATTGTTCACGAAGGCCCCGCCTGGCGGGGCCTTCGTGTTTGTGCGGCGAAGCCCTGGAAAAGCGGCAAATTGGCTCGGCGAGATTCGGCATCTCAAAGAGCTGCCTGCTGTGGGAAAAAATGTGGAAATCTTTCCAGATTGGGGCGAAAAAAATCAGATTTCCTCTCTTGCCAACTCTGAGCAGATTCTGATAATGACAGCAAGTCCTTATATATGAATAGGAATGCACCCCTGATTCCAAGCCAAGAGGCCGCACCATCGGTCTAACCCGTGAGGCCGCAGGTTCGTGAGCTTTCCACAGTTGTTGATGAACATCAAATGAAGACGATGTGCACCAGATCACAAATACGGGTCTATTTCTGCGTATCTTCGCCTATTCGAAGGACCGCCAGGAAGGCTTCCTGGGGAATGTCGACCTTGCCAATGCGCTTCATGCGCTTCTTGCCTTCCTTCTGCTTTTCCAGCAACTTGCGCTTGCGGCTGATGTCGCCGCCGTAGCACTTGGCAATCACGTTCTTGCGCAGCGGGCTGACCGTCTCGCGGGAGATGATCTTGGCGCCGATGGCGGCCTGGATGGCGACTTCGAATTGCTGGCGGGGGATGAGTTCGCGCATTTTGGAAACCAGCGCCCGGCCGCGCTCATAAGCAAAGTCCCGGTGCACAATGACCGACAGCGCATCCACAGGCTCGCCGGAAACCAGAATGTCGAGCTTGACCATGGGCGACTCCCACTCGCCGGCAAGCTGATAGTCCAGCGAAGCATAGCCGCGGGAGATGGACTTGAGGCGGTCGTAGAAGTCGAGAACGATTTCGTTGAGCGGCAACTCGTAGGTCAACAGCACACGGGTCTGCGTGACGTACTCAAAGTTGACCTGCTTGCCGCGCTTCTCCTCAACCAGCTTGAAAATGCCGCCGACATATTCTTCGTTGGTCAGGATCTTTGCCGTGATGACAGGTTCGCGGATGCATTTGATGTTGGTGGGGTCGGGCCAGCGAGAGGGGTTGTCCACCTCGAGCACGGTGCCATCGGTGAGCACGATGTGGTAGCGAACGCCAGGCGCGGTGGTAATCAGGTCCAGTTCGTACTCGCGCTCAAGCCGCTCCTGAATGATCTCCATGTGCAGCAGGCCCAGGAATCCACAGCGGAAGCCGAAGCCCAGGGCAACGGAACTTTCCGGCTCGAAGAAGAATGAGGAGTCGTTGAGGCGAAGCTTCTCAAGAGCGTCGCGCAGCAGCGTGTGCTCGTGCGAGTCAACGGTGTAAAGGCCGCTGAAGACCATGGGCTTGATGTCTTCAAAGCCTGGAAGTTGCGCGGCTGCGGGTCTTGCTTCTTCGGTTACCGTGTCGCCAATCTTGGTGTCGCCCACATTCTTGATGGTTGCCGCAAAGAAGCCGACTTCGCCGGCGGTGAGTTCGCCAATTTCGACCGGCTTGGGCATCAGCACGCCCATCGATTCCACTTCGAAGGATTTTCCGTTCGACATCAGCCGGATGCGCTGGCCTTTGCGCATGGTCCCCCGCATCACGCGCACCAGCACAATGACGCCGCGGTAGGCATCGAACCAGGAGTCGAAGATGAGCGCCTGCAGCGGCGCACTGGGATCGCCGGTGGGCGGAGGCAGCCGGTTGACGATAGCCTCCAGCACTTCCCCAATGCCCTGGCCGGTCTTGGCGCTCACAGCGATCGCATCGGTGGCGTCCAACCCTACAGCCTTTTCGATCGCTTCCTGGGTGCGCAGAATGTCGGCGGAGGGCAGGTCGATCTTGTTGATGATGGGAATGATCTCAAGGCCGTGGTTGATGGCCAGGTAGGCGTTGGCCAGAGTCTGCGCCTCTACGCCCTGGCTGGCGTCCACCACCAGCAGGGCGCCCTCGCAGGAGGCCAGCGAACGGGAGACCTCGTAACTGAAGTCCACGTGACCGGGAGTGTCAATCAGGTTCAACTGGTAGGTGTTGCCATCGTGGGCCTTGTACATCATGCGCACGGCGTGGGCCTTGATGGTAATGCCGCGCTCGCGCTCCAAATCCATGTCGTCCAGGATCTGGGCCTGCATTTCGCGGCCGGTGACGGAACCCGTAAATTCCAGAAGACGGTCGCTCAATGTCGACTTGCCGTGGTCGATGTGGGCGATAATTGCGAAATTTCGAAGGAACCGAGCGTCCATTGGTGGCCTGGCATGGAAGGGATTTGCGCACAACAGCACGCGCTCCCTCCATGGCATAGCTTATCATCGGCATAGTATCTTCTGCGGCTGGGGCACCTGCATCCTTCATGGGCAAGAATCGTTTTAGCTATCGATTGTTCGGTGCGGCTCTATTGGCCCTTTCGCTGGCCGGGTGCGATCCTGCCGGATCGGGCGTCCCTCATCAGGGCGCAAAGCCGCAGGCCACCGCGCCTGCGCTTCCTGCTCCAGCGTCCGCGCCGCAGGCTGCCGCTGCGGCATCGTCCCCACAACTCAGCATGGAAGAGCGGCGGGTCAAAGTCCTCATCCAGCAGGTAGAGGAAGCCTATGGCCGGGGCGAAGCCGACTATAAAAAAGGGAAGCTGCTCGAGGCCAAAGCCGAATTTGACCGCGCAGTTGACCTGATGCTGCTGAGCGGTATCGACATCCATGGCAACGCGCAGTTGCAGGAAGAGTTCGACCGCATTGTGGACGGGGTCAACGCGCTGGAGACCGAAGCGCTGAAGCAGGGCAACGGATTCGTGCCCAAGGAAGAAGAGACGTCGGCAGACGTGGCCGAGGACGTCACCTTCGTTGTGGATCCGAATATCGTAGCCAAGGCCAAGGCCGAACTGGCTACAACAAAATCGGATCTTCCGCTGGTGGTGAACGACTACGTGGCGGTCTACATCAACTTTTTTGCCAACACAACCAAGGGCCACAACGTGCTGCTGCACTCATTCCAGCGCGCCGGCCGCTACAAGGCGATGATTCAGCGGGTCATGGCAGAAGAGGGCGTGCCGCAGGATTTGATTTACCTTGCCGTGGCCGAGTCGGGCTTTCAGCCGCGGGCGCTCAACCGCAAGTCCGGAGCCGGCGGCATGTGGCAGTTTATGCCCCACGGGCCCTACGGACTGGCGCGTACCCCGTATGTGGACGAGCGCTTCGATCCGGAAAAATCTACACGCGCCTACGCCCGCTACATGAAGTTCATCTACAACCAGTTGGGTGACTGGTATCTCTCAATGGCCGGCTATGACTGGGGCGCGGGCAACGTGCAGCACGCGGTTGAGAAGACCGGCTATGCCGATTTCTGGGAGCTGTACAAGCGCAACAACCTGCCCGTAGAGACCAAGAATTACGTGCCGGAGATTCTGGCCGCCATCATCATCGCCAACAACCCCACGCAGTATGGGTTCGACGAAGTGACGCTCGATCCGCCGGTACTTACCGATACCGTGACCATCAACTATTCCCTTGACCTGCGTCTGGCGTCGGACCTGGTTGGGGTTCCGGTGGACGAGTTGATGGCCCTCAATCCAAGCCTGCTGCGAATGATCACGCCCCAGGATGCGGCATTCGATCTGCATCTTCCCGCAGGTACAGCAGCGGTTTTCACAGAGCGAATCGCGGGGATTCCATCGTCCAATCGCAATTCATGGCGCTACCATCGCGTGGCGGCCGGGGACACTCTGGCGTCCGTGGCGCGCGAGTACCGCGTGACAGCGGCGGAAGTGGCCGCCGCCAACCAGATGAGCGAGAACGACGGCATTGAAGGGATAGAAGCTCTACTGGTGCCCGTGCCGCCGGCCCCCGCGGTCACTACTCGGATGATGCTCTATACCGCCCGCAGGGGCGACTCGCTGGTGACCATCGCAGATCGCTTCGGCGTTTCTCTTTCCCAGTTGCGCCGCTGGAACAAGGTGACCGGCATCAAGGTGGAACCGGGCCGCAAACTGCGCGTGGCCGAGCCTGCGATGGTGCCTCGCACATCGAGCAAGCATCGCCGCGGGACTGCCGGCGCGGGCGCAACCAAGCATGAAGCAGCGCCGGAAAAAGGCACAAGTGAAAAATCTTCCGCGCCGGGCGCTCGCAAGAAATCAACCGCTTCAACCGCCGTCGCAAAACACGCGCAGAGCGAAAAAGCCGCTGCTGGAGCGGGTAAAAGCGGTACGCACGCCAGGAAGAGCTCCCGTGCGGCGAGGCCCGCCGCGCATTCCGCTTCGCCTGCCTCCAAACAAAAATAGCGAGTTACCTCATTAACCACTTGTCATTTGATGGTGTTTAAGTGCAAGCTATTGCTACAATAGCTTGCGCGGGTGGAGTGCTTGTCTCCGCCGCGAGAAGAGCAAACGCGAACAAGGACAGCGGCAAGCCGCTGGAGGCAAAGGGATGGAAGAAGTCTTCAAGATGTACGCGAACAGTGACGGCAACCCGGAAATCGAGCCGGCAGAACTGGACCCTGATCACGAAGAAAGCTTTGATGAGGACGAAGGCGTAGAAATCTCAGGCGTTCTCACCTCCTCGGATGACGACGATGTGGCCGTGGAAGAAGTCGCGGTTGTGATCGTCGCCGAACCTATTGCGAAGCCGGCCGTCAAGAAGGCCGCGAAGAAGAAGAAGAAGGCTCCAGCAAAGAAGGCTGCTGCAAAGCCCGCGGCGAAGAAGCCTGTCGCGAAGAAAGCTCCAGCCAAGAAAGCTCCGGCCAAGAAGAAGGCCGCGAAAAAGATTGTAGCCAAGAAGGCTGCAAAGAAGTCCGCCAAGAAGCAAGGCAGTTCTGGCGCGCAGGGCGGAAAGACCACGGTCAAGAAGGCCAAGGTCGCAAAAAGCGCCAGCAAACCCACCAAGCGAGGTAAAAAATTGGCAGTTAAGAAAGCAGCAAAGAAGGCTCCCGCCAAGAAGGCAGTAGCGAAGAAGGCTCCTGCGAAGAAGGCAGTAGCGAAGAAGGCTCCTGCGAAGAAGGCCGCCAAGAAGGCAGTCAAGAAGGCCGCTCCCAAGAAGGCAACCAAGTAGTAGCGGCAACACGCAATACAAGGCAAGCAAAAGAGCCCGGCTCCGTGCCGGGCTTTTTTGCGCCTGAAAACAGGTGGGTTGTTATCCGCGAGCGGTGGGCGGCTTGAGTTGCGCAAGATGGTGGCGCTGGTGCATGACATAGTCCTCAATCAGGAAGCGCAACGTTACCGGAGCGTCGTCGCCCACAACGCAGCTTGCCTCAAACCGCTCTTCGGGAATTAGGTCCACCACCGCGGCAAGAATCTCGTGCTCCACCTTCCACCAGCGCAGCAGCGTATCCCAGGACTGGCAGCCATAGCCGTGGGCATTTACCCAGGGCTCCTGATCGTAGTTAGGGCCGTCAAAGCAGCCCTCAGTGGCGGCGCGCACAAATCTCTGCCGGTTATTCGTGGCGGAGTCGAGCATGTGTCCCAGGATTTGTTTGCGCGTCCACCCGCCCGGACGCCACGGCGTGTCCGCAAGGCCAGGCGAAACGGCGAGCAGCGCCTGCCCGATGGCATCTAGTTCATTCCTGAAACTGCCGGCGAGCTGCGTGGGCATTTCTTTCTCCTCCTGCACATAGAACGATGCGGCAAAAATTGTCCCCATCGCAAAAGCGGAAAGGCCCCGCGTGGCGAGGCCCTTCTGTACGCCGGGCCGAGTTACTGATGCGGCGCTGTCGCTGTCGGAGGCTTGACGGAATTAACCATGGGCTTGGCGGCCGGGATGGCTGCCAGCACCTGCGCCGAGTGCACCTGGGGATCGACCTTGGTCCACACCTGCGCAATTTGCCCCTGCGGGCTAATCAGGAAGGTGTTGCGATTGGCGATCTTGATGCCCATATAGTTGCCCAGTGAGCCGTAGGCATCCACAACGGTGTGATTGGGGTCGGCCAGCAGGCGGAAGGTCAGGCTCTCCTTGGTGCAGAACTGCTTGTGGCTATCCGGCGTGTCCATGCTTACGCCGAGGACTACCGCGTTCTTGGCGGTGTACTGGTCAAGGTCGCGCTGGAAGTTATGGGCCTCGATGGTGCAGCCCGAAGTCATGTCCTTGGGATAGAAGTAGAGCACCACCCACTTGCCCTTGAAACTCCCCAGGGATATTTGGGAGCCATCCTGCGACGGCAGCGTGAAGGTCGGCGCAACCTGGCCCGCGGCCGGCACAGCCTGGTCAGCGGCGTGGACGGTGACAAACACGGCAACCAGCACAATTGCGGCTGCAAAAACAATCAGAAGCGGCTTTCTCACTTTGTACCTCCGGAATACAGGGACTAGGGAATAGGGAACATGGAACAGGAATCAGCAAACCACGAGCAGCGATCGGCAGGGGAGCGACGGGGAGGTCCTGCTGGCAACAGTATAGCCTGCGGCGGGCAAGTCCCTGGTCCCTGAGTCCCTAGTCCCTCACAGTAGCCACGATAGCGATTCCTGCCTCATTTGCGCGCGTCAGCAAGGCATCACGGTCAAAGAGCAGAGTGCGGCCGGCCTCAACCGAAAGGCAACTGCCGCCGGCCTCGATCATCGTCTCAATTGTTTTTATCCCGATGACGGGCACATCGAAGCGCATATCCTGTTTTGGCTTGGCCACCTTGACGACCGTCAGCTTGCGCTCAAGCGTCGAGGCATCTTCGTCGAGCGACGCCATCAGCAGGCCAGCGCGGGCAATGGCCTGGTCGGTGCCTTCCATGGCCTCCACGGCCACGCAAGCCTGCGCGGCGACGACCACGGTCTGGCCAATGTCGAAACCGGCCACGGCGCCAGCTACCCCCAGGCCGTACTCAATGTTCTTCTTTTCTTCTTCGTCCGGCGAGCGGGCGCTAAGCACGCCCTCGGCGGCCAGCAGCGGCTCAAGGAACGCGGTAGAACTGATCAGCTCAATGCCCTCGTCGCCCAGCACCTTGGCCACAGCGCCCAGCAGCATGTCGGTATTGCGCGAACGCAGATTGAGCAGCAGTTTGGCCAGGCGCCAGTCTGGCCGGATGCTGCTGAATATCTGTTTGTGCTTCACCTGCCCGGCCATCACGGCGGCGGTGACGCCTTCCTTGTGGAAGAGCTCGATCAATCGCGACAGCTCGCCCAGCGAGAGCCAGGTGACCGTAATGCGTTCGTCCATCGCGGCTCGATGATTGATCTCCGGGTCGGTCTCTTCGCGGATGGCCGCAACGACCACGGAAAAGCCCTGCGCCCGCGCCGCGTCGAGCAGCAGGAACGGGAAGCGGCCGTTGCCGGCGATGAGGCCGAGCTTCATGTCTACTTGATCACTCCGCGCTCGCTGCGCTCGAGGAAAGCGGCGAGCAGGGCGGCGTCGTCGCCCTCGATCTCTTTGATCTTCTCGAGAGCCTGCGAGGTATTTAGCTTGGCGGCAAGCAGCAGGCGGAATGCCTTCTGCAGCCGCTTCAGCCGCTCCGGCGAGAATCCGCGCCGCGCCAAGCCGACCTTGTTGATGCCGAATGCCTTGTTTTCACGGCGCGACGAGGTCAGCGAGAAGGGCAGCACATCTTGCGTCACGATAGTCCCGCCGCCGATGAATGCGTACTTGCCCACAACGCAGTGCTGGTGCACGGGGCAGAAGGCGCCCAGCGTTACATAATCTTCGATCACCACGTGGCCGGCGAGCGTGGCCGCGTTGGCCAGGATGCAGTGGCTGCCCACCTGGCTGTCGTGGCCGATGTGCGCGCAGGTCATCAGCAGGCAGTTGGAGCCGAGGCGCGTTACGCCACCGCCTCCCACTGTGCCGCGGCTGATGGTCACGTTTTCGCGGATGGTGTTGTTATCGCCAATGACGGTTTCAGTGGGTTCGCCGCCGTACTTCAAGTCCTGAGGCGGAACGCCGATGGAACAGAATGGATGAAAGGTGTTGCCTGAACCGATGCGGGTGCGCCCATCGAGCACGACATGCGAAATGAGGACGCAGTTCTCGCCCAGCACAACCTCGGGTCCGATGGTGCAGAAGGGGCCAATGGTGCAGGAGGCCGGAACGACCGCTCCAGCCGCAATTACGGCGCTTGCATGCGTACTCACTCCGCCTTCACCGCTTCCTGAGCCGCTGCGGGCTCCTCTGCCGCCGGGTGCGGCTCCTGCACGCGCGAAACCACCGCGCAGGTGAGCGTGGCCTGGCAAGCCAGCTTGCCGTCTACATAAGCATGGCCCTCGATGCGCCCGGCGCGGGTCTTCATCGACAGCACTTCAACCTCGATGCGCAACTGGTCGCCGGGCGTCACCGGGCGGCGGAACTTGGCGCGCTCAATGCCGGTAAACACCACCAGCTTCTTTTCGCGATCGGGAATCTCGTGCATCATGATGATGCCGCCGGCCTGGGCCATGGCCTCAACCACCAGCACACCGGGCATGATCGGATAACCGGGAAAGTGCCCCTGGAAAAACTGCTCGTTGATGGTGACGTTCTTAATGGCCACCAGCCGCTTGGTCGGCTCAAACTCGACGATTCTGTCTATCAACAGAAAAGGGTAGCGGTGGGGAAGAAAACCCAGGATCTCCTGGATATCTAATTTCATTCGCTGGCTCCAGAGAGCGCACGGACAGGCCGCTTCTCGCTCTTCTGGATTATAAACAAGCCTACTTCTTGATGCGCCGCTCGGCCGCGTTCACGTCCCAGAAGTCCCCCGCAAACTCCTGGTTGTAGTTCACGTGATCGAGATACATTTGCCTGACCATGTCGCCGTTCTTGAAGCGGGTGATGTTGAACGCGGTGGGGAGTCCGTCTACCGGATGGTAATCGTCGTATTCCTCGGCATCGGTGTTCTTGTCTTTGTAGAGCGGGTCGCGCCACTGGAAGGTGCGCCGCAGCGGCAAGTGCGTCTGCGTATCCGTCTGGATGGTGACCGCCTCGTTCTGGGCCGAGATGAGCGTGACCTGGTCGGCCAGATGACGCTCGGCAAGGCGCTGGCCCTCGTACATGAGAATGGTCGCGGGGTCGTTGAGCCAGCTCTTGATAACCGTCTCGATGGAATGGTCGCGGCGGCGGAGGTAGTCGTCCACCTGTTCCTGAGGCAAGGCCGCTTTGCCCTTGAAGGTCACTTCCATGCCGGTACGGCCCACATAGAACTGCACCACGTCGCGGTGCGCAGTGTACTCAATGCGGTCATGGTCGGGCCATTGGTGGAACTCCCAGAACTTGGTGGTACCCAAATCAGGCTGGCCGTGATAGAAAACAGCCGCGTGCCCCTGCCGCACCTGGTTCTTCATGTGCAGCCATGCATCGCCGCCCAGCGCCTTCACCATTGCGTCAAGGATGGCACGGGCCTGTTTTGCGTTCTTCACCCCGGCATCGTCGGTTGTCTGTGTTCGCGTCGCCATCGGAGCCGCCAGCAGTACCACCGCAATTGCCGCCCGCAGCATTCTCCGCACCCACGTTCTCATTGTCTCGTTCCTCAGAATTCGGATTTTCACAATGAACTGCAAACTGCGAACCGGTCACTGACAGCCAACCACTAACCACTAATCACTAACCACTGCTTTCACCCCACCAAAACCGCCCCGCCATTCACGTTCAGCACCTCACCGGAGATGAACCCAGCCAGCGGCGTGCACAAAAACAAGACCGGCCCAGCAATCTCCCGTGGGCTGCCAACCCGGCCCACGGGAATCGCCGCCGCGATCTTCGGGCCTAGCTCCGGATCATTGACCGTGCCCGCCGACATGTCGGTTGCCACCCAGCCCGGCGCCACGCAGTTTACGCGGATTCCCCGCGGAGCCAGCTCTGTAGACAGGCTCTTGGTAAGACTGATAATTGCACCTTTTGTAACGGCGTAGTCGGCGTGGTTGGCCTCGCCCCGCTGTCCGGCGGTGGAACTGATGAGAACGATGTGCCCGGCAGCTTCGCCCGGCGCGTGCGCCTGCCGGTCAAACTCCGCCACGGCGGCCTGCACCAACCCGAAGACCGAATCGAGATTCACGCCCATGGTCCGCCGCCACTGCGACTCGGCCATCGAGGCAATGGGAGCATCCTCAGCCGGCCAGATGCCGTGGTTAGCCACCAGGATATCGAGCCGGCCAAAGGCGCGCACAGCAGCAGCGACGAGCGCGTGCCCGTCGGCCACGGTGCTCAGTTCCTGCTTGATGGGGACGCACCGCTCGGGCACGCCGCACTCGGCCGCCAGTTCTGCCGCCTGCATGGCGGCTCGCTGGTAGCTGAAAGCCACCCGTGCCCCCGCTTCAACAAACAGCCGCACCGTTTCCGCGCCAATGCCGCGCGAGCCGCCGCTGATCAGCGCAACTTTTCCGTCCAGAACAACAGGTATTCCAGCCATAGGGTCACGCTAGCGCATTGGCTGAGTGCGTGTCGAGAGGGGACAATCAGCAAGAAACAGGACCAGGAATTGGATGATCCCCTAGGAGTGTGTCGGGGATAGATTTCCTCTCAAGGGGGCGGGGGTTCTTTGGTTCGGATTGACTTTAAGATGTAATGCATGGGTAAGAGCTTCCGCGCCGACGATCTGAACCAATCGCTTCTATTTCCCCCTTCTCTCCA
>CAIWFH010000111.1 GCA_903911925.1 uncultured Acidobacteriaceae bacterium
TCGAATCGATTCTCAACAAGGATATGTTCCAGGCAATGTCGTATCGTCATGCCAAATCTGTAACTTTGCCAAGGGAACAAAGACTGATCTGGAATTCAGAACCTATTTGCGAAGAGTGGCAGCCTTTCATAAGGGGAAGGATCTCTTTGAGGTATAGCCATGGCCAGCAAGCGTTGTATACGGCGCCGTGAGTTCGCTCGTCTAAATTGGCCCACTTCGCTCATCTAAATTGGCCCACCTGTACAAGCCCGGATGTAAGGATTCGGGGATGGACAGGAGGCATAAGGTGGAACTATTTGAAGTGATCCGGCGCGGGTACGCGGCCGGAGAGACGATTCAGGGACTATCCAAGAAGCATGGCGTGCACCGGCGGATGGTGCGGCAGGCACTGGGAAGCGCGATTCCTCCCGAGCGAAAAGCGGTGGTACGGGAAGCGCCGCGGCTTGGTCCGCTGAAGGAACACATCGAACAGATGCTGGCCGCGGATGTAAAAGCACCGCGCAAGCAGAGGCATACGGCTCATCGGATCTGGATGCGCCTATGCCGCGAGCATCCGGATCATCCCGTCGGGGAAGCTACCGTGCGGCGCTATGTGCAGGTTCGGAAGCGAGAGTTGGGGCTCAGCGGACGGGAAGTATTCGTGCCCCAGAGCTACGAGCTGGGCCAGGAAGCTCAGGTGGATTGGTTCGAGGGCATGGCCAAGCTGGGCGGCGAAGTTGTGAAGCTGCAGTTCTTCGCCATGCGCAGCATGGGCTCGGGCGACGCCTTCCATCGGGCTTATCCGCACGCCACGCAACAGGCTCTGCTTGAAGCCCACGAACATGCGTTCGCCTACTTTGGCGGCGTTTTCAAGACGCTGCGCTACGACAACATGAAGTCCGTGGTGAAGAAGATTCTTCGTGGATACCAGCGAGTGGAGACGGATCGGATGATCGCGTTTCGTTCGCACTGGGGCTATCAGAGCGAGTATTGCAACCCGGCCAGCGGCAACGAAAAAGGTGGCGTGGAAGGCGAGTTGGGATGGTTCCGGCGCAACTTGCTGGTGCCCGTGCCCGAGGCCAGCGATCTGAACGCATTGAACCAGCAAGTATTGGCCGACTGTGTCGCCAACCGCAGCCGCACCATCGTCGGCAGGAGCATGACCATCGGCGCGGCCAGCGCGTTGGAACGTGAGCGCTTGTCACCGCTGGCGGTGGAAGATTTTCCGATTCACGAGTTGCTCTATCCACTGTTGGTGGACAGCAAGGGACGCGTGAAGGTAAAGACCAACTGGTACTCGTCCCCGCTCTGGCCGGGGTTGCGCGTGACGGCGGTAGTTGCTCCGTTAACCGTAAAGATCATGCACGACAACAAGGTGGCTGCGCGACATCCGCGCTGTTACGGACGCGGCCACGAGATCCTCGATCTGGAACACTATCTGGATGTGCTGGAGCGGAAGCCGGGCGCCATGAAGGGTTCGACGCCCTTGCAACAGTGGCGTCAGGCTGGGCGCTGGCCTGCTTGCATGGATGCGATCTGGCGTGAACTTGAACTGCGTCATGGCAAGAGCAAGGGGACCCGCGAGATGATTGCACTGGTCCGTGCCGGTTCCAGCGATGGATGGGACAAGCTGATCGCCGCCGTAAAAGATGCGCTGCGTCTTGGCATCAGCGATTCAGCCGCCGTGATGCATCTGCTGCGTATGCCCGATCCGGAACAGCGCCGCCAGTACGCCGTTGCCCTGGCCGAAGAACTGCTTCAGTTCGAGCGCCCCATGCCGGTGATGGATAACTACGACTTGCTGCTGGCCAACACCAAGGGGGCTATCCAATGAAGAACCAGACGCAAGCCTTGGAATACGCCAGCGTGCTTCAGTACTGCAAAGCGGTCAGGCTACCAACCGTGGGCGCCAACTTCGTGCCGCTGGCCGAGCAGGCGGTGAAGGAGAACCACAGCCACATCAGGTATCTCGAAGCGCTGTTGTCCATCGAGTGCGAAGAGCGCGACCGGCACGCCATCGACAACCGCATTCGCGATGCGCAACTGCCGCGCATCAAGACACTCGAAGAGTTCGACTTTGCGCAAGCGCAGCAGATTTCGGCGGCCCGCATCCGCGAGCTGGCCGAGGGCGGCTATATCGAACGCAAGGAACCGATCGTGTTGATCGGCGACTGCGGCACGGGGAAGACGCACTTGGCCACCGGGCTGTGCCTGGCTGCTTGCCGGCAAAAGCGGCGCGTTCGCTTCATCACTGCGGCGGCTCTGGTCAACGAGTTGGTTGAAGCCAAGCAGAACAACCTGGTTCGCAAGATGATGATGCGTTGGCAGAAGTACGAACTGATTGCACTGGACGAGGTCGGATACGTACCGTTGGCCGACATCGGTGCGGAGTTCCTCTTTCAAGTGATCTCAGAACGGGCCGAGCGGGCAGCAATCATCGTCACGACGAACTTGCCCTTCTCCGAATGGACGACAGTGTTTCCGAATCCGCGGCTCTGCAAAGCGCTGCTGGATAGGATCACGGACCGAGCCCATATCA
Organism: uncultured Acidobacteriaceae bacterium; assembly: GCA_903911925.1. Lineage (GTDB taxonomy): Bacteria > Acidobacteriota > Terriglobia > Terriglobales > Acidobacteriaceae > Telmatobacter. The sequence continues at coordinate 2,519 of CAIWFH010000111.1, forward strand.
TCGAGACCGGAACAGAGTCGTTTCGCTTTCGACGAACGCTGGAAAGGAACAAGAAGCGATGAACTGGTTGCGAGGCGACCAACAGAGGCCGTGGAAATGACGGTCTGTGGAAAGCATGGGAAAACGATGAAACTGTTTTCCCACCCTTCCCACAGCCCTTGGAAATCGCTGCGGCGATTCCCACATTACCACCGCCACGACTACGACGAGCATGAATATCTCTCAAAACCCGTCAAAACCAAAACCCGGAGAAATGATGCACAATATCACTACCCAGGTGGGCCAAATCAAATGGTCAAAGTGGGCCACGCCGGAATAGCGAACTCAAACCTTGACATACGCAGCATCACATCCCAACTCA
>CAIWFH010000112.1 GCA_903911925.1 uncultured Acidobacteriaceae bacterium
GAAAACGGGCCAGGTGATTGTCAGGAAGCCAATCATGGAGAGAAGGGGGAAATAGAAGCGATTGGTTCAGATCGTCGGCGCGGAAGCTCTTACCCATGCATTACATCTTAAAGTCAATCCGAACCAAAGAACCCCCGCCCCCTTGAGAGGAAATCTATCCCCGACACACTCCTAGATGGGGTGGTGTAGCCTTAAGACGATGCTCTGGGAAGAAAACAAGCCGCTTGCACCTTTTACTACATTTGGAATTGGCGGTCCGGCCCGCTGGTTTGTTGAGGCGGCAAGCGAACAGGACATAGCTGAGGCGGCGGCGTGGGCCGGCGAGCGCGGAGTGGGACTTTTTGTCCTTGGCGGCGGCAGCAACCTGCTCATCTCCGACGCAGGATTCGACGGGCTGGTGTTGCGGGTGGATTTGCTGGGCATCGATCTGGCCGATGCGCCGGGCCTGCCGGGCCAGGCAGTCTACCAGGTTGGCGGCGGCGAAGACTGGGAGCAATTCGTGCAGCGGGCCGTCGAAGACAATTGCGCGGGGGTAGAGTGCCTGGCGGGAATACCGGGCACTGTTGGCGGTACGCCGGTGCAGAACGTGGGCGCATACGGGCAAGAGGTTTCGTCGGTGATTGAAAGGGTGCGGGCCTTCGATCTGCTTGAACAGGCCTTTGTTGGGTTTTCCGGTGCGGAATGCGATTTTGCCTACCGGCACAGCCGCTTCAACTCCACCGATCGTGGGCGCTATATCGTTACGCGCGTGGACTATCGGCTCAAGGCCGGCGGCGCGCCGACAGTGCGCTACGCCGATCTTAACAAGGCTCTAATGGCGGGTGGGGCCGACGCGGAGAATCCCACGCTGATTGAAGTGGCGGCTGCCGTCCGCCGGGTGCGCCAGAGCAAGGGAATGTTGATGGTGGAGGGCGATCCGGATTGCCATAGCGCGGGGAGTTTCTTCAAGAACCCGATTGTCACCGAGGAGCAGGTGAAACAGATTGCCGCCGCCAGCGAAAAGGAACCGCCACGGTTTCCTGCGGGGGCGGGGGCTGAAAATGCGGGCAGGGTCAAGGTGCCGGCAGCGTGGCTGATTGAGCAGGCCGGATTCTCGAAGGGATACATCAAGGGCAGGGCGGGAATCTCATCACGGCACACGCTGGCGCTTGTGAACCGCGGGGAGGCCAGCGCAGCGGAGATATTGGCATTGGCTACGGCGATCATGGAAGCCGTTGAGGCGCGTTTGGGGTTGCGGCTGGAGATGGAGCCGGTGCTGGTCGGCTTCTAAACCCGCAGATTCTTGGCTGCACTGATTTCCGAAAAACTGAAAATGCGAGTTGTGCCAATCACAGGCAGGCGGGCGGGTGAAACCTGCCCGTTTCTGCCTGGCGCTTTCCCTGTGCCAAGGGCGCGCCCCGTGGAGTAGCATTATTTCCGTCAATTCCACGACAACCGCGAAGAGACATTTCTGCAGGGCGCCTAGTATTCGTTTTTGTACGCCCAAAGGGTGAGCGTCTCAAGCACGAATTCAAGAGGAGATTCATTGTGAAGAGAACCAGGAGAGAGTTGCTGAAGGACACACTGCGAGTTTGCGCCGCAACCATGGTGGCTCCGCGGTCACTGATGCTGGCAGCTGAATCGCCGGCAAAGCCGGTGCGCAACTTGGCTCTGAACCGCGCGGCGTACGCCTCGAGTTCCTCGGACTTCATGATGACGGGCCATATGGCAACCGATGGCCAGTTGACTACGCAATGGGTGAGCAAGGTTGCCGGGGCGCAATGGATCTATGTCGACCTCGGCGATCTGTGCGAAGTGGACAAGGTCGTTCTGCGTTGGGGCAAGGACTATGCGGTGAGTTACAAGATTCAGGTGTCTGCCGAGCGCGGGCCGTCGCCGGAGACAGGTCTTGCGGAGAAATGGGTTGACGCATTTAGAACCGGCAGCGGCAAGGGCGCGGTTGAAGAAATTGCGCTTATACCTGCAAAGGCCCGTTACGTCAGGCTGCTTTGCAACGGATCGACCCGGCAAGGCGGCTATTCACTTTGCAGTTTTGAGGTGTACGGCACGGGCGGTCCCGAATCCCGTCCCAATGTTGTACCTGCGCCACGCGCGGATGGAACGCTGGAAGTTTCAGGCGGGTGGAAGCTGGTGAACCAGTCGTTTGTCCAAGGGGATGAGAGCAGGATTGCAGTATGCGGACTGGACGACAGCCAGTGGCTCCCGGCGACTGTTCCGGGAACTGTTCTGACGAGCTATTTGAACGCGGGCGCCGTACCCGACATGTTTTACGGCGACCATATGTACCAGGTCTCAGAGTGGTTCGCCTTCGGGCATTGGTGGTATCGCAACGAACTGACGGTGCCGTCCGGCTACGCGGGCAAAAGGGTGTGGCTGAACCTGGATGGCATCAACTACAAGGCCGACATCTACGTGAACGGCGCACAGGTCGGCAAGATGGCGGGCGCGTTTATCCGCGGCCGATTCGACATTACGGACAAGGTTACGGTTGGAAAGAAGAACTGTATCGCCGTGCTGATTCATCCGGTAACGAATCCGGTGAAGCCTACGGTGCGAACGCTGGGCGATTACAGCTGGCCTGAGGACTTTACGCACAACGCTCCTACGTTTTTGGAGTCGGCGGGTTGGGACTGGCTGCCGACAATTCGGGACCGGAACATCGGCATATGGAATAAGGTCTCGCTGACAACCAGCGGAGACGTCACCATAGCAGACCCGTTTGTGATTACCGATTTGCCGCTTCTGCCGGACCTGTCCGTTGCCGACTTGACGCTCAAGGTGGATCTGACCAACCACTCGGACAAGCAGCGCACGGGAATGCTGCACGTGGGGTTTGGCACCGGCCGATTTTCGCACTCGGTAATACTCGAGGCAGGCGAGACGAAGAGCCTCGCGCTGGACAAGTCGGCGCATGCGGAGCTTTCTATGAGACAGCCGCGGTTGTGGTGGCCCAATGGGAGCGGCGAACAGCACTTGTACGATTTATCTCTACGTTTTGAGGTGAAGGGAGGGGGCGTTTCAGATGCGAAGAGCGCCAAGGTGGGAGTTCGCAAACTGACCTACAACCAGGATGCGTCGGAACTTCGCGACGTGAGCAAGTCAGTGGACCTGGTGGGAAAGTCGGACGCCACTCGGCTGGCGAACCCGCTGACTATCTCGTGCAACGGGCAGCGCATCCTGCTGAAGGGCGCGGACTGGGGTATGGATGAAGGGATGCTCCGGTGCGATGGCGAAGGGTATGAGACCCGGGTGCGCTACGAGAAGGAGATGAACTTCAATCTCATACGGAATTGCCTGGGCAATGTACACAAGCAGGAGTTTTTCGAGGCCTGCGACCGGCACGGCATTTTCGTTTGGGAAGAGTTCGGCGTGAACCACAACAACATGCCCTACGATGTTCCAACGTGGCTGGCCAACGCGCGCGACCGGCTGCTGACGACGAGAAATCACGCTTGCGTAGCACTTTGGTGCACGGCCAATGAGGGCGCCAGCCAGCCACCGATCTTGAGTGAAGTGCCGAAGATGGTGGATGAGTTGGATGGAACGCGGCTCTTCCTGCAGCACTCGACGCAGCATCCGCCAACAGATGGCGATGGTCCTTATGTGAGCATGCCGCCGGCGTTCTACCTGAGCGGGCTGGCGCATGGTTTCCGCGCGGAGATCGGCTCACCGAGTGTTCCGCCGGTAGAGAGCATGCGGCGGATGATGCCCCATGACAAACTGTGGCCGATAAATGAAATGTGGGGAACGCACGACTGGTGGGAGAAAGGATTCCTGGATGGAGACGGGGTGGTTGGGAAGACAGAGAAGGCGATAGCCTGTTACGGCGAGGTTGCCGGGATTGAGGATTTCTGCCGCAAATCGCAGATGGTGAACATGGAGGTCTTCAAAGCTATTTACGAGTCGTGGAATGAGAAGATGTGGGACAACTGCTCGGGCGTGATGATCTGGATGAGCAACCCCTGCTGGCCGTCGCTGGTATGGAACACCTACGACTACTACTTTGAACCGACGGGCGCTTTCTGGGGCTGCAGGAAGGCATGCGAGCCGATACACATTCAATGGAGCATGGCCTCAAACGACGTGAAGGTGATCAATTGCAGTTTGAAGTCCCTGCAAGGCGTGCGGGCCGAAGCGCGGGTATACAACCTGGATGGATCTCTGCACCTTAAGAAATCGGTAGCGCTCGATTGCGAGGCGAATGGAATGCATCCGGCGTTCAATCTGTTTGCTGGCGCTGACGCGAAGTCACCGAAGTTGTCGGCGGTTCACTTCATCTGGCTGGAATTGAAAGATGCGGCGGGGAAAAGGCTGTCAGACAACTTCTACTGGAACGCGAAAGAGGTGTGGAAATACCAGGATCTGGCGACCATGACCAAGGTTGGCTTGAGCGGTTCGGCGAAAAGGACGCTGCAGGGCGGAGATTCGAAGATCATTGTCAATGTGGCGAATCCGAACAAGGGCGTGGCGCTGGCGATTCGGCTGAAGGTGGTCGATCCGGCAACGGGGCTGCTGGTGGCTCCGGTTGTCTACTCGGATAACTACTTCTCGCTTGTCCCAGGGGAGTCGAGGCAGATTGAGATGGAATACCCCGCCAGAAAGGTTGCAGGCAGGGAAGTGAAGGTTATGGTTGAGGGATGGAATGTGAGCGCAAAAGAGCTGCCGCTCACCCACAACAGTTAGCGGTAAGCGGCTTCAGACATCGGTGCACGGCAAAAACGGGCGGGCGCTGATAGGCTAGCAGCAGGTATGAACGACAATTTGCATCAGTTGCGTTGTTTTGGTTGCGGGGCGCGGATTTCGGGGGCAGAAGCCCAACCGGACTTCCGTTGCGCCGTTTGCGGTGACCTGTTTGAAGTGGAGTACCCCGGATGGAGTCAGCGCCAAGGACACGACCGCCCCAACCCCGGCGCGCTGAAGTGGCTGTGGCGCGAGCGACGCTGCTCGGCGGAGACACTTGACCACTCTGGAGTTTGGCGCTTTCGCGAATTGCTGCCCATTCTGGAGAGCTTTGGCAACGCGGTCACGCTGCAGGAAGGCAACACGCCGCTTTATCCGCTGACGCGCGCGGCAAAGGCTCTGGGTATCGACCAGCTTTACGCCAAGCACCAGGGAATGAATCCTACGGGGTCGTTCAAAGATACCGGGATGACCGCGGCGATGAGCGTGGCTAAGGAGCGAGGCTTTGAGTGGGTGGCGTGCGCTTCTACAGGGAACACGTCGGCTGCAATGGCCGCATATGCCGCCCGCGCCGGGTTGCGCAGCCTGGTGCTGATCCCTGAAGGAAAGATTGCGTGGGGCAAGCTTTCGCAGGCCATGGACTATGGCTCTGTGACTTGCCAGTTGAAGGCGGACTTTGACGGCTGCCTGACGCTGCTGACGCAGATTGTGAAGGAAGCGCCGATTTATCTGCTCAACTCGGTGAACCCCTACAGGCTTGAAGGGCAGAAGACGCCCGCGTTCGAGATTGCCGAGGCATTTGACTGGAACGTGCCCGACCACCTGATTGTTCCCGGCGGGAACCTGGGCAACAGCTCGGCGCTGGGCAAGGGCTTCAGGGAATTGAAAGAACTGGGGCTGGTGGCGCGCATGCCGCGCATTTCGGTTGTACAGGCGGCCGGGGCCAACCCGCTGGTGCGGAGCATGGCGGAGAACCACGGGGCGTCTCTGGAGCCGGTTGAAGCCCATACACGGGCTACGGCCATCCGCATCGGCAATCCAGCTTCCTGGCGCAAGGCGGCACGGATTATCCAGGACACAGGGGGCTGGTGCCTTGACGTGACGGAGACGGAGATTGCCATAGCCAAGGCCGAACTGGGCGCTGAGGGCCTGGGCTGCGAGCCAGCCTCGGCCGTCACGCTGGCCGGGCTCAAGAAACTGCGCGCAGAGGGCAGTGTGGCTTCAGGCGAGTCGGTGGTGCTGGTGCTGACCGGCCACACGCTCAAGGACGCCGACTACACCATCGATTTTCATCGCGGGACGCTGTTGAGCGACGAAGAAAAGGCCGGACATGAGAAGGAAATCGACAGCCTGCGGCGCAATGCGCAGGTTGTAGAAGCCACGCCAGCCGCGGTGCTGGCAGCGCTGAAGGGCAGCGCGTAATGACCGCATACTCGCCCCTGAACGCTGGACCAGTAAGGCTGCGGCTGCCGGCTACCTCGGCCAATCTCGGACCAGGGTTCGATGCTGTTGCGGTGGCGCTCGACTTCTATCTTGAAATCGAGGCTGAGCCGGCTTCGGAGTTTTCGATTGCGGCCACGGGGCGCGACGCTGGACGGTGTTCACGGCTTGAGCACAACCTGATTCTCGATCTCTATCAGGATTTGCTGCAGGGGCACGGCAGGCCGGTAGTGCCTTTGAGCATCAAGATGGCAAATGGGATACCGCTGGGAATGGGTTGCGGTTCCTCGGCTGCGGGCCGTTTGGCGGCCATTGTTTTGGCGGTTCGTTTTGGCAGGCTTGGATGGAGTTCGGAGCAGATTCTTGAAGAAGCGTGTGCGCTTGAAGGTCATCCGGACAACGCGGCTGCCTGCTGGCTGGGAGGGTTTGTGGCTGCCGCATGCGAAGGACGCACCGCTTATGTCGCCCGCGTGACGCCGCCGGAGGAGTGGCGGGCCATCGTGGTGCTACCCGCTGCTCCGCTGCCTACCAGCATGGCCCGCTCGGTGCTTCCTGAGAGCTACTCGCGCGCCGACGCGGTGGCCAATATCCAATCCGCAAGCCTGCTTGGACTGGCGTTTTCCCAGGGGCGTGGCGATCTGCTTCACATCGCCATGATGGATCGCATTCACCAGCCTTATCGAGCTCAAATCTGTCCGCTGCTGCCGAAACTGCTGCCGCTTGCGGGAAAGCATGGGATTCTGGGTGCGGCTCTCAGCGGCGCCGGGCCTTCAGTACTTGTGATTACCGACAAAGAAGCCAATGCAGCGCGGGCATCGGCCGAGATCTCTTCTGCGCTAGAGGGGCAGATGGAAGCGGAACTTCTGGCTTGCCGTTTTGTTGGTGCCGGAGCGAAGGAGTTCATGGAAGGGCGCAACTGCTGAACCGGGTCAGCGGCAGCGGCTAGATTTTACAGCTATTTCGCGGATTTTGGAGGTTATCGATTGATAACGACGCGTATGAATCAGTGCCTTTTTGGATAGTCATCTATTTCCGATTACCGCGCTCCGTTACCTAAGATTCCTTGCTATTCAACCAGGGAACCCATAAATTCGCTGCGTGGGCACTTCTGGGGGAGGGGTGCTCTAGCGCCTGCGGTCCTTCTGGGACCCGGGCGCTTTTTAGTGCGGCAACCGATGATGGAAACTGGTGTACATATATTATTTTTAGCAAGATACCAAACACATTCTAGTTTCAGGTTTGGTTTTCTCTGTTTATGTTTTAGGCGCGTTTTGCGACTTTCGCACGGGTTGCGGCATCCCATGAAAGCGCGGTAAAAGGTACACTCGTTGAAAGCGCAAACATCGCAAGGAGGATCATGGCAGGGTTGGGAGTGTTTGAAGTAAGCGACGCAACATTCGATCAGGAAGTGCTGCAGAGCGAGCAGCCGGTTCTGGTGGATTTCTGGGCCGTCTGGTGCGGTCCGTGCAAGGCCATTGCACCCATCGTGGACGGCATTGCCGCCAGCTACGCAGGCAAGCTGAAAGTGGCGAAGGTGAATGTGGACGAAAATCCCGCGACTCCCGGCCGCTATAACGTGCGCGGCATACCCGCGCTGGTGTTTTTCAAGGACGGCAAGGTGGCCGACCAGGTGGTAGGCTTCGTGCCGCAGGAAGTGATTGAAGAGAAGGTCAAGAAACTGCTGGCATAATGCAGCGACCAAGGCGTATCAAAATAGAGGGGCCCGGCGATTTGCCGGGCCCTTTTTATGCGGACATCAGTATCCGGCAGGAGCGGCTGTGGCCGGAACGGGCGTGATGGGTTCGAGTCCAAGCCGCTTGCGGCACTCCTCAAGCATTGTCTCAGTGCGTGTGGCGCCGACGCGGCTGACGCCGATGGCCCGGACGGTCAGCAGTGCGTCCAGGTCGCGGATTCCGCCGGCAGCTTTTACCTGAA
>CAIWFH010000113.1 GCA_903911925.1 uncultured Acidobacteriaceae bacterium
GTTTACATTGTAACTCCCCGAGAGAAAGCCGAAACCGAGATTCGCATCATTTCCCGAGTTAAGAAAACTGGCGGCATCTTCTTTAGGTCCTTCGACCCCGTGGAAAATGCTCGTCTATCTGTACGTGCGGCCATCGACAACGTATGCCCCTCGATAGGCATAATCCTTCCCCTCCTAGCATCGAATCGCTCTGATGCCGCTGCACATAACCTGCGTTGTGCGTTCGTGGCCGGCTTGGCCCACGCACTTGAGAAGGAAACTCTATTGATGCAGGCCGGCGGCGAACCTGTGCCGCTGGATCTGAGGGATTACGTTCAAGTTTACGATACTTTAGACTCCATCAATGGAATGGTAGCTGACTTCGTCAGGCGAGTGGTCGAGCGCGTTCAGGAGCAAGACGACTTTGTCCTATCAGAGTCCCCGACTCCATTAGTGGACCTGTTTCTTGGCCAGAGTGCAGCCGAAAACGAAATGACCACGTTGCGTCATTACTTCCTGCAGACCGAAGAATTCAAGCGGGTGGCAAACGGGAATGTTAATTTGGTCGTCGGCCGGAAGGGGTCGGGGAAGACCGCGCTTTTCTTTCAGACCCGCAACACGATACGCAAGGATAAACGCAATATTGTGCTCGATCTGAATCCGGAAGGATTTCAACTCCAGAAGTTTAAAGATCTTGTTTTACAGCAGCTAGCACACGGCACCAAAGAACATACCGTCACTGCGTTTTGGGAGTACCTTTTCTTCATTGAGCTCGCATACAAATTACTTGAGAAGGACCATACAAAATACATCAACGACCATGTTGTTCGCGACCACTATGTCAGACTATCGGCCCTTTACAAAACCGATATCTTTACGGTGGAGGGTGACTTCGCCGAACGAATGCTGCGATTGACCGAGAATATTGCTGCTGCATTCGCCAAACAAACGGAGAGCGCGTTAACCGCATCAGAAGGCGCCCAACTTACACGACCGCAAATTACAGAGTTCCTTTACTGCCATAATCTCAAGGAGCTCAGCGATACGGTTATCGAATACCTAAAACTGAAACAGGATGTGTGGATTTTATTCGATAACATCGACAAGGGATGGAACGCCCAAGGGATAGGCCTTGAAGACCTAATTATCTTACGGTGCTTGATGGAAGCACTCTCGAAGCTGCGCAGAGAGCTTAGCCGCGCCGACGTTCGATGTAATACAGTGGTCTTCTTGAGAAACGATGTTTACGAATTGCTCGTAGAATCGATGCCGGATCGTGGGAAGATTTCGAGGATCGCTCTCGACTGGACGGATTGCAACTTGCTTCGTGAAGTATTACGGCGTCGTTTTGTTTCGAACATCCGGGACAAGACTGCGGACTTCGCTACAATCTGGAGGAACATTGCCGAATCGCACATCTGTAAAGGACAAGAATCATCGCAATACGTCATCGATCGCTGTTTAATGCGTCCGCGTGCACTGATTGATTTTTTGAACCACGCGAAAGGCCACGCTGTTAACCTACGGCACTCAAAAATACTTGAAGCCGATTTCATTGAAGGTGAGCGCGCGTATTCAACCGATTTGATAAATCAGATTGATTTGGAAATACAAGATGTTCACCCCGAAACACAAAACTGTCTATACGCCTTTATCGAGGCGCCTCCATTGCTTGATGAAAAACAGCTAAACTCAATTTTTGATCGGCTCCAGTTGCCAAGAGACCGGTGCGGGAAGATGATTGAACTGTTTCTTTGGTATGGTTTCCTTGGCATCCTGCGAGAAGATGGGAGCACTACCTTTATCTACGACGTCAATTATGAGATGCGAAAGCTTGTTGCGCTACGAAATAAGAGAGCAGAGCGAGACATGGTGTATTCCATAAATGCGGCGTTCTGGGCAGGTCTCGATATTAAGCCAGCTTAGAAACTCAATGATTGTCCGATTTTAAATGGCAGCGATAAGCAGAGGTCAAGGGGATACTCAGGTTCGCGTCCGATTCGTCCAACTGCCGGTGTGCGCACGGATTGACTCGGCGCAATCCAGGAGCAAATTCAGACCGCGCCGAATGACGTGCTGCTGAGGAAGGTGCAGATGCTTCGGATCGCTGCCGAACTTCCACGATTCGGTCATGGTAAAACGATTTTTATCGCAACGGGTGCATTAGCCGACCTTCCCCCCTTTTCGGGCAAGTATACTCCTGACTTAATCCGTGCCCTGAAAGCCGGCTGGTTTTGCTATTGCCCTATCGGTCGTAAGCGATACAATGGCGCCTGGATGTGCATGGTGACAGATAATAGGTACGTGCAACCGACTGAATGATATGAGAACAGAGGCTCGCGAATTAAAGCGCACTATAGTTCCGACCGCAAACCTGGGTCGAACTTTGAGCCATCCTCACAGCACAAAAGGGTTTCCTCAGTGTTTTGTAGACTTAAGACTCGATAGGCTTTGCGCGGAATCCGGAAGCCTGCCGCCTTTTTTCAAGATTGACAAATAAAACATCTCGGAGGAAGCCTGGATGGCCAAGAAGAAGCATACTCTCCCTGACTCAACTCCAACCGAGCCTGATAGCGACCCGCCAACAGCCACAACTGTGCGGCTACCGTCCGTCATGCCAGCGAGATCTGCGTCGGGGATTCTCACAGACGTAGAAGTAGCCGCGGAATGTCTTGAAAAGAGGCTAATTGTTGAAGGATACGATGA
>CAIWFH010000114.1 GCA_903911925.1 uncultured Acidobacteriaceae bacterium
AGGCGGCGGGAGTCGAACCCGCGTCCGAAATCGCTGTCAGCCAGGAGTGTTCATGCTTTGTCCGGTTCCTTTTGGTTTCGCCCCCGGCACTCAGAGCGGACAAGATGCGCCGGGAACTAGTCCGATGATCTCGCGCAAGCAACACGGACCGAGCTGCTCACGCCAGCCTACTGTATGACGTCCGCTCACAGCCCGCAGGTAAAGCCGTGGAAGACGGCAGCTTATTTAATTAAGCTGCAAGTGCCAGATTATCGTTGGCAACTTTGGTTTTGCAGGCGATTACGGGTGCCCACACCCCGGCATGACTCCTTTGCCGCAATCGATCCCGTCGAAACCGTGACGCCCCCAACCTGGGTGCGAGCCGGGCCAACTGGCCGGTGCTGCCATTATTGATTTTACGCCAATTCAGGATTTGCCGTTTACTGCTTGTCGAGGTCGATGTTTTCGTAGTCGTGGTGGGCGATGCCGGCGCGAATCTGGGCGGGGGTCCTGCCGAGCTTGGTCAGATGATAGGCAAAGATGGCCTCTTTGGCGCAGGTTGAGCATTCCGTGCCGTGCAGCGTCTCATAGCAACTGCGCAGGCTGGTGTGGCCCAGGGCCTTGTCGCAGCGGCAGTTGCAGGGCAACTGGTAGAGAACGTTGCCTATCTTGATGGCCTGTTGGTAAACGTGAATCTGCCACGGATAGCGGAAGTTCTCGCCCGTCAGTTCGGCCCCCGCCAGGATATGCGGCAGTTTGCCAACGCTTAGTGGCGCAGAGGGATGGTAGGCGGGCACATCATCGGCAGGGTTTGACCACTGGGCATAGCTTGCGGCGGTAACGGCAAAGACGCACAGGCCCAAAACCCAACGAAGGCCGATCGGATTCTTCAAGTGAGACCCCCTTGGGATTCATTTTAGCCCGAATCCTATGGTCGAAAACAACAGCCGCCGGGTGATAAAAGGCGCCTGGCGCACAAAAAAAGGCGGCACGAACGGTGTTGCTGTTCGTGCCGGGAGGCCAGTGACGCAAACTACTCCCAGCAGGAAAGGAGGTATGCTCTACCCCTTCCCAACTGGAATATATACACCATAGCATAGATTCGGTAGAATGCAAATACAAAAATCGAAATTTATTTACGGCTTGAGCAGGCTGACTTTTGGCTCTTTGCAGCATCTAACAGCGGCGCCGAATTAGGATCGGGACGGCGGAATCGGCAGGGATCTAGGCATAGAGGCTATGGCAAGTGATTTGGATTCTTCAACTTCGCTCGGAGAGCAACAGCGCAAGCCGGGTACCTCAAGCTGGCTGAGAGTCGGAATTATCGCCGGCGCCTCGGCGTTGGCTGGGGGAATTGCAGCGGCGTGGTGGTACCGAAAGACCCTGACCAAGCTCCGCGAGGCTGAAAACCACAATCTCCAATCAGAATTCAGAAATCTGGAAGATGACACGACGGATCGAGACTGATGTACCCAGCGCCCCAGTGCCCTAAGGTTAGCGGCATGGCGCTCAAGCGGGCATTAGAGTTGGAGGTCAGGCCAGTTTGTCCGATGCCGCAGCCAGGGCAAAGTCCAGGGCCGTGATTCCGCCTTCAGAGTGGGTCACCAGCCCCAGCCGGACCTTGTTATAGCGGATGTCGATATCCGGATGGTGGTCGGCTGCCTGCGCTGCAACTGCCACTTCGTTCACAAAACGCATTGCCGCCAGAAAATCAGCAAAACTGAAGGTGCGCACCAATTCGCCTGCCTCAACGCGCCAGGCCGGCAGGGACTTGAGTTGAGAGGCAAATTCAGCCGGGGAAAATGCTGCCATGGCTTCTGCTCCAAGATAGGGATTCAGGAATTGGATTTCAGTAAATTGGCAGAGTGGGTTTGTCGGCAAGCTCAAAGGCCGCGAATCGGCGGTTCTGGCCTGTAATCTCCGAGCGCAGTTCCTGCCACAATTCATTCGGAATCTTGAGAAACACTTCGATAACAGCCGGATCGAACTGGGTTCCCGAGCAGCTGAGAATTTCTTCGCGCGCCACATCGAAGCTGCGAGCCTTGCGGTAAGGCCGGTCGCTGGTTATGGCGTCGAGGGTGTCGGCGACGGCAAAGATGCGGGCCCCAATCGGAATCTCATCACCCTTTAACCCGTTCGGATAACCGCTTCCGTCATGGTGTTCCTGGTGGGTATACACAATTTCTGCCGAGGCGGAGAGGAACGGAATCTTGCGCAGGATGTGGTAGCCGCGGGCGCAATGCTCGCGCATCAGTTCCTGCTCTTCAGGAGTGAGGGGACCGGGCTTTCGCAGAATCTCGTCGGGAATCGCCATCTTGCCAATGTCGTGCAGGAAAGCGCCGCGAGCAACCGACTTGATTGTTGCCGGGTCAACGTCCATGGCCCGGGCCAAAGCAATGGTGTATGCGGTAACGCGCTTTGAGTGTCCCTCGGTCTCTGAGTCCTTCAGGTCGAGCGCATCGCCAAGTGCTTCAAGCGTCACGTCGTAAGAATGTTCGAGGTCTTCCACGGCCTGGCGAAGCATCTCTGTCCGGGCCTGCACCACTTGCTCCAGGCTTTGCTGGTAGCTGTGGTTCTCTTCGAGCGTGCGGCGGTGGTCGAGCGCGCGATCGACCGTGGTAATCAGGTGGTGCCGTTCAAAAGGCTTGAGTAGGTAATCATAAGCGCCGCGCCGCATTGCGTCGATGGCCACGCTGATGTCGTGAATGGCTGTAACCATCACTACGGGAAGTTGCGGCTGCTGGCTGTGAATGCGCTCAAGCAGAACAATTCCGTTGCCATCCTGCATCACGATATCGGTGAGAACCAGGTCGAAGACATTCCGTTCGAGCTTTGCGATGGCCTCGCGTCCGCTGGCTGCAAATTGGACGTCATGGCCCTGGCGCTCGAGGGTCGCGCCCATCATGACGCGCACTGGTTCCTCATCATCGACAACCAGAATCCGTGCCGGCCTGCGAAAGCCCGCATGTGCGCGTCCCCTCGTCTCCGCGGTTTTCTGCGTTGCGGCGGTCTGCACTTTTAAACTTGCCTGATTCTGCGCCAAGTTCGAGCCCCCATGGCCTTCGCCCGTTTCCCCAAAAACCAATCGGTTCAAACTCTCTATGAATGATTCTCTATGCAAGAGACGGTCAAAAGTCTTGTTACGACTATCAAAATCTCAGCACTAAAGTACTGTGCCGGTTTTCAGGAATGGAAATTCAGAAACCCATGACGGATCATTTACTCAATCTGCGGCTGTTCTGAGGCAACCGGATGCGGCGCCCATCGTATTTCGAGCGTAACAAAATTTCAAGTACGCCAATATGTATTTGATGCTTCAATCAGGGATTCGACTTCGCAGCATCATATAAAACCGCGAAGATTGTAACCGCACGGCGAAAAGCTGAACGGCAACAGAGACATACGCCCTCGGGGGCGTGGTTTCTGTTGCCGTTCACAATGATCGATAACAATTTGAAATGTTGCCTAATCGAGTCGCCGAGGGTCTATTGTTTCGCTTTTGCTCGCGCGCGCCGGGCGGCTACCCAACCTTCTTTGGTGAACTGCCTGCCACGGCCCACCGCCAGGGCGCCGGCGGGCACTTCCTTGGTAATGCATGAACCGGCGCCTATGTACGCTCCATCACCCACGGTTACGGGCGCAACCAACGTAGAATCGCTGCCGACAAAGGCGCCCTTGCCGATGTGCGTCCTGTGCTTGTTCACCCCGTCGTAGTTGCAGGTGATGACCCCGGCACCGATGTTGGTGCCTTCGCCCACATCGGCGTCGCCCAGGTAAGTAAGGTGGCTGGCCTTGGCGCCCTTGCCCAGTTTGGTTTTTTTCGTCTCAACGAAATTGCCCACGTGCGCGTCCTCGCCAATTTCGCTGCCCGGGCGCAGGTGCGCGAAGGGGCCGATCTTTGCGCCGTCGGCAACCGCACTGTCAGTGAGGATGCAGCTTTGCCGCAAGAGTACCCGGTTGCCCACCGTGCAGTTTTCAATCACCGTAAATGATCGAATCAGGCAGTCGGCGCCGATGCTCGTCTGCCCGAGCAACTGCACATAGGGCTCAATTACCGTGCCCGCCCCCACTTCCACTCCGGCTTCTATCACGCATGTGTCTGCGCGGTGGATGATAACGCCTGCCGCCATCAGCCGCGCCACTGCGGCAGAGCTTTCACTTTCACTGTTCACGGCTTCTTCTCCGTCTCCTCAGGCTGCTTCGGCATCGGTATGGTGATGTCCACCGTGTGCACCGGTCCCAGTTTGAGTTCATCCAGTCCCGGCTTGATCTCCGGTCCATTGCCCACAACCAGCACCGCCAGCTTTTCGGGGTGGATGTATTTCTTTGCAGTTGCGTTCAGATCGGCCAGCGTCACTTGTTTGAGGGCTTGCTCGTAGGTCTCAAGGTAGTTTGCCGGATAGCCGTAAAACTCCAGCCGCTCCTGCTCTGCAAGCACCTTCTCCCGGGTGTCGTAGCGGAAAAGGAACGAGTTGAGAATGTTGTCTTTGGCGCGGTCCAGCTCATCCTGGGTAAAGCCGCGCGAGGTAAGCCCGGCAATCTCGTCCATTGCAAGCGTTGTCGCTTCCACCGTGTTTGCGCTTGCGGTAAGCACCATTACGCGGAAGAAGGCTGGATGATCGTAGGCAAAGCCGTAGCCGCCGCCGACCGCATAGGCCAGGCCCCTCTCGGTCCTGATCTTCTGCATGAGCCGGCTGGCAAACCCGCCGCCCAGGATGTCGTTCATCAGCGCGAGTTTTGGCACGTCGGGATTGTGCCGGTCCGTTCCCAGTCCGACGATCTCGACATTGGACTGGTTCACGTCTTCCTTGTCGATAAAGCTCACGCCCGGCGTTGGCCCGGGAAAGACCTCATGGTGCGCTGGGGTTGGCTTCACCGGGGGCAGTGCATCGAAAGCCGCATGCAGCTTCGCCTCCATCGCAACCGAATCAAAGTCGCCTCCGATAGCGACGATGAGCTTGCCGCCGATGGTGCGGTCGTGCCAGGCACTCAAGTCGCCGACGGTGACTGCGCCGATGGTGGCCAACTCCGGCTGCCGCGTATACGGGCTGTTGGGCCCGTAAACCAACTTGGCGCTCTCGCGCTCTGCAATCTCGCCGATCTCGTCGTTGCGGCGCACAATGCCAGTGGCCAATTGCTGTTGCGCAAGCGCCAATTTGTCAGCATTGAATTTGGGGTGCAGAAGCAGATCCAATGCGAGACCGAAAACCTGGTCCGCATCGCCTTTGAGCGAATCCCATGAAACCGAAGTGGACTCTTCGCCGCCTTCGGTTTCGATATGCGCGGCCTTGGCTTCAAGCAGATCGTCGAGCGCGTCGCCGCTCAGCTTTGCTGTTCCGCTTGTCCGCCATGCCTGCCGGTAAAGCTCCACGAGGCCCGTCTTGGCCAGGTCTTCGTCGTGCGAGCCGCCCGGAACCAGCACCGATCCGGAGATGAACGGAAGTTCGTGGTCCTCCTGGAGAAACAGGACGATGCCGTTCTTGAGCTGGATGCGTTTCGGCTGTTGCGGTTTGAAGTCGTGCAGCTTTGGTATGGGGATCTTCTCCCATGGCTTGCTCTGCTGCGCGTTGAGGGCGGCGGGGGCGAGGAGCGCAACGGCCAGTGCGACGATACTGCGCTGAATAGAGAATGCACCCGCAGGGGCTAAAGCCCACTTTGATTTTGTGGAGCTTTCGGCACGACTGAAGTCGTGCCCTGACACTTCGTGCGACTCCGGATGAGTTTTTCCGCAAGTTGTGAAGCCGGGCCCTGTTACAACGCTCGGCTTGAGTCGTGTCGAAAGCGGCGCAAAGTGAATGGGAGCTTCAGCCTTTGAGGTGTGCATTTCGTGAAGTTGGTTCACTGCGCACCCCCGGCGTTCTTTGCTGCCGCTGCTGGGGCCGCGGTTTCAATCGATGCGCTGGTGCGGTTGCTCGCCACAAACAGCGTGTTGGCTATTCTGCGGATATCCGCCTTGGTCACCTTGTCCACCTTGTCCAGTTGCAGAAACAATTCCCGCCAGTCGCCAAAGCGCGTCTGGTACTCGGCCAGGACGTTGGCCAGTCCCTGGTTGTCGGCCAGGCCGCGCAGCAGGTCGGTGCGGGTTCGATTCTTGAACATGGCAAGCTCTTCATCCGTCACGTCTGCGGTCTTCAGCTTCTCAATCTGCTTGTGAATGCCGTCGCGCATTTCAGCCGGAGTGTGGCCGGGCAAGGGAACCGCGAGAAAGCAGTAGAGGCCCGGATACTTGTCGCCGGGAAAAGGACTGAAACCCTCAACCTCGGCAGCAATCTGCTGGTCGCGCACGAGGCTGCGGTAGAGCCGCGACACGCGGCCGTTGGAGAAGATGTCGCTGATCGCGTCGTAGACCACGTCGTCGGGGTCGCGGTAGTCGGGCCGATGATAGCCCTCAATATAAATGGGCTGCGTCTGTTCTTTGATCACGACCGTCTTTTCGGCAAACTGCTTCGGTTCAACCGTAGTCATCTCTTCCGGCTTGGGGCCGGCGGGCACGCGGCTGAAGTATTTCTCCAGCATCGGCATGGCTTCTGAAGCTTTCACGTCGCCCACCAGCGAAACCACGATATTCGACCCCACGTAATACTTCTTGTGGAAGACCATGGCTTCGCTGGCCGTAATCTGGCTCAGTTCGCTTGTCCACCCAACATTGGGGCGGCCGTAGTTATGGGCCACGTAGGCAGTGGCTAAAAACTGTTCAAACAGGCGGCCAATGGGGTTGGAATCGGTGCGCATGCGCCGCTCTTCCATCACCACCTTGCGCTCCTTGTAGAACTCGCGCGGCTCAACGTCTGCCAGTCGGCTGCTCTCAAGCCATGCCCAAAGCTCAAGCCGGTTCTCGGGCATCGACCAGAAGTACATGGTGTTATCGAGTCCGGTTTCCGCGTTCAGTCCGGTTGCCCCGTTTCGCTCGGCCACGTCAGTGAACTGGTTGGGGATGACGAATTTGTGTGCGTCCTTCTGGGCGTCCTCGAAGGCCTTTTCCAGGTCCGCCAGC
>CAIWFH010000115.1 GCA_903911925.1 uncultured Acidobacteriaceae bacterium
CCCATCCACGCCAAGCTGAAATACACGACGTTGATTGAGTTGCCCGCAACCGAAAAGATCATGCAAGCAGCAACGGGCGACAAGGAGTTTTGGGTCGTCGATCTGGTGGGCAATTTCTGTTTCGTGCACCCGGCGAAGGCTGGCATCGCCTCCAACCTGAACCTGATCACAGACAAGGGAAACATCTACAGCTTCACGCTCCAGGACGTTTCGGGTACAACCGGGGTCCCGGACCTGAAGGTGCTTATCCAGCCAGCAGACCGGTCAGCCATTGTCGCGGCCAGCGGACCTCCACAGTTCGTGCCAGCCGCACAATTTGAGGAATCGAAACAAGCGCTCGCCGCTGTGCAGTCTCACGTTGAGCAGGTCGTCGATGAATACAAGAGCGCCTATCCCCTCCAACTGAAGTTCGACTATTCCTTCAAGCCCAACGAAGCGCCCTTCAATATCCAGTCCATCTATCACGACGACAAATTCACATACATCAAGACCAATGCGCCGGAGAAGTTCAGCGTTTACGAGATGAAGGATGGCAAGCCGAATCTCATCTCATACGATCTTCGCGATGGAACGTACATCATTCCGAAGGTCATGGATTCGGGGTATGTGGAGCTGGGCAAGAAGCGCATGGACTTTTCACGCAAGGGATAATCGCTCATTGACTGGGGTACAGAGGTGCAGCATGGAAGAGGTTTTCAACAATTCGCAGCCTTCAGGAGTCCAGCCTGGAGTCCACGTAGAGCCCGAGTTGCGCAAGTCGAACATTGAACCCAAGGGCGTGCTCCGCAAGAATCTCAAGCCGTTGCTCTATCTGGGCGCCGCTGCGCTGGTCATTGTTGCCGCAATCTTCAGCACTCTCGGAAAGAAGGCACAAGCACATCAGACAGCGGCGGATCACGATCCACCGCAGCCGGCGGTACAGGACAACACCGAAAACAACGTGCAGAACCTTAAGAACACTTTTGCCGAAGCTCGCCAGCGTACGGCCCAACAACCGGGAACGATCACGGGTCAGGACCCAGCTATGGCGAATGCCACTCGGGCGCAACAGGCGGTTGCCGCTGGCTACAGCGCAACCGGAGAGTCTGTTCCATGTGGTCCGGGACAGAATTGCCAGGCGCAACAGAATGGGTATGGACAATCGCAAGGGGGACAGCAACTTTCACCAGCGCAAGAAGAGGCCCAGCAGCTTGCGGCCAAGGAGCGTGAACTTGCATATAACTCGCGTTTTGCATCTAATCTTGTCTACGCGCGCACGCCGGAGGCACCTGCGCAGCAAGCCATTCCGGCGGCCCCGGAGAGCGCCGTGGATGCAGGCATCCAGCAGAATCCGAACTTCCCAGTTCAGGTGGGCAGCAGCTTGGTCCAAGGCCGCGCTGCGAGCGACCCCTCGCCCTCGGCTTCGGCGCAACAACCGAACAATCGGCGGCCCCAGATAAACATTGATTCGGCAGTTGGTCAGCCTTATGTCATCTATGAGGGCCTTACGTTGGATACGGTTCTCATGAATCGCGTTGACGGCGACGCCGCTGGCCCCGTCAAGGTACTTGTCTCGAATCCCGTCTACTCACACGATCGCCAGCATGTGCTGATCAAGGAAGGCACCGTCGTGCTCGGGGAAGCCAGGAAGATCGGTTCAGGCGGCTTTGGTCAGCAGCGCCGCATGGCGGTAGTCTTTCACCGCATGATCATGCCGGACGGCTACTCCGTGGACCTCGACCAATTCCACGGTCTCGATCAGATCGGTGAGGAAGGCATGAAAGACAAAGTCAACAACCACTACTTCCAGATCTTTGGCGCCTCGATTGCATTGGGCGTTATTTCGGGAGCGGGAGAGATCACCCAGGGCGGCGGCACAATTTCTACCAGCGGGTCACAGGCATTCACCACAGGGGCGGCCGGAAGCGTCTCGCAATCGGCGTCTACAATTCTTGACCGCTTCATGCAGATACCACCAACCATCACCATCCGCGAAGGGCATCGCGTGAAGGTCTACTTCACTCAAGACATGCTCTTGCCAGCTTACGAAAACCACAACATCTCGCAGACGTATTAAGGAGACGCCCATGCGCCACAGCACGAAGGTCATTGCCCTCACGGCAGGTCTAGTCTTTGCCTTCACAGCGTGCGAAAACCATCAGGCGAAGATTGACGCTCTTCAAAAGGAGCACGATCGATTGAGTCAGCAATACCAGAGAGATTGCGGTTCAGAATATCTGAAGGCAAAACCGGAATTCAGCCAGAAATGCATCGATGAAGCAAAAGAAATGGACGACGCAATGAAGAAGCTTCAGCTAGAACAGGCCAAACACTAAACCTGAAGGAGGAGACTATGAAGAAAGCATTGTTCATTGCAGTGATCTCATGTGTTGCCGCTACGGCATCGGCGTACGCGCAATTCGGCTCCGGAGTCGTGTACGATCCGACACAAGCCACACATGCTGTGGTTCAGATCAAGAACGAAGAGCGATCAATCGCCAATGAAATCCAGCAGATTGAGCAGGGCCAAAAGATTTTTACAAACACGGTGAAGCTCGCCGACAATGCCATCGCAACATACAACCTCGCACACCAGATGGCGATGATGCCGCGAAGTCTGTATCAACCGTTTCTTTCGCGCTCGACCTATTGGATGGAACTGAACCACGCGGCCAACACCTATGGCAATTCAAGCCAGTGGACAAGCGCGGTCAATACGGGCGCTAGCGCGAGCATCGGATTTCAGAAGGCATCGATACCACACACCGGTCAAATTGCAGGGTATGGAAGCCTAAGCCAGCTCGGACAGCAACAGATTGCAGCGCGAGGAGCTACCGTCGATCTTAACGACGCCATAACCACGAGCAGTATGCAAACTCTTGGCTCGATTCGAACGAATTCCGTGCAACGCCAGACCGACATCAATGCCCTCATGAAGGCGACACAGTCGGCAGACCCTTCACAGCATACAGAAATGGCAACGTTACAACGCATCAACCTGGCGCTTCTCCTGCTTCTTCAGGAACAGCAAGAGGCCAATCAGATCAGCCAGGCCAACACTTTGCAGCAAATTGTCGGGCAAAAGGTGCAGCAGGACAACCTGAAATCGCTCTTTCAGGTTGGCAACGGTTATCAGCAGAATCTCAACGCGACATTGCCGCAACAGACTACCGCTGGAACGGCGTGGGCTTTCCATTACTAAACGCAGAGAGGGGCGACCATGGACTTTCTTATTCTCATCAAGAACGGATGCGACAACGTGACCGCGACGGCGGCCCCATCGCTCGACTCCCTCGGGTTGCATATGGTGATCTCGCTCGCCACGATTATGCTCGTATGGTTCGGGGTTCAAGAGGCACTGGCTTCAGCACAGGGGGGACCTGGCTTCAACATCGCGAAGTTCATCAGCTTCTTTGTGCTGATCACATTCGCGTACTCCTTCGTCAGGTTCTACGACAGCAGCATTCCGGGCATTGGCTATTCGCTGAAGGGGTTCATCAGCGGAGGCACGAGCAGTCTTGTGGATTACATCGGTACCGACTCAACGCAAGAAGTGCAAACAACCATCCACAATGCCCTGGACAAGGTTGGGACCTTGTCCCCGTCGTTTACTGAGCCCTATACCCTGATCTGCACATATACCGTGCAAATGGTTCTCACTGTTTTGACCGCACTCGTCGCCGTCATCATCGCCTACGGCGCAATCGGAGCAACGATTATTGGATTGCTTGGTCCAGTATTCATTCCTTGGATGGTTTTTGATAAGACTGACTTCCTGTTCTGGGGTTGGCTCAAGGCATTTATTGGATTCGAGTTTTACAAAGTGGTTGCAGCAGCCACTATGAGCGTCGTCGGCCACCTTCTCATCACGTATTTGACCAGCGGAGCCATGAACATCAATGACCCCACAAGGCTGATTTACCTTATGCCGGGGTTGCTCATTTTGTGCATTATCGCAGGATTCATTCTCCTGAAGATTCCGACCATGACGGCCACTTTGTTCTCTGGACATACCGGGGGCCACAGCAGCGGGATGGGAAGTGTAATTACCGCACTCATTCTCAGAGCGCTTTAACCAGATCGGAGGAAAGTGATGTCTACAGCAGCCACCCATTCACCGGAGAT
Source organism: uncultured Acidobacteriaceae bacterium (assembly GCA_903911925.1). Taxonomy (GTDB): domain Bacteria; phylum Acidobacteriota; class Terriglobia; order Terriglobales; family Acidobacteriaceae; genus Telmatobacter. The sequence goes on from CAIWFH010000115.1 coordinate 4,105, forward strand.
CACCCGCGCCGCGGAACGGTATCTGGAACAGTACGGCGATCCGCTTGTGATGAATACCTACTTGAAGGTCACCGTATTGGCCCTTGCCGTCGTTTGTGTGGCGCTGGCCGGGCTCCTCTTCAGGAGCCAGAAGGCGCTGGCCAATCTGCATCCCATGATTGTGCGTATCAACGACGTGGGCCGCGCCGAAGCCATCGACTATCGCAACTTCCAGTACCGGCCCCAGGAAGCGGAGAACAAGTACTACCTCACCCGCTGGGCCGAACTGTATTTCTCACGCAATCGCTTCACCATTGAACGCGACCAGGCGAATTCGCTTTACTTCTTGAACGACGACGTCCAGCGCGCTGTCATCAATCTGGAGCAAAAGGACAGCGTCATCCAGTCGTACGCGAGGGATAGTACGCTTCCGTTTGTCGACGTAGAGGTTAAGAACGTGGTCCTCGACGATCTGCGGCAGTCGCCATATTCGGCACGCATTGAGTTTGAGAAGGTATTCACGAATCCCTCAGACCACACAGAACTCAAGCGGGAGCGCTGGACCGCCAGCGTCACATACGTCTTTCGTGAGAGCGTGAAGAACAACGAAATGGCCGTGAACCCGCTCGGACTGACAATTGTCCGCTTCCGGGCGGACCAGGCGTTCAACTAGACAGCCAGCCGAAATCCTGAAATCCCGGGGAATGAAAGTGGACCTCTGCCCGGCGTAGCGGTAGTCTATGGTCAGCCATCCGTTGCGCCTCAACAGGAGAAATCATGTCGAGGCGAACACGATATCAACAAGGAAGCGTGCAGCGCGAAAAGCGGCGAAACGGCCCAGATATTTGGATTTTCCGCTGGCGAGAAGCCGGACCGGACGGAAATTCAAAACAGCGAAAGGCACTCGTCGGAACGGTCATTGCTTTATCCACGGAAGCAGCCGCTCTCAAAGCAGCTCACGCGTTGCGCATTGACGCCAACCAACAGACCCCGCAAGCTGGAGGCGGGCCGAGCACCATGGCCGAACTTGTTGCTCACTATCGGCTTAAGGAACTGGTAGGTGAGGACCAGGGACGTAAGTCGTTTTCCACTCGGGCTGGGTACGAGTGCTATCTGAAGAACTGGATTCTGCCACGATGGGGAACCCATCGGCTAGATCAGGTAAAGCCAGTTGCAGTTGAAGAATGGCTTGGCGGCGTCAAACGAGCCAAAGCCACGAAAGCGAAGATCCGGAATCTCATGAGCGCCCTCTTCCATCACGCAATGCGCTACGAATGGGTTGATCGAAACCCAATCGAACTCGTGCGTCAAAGCGCGAAGCGAGAGAGAACTCCCGATGTTCTGGAACTTGCAGAAATTCAGCTTCTTCTCAGCCGCTTGTCGCTTCGAGAGCGCACCCTGGTGCTGCTCGACGCGGCGACAGGGTTACGCGCCAGCGAGCTGCTTGCGCTTCGCTGGGAAGACGTTGATTTCAGCAGCTTAGAGCTTCGCGTTACCCGCTCCATCTGGCATCAAGTAGTGGGCAACTGCAAGACCGAGGCTTCTGCCAAGCCCGTCCCTCTGGACGACTACTTGGCAGAGGATCTTCTGAACTGGCGCCGGCAAAGCGCCTACCCGATGGCCGGCGATTGGGTGTTTGCAAGCCCGAAGATGAGAGGGAAACAGCCCTATTGGCCGGACAACATCATGAAGCGCCACATTCGGCCGGTTGCAAGTGAAGCCGGCATTCACAAGAACATCGGCTGGCATACTTTCCGCCATACCTTCGGCACGTTGCTGAAGGCGAACGGAGAGGATGTGAAGACCGTTCAGGAACTCTTACGGCACGCGAATAGCAGGATCACGCTCGACGTTTACACGCAGGCAGTGACATCCAACAAGCGGGCCGCGCAGAGCAAGGTTGTAAGGATGATGGTACCGAACGTGGGCACAAATGAGGTGGGAGAAGAGGCAAAATCAGGATGATTTCGGGCTTATTGTGCCCTTATTGTGCCCAGATTTTGCTGTCACTTTGATCGCCATTCGCTCCTAAGTACTTTGGAATGAATGGCGGGGACGACGGGGCTCGAACCCGCGACCTCTGCCGTGACAGGGCAGCGCTCTAACCAAACTGAGCTACGTCCCCAGATTGTTTTTCAACAATTTGGATA
>CAIWFH010000116.1 GCA_903911925.1 uncultured Acidobacteriaceae bacterium
GTTGTGCAGCAGCTTGCCTTGCCGATCCAGGCAGACGATTTTGCAGCCGGTGCGAAAACCCGGGTCGATGGCCAGGACGCTCTTGCGTCCCAACGGTGAGGACAACAGCAACTCGCGAAGGTTTTCTGAGAACACCCGGATGGCTTCGACATCCGCACGTTTCTTGGATTCAATCCGCATCTCCACTTCAATCGCCTGCCCGAGCAAACGATTGTAACTGTCTTGTACCGCGAGACGGACCTGCTCGGCAGCAGGATATCGGCCGATGACAAAGAGGGGTTCGATCAATCCCAATGCCTCTTCCTCCGGCGGCTGGATGCGCATCATGAGCAGACCCTCGCTTTCGCCACGGCGAATAGCCAGCATCCGATGGCTGGGAATTTTGGCCAGCGGTTCACTCCAATCGAAGTAGTCCTTGAACTTCGCAGCCGCCTCCTCCTTATCCTTATCGAACGAAACCTTCGATTTCACCACCGCCCGGCTCCAGAACAACGCGCGCAACTTGGCACGGGCCTGGGCATCGTCGCTGATGCGTTCAGCCAGGATGTCGCGCGCCCCCGCCAGGGCGCTGGCCACATCGGCCACGCCCTTTTCAACACTAACGTAGCACTGGGCCTCGGCACTTGGATCGGCGGTGGATTGCTGGCTGAAGAGAATGTCCGCCAGCGGTTCCAACCCACGCTCTTTGGCGATGGTCGCCCGGGTGCGACGTTTGGGCCGGTAAGGTTGATAAATATCTTCGAGCGCAGTGAGGGTCTCGGAATTAGCAATGGCGCTTTTGAGTTCGTCGGTGAGGAGATTGCGTTCGACGAGAGATTTCAGGATCGCATCCCGGCGCTGGTCCAGTTCCGCGAGGCTCAGGAGCCGTTCGCGAATGCTGGTGACCGCCACCTCGTCCAGCGATTCGGTGGCTTCCTTGCGATACCGGGCTATGAAGGGGACCGTGGCGCCTTCGGCGAAAAGTTTGGCGGTGGCGGCGACTTGCCGGGGTTGCACTTTGAGCTCGCCCGCAATCTTAATAATGTGTGCTTCGTTCATTTCAAAACAGATCTGTGGCTATATCCCAGCGCCGCAAGGGCAACTCGCGATCTGCCGGAAACCGCTCGGCGCTGGCTGAAGTTGTTTCACAAGCTTGATTCTCGCTGAATTCCACCTCAGATCAAGCGCTCCTTGACAGCGCTCCTTCCAAGCCTGAGAACTAAAAAGTGCGCGACGAACACTTTCCTGGCACCTTTTCTTTTCGTTCATGTAGAGGCGAATGCGAATATGCCGATCCTGTTGAAAAACCAGACCTCCGCACAGTTGCACGCCACCCTGGCCCATGCTGGGGTGACCCCGCACCTGGCGCGGCGGCTTTTGGCGGCTTCCGTAAAGCGCGGCGAACTGCCCGCCCTGGGCAGCGACCTGACTAGCCGGTTGCGGGACGACCTGCTCGCCATGACGGAGATTCCTCATTTGACGCAGGTCCAGAAAGTCGTCTCGCCGCAGGACGGATTCACCAGGTATCTCTTCCAAAGTCAGAAGAGCGGTCAGTTCGAGGCAGTCCGCATTCCTCTCCTTCACCGGGCCGACGACCTCAAGTATGTGGTTTGTGTCAGTTCCCAGGTCGGCTGCGCCATGGGTTGCGTCTTCTGCGCTACGGGTCGGATGGGTTTTAGCCGCAACCTCGCCGCGTGGGAAATTGTGGACCAAGTCGTCAAAATCCAGGCGGATTCGCCCCATCCCATCCGCGGGGTGGTCTTCATGGGCATGGGGGAACCGCTGCTCAATTACGACGCGGTGATGA
>CAIWFH010000117.1 GCA_903911925.1 uncultured Acidobacteriaceae bacterium
AGCGAAAGGCCGCCGTAGACGTCGCTTGTGGTTTGAATGTTCGCGTGACGGATCAGTTCTTTCGTCTCCTCAAGCGTCAGCACCTGCTTGCCCCAGGAAGTGAGGCTGTGGCGGAAGGTGTGCCAACCGATCCGACCAAAGCCCCCTTTTTCTGCAATTGGCCGAATGTAGTCAGCCAGCATTGAGTCGGGCCACATGGGGCGCTGCCCGTTGGTCGCAGGACTGGCGAACACCCAATTGTCCAACGCCGAGTATGGCGTCAACTTCTTCCAGGCCATCAAGGAATCCCGCACTGTTTCCGGAAGGCTGATCTGCGTCCGTGACGCCTCCGTCTTGAGTTGGGAGATGCGACCGGAGACGAAGCCCTGGCGGAAGGTGACTACGCAGCGGTCGAGGTCGAGATCCTGCCATTTCAAGCCGAATCCTTCACTGCGCCGCGTACCCAGCCATCCTGCAATCTCGACTGCGAGCCTCTCCCGGGGTCCGAAGAGCTTCAGCAGCGCCAGAAATTCCGTCGGAGTCAACGAGCGCGGCTTTTCTTTCCTGCGCGTTGAGCCTTCGGGCAGGTCAACGAAATCCATCGGGTTGCTGGCAAGATAGCCCCACTTCACAATGCGCCTGAAGATCAAGCGCATCAGTGAACCGATGCTGCGGACTGTCTTCGGCGCCAGCTTTCCTGACTTGCACAAGTCTGCCAGCCATGTCTCCATGGCTGACCTCAACTGGGGCTTAGTGAATTCGGAGATCGGATACTTCTCCCAGCGTGGTCTAATCCAACCGCGAATGTAGGATCGGTAGGATTTCGCGGTTTGCACACTGATCTTTCCATCGTCGACGGCGCCCAAAGGCCGTTCAGTGTACGGAGTCAGAAATTCTCTCTCGTAGCGGTCGAGCACTGCCGACATGGTGACGTTCCGCACGACATCGTTTTCGCTGTTCGCAGTGAGGCGATAACCATCTGCGGCCTGTTTGACCGCCTGCATGGTTCGCAGTTCTTTTACGGTTCCGAGTTGGACTCGGCGCCGCTTGCCGTTGGTTCGCTCTACCCAGCGGTACGTCCAAATATCTGGACCGCATTTTCTGGTCATGCGCTCCAGTGTTCCATTCTGATAGCGCAGACGGCGATCCTGCAACGCTATCATGCCTGCACCTGATGAGCCGTGTGGATTGCGCTATCAATCATGCAGTCGATGTCCTGCAGACGGAAAAACCACGACTTCCCAAACTTGAAACCAGGGAGCTTCCCGCTACGTGCCTGGCGCTTCACAGTTTCCGGATCGCAGCGAAAATATGCAGCTAATTCACTGATGCCAACAAGCCTCGAGTCTGTTGCCAAATCTTCCATCTGATTCATGCTGTCCTTATCTCAACTGCTGGCTCGCGCTATGCTGCGCTGGCCAGCCAATTTGTGGTTCTGCATTCGGCGTGGCGTGTTGCCATGCGGATGCATTTGGTAAATCAAGCCAAAGCTTGCCTCGAACTCGCGTGCTTGCTGAATAGCGACCGTCTATGCAGAACCGGCACCGCGCTGCTCAAGCCAGGCTTCCATGGCAGCAACTCCATTCGATTCGTTGAAACGGCTGCCATATTCCTTCAACGTAGTGTTGATGTTGCGGTGCCACAGCAGCTTCGACAACGAAAGGTAATCATTCGGGTGATGCTCAAGCCATGTATAGGCAAGAATGTCCCGGAAGCGATGCGGCGATGTGTGACTCCCTGCATAGCGAAGTGCAAGTTCAGAGACCGACTGGCCAATCTTGCGCTCAGTTGCCGGGTTGCCCTCCTCGTTCACAAAGAGAGTGTGAGAACTGTTTCCCTTGAGCAACACGGGACGATGAATCGTAATGAATTCCTCCAGTAGCGGAATAAGCTGTTTTGGCATAAGAGAGTGAACATCGATGTGGGTTTTCGTTTCGTGAGGTGCAAAATGAAACTGCCAGAACCGAGCGGCGGGATTCTGCTGTTCTTCCTGGAGCACCCATTTTGGCTTAGCAATATCGCTGAACCTGGGGATTGGCCCCTTGAAGATATTGGGTTTTGGCCCATCGATGCGGGATTCGCGAATATTGCGCTGGCGCCAGGGAAGAACGGTCAACCATTGAATCAGCAACTCGTCCTGGACATACTGCGCAACATCAAAAGGCCCCTTCCTGGATTTCAACCGCTTTTCACGGATCTTTGCGGGAATCGCCTCAAGGCGGGCATAGTCAACATACTTTTCCGCCTTCCGCGCACGCTTTTCTGACTCAGGTTCCACGGGGATACTCGCCATTAAAGGGTCAAACCAGGAGAGATCCATCGTCTTGAAAGCCGGATGATGGCGCATTGCCGCACGCAGAGAAGCAAGGCCGGTAATAATCGACTGACCCTTTACTTTGCGTTCATTGATGCGCCATTCGACAAAGCCCGTGACAATGCTCTCGGTTATCAGGTCAGCAAGACACGCAATCTCCTTTTCACCGCGAACCTTGATCGCATATCCATAAAGCTTGCGAAAGGTTCTATCCATACAATGAGCCGTCACTTCGCGAATCTGACCGTTCTTTGGGCGGCCCGGCGCGAAGTTAGCCTGCTTCCAACGAGTAAGCTCCTTCACTTCGGACTGCATCTTTGAGGGAAACTGATCGGTGGGAATACCGTAACTGGAAGGGGGATTCTTGGCGCCATCTCCACCCAAGTCAAGTTCCTTGAGAATGCGCCAAAGGCTACCGGCGATCCTCCGGGTCGTAATAATTGAAGTTCCGCCACCGATCTTTTTCGATGACCAGTCGAGGACGTCCTCTTCGATGACTTCCTGAGGCGTATTGCGATTCTTTGCCAAGTACGAAACAAGACTCCTCCCGTTTGCGGAGGTGACGCAATCCATTACCTTCTGCCATGCGACCGACAAATTATTGGAAGGTTTCCAACCGAAGATTTGAGCGTGCTGCAGGAGAATACGCTGGTTGTTGACGTAGGTCCGGATAGAGTTCTCGGCGTACTTGCGGCTCTCCAGAAAATCGCGCAGCGATTCATTGCTGTCGAAGACTTCCTGAACCTTCAGTTCGCTGGCAGGTTTGTCGAGATACGATGAAAGAATCGCGCAGGTGCTGCGAAGCATTGCGAATCCCTTCGGAGGAGCCTGTTGAAGGCGATCAAGAAGGTCGGATACAGTTTGTGGACTTATCCGCACATCTGTGAACTGAGTTGACTGGATCGGAATTTCCGTTGCAATTTCCGAACCATTCTGAAGAATGTTTGCAATCATATCTGCATTTCCTTTGCGTGTTTATAGAGGTAACCGGCTGCATAAACGCATATAAAATGCGCCTTGCAGCGAGCTGTTACGAATCAACGCATTCTTTGCGAACAGTTCCGAATGGAGGCCTGATATAGCTCCCATTTCCGAACCGGTGGGAACCGGTTGTGATGCGGTTCCCTGAGGCCAGAAAGAGGGACATGGTCAGTTGGCCCCGGTTACTTACGGCGCTCATTGCAGCTCTGGTGAATAAAACCTTCAAGGTCCTGGGACAGGAACTTGGCGCGGCCGGGCATAGAGCGCGAAGAAAGGCGGCCTCGTGACATCCACTTCTGGATGGACCGGGTCGAGACCCGGAAGATGGCGGCGACATCGTGAACGGTGTACATCGGCTTCAGAGGGAGATTGCTCATCTCGAGGATTCCCTCGAGCAACGGAAACTTAACGGTGTTGGCATTGTTCACTTCGTTCATTCCTTTGTTGCCAGGACTGCTGACCGCCGGCTGGCAGCAGCCCTGACTGTGGTTGACAGACAGAAGTACCTCTGCGAACTATGTCCCTTCTTCGGTTGGTATGCCGTCGAAGCAGATCAAGCAGAATCGCGGCCGGAACCTGTTGCCTGATGAACGAATATTACTGGCGTTTTCGAACGGCGAAACTACAGGAAAACCTGTAGGGCTGAATGGTTTTCTCACGATACGCTGATCGCACTCATCAACAGGTCGGCGGCCAGGTTGGGGTTTTGGTAGAAAACCGGCGGAGAGCATGATGAATGCAAGCGCGGGGATTCCGCGTTTGACCACCCAAGGGGGTACATGGAAAATCCGCAGGGCGCTACAAGCAGTTGGATGTCAGTAAAAGAAGTCGCCACATTCCGAGGGATTCCGCCGAAAATGGTTTACCGCTGGCTCCACCTGAAACGGCCTTTGCCCGTGCGGCGTGAGGGCAGAAGAATCTTCATTTCAGTCGAAGACCTGGATGACTTTCTGACGGCAAGAAAGCCAGCATCGCAGGCGCCAGAACCAGAAACTGGTCCAGAAGATGGCAAGCCTGCCTCAGTGTCAGAGCGAGCGGCGTCAGCGCCAAACCCCTCTGCAGCAGTCGCCGGCAACCCGCTTGCGAAGCCAAGCACAGGCTGTGGCCAGCGAGAACTCGGCCAATCCGAGGGCAGAGGCGCTCCACGGATCGCCGTTCTTGCGAGCTATCTATTCATGGGATGAGATTGATGAATTGCAACGCGATTGCGCTTCCTATACTAGACAGCTTGCGGAGATCCCTATCTCGTTTGGCACCCACACTGTTGTTTCTTCAACGGCGCATGGCCTATCCGCGGCTTTGGCTGATCCCGCATCGCACGTCAAACCTTGATCACAGAATCTTCTGAGGAGAACGACATTGGATACTGACCTCGCAATCACGCCCAAGAGATTGGGACTCATTGAAATCGACAGCTTCTGCCCAAGGTGTTACTGGTATTTGCTGAAGCAGAAATTCCATCCGCCTTTTGATCATTTTGGCGGCGCGATCTTCAAATCGATGGAACAGGCGCAGATGGCCGTTGTCGGCGATTTGATCGAGAAGGACGGGAGCCTGCCGCAAGAATTCGCACCATTTTGCGACTTGGTGGGCCGGGTGCAATTTCCTCGGAACTGGCGAAGGTTCAAACACCGCCTTGACTCCGGCGTCCTTCTGTATGGCGAGCCGGATGACATTTTCCAAGTATCGGATGGGTCCATCGCTGTAATCGATTTCAAGACGGCTCGGCCCAAGGATGGGAAAGACCCCTTGCTCGGTTGCTACAGAATTCAGATTCTGGGGTACAGTTTTATTGCCGAATTCGGGCTAAAGCTCGGCGAGGTATCAAGAGGGGGATTGCTTTACTGGGGGGCCGAACATGAAAAGGTGGTGGCTGATCCAGACAAGTACTACCGCTCCAAGAGCCTCTGGATACCCTTTGTTCCCAAGCCCCTCGCCTTTGACATTGATTACAAGCAGCTCGATGCACCTCTGAAAGAGGCGGTCCGGCTTTGGGAAGCCGATGCTCCGCCGGAGGGCGCCAGGAAATGCAAGGACTGCAGGCGGCTCGACGCTCTCTTTGCGATTGAATCTGGAGTGCGGGAACTCGTCACCGTCAGTGACCAGATCATGCTCAATCGCTCCGGCAATGACCCCTGGATCAAAAGTTATGTTCAGCAGCGCATTGATGACCGTCTCTCTGCCCGCCGATCAGCTATGACGGATCTCCAGGACTTGGCCGGAGACTTGAACTTCGAGTATGACGGAATGATCGCTAACTGGGAGGTTTTTCATGATCAGTTCTAGCATTGTTGGAAGAACCTAAAGTATACCGGCGAAAAGTCCATGGGGCGGAGTTAACCTCGTTGATAGCTATGCGAATGCTCTTTAGCGGTGTCCAGTGCAGGGGGAGCCTGCCGCTTTTGCTTCCAGGAGAACCCAATTGCCAGCCGTTCGGATTGAAGTCGCCACGACGCTCGATATTCTGGAGGGATTTGACGGTCTGCCGTCTCTCAAAAGGCTGTAGGCGCACCTGAACCTGGACCCGGAGGATGCGCCGATCTCCCGGCGCGGGTGGAAAGATAGCGACCTGCTGGCCACCGATATGGCTAAAGCCGGGGACGCCCTATGGCACGGAAGGCTGGGGGTGTACCGGTGCCGCTACTGCTTTACGAGGATGCCAGTCCAGCTTCGCTTTTCTCTCCAGCCGCGTTCCAAAAACCATCCCAAAATGCACGCATTAAGTGCTTGATTCCACGGCACCGGGATAGGCCGATTTCGCTGTTCCAAAACAGGTGAGTCTGGAGGGGACACTCTATGTACAGCACTGGCCACGGCGCACGCCGACCAGACCGGGCATAAGGGAAGGGTCAGATCCTCTCTGGTTTTTGAATCTCCAGGATGCGAAACGTCCGCGAAATAGCCCCTGGTAGTTGTAGAGTATAAACAGCATTTAGTTAAAAACGGCGAAGGCGGTAGAAACGTTATGCCCCCCGTGCAAGTCGCTGACCACACGCCGCTCAGAGAGGCTCTGGCGCAACTCCGTTTGCGACTTCTCGACCTCACTGGGCGCAATCGTCTTCTGAATTATAAGCACCCCATTGGAAAGTCGCTGCAGTTTGTCCAGGGTCAGCCAGCCGTTATCTACGAACGCCTTGCCAGTGGGACTCAACCCCTGACTATCAGGGGTTTGCCCGAGCCAACTCGCATCGATATGCAAATCAAGTTGGGGAAACTCATCCGGCCCGAGCCACGTGACTGGGCGCGCCAAAATGGTATCCCAACAGATTATGACCTGCCGCGCGGTGGGTCGACAGAAGAAGCGGAACTCCGATGCCTGATGTACTCAGACGACCTTGCAAGGCACTGTAGGAAAATCGAAAGGGAGGCCAACCTCGCCATCGAGGAGACCGGTGCGAATATGTTGCACCTTGTTCTTGGCTTCCTGGAGTTCCCGGATCAGAGGGACAGCGAACGGCTTTTTTTGGCCCCTTTGATCAGCGTTCCAATCTCACTCTCTAAGAAGGACAGTGCTGGCCGCCAGGTGTTCTCGATTCATTACAATGGCGATGACATCGAAGAGAACCTATCACTTCGTGAAAAGCTCAACCAAGACCATAGCATTATCCTTCCGGACTTCGACAACGAGACTCTCAACATCGACGAATACTTTTTGGCAATTCAATCTGTCGTTAGTTCTAATGCAGGTTTCGTAGTCCGGCAAAGGACATCCCTTTGCCTGCTTAGCTTCACGAATATGTTGCTCTTGAGAGACCTCGATCCAGACAAATGGCCTGATGATATGTACGGGCACTCCCTGCTGGACCACAACATCGTGAGGCAAGTTCTAGGGGGGACGGATGCAACCAGCAGCACCTCGATAGCTACTGAGCACGAGGTGGAGAAAGAGCCTGCAGATTCAATTCCCCTCGTGTTTGATGCGGACAGCTCACAGCACAGTGCTATCGTTGATGTGCTTCATCAAAAGCGAAACCTGGTGATCATCGGCCCACCGGGAACCGGTAAGTCTCAGACAATTACCAACATCATCGCTGCCTCGCTACGATCCGGGAAGACCGTGCTATTTGTCTCAGAGAAGCTCGCCGCGCTGCAGGTTGTAAAAGGCCGACTGGAGCGCGCAAACCTGGGGTCGTTGGTTCTCGAACTGCACAGCACGAAAACGAGCAAGAAGGCAGTGCTGGAGAACATCCAAGATCGTCTCAATTCGAGACCCAATGGAGCGCATAGCCTTCCAGGTAAAGTTGAAGAGTTAGGCAGGCACCGCAAAGAACTTAAGGAATACACCGACCTTCTCAACAGCATTACCGCCAATCAATTTGGGTTCACCGTGCATCAGCTTATGTGGCGCGCAGAACGCCATCGCCGCGATTTGAGTTCGCCTGAGTCCGTGTATACGAAGACGGCAGTACAAGATGCACAGGAAGTAACCGGGCCTGAATTAGCCAGGCGACTTCACGCGCTTGAACACATCAGGTCATCATTCGCCGAGATTGGTTCTTATGGTCCTGATCATCCATTTTGGGGATTTGAACCGAAACCATTGGCTCCAGGAGATGAGCCTACCTTACAAGCACTCCTACAAGAAATGCTCACCAGTTCGGAGCAATTGGCTGACCACGCCAAAAGACTAACTATCTTTTTGGGAGTCGATTTAGCCGTCTCCCAGGAGATGATTACAAGCATAAAATCCTTGCTCTCAGATTTTGTCCAAGCAAATGAGGAGCGCCTCCCGCTTGAACTGACGCCAAGATTTATCGGGTAGGATGGGGCTTGCCAAGCGGCGCGGCTGGCCCTTGAAAGGCTTCAGGTTCTCATTTCTTAGTACTAGGGTCTTGAGAGCGACGCCGTGTTGGTGCTCAC
>CAIWFH010000118.1 GCA_903911925.1 uncultured Acidobacteriaceae bacterium
CACTGCGCGCAGCGGTTGCTTGATGGAGTCGTCTATCTTGATTGTGGAGTCGGTTGCGCGCTCCAGACTTTCGTCAATAACTGCGTCTGCCGGGATGCGTGTCCCGAACAACCGCGAAGCAACATCTGAAACCGCTGCCGCCCGTGAATCGTCGCTTCCCTCGCTGGCCATGGTTGCGGATGTCCCGATACAGACAGGCTCCTTGTTCTGGCACAACCTGTCGCGCAATCGACGCATGAGCATAGCAACATCTGCGCCCTGACGGCCGCGATATGTATGAAGTTCATCCAACACGACAAAGTCAAGGCCTTGGGCATTTTCGATCACCTGTCGATCTCGTGCACTCTGCCTCGTCATCAGCAACTCGAGCATCATGAAATTCGTTAGCAAAATGTCGGGTTTTGCATTGCGAATGAGATCTCGCTCGTCCTGGTCTTCCTGGCCCGTGTAACGCGCAAATGTCGGCCGAAGTCGTTCTGGCAACTCTGATTGCTCTATAAAGGTCTCAAGCTCGTTCATTTGGCTGTTCGCCAAAGCATTCATCGGGTAAACGACGATGGCACGTGTACGGTTTGGCTCTCCGGCAACGCGAGCGCGAATCGCAGCATCGACAATAGGTATGAAAAAGCAAAGCGATTTACCTGAACCTGTACCTGTGGTCACGACAAAGCTCTGACTCGCGGAGGCTTTAGCCAGCGCCTGGGACTGATGCCGGAAAAGTGTGATCGGCTTTCCGTCGATTCGGAAGACTTGGCCAGTGTATTTGTGAAGCGTACCGTCAGAGACCAGCTCGGTAATGGACTCGCCTCTTTGATAGTGCGGATTGATGCTGATGATGGGATCAGGCCAGAATCGGTGCGTCGAGTAGATTCTCTCTATCTGCTCTCGAATGTCCGCGGCACGAATCGATGTGAATGATCTTGCAAACCGCTCGTAGTCGAGGACTATAGCCTGATCTAGGTCGAAGACGTCCATGAACCCCTCACTGGCACTTCGATTGTAGAGGAAGGTTGTATGAATGCTCTCAGCCGACTGATTCGAATCGCTGAGAGGATTTCGTATGGAAGAACACCATGAGCCCAAAGGATGTCATTGAAATCATGCAACATAGAGCTCCGTATTGTCCAACGGCGTAGCACTTTCCAGTTTCGAGCGGGAAAATTAGTCGCCTTCGATGCTGGTGGCCACTGGCACCCAGGCGTTGAAGCGAGACTCCCATCCGCGCATCTTGAGTGGTCGATTCTGATCTTGCAGTAATGCTAGGGAACCTCTGAAAATCGCCGCGTTATAGATTATCCCGGCGACTTTGTGGTCGTACCCCTTCAAGATGGGTTTAATTTGTAACTATCCGGGATGCCATTTCGTCCGCTGGAGGCTCTTGGAGCCTCCGCAGACACACTACGCCCCTTGCGGGGCCATCTGTAAGTGGATCTTGGCCAGCCTCCGGCGGTGCTGATAGATGTTGATCAAGGCGAAGGCTGCGCACAGCCATTCGTGGTTCTTCTTCAACCCGCGGTAGCGCACCTTCGTAAATCCGAAGACACGTTTGAGCACACGGAAGGGCCACTCCACCTTGGCCCGCACTCGCGCCTTGGTATGGTTCTTGCGCTTCTGCGCTTCGTCCACGCCCGCCTTCGACTTTACGCGGCGGCTGGTCATATCCTGAGCCGCGGGCGCGGCTTGATGAATCGCCACAGTCTGCCCCTGATAGCCCGCATCGCCCCACACCTTCTTCTCGCCGCCATGCAACAGATCCGGCAGCATGTGTACATCGGAAACGCTCGCCGCGCTGGTGCACACCGAATGCACAATCCCTTCTCGGGAATCGACACCGACGTGCGCCTTGGCTCCGAAGTACCACTGCTTTCCCTTCTTGGTCTGATGCATCTCCGGATCGCGCTCCCTCTTCTCGTTCTTCGTCGACGACGGCGCGTGGATGATCGTTGCGTCGACGATGGTTCCGGTGGTGATGCGGATGCCGCGGCTGCCCAGATACAGATTCACCGCATCCAGCATCTGGCCGCCCAGGTCGTGCTCTTCGAGAAGATGGCGGAAGTTGAGTATCGTCGTCTCGTCCGGCGCCGCCGCGCGGCCCAGATCGACGCCGGCAAAGCGCCGCAGCACTGCCGATTCGTACAGCGCGTCCTCTACAGCCGGGTCCGAGAGCGCGAACCACTGCTGAAGAAAGTAGACCCGCAGCATGATCTCAAGACCTACCGGCTTGCGGCCCATCTCGCCCTTTGAATAGTGTGGCGCAACCAGAGCCATCAACTCGGCCCAGGGCATTACGGCATCCATCTGCTCCAGAAATTGCTCGCGCCGTGTCTTCTTC
>CAIWFH010000119.1 GCA_903911925.1 uncultured Acidobacteriaceae bacterium
ATGACACCCTCGCCAAGGATTTCCGTGAGATACGAGACGGCAAGCAGGTCCTGATGTGGAGGGTAGATCCTGGCCAGGTTGCGTAGGTCCTCTTCCGGCAAGATGTTCCTCCACAGTGAACTGGTCGGCGCGCCGGTGTTCAACTGCAATGCGAAGGGCGCGAGCACAAACCGCGCGAAGTCGGCCATCCGCTGGGACGAATCAATGTACCGCTTCCAGAACTCCCGCTGCAGGTTCCGGTCTCTTGCCCAGACGCTCTTTTCCAGCAGCACTCCCCAGTCGCTGAACGCAAGCCAGTAGGAGAGATTCAAGTCAACATCTCGTAACCCTACGGCGTGCCCATAGCGCGATTCCATGCGTTCCAGATATGCTTTCTCCAGATTCTCTCTAGGGACATTTTCGATCTCTCTTTGCGCCGCGATGACAGCTTCGGGGAAAGGGCGATTCACCGCCCATAGTAGGATCCGGAAGGCAACCCCATCCGCGCGTGCCCCTAGAATGCACTTCTTAAGTAACTGAAGGCGATCTCCCCCGCGCTGAGCCAAAAACAGCGCGTCGCACACGCTGGTGACGAAGCGAGCAGTTTGAGAATATTCTCTCTCGCTGTGTGGATCATCAAGCCCACTCGAACGGCCGACGAGGACATTCGCTACAAGCCCGCATTTTTCCAGACTCAATGACTGGACGGCTTGGTCAGTCAGTTTCTCGATAAAGTTGAGCCGCTTCTCTCCATTCCCTTCCATTTCCTTGAGTCTCATAAAGATGGCACGCTGCGTTTGGTCTTCGTCTGACCGTTCTAGCTCATCGAGGGTCTCGGCCAATTCCCTTTCCGGGAAAATCGTGCCCGGCAACATGTTCTGGAAATAGGCGGGAAAATAGGAGGCACTGCGCAGCTTTTTGGTTCTGGACCCGGTGTTGTTTCGTTCAAAGTACCTCACAGTGGCGTTCACCTTTTTGTTCTTGTCTGTCCCGGATGCATCCTTGATCTCATCAAGGCCCGAAAAGAGGATCGATCGGATCCTGTGCGCCTGCTCTCGAAGGGTTGGGTTTCGGAGGAGACTTCTTTCCTGCTCGAAGTAAGAGCCGATCTCGGCCTCATAGAGCAAATCCGGGTCCGCAATATCGCTGTTGATATCCGGAGCACAGAGCGTGTTACGCCAGGACCAAATCAATTCCGATGCCCCCGGTGCGAAATAGCGTAGGGCGGCCAATAAGGTCAAATCCAATGGATTTACCTCATCTACAAGCGGCCACGAATGCGCTCGAACTGAGTTGGCGAGTCTCGCAATTTCGCGCAAGTTTGTACATAGCGGAGCAAATATGCGCTCCCAGTGTTCGTGGACTGCATTCGAATACTCGAGCTTGGCTTGCTCGTCCCGTGTAAACCATCCCTGCTCTTCAAAGAGCGCGATTAACGCATCGTGAGTCTCGGTCTCAAGGAACGAGTCAGTGAGCTTCGGCAACTCGAAAGACTCTGCGAAGAATTTGTGATAGAACGTGTGGTCCACCGTTCCGAATTCCTTGCAGATAATTTCTTCAACATGGTTCCGCTCTAGAGCGCACACGAAGCACAAACGTGGCAGAGAGGTGAATCCGCGGATTAGCTTGAGCAGGACAAAGAGTTCCTCTTTTTGCATCCTGTCCATTTCATCCACCAGAACCACCACTCGGCTTGGCAGGCGCTCAAGCGCCTTGCGAAGATCGTCGATAGCATCTTGCTGCGTTTCCTGGGGGAGCCACTCGGCGATCCACTCTCCATGTGGAACAGCTGTCTTCAGCGTTTTTGCAACCTTCAATGCCGTCTGTCGAAACTGGGGCGTAAAGTATTCTCGGGAGCATTCGGTGGCGATGTCGCTCAAGAGCTGGTCGGCAAGATTCTCACGCGACCCTGGAAGCCAGCCGCTGAAACGTACAACAATTGCCTGTGGGCCAAGATCGCCTCGCAGAGCCTCAGAGATGAAGTTCAGCATCGACGACTTCCCTGTCCCAAATCCCCCATACACCGCGTACGTGGCCTTCCCCTCATGGAGGATATGCCCGGCAATCTCCTGAGCCAGCGCCCTGCGTTCAGGCCAGGCATCTTTGAGCGACGTTCGCGGGTCGTCCGATCGGTCGTCTGCGAATTCGAGCACCCTAGATAGTCTGTACGGCAGATAGACAATCAACAGCGCAACTATTCCGATCACTGCAATCGACACTTCCCACCGGAACACAGGCAGATGATAGCGAAGCCCCAGGGCGCAGAAGGCCGCGAGAGCGGGAACAGTGAATGAGCCACGATTGACTCCTCTTGTATACGACCTCGACCATTTGAGCAGGATCGAGCCAGGCCAAATAAAGACAGCTAGAGCCGCAATCAAGATGATCGCGGCGGGAAGGGCTTTGCTATCGATGTGGTGCCAGTCGCGAATCCACTGGTTGCCACTTTCAAAGGCCCGTTTGATCAGCGGGAAGATCGCCGAGATGGCGGTGCCGCATGCCAGCCCCAGAAGGAGCGGCTTCCTTTCTTCCCTCACTAAGTCCCACAGTGAGTTTCGCAATTTGATGCCGTCGCCCATCTTTCGAGCCTCGCCGATTTCCTTATGCCGTTCAATCTGTGTTTCTAGAATAAGCCTGTTGGGACAGTGGCGGATGACGAGTGGCTGAATCGAACTTTCGCGTGACCTCGGTGCCCATTCCCGTTCTCGCGGGGAGACGCGCCCCTCACCACGCTCTCCTCTACCCCTGCTCCCCAGTTCAGCCACGAAGATCAAGGCGCGTCTCGCATCAACAGTGGTGTAACTGTGACTCCGATCTGAAGCCCGATTTATTACCATCATTGCCATGGCGAACGACGTCATTGTGGAGGCAGTTTCCCTCGACTTCTCGGTGTTTGTCGCCCCGGGCTTCCAACTTGGATCAACCATGACCGCAAACTTCGACCTGGAGTTACTAGGCTCGGTGGGAGACAAAACCCGGTCAAGGTGCAGATTGTGCAAGCATTCTTCGGAAAACACGTCGCACGAGGCGACAGCTGAGAAAGGCGGTTGTTCATGCCAGAAGAGCCCGTCAAGTTGTTCTCCACCATGTCGGAGCGGTACCCGCAACCTGACAGCGCGGACACCGTTCATGCAGCCGCTCGAGGACTCATTTCCCTGATTCCGGGAGCCGGCGGTCCAATTGATGAACTGCTCGCCCTCGTGTTGGCTCCTAGCGTA
>CAIWFH010000120.1 GCA_903911925.1 uncultured Acidobacteriaceae bacterium
GCCTTCCTCAAACAACTCTGATCCCAAGCCTCCGGACTATGCCGCATGTTGAACGACTGGCGCGCAAGCAACCCAGTCTTCTACAGGCCTTGGGCCACTCCGTCTTGATCCTCGCGGCATAGTCCGGGAAGCGGCATAGTGTTGGAAGCGCTGCACCTTCACCGCGCTGGAGACACGCACTTGTTCTGGCTGCACAAACGTGTGAAAGTGTCGTCCTGCTCCTGCGTGAGAAGGATCAGGTAAGACTTCCCGCCGTTAGAAAAATTCCACTCGATTTGCAAATCGCCGTAGTCTCTGGTCGCAATCATCATGTCGGAAGAGACAGAGGTTGACCGCAAGACAAGCTCCATTTGTCCCAGGCGCAGCGACGTTAGGGCCATTCCAGTGGCATGGGTAACTTGGCCATCCTCGTCAGTTGAAAAACTTCCTCCCGGGCTGACTGTAAGCCCAATCGCTTGGAAAGGAAGGTTAGGCGAAGCGTGTCGTTCTAGTTTCTTCCGCAAGGCTTGATCGCTCAATCTTCCTGCTGCGATTCTGCGGACGGAACTATCCGGATCCTCTCGGGCCAGTTTTGCCAATAGCGACTGATCCGCGATCTGCTGCGTGGCGATTCTCCGTGGCATCCACTCCGAGTCCTGTACCGCGATCTTCGCGAGCAGAGCTTGATCGGTCACGTGTTTGACGGCGGTGCCCCGTACCGCTGGATCTGAGGAGCCGACTGCGAGTTTCGCCAGCAGCGTCTCGTCGCTCAAGCGTCCTGCGGCTTGCGCACGGACTCGGGTGTCCGAGTCCTCGAGTGCAATCTTTGATAACAAAGACTGATCAGTGATCTTTTCGACAGCTCCCGCACGGATCTGAAAATTCTTGTCTTCAACTGCGAGCTTCGCTAGCAAAGCCTGATCGCTGACTCCACTGATACAGACAAGTCGGCTGCTCAGCCCAGGACCTTCAATCGCACACTTGGCACTTCGAGCCGCATATTCCGCTTCAGCCGCAAGATGATTTGCGAGGGTCCGTTGTTCATCCGCCAATTTGCTTTCAGCGATTCTTGTGCGAAGGGACTCATCGGTCACTTTCTTTGCGGCTAAATCGCGAAGGGGACCAGGGACCGATAGCCAGAGAGCAGCGCCGAGATCGCGACCTCCAATTGCAATACTCGTCAAGAGGTGTTGGTCGCTGATCTTATTCAGAACGGCCGCATACTGTTCCTTATGGCCACCAGCAAATTCCGAGATCATCGCCAACTCCACGGCGATTTGGGCGAGAAGTGGCTGGTCCGTCACTTTAGCCGCCGCTGCATCCCAGACACCTGCATGGGTATACCCCCAAGGATTGCCAACCGTGCTAAGTCCACCCCCTTTTCCGACACGCGCGTTTGCCATCTCAATTAACTTATGAAACGCAACTTCAGTGACCGCGGTGTCAGCATCCCGAACGGCGATCCCCTCCACCGCTTGCTGGTCTGTCAGTTCCCGAGTCGCTGCGCTGCGTACGCGCGGGTCTTTGTCCTCCACTGCAAGTTTTCCCAGCGCACGGCATGAGTTCTCCTTTCCGGCATGACACTGGCTTGACAGAATGGGTATCTGTTGGAGGTTGCTTGCCGCGAACGCAAAGGGCAGGAAGACTACAAAAGTCATCGAGCGTAATTGGGGATTCATACGGACGCGATTCTATCAGATTTTCGGGGCCACGAAGAGTGGCTCGGGCGGTTATGTCGGACGCTTAACTCAGACCGAACAAAGACGAGGAGCGGATGGCGGCGTTGGGAGCCCCAACTCGTTATTGAGCAGGCACCGGCCTATTGCACTGTCTGGCAACTTGGGAATCGCGTATCTGCCGGGATTGCACAGAGCACACCATATGCCCTTGGCGACTCGCTACGCCAACTTACTAACCTCGTATGAGAGTGTCGCTGGTATTAGGGAGATCAAACCGGGGACCAGCTCCAGTTGTAATACAAACGAGGCTGGCAGAAGAGGCGCCTCTCCTTTACCCCCTAGCCCGACCGCGCCCGCTCTTAGCCCGTCAGGGCGCAACAAAATAGCCCAGCGCGTGAGCGCCTGGACCCTCACCCGCTGCCAGCCCAGCCCCGGAACGGGGCGTAACTCCCTACCTCCCGCCCCAAATCACCAACCCCGCCGCCACCCCTTGCGCCGGACTCACCTGCCGGTTCTGAAACGCCAGATACAACATCCCGCCCGGCGCATACACCACCGTCCCCCACAACGTCCGGATCTGCGGATACTCGATTCCCTGCGGCGCGCACGTCTCCCACTTCTCGAAATCCCCGCTCCGCGCCAGC
>CAIWFH010000121.1 GCA_903911925.1 uncultured Acidobacteriaceae bacterium
GCGATGCGGCCCTTGCCGTTTCTGCTCCATCGAACGGATGAGGCGAACCTCGCGATTTCCGCCTAAACTCCTTACTTATCGACTGTTCGCTGCGCGTGTGCCTTCCTCACATCCGGCACACCCCAGCGAGCCCGCAATGCCCGGAGAGTGACAAAGAGCATGTTCCCGGCAAGAGGAAACCGCAGAACTGCGCGAGTTCCCTCACCCGCAGTCTTTTTCTTGAGGAGAGCCATGTTCCGTAGAATCATGCCAGTTGTATTTTGCTTTGCCATCGCCGTTGTCACATCTCAGGCACAAAGCAACTACGCCGTAGTGCGCGGATCCATTCTTGATCCCCAGCATCGTCCCATTGCCGGCGCGCATGTCCGCATTACGGCCACTGGAACTGGCGCAGCGCGCGAAGTGGCCTCAAATTCAACCGGGCTCTACGAGATCGCGGGCTTGCAGCCGGGGCAGTACGCGCTGGTTGTCGCCAGCACCGGATTCAAAGAGACCACACAGACGGTGGAATTGGAAGTCGGGCAACAGGCGACGCTCGATCTCCAACTGGGCGTTGTCGGCGACAAGCAAACCGTAACCGTGGAGGGCTCAACCGAACTGCTCAAAACGCAGGACGCAAGCGTGGGCGAGGTTGTGGATCAGCGCGCCGTTGATTCCCTGCCTCTGAACGGTCGCTTGCTGATCGACCTTGTTTTGACCGTCCCCGGCGCTCACATCAGCCACGGCGCAGCTGTGGGAGACATGAGTTCTCTCTACTGGCGGCCGGGCGAGCGGTCGGCAGTAAGCATCGGCGGCAGCCGGCCCAACGCGAACTATTTTCTATTGGACGGCTCAACCAATACCGACCCCACCTTCAGCACACAGAATCTCAGCCCTTCGCCCGATGCGGTACAGGAGTTCCAGGTGCAGACCGGCAGCTATTCGGCTGAGATGGGGGGAGCGGGTGGCGGCCAAATCAACATCGTCACCCGCTCAGGCTCAAGCCGATTCCACGGCACGGCCTACGAGTTCGTGCGCAACGGCGATCTTGACGCGCACTCCTTCAATCAGATGGGCACTTCCAATTTCCTGGTGCAGAACAACTTCGGCGGATCGTTCGGTGGACCTCTAAAGCACCGCGGCAAAACCTTCTTCTTCCTGAACTACGAGGGCCTGCGCCACGTCGAGATCGATGCCATGGTAGACACAGTGCCCACCGCGCAAGAGGCAGCAGGCGACTTCAGCCAGAGCGGCGTAGACATTTATGATCCCGCCAGTACCCAGTCGAATCCCAACTTCGACTCCAGCCTTCCGATTAGCAAGTCGAATCCCAAATACATCCGCACGCAGTTTATCGGCGATGACGGCACTCCGAACAAGATCCCCTCGGCGCGCCTGGTAAATTCGCAGGCCGCTACCATCATGCTGACCAAGTACACGCCGCAGCCCAACACCATGGACATGGGCAACTCGACGATGATGGGCCAGCCTACGGTGATCGGCGCCGGCAACGACGCCAACAACTTTCTCGACACGCGTAAGGAACACATGACCGACGACCAGGGAACGGCGCGCGTCGACCACAGCTTTGCCAACGGCGACACCGCTTTCCTGCGCTACTCGATTGCCAGCGCATACGGGTTCATGCCCGAAGGCCTGCCCTTTCCGCAGCCTGTTAATGGCGCGCACGGCTTCGGCTTCTACCACCAGAACCTGTCAAACCAGGGAACGCTGGCCTGGAACCGCGTGATCTCATCCCACATGGTCAACATGGCGTCGGTAGCGGTCTCGCGCCTCGCCATGTCGCACACCACTGAGAGCGCAGGCGTAAACAACATCGTTGGCGAACTGGGGATTCAAGGAACCGGCTTCGGCGGCCCTGAGGCCTATGGCGCGCCTTACTTCAACGTTCAAGGATTTTCGCCGCTGGGCGACAACTACCTTGCAACTCCGATGAAGGCCTGGGATACGGTCGTTGAAGGCCGGGATACGCTGAGCTGGCAAATCGGCCGCCACAGCCTCAAATTCGGCGGCGCTTACCAGAAGTTCATCTGGCCCATGTGGGGATTCTTCCAGAACCGCGGCTTCTACCAATTCACCAACGGCTACACCACCCAATACGCGCTCAACGACGGCGTCTCCGGATCGGCGCTTGCCGACTTTCTCCTCGAGCTACCCGCAGCGCGCCAGGGCCAGGCCGGCGTGCCCCAGATGAACCTCCACCAGTGGTACGCGGACGGCTACGCGCAGGATGCGTGGCGGCTTACTTCGACCACCACCTTCACCTACGGCCTCCGTTACGAGTTCATGAGCCCGCTGGTCGATGTTCGCTATACCAACAGCAACCTCGACCTCTCCTCTGGAAAGCCGCAGGTGTTTATCGGCGGCCAGAACGGCTATCCGCGCGGCCTGATGTATGCCAACCACACCAACTTCGCGCCGCGGCTGGGCATTGCGCAGAGCATCCCCAGGCTCGGCATGGTGGCGCACGCCGCCTACGGAATGTTCTACACACCGGTCGACATGAACACGTGGTGCAATCAACGCCACAACGTGCCCTATGTCTTCCCTGAAACGGCACAGAGCGATCCGTTTCTTCCCACCATCACAACGCTCAACTTCCCAACCCCGGTGCTGGGGACGACTGCGGTGAGCTTCACCGGCCTCGAACTGCATGCGCCGGCGCAGTACATTGAGCAGTGGAGCGCGTCGCTCGAAAAACAACTTGGGACTGAGACCACCCTCGAAGTGGGCTACCTGGGCGCAAGCGGCTACCATCTGCAACGCTCTCACCTGATAAACAACGCCCAGCCAGGCCCCGGCTTGATTCAGCCGCGGCGGCCATTCCCAAAGATCAGTTTTGTGCCTGACACCGTCTTCCCGTCGAATGTAACTGTGGCCAGCACAACGTTTCCCGTAACAACCATGAACCTGCTTGAGAACACCGCGCGAAGCTGGTACGACGCGGGCTACGTGAATGTGCGCCGGCGCTATGCGCACGGCCTCAGTTTCCTGGCCAACTACACATTCGCCAAAGCGCTTGAGAATGCGCCCGACTTCCGTTCGCCCATGTTCGAAGCCACCACGCCGCAGAACAACGACGACTTGAATGCGGAGAAGGGTCCCGGCTGCGACATTCGCCATCGGGTTTCAGCAAGCGTTGTTTACAGTTCACCGACCGTCGGCCCCAACCGCCTTGCCAGGACCTTGACGCGCGACTGGCGCGGCTCAGTCGTATACCAGATTGAGAGCGGCTTCCCGCTGACCATCTCCGTCTTTGGCGATACGGCCAACGCGGGCACTGTGGTGGGCGAGAACCCTATCCGCGCCAACCTCACAGGCGAGAAAATCTTCCCTTCAGGTACCCGGAACTCCACAACATGGTTCAATCCGAAGGCTTTTGCGGCGCCGCCCGCCTACACCTATGGCAATGTCGGCCGCAATTCTGTCTATGGCCCCGGCATGCAAACCATGGATATTGGCGTAGTGCGCGCGTTCAGCGTGGCTGAGAGAGCCCAGTTCGAATTCCGCGCCGAGTTTTTCAATGCCCTGAACCACACCAACCTGGGAACGCCGAACCGCTTCGTGAACACGTCGAGCTTTGGCAGCATCACAGAAGTCTCCACGCCGGGACGCGAGATCCAGCTAAGCGGGCGCATCAGCTTCTAGAGGAGATCTCGCATTTAAAGCAGTTCTGAATGTGCGCAGCTTCGCAGCTTGCGGAGAATCCATCCGGAGTTGCACGAAGTGTCAGGGCACGACTTCAGTCGTGCCGCAAATGACCTGAAATCAATTGGGCTTCAGCCCCTGAGCACCTCTGGGCAGTAAAGAGCAACGGGGACGGGCTGATGCCCGTCCCCGTTGCATTATCGAGCGAGTTCATTGGAATTGGAATCCGCTACTGCTTCACAAACTCCACAACCCTGGGCCCAATCTGCGCAGCGCACTGCGAGGGCGCCAGGTGGCCGCAGCCTGGAAAGACTGCCAATTGCGATCCCGGAGCCAGCAAGCGCATTTTCTCGCCCTGGCTGAGCGGAGTGATCTGGTCCTCCGCGCCCCACACAATCAGCACTGGCATCTTCAATTGAGGCAGAATCGTGTCGGTGGCATCCCTGCCGGTAAGCATTTGGTCGATCGCCCGTTGAATCACCCAGGCGTTCTTTCCTGAGATGCGCAGAATATCCTGTGCCACAAAACCGGGAACCGCAGGCGGATGCGGCATCAAAAGCGCGTCAAGCTTGTCAAGCTGTGCCGCAGTCCTGGGCATAAAAAGGCTGATGTCCCACTTGGGCATCTCGTATATTCCGGCCGAGTCAAAAAGCATGAGCTTCCGAAGCCGCTCAGGGTGCTGCAAGGCCACATGCTGCGCGATGGCGCCGCCCATCGACCAGCCGCCCAGGTCAACCTGCTTCAGGTCCAGCGTGTCCAGAAACCCCGCCACCACCTCCGCTTCGTCGTGCACGGAATAGGAGAAATTCGCAGGTTTCTCGCTGCGGCCATAGCCGGGCAGGTCGGGCATGTAGACGCGAAAGCCCGCCTTGGCAAAGTGAGGTGCGAGATCAATCCAGTCTTCAGCGCGGCTGCCGAGCCCGTGGATCAGCACCACAGCCGGGCCTGTTTTCGGCCCCTCCACGCTGTAACGGACGCGAACTCCCGCCACCGTCACGTTGTGGCTCTCAACCCCGGTCAGGCACTCGCGCGCGTATGTGATTTCGTTGAAACAGCGAATCGGCCGCATCCAGAAAACGAACCCGGCGATTGCAACCAGCACCACCAACCCGCCTGTAAACCACAAAAGCCTTCTTATCAGCTTCACCGATCTTTCCCTTCCTCTTCGAATATCCGCGCTCTCTGCCATCCGGCTTCGATCACCCGCACGCTAATGGGATCAATATTCAACGCGCTATGGCTATTCCACTCTTCGCGTTCTACCCAGCGGACATCATCGGCGTCGGAGGCTGCAAGCAATTCGCCGCCCGACACGCGACAAAGATAGTCCGCGATCACATAGTGGTACCGGACTCGTTCGCCCTCGCGATGAATCCTATCAAGCAGTTCGATCAGTTCCACCGGCTCGACTTCCAGCCCTGTCTCTTCCCGCACCTCGCGCACAATGCCTTCAGTGAGTGACTCACCCAATTCAAGCAGTCCGCCCGGCAGCGACCAACGGCCTTTCATAGGCTCGGTTCCGCGCCGGACCAGCAGTACACGGCCCTGATCGACCACCACCGCGCCCACGCCCACCAGCGGCGCCAACGGATATTCTCTTTGCATGATCCTCCAATTGCCCTGAAACTCCTCTAACATAATGCCCTTGCCGCCCGTGCGCGAAACAAGACAGTCAACCCTGCATCTTCCGCCCTACGCTATCATCAAAGAAAAAACGGGTGAATCAGATGGCGGAATTCAAGTTGCGTATCGATGGAATGCACTGCGGCTCCTGCGTACGGCGCGTCACCCAGGCCCTGGCCGCCACCGAAGGCGTCAAGGTTGAAGAAGTGCTGATAGGCACGGCGCGGCTCAACGCTGCCGAAACAGCGCCTG
Organism: uncultured Acidobacteriaceae bacterium; assembly: GCA_903911925.1. GTDB lineage: Bacteria > Acidobacteriota > Terriglobia > Terriglobales > Acidobacteriaceae > Telmatobacter. The sequence continues at coordinate 5,524 of CAIWFH010000121.1, forward strand.
TCGAGCTAGCCATTGCCGCGCTCGCAAAATCGGGCTTTCCGGCACATCTGGAGCCGTAGCCCATCCGATGACCGCAACCGCGACCAAATCCCTGACTCTGCCCGTTCTGGGCATGACCTGCGCCTCGTGTCAGCACCACGTTGAACAGGCGCTGCGCTCAACCGCCGGAGTTGAATCCGCGCACGTAGACTTGATGGGCAATCGCGCCCAGGTTGACTACGATCCCGCGCTCACCACGCCCGGCTTGCTGGTTGAAGCCATTCGTGCGGCTGGCTACGACTCCGTACTGCCCCGCTCAGGCATCGATGCGGGTCCGCTTGCGGAAGTCCAAACTTCTGCCCCGGAACGGAAGGCGCTTGCCACCATCATTGCCGGCGCAATCGCCATGCTGCTGGCAATGCCCCTGGGAAGCGAGATGGGCGCGGTGGACCATGCGCTGATGAGCGTTCTTCCCTGGCTCTATGCCCTTCCGCCCGGCTTGCTGCGATGGTTCCTGCTGGCCATGACGGCCATCCTCATGATCTGGGCAGGGCGCGGCATTTACTTGAGCGCGGTTCAAGGTCTGCGCCATGGCACAACCAACATGAACACGCTGGTGAGCCTGGGAACGGGCGTCGCCTTTGCCTACTCCGCGTATGCGACGATTTGGCCGGCGCCCGGCCGGCAAGTCTACTTTGACGCGGTTCTGCTGATCCTGGGCTTTCTCCTGTTGGGTAAGAGCCTTGAAGGCCGCGCAAAACGCCGCGCCCTGGCTGCCCTCAACGCACTCTCTCACCTGAGGCCGGTCACCGCGCGCCGCATCGTTGATGGAGTTCAGGCGATTGTTCCCCTTGATGAGATTCAACCGGGCGATAGCGTGCTTGTGCTGCCCGGCGAGCGATTTCCGGTGGACGCAGTGATCCTCGAAGGCCGCACCAGCGTTGACGAATCCATGCTAACCGGCGAGTCCACGCCGTTGGCTCGCGAGCCGGGCGGTCGCGTCCTGGCAGGTTCGCTCAATTACGACGGCGCCGTCATCTGCAAAGCCGAATCGCTGGGCGAGGCAACCGTGCTGGCGCAGATTACGCGAATGGTCGCTCAGGCGCAGGGTTCGCGCGCGCCCATGGAGAGGCTGGCAGACCGGGCGAGTTCGATCTTTGTTCCCGTGGTTCTAGGCCTGGCAGTCGCCACCTTTTCCGTCTGGCTCTTCGCTGCCCACTCGCTGGCGCAGGCGCTTGCCAATACCGTTGCCGTGCTGGTCATCGCCTGCCCCTGTGCCATGGGGCTGGCCGTGCCCGCCGCGTTGACGGTGGCCGTGGGCCGTGGTGCGCAGTTGGGAATCTTGTTCAAGGGCGGCGAGGCACTTGAAAGGCTCGCCAACCTGGATGTCGTAGTGCTCGACAAAACCGGCACGCTCACCGTCGGCCGACCGGTATTGGCCGCCATTCATCCACTTACCAACTACGCCGAAATCGATCTTTTGCGCCTCGCGGCCGCAGCCGAGGAACAATCGAACCACCCGCTGGCCCACGCCGTCGTTGACGCGGCGCACGCGCGCAACCTCACCTGGCACCCCGCGGAAGATGTACAAAACCTCCCCGGCCGTGGCATGACTGCCAAGGTCGAAGGCCACGATTGCCTGCTGGGAAACGAAGCTTTGTTCCCGGAGTTCTCAATCGAATTGCGCAAGGTCGCAGTCCCGCCCGAGTCTGGCGTGACGCGGCTCTGGATGGCCCTAGACAATGTGCCGGTGGGTTATTTCGACGCCCGCGATGCTCTGCAACCCGACGCTGCCCGCGCTGTTGCCGACCTGCTAGCATCCGGCCTGCGCGTTTTGATGCTGACGGGCGACACGGCAGCAGCCGCAGCGCCCATCGCCGTACAGGCCGGCATTGAGGAAGTGGAAGCAGGCCTTGACCCAGCCGCCAAACTCGCCCGCATTCGCGCCCTGCAGCAGACCGGCCTGCGGGTGGCGATGGTGGGCGATGGCATCAATGACGCAGCCGCGCTGGCCAAGGCCGACGCGGGCATCGCCATGGGCTCAGGCGCCGACCTGGCCCAGGAAGCAGGCGACGTGCTGCTGCTGCGCGCCCAGCCGTCTTCAATTCCCGCGGCGCTCGGGCTGGCGCGCCAAACATTGCGCGTAATGCGTCAGAACCTGGTCTGGGCCGTAGGCTATAACCTGCTCGGCATCCCGCTGGCCGCGGGCGCGCTGTATCCGGCATTCCACATTCTGCTCAGTCCCTGGGTGGCCGCCGCCGCCATGGCGCTCAGTTCCGTCAGCGTGCTGGCCAACAGCCTGCGCCTCCGCCGTTGGCAGTCCTGACTCTGCACAGAGCGACCGGACAAGCTAAACTAACCCCAGAGCCAGCCTGTGCGCATACTGACCCGCTACATCCTCGGTGAGATACTCTCGCACACTCTCATCGGGTGCGCGCTCTTCACCTTTGTTCTCTTCATGCGCGACCTTCCCCACATCCTTGAGATGATGGTCCGCAACAGTTCCACCTTTACCAATGTTCTTGAAATCTTCCTCTTCACGCTTCCGAACACTTTCCGCGTCACCATTCCGATGGCCGTACTTGTTGGGGTGCTTCTGGGCCTGAGCCGCCTGGCCGCCGACAGCGAAATCATCGCCATGCGCGCATCGGGCCTGGGAATCGGCTACTTTGTGCGCGTCTCGGCCATTGTGGCCATTGTGGGCATGCTCATCGGCCTGGCCAACACTCTATACATCGCCCCGCGCGCCAACCAGGCCATCCTCAATCTGCAGCAGGAGTTGGAGACCTCGCAGGCCTCCTACGAAATCCAGCCGCGCGTCTTCTATGAGGACTTCAAGAACATGGTCCTCTATGTGCAGGATGTGCGCGCCGGCGCGGGTGCCTCCAACTGGCGGCAGGTCTTCATGGCCGACGTAAGCGATCCGGCTGACCCATTGATCACCACCGCCGCCTCGGCTACGGTGGCCAGCGATTCAAGCCAGGAATTGCTGATGCGCCTCCGCAACGGCTCGCGGCATGAGACGGTAGCCGGGCAGCCGCAGCAGTACAACATCTCAACATTTACCACCACCGACCTTCCATTGGCGCTGAGCCCGCAGAGCGCCGTGCAACTGGGACGGCTTGACACGAGCCTCTATGCCCTGCCCATGAAAGCGCTTCTGACGCGCGCCAGGGGTCCCGACGCCAAGCGGTTCCTGATCGAATTGAACAACCGCTTTGCCTATCCGGCAGCCTGTTTGGTGCTGATGCTGGTGGGCGTACCACTGGGCGTGGCCTCGCGGCGCGGCGGTAAAAGCTCCGGCTTCGTCTTTACCATTCTGCTGGTGCTGCTTTATTACGTTCTCTCCTACACCGGCATCGCCTTGAGCAAGCAGGACAGGGTCTCGCCATTCGTCGGCGTTTGGATGGCCAACCTGATCTTTGCCGCGGCCGGCATCTTTCTGCTCTGGCAGATGGCCAGCGGCGGACAGGTCCTGGCAGCAGTCACAGGCTGGGCTTCGCATTTCTCCATTCCCAAGGCCTCTTCGCCGGCCACGCAAAATGGCTTCTCCATCTGGGGTCTGGTTGGCAGGTTGCAGCCGAGTGCCCAGCGAACGAAAGCGCGGCATGCCTTTCCCCGCATCCTCGACGAATATGTTGTGCGCGAGTTCCTCGGCACTTTCTTCATGGTGCTGGCTGGCTTTGTGATGCTGATGCTGGTGTTCACCTTCTTTGAACTCGTGGGCGACATCCTGCGCAACCACGTTGCGCTTTCGACCGTCGGCGCTTATCTGGTGAACCTCACCCCCAGCATGCTCTACCAGATTGCGCCGCTGGCGGTGCTGATTGCAGTGCTCGTGACGTTTGGCGTGCTCAACCGCAACTCGGAGCTGATTGCCATGAAGGCCACCGGCATCAGCCTCTACCGGCTTGTGGTTCCCATCGTTTCCATCGCCGCGATTCTCTCTGTAAGCCTCTTCCTGTTCGACCAGTTCTACCTGCCCCAGGCTAATCGCCGTCAAGAAGCGCTGCGCTCCACCATCAAAGGCCGCCCCCCGCAAACCTTCCTGCATCCGGAACAGAAATGGATCTTCGGCCAGCCGCGTACCGGTGAGCCGGGCCGCATCTTTTACTACCAGTTCTTCGATCCGGACCGCAACCAGTTTGCCAATCTCTCCATCTTCGAGTTCGATCCGGGCACCTTCGCGCTCTCGCGCCGCGTCTTCGCCACCCGCGTCACCTGGAACCCCGATTCCGGCTCCTGGAATTTCCAGAATGGCTGGGAGCGCAATATTGATGGCCCCAGCGTAACCAATTACCGGGAGTTCGGGCAGGCCGCGTTCGCCGAAATCCACGAAGAGCCCAGCTACTTCAAAAAGGAAAGCCTGCAATCGCAGGAGATGAACTTCGGCCAGCTTGACGCCTACATCAACGACCTGCGCCAGAGCGGCTTTGACACCATGCGCCTGCGCGTGGCCCTGTGGCACAAGCTAGCCTACCCCCTTATCGCCATCGTCATGGCTGTGCTGGCCATTCCCTTTGCTCTCTCCATGGGCCGGCGCGGTTCGCTCACCGGCATTGCCGTGGCCATTGCTGTAGCGCTTGCCTACTGGGTGATCGACGGACTCTTCGGCGCCATGGGCAACGTGAACTACCTGCCCGCCGCGCTGGCCGCCTGGTCGGCCGATGTCTTATTCGGACTGGTTGGCGGCTATTTGCTGCTGCGAACGCCCACGTAAGGCTGCACCCTGCTGAAGGTCAATTCGCTCAACGCCCCCCGCCCCGTACAATAGACCTATGCTTCGCGACCTGGCCCCCCTCTTCGCCTACATGCGCCGCTACCGCTGGGGTTACCTGTGGGGCACCCTCTCCTGCGTTGCCACCAATGCCGTCGCCGTGCAGTTTCCCCGGGTCCTTGAACGGGCCATCGACGGGCTGAAAAACGGCGCCCCCCGGCAGATGATCCTCCTCTTCGCCGGACTGCTGGTCCTCATCGCGGTGGTAAAGGGCGTTTTCCTGTATGCGCAGCGATGGATACTGATCGGCATCTCGCGGGAGATCGAATTCGACATTCGCAACGATCTCTTCCGCCATCTCGAGAAACAAGATTCCGGCTTCTACCAGAAGTACCGCACCGGCGACATCATGGCCCGGATGACCAACGACCTCAATGCCGTTCGCATGCTGCTCGGCCCCGCGCTCATGTATAGCGCCAATACCCTCTTTTTCACAGTAGCGGCGTTAGTCTTTCTGCTGCGCATCAGCCCTTATTTGACCCTGGTTGCCCTGGCGCCCATGCCGCTCGCGAGCATCCTGGTGCAGTACCTCGGCCACAGGATTCACGACCGCTTCGAACGTATCCAGGCCAGCTTCTCCGAGATTTCATCGCAGGCCCAGGAAAATTACTCCGGTGCTCGCCTGGTGCGCGCTTTCGCCCGCGAAGAGTCGCAAATCGGCCTTTTCGAAAAGCTCAACCACGAATACATCCGGCGCTCGCTGCGCCTGGTTCAGCTGATGGGCATGCTCTGGCCAACCCTGGAGTTCATTCTCGGCGTCTCCATGCTCATTACCCTCATGGCCGGCGGCCACCTGGTGCTGGCGCACAAAATTACGCTGGGCCAGTTTGTCGAGTTCAACACCTTCATGGTCATGCTCATCTTCCCCATCATCGCCGTGGGCTGGGTGGTCAATCTCTTCCAGCGTGGAACCGCTTCGGTAACCCGCATCGACGAACTGCTACGCGCCGAGCCGGCCATCAACGACAGCGAAGCGGACACCTCTATCGGTCCAGATACGGTGCTGAACGGAGAGATCGAGTTCCGCGATCTGAGCTTCAGTTACGGCGATATCCAGGTTCTGCACGACATCTCGCTGCACATTCCCGCCGGTTCAAGCCTGGCCATCGTCGGCCCCACCGGCTCAGGCAAAACCACGCTGGTGAATCTGCTGTCGCGCATGTACGAGGCCCCGGAAGGGTCCTTGCTAATTGACGGGAGGCCCATTCGCAAGTTTCCACTTGCCGCGCTGCGGCGCAATATCGGCATGGTGCCCCAGGAGACTTTTCTGTTCAGCGAAACCATCCGCGAAAACCTGGCGTTTGGAGTGCCGGATGCGAGCCCCGAGGCCATGCTTGAAGCTGCTGAAGCCGCCCACATCCGCAGGGAATTCGAGGAGTTCCCCCAGGGCTACGAAACCATGGTGGGCGAACGCGGCGTCACCCTTTCCGGCGGACAGAAACAGCGCTCAGCCATTGCCCGCGCTCTGCTGCGCCGTCCTCCGATTTTGATACTCGACGATGCGCTGGCCAGCGTGGACACCTATACCGAAGAGCGCATCCTCGGCGGGCTGCGCAACTACACCAGTTCCTCCACGACCATCCTCATCTCGCACCGCGTTTCAACCGTCCGCAACGCTGACCAGATCGCCGTGCTCGACCGCGGCAGAATCGTGGAGTTGGGTCGCCACGACGAATTGCTGGAACTCGACGGCTACTACGCCGGACTCTTCCAGAAGCAACAGCTTGAAGAAGAACTCACCGTCGCCGGATAATATTCTCGTCGCTTTGAAAGGGCGCGGTTTTAGCCGCGCCGTAGACGCCTACAACGAACGCGGGCTTTAGCTCCTGAGGGAATGTCGGCGTCACTCGAGCCTTGTGCAAAGACTCTCTACGCATTCCACCTTGAGTTGGAAGAAGACTCCGCACCGAAATCGTCCCTATCGAAGCCTCCCTGCCGGCGCCCAGGCAGATTGAGCACCTGCGGGGGAGCGGGACTCACCGCCGGATCTCTCGCCACCTGCTTCCAGGCGTCGCGTACGTTGCGGACACATTCAATGGCATGCTCGAATTTTTGTCTTGAAGCCGACTGCGAAGCCTGCAGAATCTGCGCGAATACCGATGCGTAAAACTCGCTGAGCACCTGCGCCGGCCGGCCGCCCACGTCCATGCGCAGACGCGCCTGTAAGTGGATAATGATATCCAGCGCCCGCTTCACCGCCATGCGGCGCTCCACCGCGTCCCCGCGTTCCGCTGCCGCGCCTGCCGCATGCAAAAAACGGATAATGCCGTCGTAAAGCGCCACCACCAGATCGACCGCCGATGCGCCTTCCAGCGCGTGTTCCTGGTAACTACCCATCGAAAGTAGGCTCCTTGAGACTCACGAGCAATGGTCCGCTCTGAACCGGCTCGGTTATGCGCTATGCCAGTTATGCCGCTGCGAGGCGAAATTACCGGCTCTGGTTATAGCCGGTGATGGCTGAGTAAAGCTGGTCAACGCCGTCTAGTTGCGAAGGCAGCATCTGCAAAATTTCGTTGGCGCTGTTCAACTCCGCCGTCAGGTTCTTCTGCTGAATTGAGATCATGCTCTCTTCCTTCGAGACATTGGCGTTCAGCGTGGACTCAATGCTGCTGTTGGATTTTTGGGCAAGCGAGAGAATCCCCTTGGATGTGCTGGTCCCCGCGTTGTTCAAGGTAGTGGCGAAGCTCTGGCCCCAACTGTTCGCATTCTGAAAGAAGCCGACAACCCCGCTGAAGTCGGAGTTGAGAACCGAGGTAAGGGACGAAGCGTCAAAGGTCAGCGTGCCATCGTATTTATTGCTGAGACTGATGCCCAGGCCGGCCAGGCCAGCGATGTCGGAACCTCCACTGTTGTAGCTCAGCGCTGTGCCGGTGGTGGCGTCGTTGACCGATGAGGTTACGGTGAGCGCTCCGGCGGAGCCCGCCTTGCCCGAAACCAGCGCCAACCGCGATCCGCTGGCATCGGTCATCACTTTGGCTGAGACGCCGATGTTGGCTGCGTTAATTGCTGACGCTATTCCGGCCAGCGTGTTATTCGAGGAATCGAGCGTAATGGTGTGCGCCGTTCCGCCGCCTACCGCGATTGAGATGGAACCGGAGAGCATGTCGGTCGAGCTCTTTATCGAGTCCAGGGACCCGCTCGGATTCTGAAGGTTCAGGCTGCCCAGAAGCTGCTGCTGAAGAAGGCTCAGCGTTGGAGTGCCGAACAGCGGCTCGGAATTGCCCGAACTGTCGTTCCCCTCCTGCGCATTGACCGCGCTGATCAGAGAGTTGTAGTCGCTGACCATCGTATTCATAGTGCTCTCAACCGACGCTGTATCGTTGCCGATGACCACCTGCACCTGTTCAAGGCTGCCATCCGATTGCTTGGCGCTGGGCGAGAGCAGCTGAAAGGTCAGGCCGGGAATCACATTGGTGACGGTGTTGGCGGAACTGGAAAGGGCCACCCCGTCCACCGTCAGCTTGGCGTCCTTGCCGGTAACTGGTGAGCTATAGCCAAGCGAGGTTCCGGTGTCAGTGACATTCGAGGACACGGTCAGCGTTCCTGCCGTGTCGCCGGTCTGAGAGACCAGGGAGAGGCTTGAAGTTCCATCGCTGTTGGTCACTACCGAAGCCGTAGCTCCCAGGTTGGCGCCGTTGATTGCATCGCGCAGCGTGGCCAGCGAATTGATCGATGAATTCAGCGTGATGGTCTGTGCCGCGCCGCTGCCCACCTGGATGGAGATGGAGCCGGATAGGGTGTCGGACGCATTGGCGATGCCATCCAGCTGGCCGGTCGAGTTTTGCGTGCTGGTACCTGCCGAGCCGGTGAAATTGAGGAGCGTTTTCGGATTGGCAACAATCGAGTTGGCGGTTATGGCGATATTTCCATTCGACCCCGAAGTGCCTGAGACCAGGTTGAGCCTGGAACCGGAAGAATCGGTGAGAACACTTGCCGAAACGCCGACAGCCGACGAGTTGATGGCCACGGCCAGGCTGGATAGCGTGCCGCCCGATGAAGGCAGGGCGATGGTCTGTGCCTTGCCGCTGCCCACCTGGATGGTAATTGAGCCGGAAAGCGCCATCTTTGAATTCGTAACCGGCGCCAGGTAGCCGCTGGAAGTGGTCGCCAGGCTGGTAACCTGCACTGTATGCGTGCTGGCTGATGCCGCCGAAGAGGCGGCCGTCAGTTGCAGCACGTTGTTGTCGGAACTTGAGCCGGTTTTTTGAGCCATGATTCCCTGAAAATCCGTCAGTTGGCTCAGGTCGTTGGACAGGTTCGAAAGCAGAGTGCCAAGACTCGAGATCGCGGTGTCCTGCTTCTGCAACGCCGTCAACTGCGTCTTCCATGGAGTTTCAACATTCTGGAGGTTGCTGACAATCGCAGCCACGGTCGAACTTACATCGAACCCCGCTCCGCTGGTCGGCGACCCGAAACTCAGTCCTATCGTGCCCATCGCAACCTCCCGGTCGATTCCGAGCAGCTGGCAGTCCAAATGACCCGGCTGAGGGTTAGAAGAGTCTCATAGCAGCAGGCCGTTGACCCAGGCTCAAGCAAAGAAGGGCGTCCGCAAAGACGCCCTTCCCCGGTTTGTGGTCCGCCGCTGCGGACGGTTGACTACTGCAGCAGCTTGGTCACTTCCTGCTGCATGCTGTTGGCCTGCGCCAGGGCCGAGATGCCGGTCTGGCTCAGGATTTCGTACTTGGACATCTGCGACGTGGCCTGGGCATAGTCGGTGGCCTGCACCGCGTTCTGCGCCGACTGCACGTTTTCCTGCTGCGTGCTCAGAACCTGGCTCACCGCGTTGAGGGTGTTGATCTGCGAGCCGATGTAGCCATCCTGCGCGGCAACATCGATAACCGCCGCGTTGAGCGTGGTCAGCGCGTTCTCGGCATTGGCCTGGCTCGAAAGATCGTAAGTATTCAGGTTGGCAGAAGAGTCGCCGCCGGCGTTGTAGCTGATCTGGGCAACTCCCGTGTTTCCCAGGGCCGCAGCCGCAGCAGAAGTCTGCCCGCTGGCGCCGTCCTGAATTGTCGATCCTGTATCGACGATCATGTTGGTGGTGCTGAGGGTGGTGCTGATCTGGCCGGTGATCATAATGCCGGTGTCGGCGCCCGCAGCGGCATTGCCTGCCAGTGTGCCGGTGGTCAGGCTGGCAGTCAAGCCCAGGCCTGCGCTGTTGATCTCGCCTATGACCTTGCTCACCGTGTCGGTGGAGGCAATGTTGATGGTGGTCGGGGTTGCGTTGGATCCGTCCGCGTTCTTCCGGTCGAAGACCAGTGTTTGCGCTCCGCCGAACTGATCGCTGGCTGTGGCCAGCGTACCGCTGTGGCTGAGGTCGATGAACACGCCCTGGCCTGCGCTGTATTGCATCCTGCCGCCGGCATCGCCCACGTTGGCCGAGTTCACTGAAGAGAAATGCAGCGAGTCGATCGAGGCGCCCTGTGTCGAGGAGTCACCGGTGTAGATCTGCACATCGGCGCCGCCGAAGACCTTGGTCTGGTTGAAGGTTGTGGTTGATCCGATGTTGTTGATTTCGGAAAGGATTGACTGGTATTCCTGGTTGGCTGCCGTTTGCTGGGAGCCGGTTACGGTGCCGTTCGAGACCTCGGTGGCCAGCGTCACGGCACGGTTGAGCAGGTTCGTCACTTGCGAGAGAGCGCCATCTGCAACCTTCAGCAGGCCCACGCCTTCGGCCGAATTGGTGGCCGACTGGGTGAGTGCCTGTGAGTTGGCCTGCAGCCCATTGACCAGCGAAAGACCGGCTGCGTCGTCGGCGCCGGAGTTGATCTTCGAACCGGAAGACAACTGCTGCAGCACGTTGGACAAGCTGGCGCTGGTGTTGTTCAGGTTGTTCGCGGCATACGTCGCGTTGATGTTATTCAAGACACCCAGGGACATGGGTTTCTCCTTGTGGAATGCGTGGATTTGCGGCCTCTCCCGAACTCATGCGCCCGTCGTTTTGTGTAGCTTCGGGCTGCTGGTTCCAGGTTGACGCCACCGCATCTTGCCCCTTCTTCGGCGTCAGGTTTCGGGACTTTACCGGCGCCGCATTTTTGTCCTCACGGGGACACTTACCTTGGTGCGCAAATCTATCAGCTTTTCTCTCCCCCCGCCGATAACCACTCAAGAAGGAGTTGCGCCGATGATTGAACTGACAAGACTCAACGGCAACCCGATGGTACTCAACAGCGATCTCATCAAGACCGCTGAGGCTTCTCCCGATACCATGCTGACGCTGATCAGCGGCGAGAAGCTGATTGTGCGCGAGGAGTGCGGCGAAATAGTGGAGCGCGTTATTGCTTACCGTGCGCGCCTGCTGGCGGCTGTAGCCAGAAGGCTCTCTTCGGCGGGCGATTTGCAGCGCGTGGTATCGCTGACCAGCCTCGACGTCTCGGGCCAGCCCGGTCCCGCGCCCCTGCCTCCGCGCCGCGATCCATCGCGCGAGCGCTGACCCATGAGCATGAATCATCTCTACCCGGTTCTCGAAGGAGCGTCTGATGGATAAGGCCAGTTTTGGCGGAGCGTTTCTGGCCATCGTCGGCATCGTCGCGGGCCTGCTGATCGAAGGCGGCAACCTGGGCCAAATTCTGCAGCCCACAGCCGCCCTCATCGTCTTTGGCGGCACTCTGGGCGCCGTTCTTTTGCAGTTCCCTCTCACCACCGTGATGGCCGCATTCGGCAGGCTGGCGCATGTTTTTGCGGCGCCCACACGGCAGGACGATCAGCTCGTCCGGCAGCTGGTCGCCTTTGCAAACAAGGCCCGCCGTCACGGGGTCGTTTCGCTTGACAACGACCTGCAGACCATCGAAGACCCGTTTCTCAAGAGGACGCTGATGCTGGCGGTCGATGGCACTGAACCAAACGAGTTGCGCAGCATCATGCGGGTCAGCCTGGACTCCACGACCGAGAGCGAGGAACGGCTCCCGGCGGTATTCGAATCCGCGGGCGGATTCTCTCCGACCATCGGCATTCTGGGCGCGGTGCTGGGGCTCATCCAGGTCATGCAGCATCTCGACAACATCAACGAAGTGGGCCGTGGCATCGCCGTTGCCTTTGTCGCCACCATCTACGGAGTGGGCATCGCCAATCTCTTCTTCCTGCCTTTCGCCGGCAAGATGCGCATCCGCATCCGCGAAGAACATCAGAGGCGCGAGATGATGCTCGAAGGCGTCATCTCGATTCTCGAAGGCATGAACCCGCGCATGCTCGAGGTCAAGCTGGGAGGCTTTTTGAACGGCGATGCGGCAGGCAAGCAGGAGCGAGCCGCATGAATCCCCGCGTGCCGCGCAGCCGAGTGACCCATGACCGCTGGCTTGTATCTTATGCCGATTTCATCACCATGCTTTTCGGCCTTTTTGTCGTCCTTTACGCTTTTTCAAAAGCCGACCAGAAGAAGCAGATTCAGATGAGCGAGTCCATTGACACGGCATTCCGTTCGCTGGGGCTTTTCCCAAGCGCCACACGCCGGTTGGACAAGAACACCACGACGGCTCCCGGAACTGAACAGCCATTGATGCCGATGAATGTCGTAATGGGAGAAGATGTGCTGTCGCCGGCGCGGGTCAAGGATGACATGGAACACATCCGCCGCGAGTTGACGCAGACCCTTTCAAACCAGGTGGCCCACCACACGGTTTCCATCCAGATGGGCCGCGATGGCCTGGTCATCAGCCTGCGCGAAGCCGGCTTTTTTCCCTCCGGCTCGGCCACGCCGAAGCCCGAGGCGATGGGCACGCTGCGGCAGATCGCATCTTCGCTCGGACACACGCCTTACGACCTGCGCATCGAGGGCCACACCGATAACATCCCCATTCACACGTCAGAGTTCGACTCCAATTGGGAACTTTCCTCGGCCCGCGCCACGGGCATTGCGCGCCTGATGCTTGACCAACACGCCATCCCGCCAGACCGGCTCTCTGCCGCCGGATTCGCAGAGTTCCACCCCGTTGCAACCAACACGACAGCCGACGGCCGCGCTGAAAATCGCCGCGTGGACCTGGTGGTCCTGCCGCGAAGCAAGGTCAACTTCTCCAACATCCCTGCTCCTCATGTATCCGGCGCATGGCGCAAAATCACCGACGACGATCCCGCACTTCACGATGCTGCAACGGGCTCAAAACCTTAGCTGAACAGCGCATCGTCCCAAGACTGCGCCTCATCCCACATCGGCGTCGGCTCAAAGTATCCGGTGCCGGTCTTGAGATGACGTTTCACTTCGTCATCGTTGAGCGTGATTCCCAGTCCGGGAGTGTCCGGAACGTTGATGAAGCCCTTGTTGATAATGGGCTTCTCAAGTCCCGTCACCAAGTCCTGCCAGAACGGCACGTCGAGCGAGTGATTTTCAAGCGCAAGGAAGTTGCGCGTAGCCGCAGCGCAGTGAACGTTTGCCATGCAACTGACGGGCGTTCCCGCAAAGTGCATGGCCATGGGAACTCCGTACTTGAAGGCCATGTCGCCGATGCGGTGGGTCTGCAGGATGCCGCCCGAAGTCGCCAGGTCGGGATGAATCTTGTCCACGGCATGATCCCTGCACAGCGTCTCAAAATCGGAGAACTGGTAAATGTCTTCCCCGGTCAGTGTCGGCGTCGGACTGGCCTCGGTGATTTCTTTCAGCAGATCGGTGTAGTACCAGGGGATGACATCCTCCATCCACTCGAGATTGAATTTCTCGTATGCCTTGCCGAGGCGGATGACGGACTTCACGCCGATGTGGCCCAGATGGTCCATCGACAAGGGCATATCGTAGCCAATGTTTTCGCGCACCGCGGCAACATACTCGCAAAGCCGGTCTATTCCCTTGTCGGTGACCTCGGTAGCGATAAAGGGATGCGGCTGGTTGCGCAGTTCCCACTTGTCCATTCCGGCAGGCTGCATCACGGTGCCGGGAATTCCGTCGAGCACGTTGATGCCTAGGTCCATCTTCATCCAGGTGAGGCCCATCGCGATACGTTCTTTGGCCCGAAGCCCGTATTCCTTGGGGTCGAGCGACTCGGTTGTATCCGCGTAGATGCGAATCGAGTCGCGCCATTTGCCGCCCAGCATCTGGTAGACAGGGATGTTGTAGACCTTACCCGCGAGATCCCACAGCGCCATCTCCACGGCGCAAACGCCGCCGGCCTGACGCGCGTTGCCGCCAAACTGCGCGATTTTCTGGAATAGATAGTCGATCTTGAGAGGATTCTCGCCGAGCAGGCGGCTCTTTAAAACCATTGCATATTGGGGGCCTGCGATATCGCGCACTTCGCCCAGTCCATATACACCCTGGTTGGTATCGATGCGAATCAGAACGCAGGGGCTGGGCCCCGGCTTCACGATGACCGCATAGCGCATGTCGGTGATCTTCAACTCCGACGGGCTTGAGGCGAGGTTCGTGTTCTTGATGGCGGGCTCGGCGGCTTCAGCAGTGCTGGCCAGCGCTCCTCCGGCGAGCATGGCGAGTCCGGACTTCAGGACGTTGCGGCGATTGACGTTGGGCCTGGTGTCATTGGACATTCCAGTTGCTCCCTTTTCGCTTTGCGTAGACGGAGGTGATTGTAGTGTGGAAGAATCCTAGGCCGCAATACATTTCGATGTCTGGGAGCGTTGGAAGATGTCCGCTATCTCAAGAAGAAGCCTGATCAAAGGAATGGCAACAACGGCTTTGGCGCCGGCACTGCTGCAGGGGAGTGCCTCGGCGCAGTCTGAGAAAAGACCCTGGTGGCTTGGCGACGGCATGCCGCAGGAGAGCGCCGGAACGCCGAAAATCGCGCTGCCCGTCAACCTCCAGGGCGGCGTGACCGAGGAAGCCATTCGCGGCCTGGTCGAGATCGGCGTTTATCATGCGTTCAGCAACGGCCCCGCGCTGCCATGGAGCGTGAGCATGCTTCAGCCGTGGGTGGACAAGCTCAAGACAGGCGGTATCGCACTGGGCAACCTGATGATCGGCGGCTTTCCAAATACCATTTACGGCCGTCCCGGCCGCGACGAGGAGATTGAGAAGATCCGCCAGTCGGTTCAGGCCGCCGGACAAGTGGGCGTCCCGGTCGTCGAGTACAACTTCTACGCGCACCGGGCCATCGAGGGCTATTTTGAAGAGTTCGGCCGGGGCGGGGCGGGCTTGTCGGGCGTTGACTACGACCGGATGAAAGACTTGCCGCCGCTGCCCGATGAAGGCACCCACACGCTGAGCGAGATGTGGGCCAACATTACTTATTTTCTGAAAGCCGTGGTTCCGGTCGCGGAAAAGGCAAATGTGCGGTTGGCCCTGCATCCCAACGATCCGCCGTTCCCGCTGAGCCGCGGATCGGAGCAGATTATGGCCAGGCTCGACGGATGGAAGCACCTGATCTCGATTGTCGACAGCCCTTCGAACGGCATCACGTTCGACTGCGGAGTTACAAAAGAGTTGGGCGAGGACCCGGTTGAGGTCTGCCGCTACTTCGGCTCGCGCGACCGCATCAACCACATGCACTACCGCAACCCGCACGTGATGAAGCCCTATGTGCAATATGTCGAAGGCTTTATCGATGAGGGCGACGTGAACATGTTCGCCGTCATGCGGGAACTGGTGAAGCAGAAGTATCCGCGCGAGTTGAATCCCGAGCATCCGCGGGGACTGGATTATGACCGCGTTCGCGGACCCATCAAGGGTTACCCGGGCGGCGGCGGCTATGGCGGCGACCTGTACGACGTTGCCTACGCAAAAGCCATGCTGCAGGCAGCCTTGGTCGTCGAAAGAACTTAGCCGCTTTAATCGGTCGTGAAGTTCGGTTGCCCCACCCTCGCCGCGTCTTTGTTTTTGCGGCTAGGGTGGGATGCTACCATTCACACGCCAGAAGAGATTCCACTACGTGAATTCTCCACCGCCTAACAGGCGGTGGCTTCGGTTACGGCTGAAAGCCGGATTGATCGGCCATGCGGCCGATTAGACCACATTGAAATCATCGTCTGGCTCCGGGGGCTTTTGTTCC
>CAIWFH010000122.1 GCA_903911925.1 uncultured Acidobacteriaceae bacterium
CCCGCGCCTATGCAACCTGCCGACCCGACCGAAAAAATCCAATCGATCAGAAGTCCGCAAACTCCCACGAAAGATCAAACTGCGCACCGGAAATCACTATCCCCGACAGTCTCCTAGGGTTATTATGAAGGCAGGCAACTTCCCTGCCGGAGGCAATCATGTATCCAGAACTGATGGTTATTCCGATGCGCGAGGAACTTGTGCGCGCAGGTTTTAGTGAAGCACGAACTGCTGAAGACGTGGATGCAGTGCTGGCCCAACCGGGCACAACCCTGCTGGTGGTCAACTCCATCTGCGGATGCGCCGCGGGCAAGATGCGCCCCGGTGTTCGCCAGGCGCTGAGCGGCACAACCAACCTGCCCGATCATAAAATCTCCGTCTTCGCCGGCCAGGACCGCGAGGCTACCGAGAAAGCGCGCAGCTACTTTGAAGGAAACCCGCCAACTTCCCCTGCCGTTGCCATCCTGCGCAACGGAAAACTCGTCTATTTGATGCAGCGATTCGTTATCGAGCAGGCCGCCGCACCGCAAATCGCCGCCGAACTTATCCGCGCCTTCGACGAGTTCTGCGCCAGGACCACGGCATAGTGCCGTCGGATTCGCCGCAAACAGAACGGCCTCCCTTGTGGGAGGCCGTTCTGTTTGCTTTCGATACTCAGTCGGCTGATTCCGCCGTCGGCAGAGCCTGCACCTTGCTGTGCTTCGTTGAATAGCCAAAATAAATTACCAGGCCGATCAGCAGCCAGACAATCATAACTATCCAGGTAATCAGCGCCAGCCGCGACATGAGGAACAGGGCCGTGCAAATACCCAGAATCGGCACCAGCGGCACCAGCGGTGTCTTGAACGGCCGTTCCATGCCTGGATGCCGTACTCGAAGCACCCACACGCCGGCGCACACAATCGTGAAGGCCAGCAGCGTGCCGATGTTCACCAGTTCCGAGAGCCTGCTGATCGGAAGAAACGCCGGCATGATGGCCGCAAATGTTCCGAATACGATGGTCGTAATCCACGGCGTGCGGAATTTCGGGTGAATCGCCGACGCCCATTTGGGCAACAGGCCATCCTTGGACATTGAATAGAAGACGCGCGATTGGCCCAGCAACATCACCAGCATCACCGTAGCCAGTCCGAAGACCGCGCCCACCTTCACCAGCATCGAACCCCAACCAACGCCCGTCGCGTCAATCGCCAGCGCCACGGGCGCCGAAACATTCAGCGTCTTGTAGCTCACCAGGCCGGTCAATACCAGCGAAACCAGGATGTAGAGGATGGTGCATACCACCAGCGAGCCGAGAATGCCGATCGGCATGTCCCGCTTGGGATTCTTCGCTTCCTGAGCCGCCGTTGAGACAGCGTCGAACCCGATATACGCGAAGAAAATGGATGCTGCCGCGGTCGGAATCCCTCCCCACCCGAAGTTGCCGTGTCCATCCGCGGGAGGAATGAAGGGATGCCAGTTCAGCCTGGCCACATCCGGGTGACGGAATAGAAAGTAGCCGCCAACCACCAGGAAGATTCCCACAATGCCCAGTTTGATGATTACAATCGCCGAATTGAAGTTGGCGGACTCCTTGATGCCAATCACCAGGATGGTCGTAATCACCATGACAATGGCCACCGCAATGAGATTGCAGATGCCTGTCACATGCGGCAACCCTGCGTCGGTCACCCCCGCCGGCAGCGACATCCTGTCGATCCAGATTCCTTGATACTTCACAAGCACGTTGCCCGTTGTTGTAGTAAACGCCGGCGGAAGAACGATTCCCAACTGCTGCAACAGGCTGTTGAAATACCCCGCCCACCCCGAAGCCACGGTGGACGCGCCGAATGCATACTCCAGCGTCAAATCCCAACCGATGATCCACGCCACCAACTCGCCCAGCGTGGCATAGCCGTATGTATAAGCCGAGCCTGCAATTGGAATGATCGAAGCAAACTCCGCGTAGCACAAACCGGCAAACGCGCAGGTCAGTCCGGCCAGCACAAAGCTCAGCGCCACGGCTGGTCCGGCGTGGAGCGCGGCGGCTTGCCCAGTCAGCGTGAAGATGCCCGCGCCAATCACTGCGCCTATACCCAGCGTGATCAGGTTCAGCGCGCTCAGCGAGCGCTTCAGCGTGTGTTCACCCTGCTCGCCAGCTTCTAGCGAGAGCATCGACATTGGTTTGATTCGAAGCAGCCTGGAGATCAATGAGGGACTTCCTCCTCAACGGTTGGAATTAAATTAAGAGGTGCCGGCTTGCGATTTGTCCATCAACCGGTGCGACCAAAAAAGATAAACGGGAATGCCCAATAAAACCAGTGCCAGGCCCGGCCACGTGTACTGGGGCTTGTACCGCAATAATACGATACATATCCACGCCGCCATCGCGATATAGAGCGCGGGCAGCACCGGGTAGCCCAGCGCCTTGTAAGGCCGGGGCGCGTCCGGCCTCTTGAATCGCAACACAAACAGTCCCACAATCGTCAGGATGTAGAACACCAGCACCGCGAACATGATGTAGTCGAGCAACTGGCTGTAGGAGCCGGAGACGCACAGAAACATGGTCCACACTGCCTGCACCAGTAAGGCGGAAACCGGCGTCTTGTAGCGCGGATGCAGTTTTCCCACCGACTTGAAGAACAGGCCATCCCGGCTCATAGCGTAGTAAACCCTCGCCCCTGCCAGGGTCATTCCGTTGGCGCAGCCGAAAGTGGAAATCAGAATTGCCGCCGCCATCAGGTAAGCGCCGCCGGAATGGAATATCTGTTCCAGCACTGCGGTTGCCACGCGATCTTCTGTCGCATGCTGGATGCCGCGCACCATCACCGTCGTCCCGTTCGGGTCGCCATGCATCGGCAGCACCAGCAGGTATCCCAGCGATACAAGGAAGTACACCAGCAGCACAAACCCTGTGCCCAACACCAGCGACAGAGGAATATTGCGCCGCGGATTCTTCACTTCGCCGGCCGTAAACGTAACGTTGTTCCATGCATCGGAAGAGAACAACGACCCCACCTGCACCACGGCCAGAATCACCAGCATGTTCACCAGCACCGTGGGGCCGCCCACGCCCACCTGCACCGGGTGCAGCGAACCCCACCCTGCGTTCTTCCAGAACTCGCTCCAACCAGCCCCGAAGTTAGCCTGCCACGCCGTGGCATTGCGGCCAACGGTAAACGCCAGCAAGATCAAAGCCGCCATCGAGATCGCCTTGGCCGAGGTGAAGATGTTCTGAATCATCGCCCCCAGGCTGACGCCGAAGATGTTCACGATTGCCAGAAAGAAAACGACAAAGATAGCCACTAGGTTCGCTGTGCTGACGCCGATATCCATGTTGCCCAGCACCATGGGGCCAACCGGAATGGCAGGAACTCTGGCGATATGCCAAAGCCAATGAGTCTGTGAAACCGCCGGAAAGAACACGCCCAGAAACTTGCCGAAGGCCACGCAAACCGCCGCGATGGTTCCCGTCTGAATCACCAGAAATAACGTCCAGCCGTACAGAAAGCCCCACAACGGCCCCAGCGACTCGCGCAGGTAAACATACTGGCCGCCGGCCTTGGGCATCATGGCTGCCAGTTCGCCGTAGCTGAGCGCCGCCGTCATGGTCAGAATGGCTGTCACAATCCACGCGCCCAAAAACAGTGCCGGAGAGTCGGTGCCGCGCGCAATGTCGGCGTCCACTATGAAAATGCCTGACCCGATCATCGACCCGATCACGATGGCTGTCGAACTGAACAGGCCGAGGCTCTGCACCAGCTTCGGCTCGCTCGCCCCTGCGCCAGGCGGCGTGGGCATCTCTGAAACGGAATTCGGAGTCTGATTTGTCACTTGCAAGATTTCTACCCGATTTCTCTTGAGTTGTCTTTGGTTTTATCAAAGTGTACCGATTCGAGGGCACTTTCGCCCCGTCTCACGCAAATGCTGATTGCCTGAACATTCCAGACATATTTGCCAACGTCATTCTGGCCACCCTCATTCGCGGTGGGGAGATCCGCCCCAGGATGGCCGTCGGCCAATTCCACAAAAGCCGGGTGCCTCATCCATTCCGCGTTCTTTGCGAAATGGGTGGGATACCACAACACTCAACCGCCCCGTTCATCCGGAGCTCCTTTACAAGCCAAAACGAGGTACGTCCGCGGATGAAAGGGCGTCAACTCCCCAAAAGCCGGGTGGCCCAGGTCCAGATCTTTGGACCTGGGATACCTATGCCCTCATCGTGTCCGCCCTTGGCAAACGAAGCCGGGTGCCCCATCCATTCCGCGTTCTTTGCGGAATGGGTGGGATACCACAACACTCAACCGCCCCGTTCATCCGGAGCTCCTTTACAAGCCAAAACGAGGTACGTCCGCGGATGAAAGACCGTCAATTCCACAAAAGCCGGGTGCCCAAGTTCAGATTTTGGGACCTGGGATACCTGCGCCCTCATCCTGCCCGCCATTGGTAAACGAGGCACAGCGGAACCGCGATTTGGAGGCAACTCAGACCCTTTGACTCTTCCGCCATCATTTCAATTCTGCCGCCCACTTGCGAAACTCATCTGCCGGGTCTGGCTGCCGAAATAGACCGCCGGCAATGGCCACAAGGCTTGCCCCGGCCTCGATGATTGCTGGCGCGGTTGTCAGCGTGATACCGCCGATTGCTGCAAACCGAGGACCAGGCCCAGCGGCTTCACGCAACCGTCGCACACCTTCAATCCCGATGGGCGGATTTGATACCTGCTTGGTCCGGGTTGGAAAAACCACGCCGATGGAGAGATAGTCCACCGGTGCTTCGAGTATGTCCGGGACCATCGCCGCCCCGCCGCCGAATGTGCCGATGATGCGCTCTGGCCCAAGCAGTTGCCGCGCCTCGGCCGCCGTCATGTCGCCGGCATCCACATGCACGCCGTCAAATCCAATCTGATCAACCAGATCGGCCCGGTCATCGAGAATCAACTTCACCTGCCCCAACGGCAATGCCGCCCGCAGAATCGCAGCGTCTGCGATCAACTCGACAAGCGGTCCAGTCTTGTTGCGGTATTCAAGCAGCGTCACGCCAGCTTCGGCAAGCGAGCAGCCTAGGCGGAGAAGAAACTCAGCTCGCTTGGTGGTTGGAATAAAAGACGAATCCAGGATTGGGTAGATCTTGGGAAAAGTGAGGGCCATGGAACAAGGTTATCTGGAGCAGTCGCCAGTTGTCAGTGATCAGTGGTCAGAACCCGGAAGAAATCAACAACTTCTGAAGTATCGACTCCCATGCGTTTCCGGGAAACTGACCACTAACCACTGGTTCCTTCACATTTCGTCGGCTGAAGGCCCGTAGGTGCCGGGAATCGGCTTGTCGAGAAGCCGCAGGTATACCCCGAGTTGCGCGCGGTGATGAATCAGATGGTTCACAACCCAGTTGCGCCAGACGCTGAACTTTGGCTCATCGATCCAGGCCTGGCCACCGGCCACGAACTTCCAGTTGGTGTCCCAGTTCTTGGGGTCAAACTTCGCCAACTCCGCCTTGGCCTTGGCGGTATCCGCGTCGAAGCGCTCAAGCATCGCTGCCTTTGAAGCGGGAATATAGGGCTCGAATTTGTGATCGGCTGGAAACTCCAGCTTGTCCGTCGTCAGCGTATGGACCGCCCAGTCTCCTGCGGTCTCAGAAACATGACCCGCCAACCGGCCGAGGGCCATCGACTTGGGGTTGGGTTTGAAGGTGAAATCAGCGTCCGCGGGAACAGCTTCGAGAATCTTTCGGGTCTTCGCGACCTCGCTGTCATACTCGGCGATAAGTTCCTTTTGAAAGTCCATGTTGCAACCTCCCATGTTGCCAGAACAGCATAACGCACTTTCCAACCAAAAGCGAAGAAAAAGCGATAATATTTCGAGATTTATTTTGGGCCTTCAGACGCGCAAACCGTGCTCTTCTCCAACCAATTCCAAACCTCCCTCAGCGCGGAAGCGAAAACGCAATATACTCTCCCCCTACCGGCCCTTTCGGATCGCGCCCCCCGCTTGAGGCAATTACCACATACTGTTTCCCGTCGATCATGTAGGTAGAGGGCGTGGCCATTCCAGCAAACGGCAGTTCCGTCTCCCACAGCAGCTTGCCGCTGCCGGTATCGAAGGCGCGGAACTTGCGGTCATAAACCGTAGCCCCAATAAATAACACGCCGCCTGCCGTTACCACCGGCCCGCCATAATTTTCTGACCCGGTGTCTTTCATCCCCTGCCGTGCAAGCTCTGGATACTCCCCCAACGGAACCTTCCATAGAAACTTGCCGCTCTTCAGGTCGATGGCGTTCAGCGTCCCCCAGGGAGGCGCAAACGCCGGATAACCGTCCGGATCAAGAAACTTCCGGTACCCCGTGAAAAGATACGGCTCCGCATCGTACTCTCCGGGCGGTCCTGAGGCCAGTTCCTTTGCCGCCGGCGAGTGACCCAGTGTCCGCATGAAATCGCGCAAGGCTGCAAGCCGGATCTCGTCGATTCCCGGGAACCCGGGCATGCGGCCCGATCCCTGTCGGATTGCATCCGCAATCTTCTGGTCTGTCAGCCGCTTCCCCACATCCACCAGCGAAGGAAACGCAGGCGGCGCCCCTGCTCCATCCATCCCGTGGCACACAGCACACTGCTGCTGATAGGTTCGCTGGCCGGGACTCCCAGCTTCATCCGCCGCAGCCAGCCCGCCGGTCCAGGCCATCTCGTTGGCATTCACAAAGAGGACATTGTTCACTGGATCAATGGCCGGACCGCCCCACTCAGCGCCCCCGTCGAACCCGGGAAACACCACCGTCTGCTTTCCCACGGCGAAAGGCAGAAACTGTCCGTCGCTGCGAAATTCACGAAACGCCTTCACCGCCCATGCGTGGGCCTCGGGACTCCGCGTGGTCAGCATATCCTCTGTCAGCCGCTGGCGCGCATAGGGCTCAGGCGCATCGGGCAGCGGCTGCGTCGGCGAGGTAATCTCCCCGGGAACGGTGCTGGTCGGGTAGGTATGCTCATGAATCGGAAACAGCGGCTGCCCCGTGACGCGGTTGAAGAGATAGAGATAGCCCTGTTTCGTTGTCTGAGCCAAAGCCTCCACCGTTTTGCCCTCGCTCCTAAAGCTGAATAGCGCCGGCTCCGATGGAAAGTCGCGGTCCCAGATGTCGTGGTGCACTCCCTGGAAGTGCCACAGCCGCTTGCCGCTGTTGGCGTCCAGAGCCAGCAGCGTATTCGCGTAAAGATCGTCCCCCACCCGATCGCCGCCGTAGAAATCCATCACCGCCGAGCCGGTTGGCACGTAGACAATGCCGCGCTGAGCGTCCAGCGCCATGCCCGCCCAGTTGTTGGCCGCTCCCGCTGTCTTCCATGCCTCATGCGGCCAGGTCTCGTAACCCCGCTCGCCGGGGTGCGGAATGGTGTGGAAGCTCCAGCGCAGCTTCCCGGTGCGCACATCGAAGGCCCGCACGTCGCCGGGCGGCGCAGGGTGGGTCTCCGGGTTGCGCCCGCCCACTATGATCAGGTCTTTGTAGATAACCCCCGGCGTAGTCAGCGCGATCGACTGCTGCTCGAAATCCTCCCGCAGCCCTTTGCCCAGGTCAATGCGCCCGCCCTCGCCAAAACTCGTAATCGGCTTGCCAGTCTGCGCATCCAGGCAATAAAGAAAATTCATCGCCCCGGCCAGAATGCGGCCCCTCTTCCCGTCGGTCCAGTAGGTCACGCCGCGCGCAGGCTGTGTCCCCTTGACCCCGGAATCGAACTTCCATTTGAGTTTGCCTGTCGCGGCATCCAGCGCAATCACCTTTTGCGTGTGCGTGTAGGCGTAAAGCGTCCGGCCCACAATCAACGGGTTCGCCTGCAAACCGCCCTTCTCGCCAGTGTCAAATCTCCACGCCTGCGCAAGTTGGTGCACGTTCGCGCGGTTGATCTGCTTAAGCCGGGAATAATGGTCGCCATCGGGGCCGCCGTTGTAGACCGGCCAGCCAACACTCGCTTGTCCCGAGCCCATCCCCCAGGAAAATGCACAAAGCAGCGCAACTTCAACAACACTCCGAGTGAATTTCTTCAATCTGCCCTTTCGCTAGGCAACGCCGGCGAAACGCACGCTTCTTCGGCCTCTGGCCAATCTGCTGATTTCGGCTATTTGAAACGGCCAGACACGACCGAAGCCGACCACGCCTCCTGCCAGCCATTCGCTCCCCTCAGCGGCGGCAGTCCGCTGTTCGGAATCATGGTAGCCGGGGGAATCACCGCCTGCGCAGGCGGATCAACCTGCAGGTAGTTGCCGTGGCCATAGTTCCACGTGTCTGGAATCTGACACGGGCTCAGATAGTGATCCGGACGCTGCTTCGGTCCAAACCGCCCCAGCGCAGACTCCCACCACGGGTGGTCATGATCGAAGATCGCCGCGGCAAGGTCCCCCAAAGGAAACGCCCACCGCAGCACATCATCCTGTTTTGACGACATGACCGATACCGCCCCAACCTTCCCCGGCACATCCGCGAACTCCGCGGTCAGGCAATCGTCTCCGATTGCTCCCGCCATCAAAATGGCGCGCCGCACCGGCAGGTTGAGCTTGCTTATCGCTGTCAGGATCACCCTCGATCCAAGGCTGTGCGAAACAAACGAGATGCTGGCCGCCTCCCCAAAATTCTTGTCCACAAACGCCGCAATCATGGCGCCCGCAGCCGTGGCATGTCTCGGCTCAACAGGATAACTGAGGGCATGAACGGATTCCGAGTCCCCTGGCCAAAGCAGTCCCAGAAACACCCCCGAGGCGGGCAGCGTCAGCAGCCCCTCCCACTTTGACAGGCAATCGATTCCGTCCGTCCGGTTGACGTTGAAGCCATGCGTCCCGATCAGCACATCCCGCCCGTGGATGAAATCCAGCATCAGGCCGGCGCTCATGTCCGTATAGTTAGCCGCGGACGTGCCCGTCTTGATCTGAACACTGTCAGAGACATCTCCGCCTCCCCATAATGCGCGAACATCCAGAAACGTAGTCATCTCAGCCCTGCTTCTTCACAACCTGCATCGTGTTCACGGCCGTCGCCAGGGCGCTCGACAGGTCCTTCGCGATTGGTGCCAGCGGAGTCGCCAGCAGGCCGATAAGGACGGCGAGTCCCAGGTCCTTCGAAGACCAGAAAGCATTGCCGTCGATATTCCATCCGGCGGCCATCGCCAGCAGAACGGCAGTCAGCGCTGCCAGCCCCCGAGTCGTGTTGCGATAGATCTGGTCAGAGAGTTGATATGCTTCATCGAGCATCGCCGTCAAAATCAGGTCGAAGCGCGCCAGCACATCGCTCTCCGCCTGGGTCAGCGAGGCTCCCTGGGCGGTCTTTGCCGCCACCGATACCAGCACATCCGGATCTACGTTGGTATTGGCCGCAAGGGTCGCGGCATTGTCCGCGCTCAGGTGCAGCTTGATCAGTGACTTGGCAATTGCCTTCTGGCTCGCCAGGTCGTTGCCGTTCACCCAGTTCGCCGCCACCGTTTCCAGGATGTTCTTCCGCGGCAAGGCATTGATTGGCTTGTTCGGAACCCCCGGCCCGCTCTGGTCAGGTGCCAGGGCAGCCACCGTGGCCTGCAGGCGCTTCAACCCGATACGGTTGATCCACGGAAACGCTGCCTTTGAAGCGTCCACAAAACCAAAGGCCGCTAACCCCAACGCGCCAATCGCGGTAACGTCCTTGCTTAGATCCACACCAGTAGGATCGAAGATCATCTTTCGCCCCCCTCACTCCAGAACTTATATAGCTGATACTCCTCCCGGGTAAAGCCCTATTTGGCATCCAGCAAAGAAGGCCGGACTCCTCTTCGGAGTTCGGCCTGTCCTTTTCCGGCGGCATGCAAATTCCCAGCGGTTAGCCCTCGGCCGGTTTGCCGTTTGCCTTCGCTGCCAAAAACTTCTCCATGAACTTGGTGTCGAACTCCCCTGCGCGGAACCCCGCATCGGAAAAGATCGCCTGGTGCAGCGTAATCGAGGTTTCAATGCCCTGCACCACAAACTGGCTCAGCGCCCGCTCCATCTTGGCAATCGCCTCTGCCCGGTCGCAGCCGTGCACAATCAGCTTGGCAATCAGCGAGTCGTAGTAAGGCGGAACCACGCCCTCGGCATACTGTGCTGTATCTACGCGCACTCCGTTGCCGCCGGGCACGTTGAAAGCCGTGATCTTGCCCGCCGAAGGCGTAAACTTCACCGGGTGCTCCGCGTTGATGCGGCACTCGATTGCGTGGCCACGTATCTCGAGTTTGGCAGGCAGAATCGTGTCCAGCCTTTCCCCCGCGGCGATGCGCAACTGCGCCTTCACAATGTCCACGCCGGTAATGGCCTCGGTGATGGGGTGCTCCACCTGGACACGCGTATTCATCTCGATGAAGTAAAGCTGCCGGTCCTCGTCCATCAAAAATTCAACTGTACCCGCGTTCTGGTAGCCGATGTCGGTCAAACACCGCCGCAGCGTCTCGCCAATCTCCTGGCGCATCTTCGGCGTCACTTGCAGGCTCGGCGCTTCCTCCACAAGTTTCTGGTGCCGTCGCTGAATGGAGCATTCGCGCTCAAACAGCGTAGCCACGTTGCC
The DNA here is from genome assembly GCA_903911925.1 of uncultured Acidobacteriaceae bacterium. Taxonomy (GTDB): domain Bacteria; phylum Acidobacteriota; class Terriglobia; order Terriglobales; family Acidobacteriaceae; genus Telmatobacter. The sequence goes on from CAIWFH010000122.1 coordinate 10,517, forward strand.
GTGCTCGTCGGCCAGCACCTGGAACTCAATGTGCCGCGGCTGCTCAATAAACTTCTCCATGTAGAGTTCGCCGTTGCCAAAGGCGTTTTCCGCCTCGCCCCACGCCTGGTGGAAGAGGTTGGGCAGTTCTTCCGGCGCGCGCACAATCCGCATGCCGCGCCCGCCGCCCCCCGCCTTGGCCTTGAGAATGACGGGATAGCCCACTTTCTTTGCCCACTCAAGCGCTTCCTCCGCGGTGTTGATAATCCCGTCGGAACCGGGAAGAATGGGCACCCTGGCCTTCTTCATCGCCTGGCGCGCCTTTTCCTTTTCGCCCATCAGCCGGGTCACTTCGGGAGGCGGCCCGATGAACTTGATGTTCGATGCCCGGCAGACCTCGGCAAAGTTGGCATTTTCGCTCAGCAGCCCGTAGCCGGGGTGGATGGCGTCCACGTTCGCAATTTCGGCCGCGGATATCACGGCCGGCACGTTAAGATAGCTCTCCGCCAGCCGCGGGGGGCCAATGCAGATCGCCTCATCGGCAAAGCGGACGTGCAGCGAATTGCGGTCCGCCTCGCTGTAGACGGCGACCGTGCGAACGCCGAGTTCCCGGCATGCATTCATAACGCGCAGCGCAATTTCGCCGCGATTGGCAATCAGAACCTTACGAAACATTGGGGACCTTTGAGCGGGTTAGCGTTGCTAGCGGGGTTGGCGGTGTTAGCGGGGCTAGCAGTCCGGGTTCGCGAACTCCGCCAACTCCGCTAACCGCGCTGACACCTACGCCTGCCGGATTGAAAACAGCGGCTGCCCAAACTCGATGGGCTGGCCGTTGACCACAAAGCACTTCACAATCTCGCCTGATGCGTCGGATTCGATCTCGTTCATCAGCTTCATGGCTTCGATGATGCAAATTACCTGGCCTTTCGTCACTTGATCGCCCGGCGCAACAAATGCCCCGGCCCCGGGTGAAGGCGATCCATAATAAGTTCCAACGATTGGCGACTTGACCAGGTGCAGTCCGGCATCCGGGTCCGCTGCTGGAACCGACGCTGGCGCTGCAGGCACGGCATGTACAGCCGCTGAAGGCAGTGGCGCCGATGCCTGGGCGCTGCTTAGCAGCCGCGACAAATCCTGCATCCCTGTCGCCTGCCCCTGGTTAAACTTCAGCCGGATCTTCAGATCCCCGCGATCCAGGTCAAACTCGGCAACCTGATTTTCTTTGAGGAAGTCGATCAGTTGTTTCAGATCTTCGATGTCTTGTGGTTTCATTCGTTCCTTAACTCTGCCACATGTGGGCGGGTTGGGCTAGATCAAAGTTCAATCAGGGCCTTGGGCGCCGGGGTCAGAATCTGGCCCCCGGTCGGGGTAACAGCCACCATGTCCTCAATTCGGATGCCAAACTGGCCCGGCAGGTAAACACCGGGCTCGATCGTAACCACCATTCCGGAAAGCAGCCGCGCGGTCTGTCCCGCGCCCAGGCGCGGCGGCTCGTGTATCTCCAGGCCGACCCCGTGGCCGGTCGAATGGGTAAATGCGTCGGCCAATCCTGCCCTGCGCAATACGCTGCGGGCCGCCTCGTCCACTTCGCCGCAGCTTACCCCGGAGCCCACCGCAGCCACCCCGGCTTCCTGCGCCTCAAGAACTGCGTTGTACGTGTCGCGCTCGTTCGTCTTTGGCTTGCCCAGATAAACTGTGCGGGTCATATCCGAGCAATAACCCTTCAAGATTACACCGAAGTCGAGGGTAACAAAGCCCCTGCGCGGCAGCTTGGCGATGGTCGCTCTTCCATGAGGAAGCGCCGACCGCAGTCCCGAGGCCACGATGGTATCAAACGACATGCCCTCTGCTCCCAGCAGGCGGGCCCGGTGTTCCAGCTCGGCGGCTACTTCAATCTCTGCCAGTCCCGGCCGGATGAACTCCAGAATGTGCTCGAAGAGCTTGCACCCCACCAGCGCAGCTTCAATCATCAGCGCCAGTTCGTCTTCGTCCTTGACCATGCGCAATTGCTCTATGATGGGAGCCGCCAGCGCGGAAAGAAAGCTCTTGCGCAGGCGCGCGGGCAGAGCCGCCTTCCAGCGGGCCAGGTCGGCAACCGAGGTCCATGCCGGATCGATCCCCGCAAACTCCACCCCCGGCTGCGCGGCCAGCCACTGCACCGCGGCCACGGCAGGGGAACTGGCGACTATCTCCACCTGTGCTGCCGAGACTTCCTCGGCAGCCTGCGCCGTGTAGCGCCCATCGGTAAACAGCCGTGCGGCCCGGCGGGTGATGGCCAAGGCAGCGCTGGAGCCGGTAAAGCCGGAGAGATAGCGGAGATCGGGAAGGTGGGTAACCAGCAGCCCATGAAGTCCGGCGCGGGTCAAACGGCGGCGTAATAAGCCAATACGGCGAAAATGGTCCACTGGTTGAGGATAAACCACTGAAGTGCAGCGATCAGTGGTCAGTGATCAGACGTCATCCTCCCCAACATAAACGGGGTTCAAGAGTCCTTAACGGCTTTCATTAAATTTAGGGACGTACTGACCGCTGATCACTGACAACCGACCACCGCCTTTACATCGCCGGCCGAACCGGCTTCTTCTGATGCGGGTCCAACTCCGCGTCGGCGGCCTGCAAGTCCGACTGGTGATCCATCCACTCGTCGAGCCGCGACCGTTTGAAACGCCAGCGGTTGCCCAGCTTGAACGCCGGCACGAACGCTTCGGACGCGTATTTATACAGCGTATCGGGAGAGATGCCAAGGTAGTCCGAGGCCTGGCGAATGTCCATCACCTCGCGTACCTCGGGAACCAGAAGGTTGGAGCGGGCCGCGGCGTTACGCATAATAGCCTCCTGACGGGAGCGACTGAAGGGGCAGATTCCGGCAAACCTGCCGGTAGTCTTGTATATAGCGCGGTTTCACCCCCTGTTTCAAGGTATTTCAGACAGTTACCGGACTTTGGCCGGATTTCCTTCCCGCGCACGGGGAGCCGTTCAAGCCTCATTTCAGCGCCAGGCCCAGCCGGTTGGGTCCCGGTTCTAGATCAACGCTACAGCTTGGGTTGTTAAGACGGATGGTGCGGCAAATCAGAATTCGATAGCATGAAAACCGGCGCTCCGGACACAGCCCGCTTTTCTCGCCACCGTCCCTAGCCGTAATCGAGCGCTGTGCCGCGAACTGTATCGCCAACAAGCAAGTGTCTATTTTTCTTGGCCCCACTTGCAGATAATTTGCCTCCTCTGGCACACACTTGCACATAGGAGACCAGCACCCGAATTCTGTCCAGGTATGAAACCGGTCGGTGCCCCCAGCTCGGACCCCACCCCCCTCTCCGCAATTCAAGGTTCTTCCGCCCGAGGCGCATTGGTAAGGCCTTCGCAATGAATGGGTTACAAGGCTAACCGGTTAACTGAATGGTAAACAGAATCCGCATTTTTGAGCCCTTTTTGACCGGATTTCGCCCCGTTTTGAGCACTTTTGCGCAAGAAACAGTCAATTTGTCGCGCCCAATTACAGCAGTGCGCGCCCTACATGGCCTTGCGCCACCAGACGGTCTTCTCATAGCTCAGGAACCGCGTCTTCTCGCCGCGGGAGAGATAGAAGTCCAAAACATCGTCTTTCTGGAAGGCTGAGCAGTCAGGCCAGCTTTGGTCCGTCTCCAGGTGGGTCGCCTTCTGGTGGCCGTCCACCAGGGTGATTTCACCCGGCGAACACTGAACAACCTGCTGCGCTTTCAATGAGAAAGCCGTTCCCGAAGGCGGCTCAGGGGGCATATCGTTTGCGATCTTCGTCAGCAACAGAATGAACGCGAAAACAGCCGCAAAGATGGCGATCTTCTTCATGGTCGGCAAGCGTCCTTGGGGAGTACCGCTCGTGCACGGATGCGGCAAAAATGCGCTTGACTCAGCCGCTCCGGCGTTCGGCGATAGCCTCTCCCGACTACTCTATAGCGCCCATTGAACCAAGACAAGCGCAAAACCGCCTGCCCGCCTGGCGCGCGCATCACGGTAGCTTCCCGCCTTAGTTCTGGTCTTCGCGCCTGTGCAGCGTGGGCTTGTCGTCCGAGGTTGAGTTGGGGTCCGTAGTCGGTGTGCTCGATGGGCTGGTGGGATCGTTCGACCCCGTGCTGGCTCTGCGCAGGGACGGCTTGTTCTTGTCCTTCGAGTCGGTCAGGCGGTGCTTGCTCTCAATGCGGGCCAGCCGCGCCTTGATGTCGTCGAATTCCGAGGTCGTCACCGTGTACTCGTCGCGGGCGGGGAGAATGCGGGCAATCTCCTCTTGCGAGTGGAGGATGCGGTCAGGGGTCTGCGGATGGTCGGAAAAGGCTTTTGAGACCAGACCCGGCTTGCGCTTTTCCAGCGCTTGCACCTTCTCAAAGAACGCGATGAAGGCCTGCGGGTCGTAGCCGGCCCGGTACATGTATTGCACGCCAAGATAGTCGGCCTGGGCCTCAAACTCGCGCGAGAAGTGCAGGAAAGTGACGGGCACCGCCAGCGAGGCCGCTTCGTAGATTCCGTAGCCCGTCCAGCCGCCAATAAAGATCAGAGGAATCATGCCCAGTTGGGCGTAGTTCATGCGCGTCTGCTCGCGCACTGCATGGTGGGCGCACACGTGGGCCGTCTCATGCGCCATCACGCCTGCCAGCTCCGCCTCTTCGTCCGCATTCAGAATCAACCCGGAGTTCACATAGAAGAACCCGCCCGGCAGCGCCATGGCGTTGATCTCGTCCGAGTCGATGACCTTGATGGTGAACGGCACTTTGCAGTCGGAATTCTTGACAATGTTCTGGCCCACACGGTTGACGTATTCCACGATGGTGGCGTCTGTGATGAACCGGGTGCTTTTCTCAATTTCCGAGGCGTACATCTTGCCCATCTTGATTTCGGTGTCAGTCGAGTACCAGTTTCCCGCTCCCCGGCCGCCGATGTCGCGGTTGCCCACCGCGCTCACATCCTCAATGGACCCCGGTTTCACCGCAACCTTCTGGCTGCCGGGTTCGACCACTTTCTCAGGATTCACATTGACAGCGGGGATATCGCCTTCCACCGGCGTCGTTCCGGGCGCAGGTTTCTTGTCTAAAGGCGTTTTGTCCGGGTGCGTTTTGTCCGAGGATGCTGCGGGAGCATCTCCGCCGACTGGGGTGGTTCCGGGAACCGGCTTCTTGTCAGCAGGGGCCGCCGGCGTATCGCCACCAACTGGGGTAGTTCCAGGAGCAGGTTGCGCTGAAGGCACAGGCTGCGCGCTCGGCGTACCTGCGGATGGCGTACTGGGGGCTGGTGACTGCGCCCAAACCGCCGCAGTCAGCCCCAGCGCTACTGCCGCCAAAGCGATCGCCTTCAAAGCCGTGGAAGTCGTCCTCATCCCTCGCCTCCTGCGCAAACACGGCCAAAGGGGGACCCCGCCGCTTCGCTGCACTATTTAGACGCTACCATCCACCCGTTTGGCAACCGAGCGGAAGAATAAATCGCCTCGTCTCTCAAATCCCGTTCATGGGGTCCTGATTCGGTGGAAAGCCGAAGACTCTTGCGTTTCTCTTGGAGCATCCGTCTGAATTAAAGTGGAGAACACACCGTAGCTGGGGGAACGACCTTGCGCAAACAAATCTTTAGGATAGCCCTGATGGCCGTGGCGGGGGCGATGCAACTGGTTGCCCAGCATCCCCACCCAGGTAACCCGATTGTCGACCTGCTCCATCCTCACGCTCATATGCGGCCTGCCTCTCCCAACGCCCCTGTCATCCCGGACGTTATCTTCGACGCCACCGGCCTCGGCTCCTCGCTAATACTCGACAAAGGCTGGCGCATTGGAGTTTCAGGCAATCCGGCCGCGGCAACACCCGGCTTCGACGACTCAAAATGGGCTCTAAGGGACGCCCAGAACTCATTTTCCGAAGTACCAGATGAGGACCATCCCGCAGGAGCCCCTGACGGAGGTCCCAAAGGCGCCCACCCCAACGGGCACCAGCGTCCCTTCGCCTATTTCCGACTGCATGTCAAGCTGGCTCCCAACCACGGTCCGGCGGCGCTTTTCGTTGAGCTGCCCGTCTCTCGCAACGCCTCAATGAACATTGGGGAGCAGGCACTGGGTTTCGACGTCTTTGCCAACGGGAGCCAAGTTCAACCGGACGGGCCGCACGGAGATATCCCGGACCATTATCAGCAAATCTCCCGCATCTACAACCTGAACCTCGCTCCGTCTGAGACTTCCCTGGTTCTCGTCGTCCGGAGCGTCTATGTTCCGGTAGGTTTTGGAGCCTACACTTCATTCTTCGCCAGCCATAAGTTGACCCTTGGCAACCCAGACGACTTGGGCCGCTCCTTGAGGCTCTGGTCCGACAACAGTCTGTTTGAACGCCTGCCCCGCCTGGTGAACGGCGTGCTTCTCAATGTGCTGGGCCTGTTTCTGCTTGCGCTCTTCTTCACTCAGAGAGGGCATACCGAGTATTTGTGGCTCGCTTTCTACGAACTTGTGCAGGCGCCCATTGGCTTTGTTGACCTTGCCGGGAGCTCGGGGCAATTGGATCGCCTCTGGTACGCTGCCGTGGTCCTGCAGTTGGTGGTCATTTCGGCCTACCTCTATTTCGAATTCCTCATTGCATTTCTCGCGCTGCGCAGGCGCTGGTACATCCTGTTGCTGCGCTTCACGGCCCCTATCCTGGCCGGCGTCGGTCCCACGTTGCTTGCGCTTGGCCGAAGCCCGGCCATTGGCGCTGTGCTGCTGGTGGTCTTTTTTGGCACCATGTTCTGGATCGTCGGGTGGTTCATCTTCGTTCTGAAGACCCTGTTTTCAGCTGCCATACGAAGGAACTTTGAGGCCGCTCTGCTGCTCATTCCGCTTCTGCTGAGCCTTGTAGGCACGCTTGAACCGGTGTTCACTGCCGGCATGTCCGACTGGACCGGGCACCCGTTCCAGTCGCCGCTCACCATGCAGGCGGGGCCAATCCCCATCCACTTCTCCTCGATCGCCGACTTTACGGGCATCTTCGTGATTGTGCTCATCATCTTTGTCCGCTTCCTTCGCATTCACCACGACCAGGAGCGCGCCTCAAGCGAGCTGGCGGCCGCGCGCAGCGTGCAGGAACTGATGATTCCGCAAGAAAGGCTTGAGACGCCAGGTTTTGAAGTGGAGTCGATTTATAACCCGGCCAACGAGGTGGGTGGGGACTTCTACCACGTGCAGGCAACCGCCGACGGGGGGCTGCTGGTGGTGATTGGCGACGTGGCCGGCAAGGGGCTCAAGGCGGCCATGAACGTCTCCATGCTGATGGGAGCGCTGCGCCGGACCCCGGAGCAGAGCCCGGCGAAGATTCTGGATTCGCTCAACCGTGTGTTGACGGGGGGCGACAGCTTTACCACCTGCCAGGCGGCATGGTTCGCCGCCGACGGAGAACTGGTGATAGCCAATGCCGGGCACCTGCCGCCTTACCTGAACAGCCAGGAAGTCGTTCTGCCCGGCGGCCTGCCTCTGGGCGTGCTGCCCGAGTGCAACTACCAGGAAGTTCGCCTCTACCTGCATCCCGGCGACAGGATTCTGCTCATGTCAGACGGTGTCGTGGAGGCTCGCGGGTCGTCAGGCGAGTTGTTCGGCTTCGAGCGCGTGCACAACCTGAGCAACCAGTCAGCCTTTTACATTGCCGACGCCGCCAAGGAGTTCGGCCAGGAAGACGACATTACCGTTCTGACGGTGAGAAGACTGGCCAAGGCGATGGCTGCGTAAGTTTGCGGCCCCTGTTGCGCTGGCGACTTGGCGGTTCATCAACATTCCGGAGTCAACCCGGTCTAAATCGGCGTTTGCCGGGACCAAGGCCACCCGACCTGGCTGGTAAGTCCTTTGTTTTGCGGGGTCAAAACGGGTTTTTTCTGCATAATCCTTTTATTTTCTAGTGGTTGCGGCAAAAGCGGGGGAGGGGGTGGGGTAAAGCGGTTGGCGGGGGCCGGTCCAGGGCTCGAAAGGCAGGGACTAAGGGAACAGGGACATAGGGACTGGGGACTCGAACGACGCGGCTGGTTGGGGTTTGTGGTATCCCACCCCACTTCACGATGAGGCCATGCTATGGATGGGGCACCCGGCACAAGAGCAGTGGTTAGTGATTAGCGGTTAGTGATCAGGGGAAGGACGGGTGGTTGTGGTTCGTGGTATCCCAGGTCTGAAAATCCAGACCTGGGGCACCCGGCACCCGGCCTCACCGGACAAGATTGGAGTGTGGCTTGCCCGGGTTCCTGGGAGAGTGGCATTTATTGTGGCCAACACTTCGATAGAACAGAATTAGTAACCGAATGTCGGTAAATTTCCGCCGCACTGCTTGCGCAAATCTTCGATTGACGGTAACCGGCCAATGCGTGAACTGACTCGCTAAAACCATTCCTCAACAGCAAAAGCCCCATCCGCCAGGATGGGGCTTTTGCTGTTGCCGATCAGCGGAAGGCAGTTGGCCTCACCGCAGGTGGCTCAGTCGTAGTATTCGAGGCCGAGGTGGGTGATGAGGTCCTCGCCCATGATGTGGCGCAGGGTGTTCTTCAGCTTCATGGACTGGATGAAGAGATCGTGCTCTGGATAGAGTCCCGCGGCGGTCTGCGGCGACTTGAGATAGAAGCTCAGCCACTCCTGAATGCCGAGCGACTTCAACCCAGGCGTGCGCTGTGCCAGGTCGAGGAACAGCACCAGGTCAAGCGCCACCGGCGCGGCGAGGATCGAATCCTTGCACTGGAAGTTGACCTTGATCTGCATCGGATAATTCATCCAACCGAAGATGTCGATGTTGTCCCAGGCTTCCTTGTCGTCGCCGCGCGGCGGATAGTAGTTGATGCGAACCTTGTGGTAAAGGTCCTTGTACAGGTCGGGATAAAGCTCGGGCTGGAAGATGTAATCAAGCGAACCCATCTTCGAGACTTCCTTGGAGCGGAATGACTCTGGATCGTCAAGCACTTCGCCGTCGCGGTTGCCCAGCATGTTGAACGAGAACCAGCCCTTGACGCCCAGCATGCGCGCCTTGAGGCCCGGCGCCAGAACCGTCTTCATAAATGTCTGGCCGGTCTTGAAGTCCTTGCCGCAGATCGGCGCCGAGTATTTCTTCGAGAGCTCGACCATCACCGGGCAATCGACCGTGACCATGGGCGCGCCGTTGGCAAAAGGCACTCCCTGGGTCAGCGCCGCGTAGGCGTAGATCTGCGAGGGAGGAATGCCGATGTCGTCGTTCTCAAGGCCCTTCTCGAACGATGCGATGGTCTGGTGAACGGCCGTGGGCTCAAGATAAATCTCAGTCGAAGCGCACCAGATCATTACGACGCGGTCCACGGTCTTTTTGAAGGCCTTGATGTCGGCGATGATCTGATTGGCCAGGTCGCGCTTGTTCTTGCCCTTCTTGACGTGCGTGCCGTTGAGGCGCTTGACGTAGTACTGGTCAAACACCGCGGGCATGGGCTTGATCTTTTGAAGGTAAGGCTTCAGCTCGGTCAGCATGTCCTTGTCGAGAACTGCCGCATGCGCTGCCGCCTCATACACGTTGTCTTTGAAGATGTCCCAACCGGTGAACACAATGTCGTTCAAGTCGGCCAGCGGAACAAAGTCCTTGATCAGCGGCGACTTGCTGTCGGTGCGTTTGCCGAGGCGAATGGTGCCCATCTGGGTCAGCGAACCGATCGGCTTGGCCAGTCCGCGGCGGACGGCCTCAACACCGGCGATCATCGTGGTGGCCACGGCGCCCAGTCCCACTACCATCACGCCCAATTTGCCTTTGGCCGGCTTTACCTTGGTTGACGCGGCCCGCTTGATCTTTGTTACAACCTTCTTCGCTGCCTTCTTCGTTGCCATCTTTGCTTCCTTCTCTCTGTTGGTTTTGAGGCTCACAGCCTCGCGAAATGTTTGTCTTTCAGCATGCGCGGCGCGCGTTGTCTCTACGCCCTGTCGCTCTGCCGCATCCTGTTCAGGTGACTCCATATAAACCACACAATGCCGACGAGCAATCCCACCTCTACCGCGAGATGGAAGCGATGGAACCACTCATGGAAACGCGGGTCGGTATTCCACGCCTGGCCCAGCTTCATGCCCACGTAAGCCAGCGCGAAGCACCACGGCCACGAGCCAACAAACGTGTAAAGGTGGAACTTGCCCTGGGGCATTTTTGCAATGCCCGCCGGAAATGCGATGAAGGTGCGAACCACAGGCAGCAAGCGGCCGGCGAGCACCGTAATCGCCCCGTATTTATTGAAGAATTGGGTCATGCGGTCCAGGTCATGGTGGCTCATCAGCACCCAGCGGCCATACCGCTCCACCATCGGCCGCCCACCTTTGGCCCCAATCCAGTACGCCACCAGCGAGCCGGCGTTGCACCCCAGGGCTCCCGCCGTGGCCGCCAGCCACAGATTCATGTGCCCCAGGTAAGCCACATAGCCTGCAAACGGCATAATGATCTCAGAGGGCAGCGGAATGCATGCCGACTCAATCCCCATCAGCGCTGCAACACCGGCGTAGCCGCCCGCTTGAATTACATGGGTGACGAAGAGGACGAGAATGCCAATAATCTTTTCGCTCATGCTTAAGCGAGTATAGCGAGTGCAATCGGGGTGCTCGTCGCTTCCGTCTGCACCTGGCCCGGATGTGTCGCATATCCCGTTGTTTCCCGGGATTTTTGTTTGCATTTTTACTAGAGTAACTTGTTCTATACTAGTCGCTAGTACAATTAGTCTCGGGAGGGACAACTCGTGGCGAGAAAATACTCGATGCGCTGTTCGATCGCACGCACTCTCGACATCATCGGCGACCGCTGGACCATCCTCATCCTCAGGGATCTTTTCCTCCATCCCACACGGCGCTTTCAGGAGTTCGAAACCAGCCTTCCCGGCCTGACCCCCAGCGTGCTCTCCTCCCGCATCAAGGAACTGACCGCTCACGGCATTCTCACCAGCCGTCTTTACGCCGACCATCCCCCGCGCCCCGAGTACCTGCTTACGCCCAAGGGCCGCGCTCTCAACCCGGTTTTGATTGCCATGAAAGCATGGGGCGAGCAATACGAAGCCGCTCCGCCCGGAGCCGCCAGTTTGGAAAGCGATCTAAGACCGTGAGGCCCCTGGAGCCTGCCCCTTTTGCTACGATGAAAGCTGCTTGATCGAAAGCATGAGGTGTTTCCGTTGAACGACTTTCCCCCTGTCCCGCTTACGCTTGAAGGCTCCAGCCTGCTCCACCAGTTTTTCCGCTTTGACTGGAAATCATGGCGCGCCCTGCCGGCCGCCGAGCGCACCGCCATTGCCGCTGAAGCCGTTGAGGCGCTCAAGGAAATGGAACGCGCAGGCGCCGACACGCCCATCCGCACCGCGCTCTACTCAGAGCTTGGCCACAAAGGCGACCTGATACTTGTCCACTTCCGCGATTCGCTTGAAGCGTTGAACCAGGTGGAACTGAATCTGGCCCAGACGCGCCTCAGCGATTTCCTCACGCAGGTACATTCTTACGTGTCGGTAGTCGAACTTGGCCTGTACGAATCCACCCGCAAAACGTACGAAGGCGCCGCCGCCAAGGGCCTGGATACCTTCACGCCCGAGTGGCAGGCTGAAGTGGCCGCCGCGCTCCAGCGCTCGGCCGCAGCCATGGCGCCGCGCATCTTCCCCGCCATTCCCGAAGCGAAGTACATCTGCTTCTACCCCATGGACCGCAAGCGCGGCGAAACCGTGAACTGGTACTCGGTTCCCTTCACCGACCGCCAGCGCATGATGCACGAGCATGGCATGATCGGCCGCCGCTACGCCGACCAGGTGAAGCAGATCATCTCCGGATCCATCGGCATGGACGACTGGGAGTGGGGCGTGGACCTCTTCGCCGAGGACCCGGTGGTCTTCAAGAAACTGATTTACGAAATGCGCTTCGACGAAGTGAGCGCCGTGTATGCGCTGTTCGGGCAGTTTTATGTCGGCGTGAGGCTGCCGGTGGAGAATCTCACCAACTGGCTGAGCGGAAGCTTATTGCTTTGAAAAGCCGGGTACCCCGTCCTTGCCGCGTCCTGGTTCATGCGGCAAGGGTGGGAAGCCACCAATCAAGACACAGGAACGGCAGAACAAATCATGCCCGCAACCAAATCATCCAAGCAACCCGCAAAGAAACCGTCGCCCAAGGGCCGACCGCAACGCGGCGACCTCGCCCCCGAGCGCGTGGCGGCCATCCTCAAAGCTCTTGATGAAGCCTACCCCGAAGTTAAGTGCGCCCTCACCCACCGCTCCCCCTGGGAACTTCTGGTCGCCACAATCCTTTCTGCCCAATGCACCGACGTTCGCGTGAACATGGTGACGCCGGCATTATTCAAGCGCTTCCCTACCCCAGCCGCTATGTCCAAGGCGACTTTGCCGGAACTCGAAGACCTCATCCGAACCACAGGGTTTTTCCGCAACAAGGCCAAGTCGATTCAAGGCGCAGGCCGCAAGATTGTCGAAGAATTCAAAGGCAAAGTCCCAGAGACGCTCGCCGAGCTCATCACCATCCCCGGCGCGGCGCGCAAAACTGCCAACGTGGTACTCGGCGTCAGTTTTGGCAAAGCCGAGGGTGTTGTAGTCGACACGCACGTCTTTCGCATTGCCCGCCGCCTCGGCCTGGCCAAGGCCGAAACCGCGGAAAAAGTCGAGCAGGAATTGATGAAGGTGATTCCGCAGGATCGCTGGATCAGCTTCTCCCATCAGCTTATCCATCACGGTAGACAGGTGTGTGAAGCGCGCAAGCCCAAGTGTGATCGCTGCAACCTCGAGCAGCTCTGCCACTCCAAGGACAAAACCTGGAGCAGTTAGAACTGGCTGGTTTGGGTTCGTGGTATCTCACCCTTGGCGCAAAAACAAAGACGCGCCAAGGATGGGGCACCCGGCACCCGGCATTTGTGCCGCTCCAAAGACAAGACATGGCAAAGTCTAGGGAGACTGGTTTGGGTTCGCGGTATCCCAGGTCTCAGAAACGAGACCTGGGGCACCCGGCATCTTGGGAGGTCAGCTTTCTTTCGGCAGTGCCTTCACAACGGCGGCGATCAGTCCGGGAATGTCAGAGGGATTGGCCTCGGCAGCAGGCTCCCAGCCGAGTTCGCGCAGGGTCTGGCTGGTGATGGGGCCGATGGAGATAGCGGGAATGCCGGGTAAGGGCCAAGGAAGGCCGGCCTTGCCTATTGCCTCGGCCAGATGCGTCGCGCTGGACGAACTGGTGAAGGTCGCTGCATCGATTCCCTGGGCAAGTGCCCGCCGAAGCTGTTCCGGTGCGGCCTCCGGGATCGCGTTCTGGTAAGCATCCACCACATCGACCTCGGCTCCAGCCGCGCGCATTGCGTCGGGAATCACGTCGCGTGCGACTGCTGCCCGCGCGAGCAAAATTCTCTGTCCGGCGACCTTGCCGAGCAGACCTTCGACCAGGCTTTCGGCAACGTAGGACTCCGGAATGAAGTCAACCTTGATGCCTGCATCGATGGCGGCCTTCGCCGTTGCGCTGCCAACGGCAGCAACCTGTAACGAGGCGCGTTGGGTCAGCGCAACTCCTAAAACCGCTGCTCGCTCCCGAAGAACGCGGACCACGTTGGCGCTGGTCAGGATGAGCCAGTTGTATGAGTCAATTTGGCGCAGTGCGGTATCGAGCGGATCAAAGCTGGCGGGTGGGCAGATTTCTAGCACAGGTACTTCGACCGGCTCCACGCCCAGCGCCCGCAATCCATCGCTGAGCTTGCCGGCCTGGTGTGCGGCGCGCGTAACGAGCACGCGCCGGCCGGCCAACGGCAATTGGCTCACCGTGCCGACCCGCCAGAGGCCTGGGCTTCAAGCAGCGGCCCGGCACCGGCTTCAATGAGCATCTGCGCGGCCAGTCGGCCCAGTGCCACGGGCTCTGCACTCGCTTGCGGTACACGGTGGTAGATGCGCACGGCCTCGCCGCTCTCGGGCGCAGCTACTACGCCGAAGATCTCAACCCAAGGCGCATTCGCATCGTCCGGTTCAGCGGCAGTGTCGACGCGGCAATAGATGCCGATGGGGACCTGGCATCCGCCGCCCAGAGCGGCCAGCGCGGCGCGCTCTGCGGTCACAGCAAAGCGGGTTTCCGGATCGTTGAGAAACGCGACCGCCGCGATGGTTGCAGCATCGCCTTTGCGGGTCTCGATGCCCAGCGATCCCTGCCCGGCAGCAGGGCAAAAATCCCTGGGCTCCAGCCGCTCGCGCACCCATTCGGTTTTCTCCAGCCGGTCCAGTCCGGCGGCGGCCAGCAGAATCGCTTCCACCTGGCCCTCGGCCAGTTTGCGCAGGCGGGTATCCACGTTTCCGCGGAACTCGACGGCCTCAATATCCGGCCGAAGCGCCTTCAACTGCGCGCGCCGGCGTTGGCTGCTGGTGCCCACTCGCGCGCCCAGAGGCAAAGCCTCCAAACTGGCATGGTGAACCGAGACCAGCACATCCCGAGGATCAACGCGCGGCGGCGTGGCGGCCAACGCAAACGGCTCCGGCAGTTCAGTCGGCAGGTCTTTGAGCGAGTGGACGGCTAGGTCAACGCGCCCCTCGGCAAGCGCCTCTTCAATTTCCTTGGTGAACATTCCCTTGGAGCCGACCTGGGCGAAAGTGACTTCCTGCAGGCGATCGCCGGTGGTCTTGATAATCTCGATTTCGACCGAGTGGCCCTCGCCGCGCAGCAGTGCGGAAATGTGGTTGGCCTGCCACAGGGCCAGTTGCGAACCGCGGCTTCCAATACGCAGATTCATCGACCGCTCACCTCTTCAGCTTTGGTCACCGTTGTCTCTTCTTCCGGGCTGGTTGGGGCAGGCAATTCCTGCGTTTCAACTACGGATTCGCGATCCGCTGCTGTGGGCAGCGACCATGTTTCGCAGAGAGCTTCAAGCCGGGCTGCGTCTTCTTCCCTGGCAGCCTGCTTGAGCGCCTGCATGGGCGGGTGAAGAAACTTGTTTACCAGGCCGCGGGTAAGCGCTTCAATGGCGGCGGTCTGCTCGGCGCTGAGCGGGCCCAGCCTGGAATGGATGCGGCGCAATTCTGCGAGGCGAATTTCCTCGCCTTTTTGCTGCAAGGCGACAATGGCCGGCGCCACATTGACGGTGCGCTGGCGCTGGTGGAAGCGCTGTACTTCGCCCTCGATCATGGCCTCGGCATCGCTGGCTTCGCGGCTGCGCTCGGCCATGTGGGCCGCGGCCACCTGTTGAAGGTCGTCGATGTCGTAAACAAATATGCCTTCCAGCTTGTTCATCGCCGGGTCAACGTCGCGGGGCACGGCAATGTCAATAAAGAACATGGGCCGGTTGCGGCGGCGCTGCATGAAGGTCTGTCCATGCTCGCGGCGGAAGATGGGGTGGGGGGCGCCGGTGGAACTGATCACGATGTCGGCCTGGCTGGCGGCCTCGTAGAGTTCCTCGAAAGGAATCACCTTGCCCTGAAACGGCTCAGCCATGCGGCGGGCGCGCTCCTGGGTGCGGTTGGTGACCAGGATGGCGCCTGCTCCCTGCTGAACCAGGTGCCGCGCAGCCAGTTCGCTCATTTTGCCCGCGCCTACGAGAAAAACCGTGCGCCCCTGCAGCGAGCCAAAAATCTTGCGTGCCAAGTCAACGGCCACGGAGGCAATCGAAACGGAGTTGGAGCCGATTTCAGTCTCGCTGCGTACCTTTTTTGCTGCAGCAAAAGTGCATTGCAGCAGGTGCTCAAGCTGTCCGGCCACGGTTCCTGCAGCGCGGGCTACGGCGAATGCTTCCTTCACCTGGCCCAGGATCTGCGGCTCGCCCACCACCATGGAGTCAAGGCTAGCGGCGACGCGGAAGAGATGCCGCACCGCTTCCTGATCCCGCTGCTGGTAAAGGTGCGGCGCAAGCAGTGCCGGGTCCAGACCGAAATGGCGGTGCAGAAAAGAAGTGAGATCGATTTCCTGTGAGTCAATCGACGCCAGCAGTTCAACGCGGTTGCAGGTGGAGACAATCATGCACTCGCTGACACCGGGCACGGCCGCCAATGCGCGCGTGACCTCGGGCAGGTCTTCGCGGGAGATGGCAATGCGCTCGCGCACTTCGATGGGCGCGGTCTTGTGGTTGACTCCGATGATGGCCAGGGTCATTGCGGACCGAACCTGTGTACGCGGCTGAAGACGTTGGCTGCCATCACTGCGAGCATCACCAGAAAGACGGCGCCAGAGAGATAAGCTGCCCTTCGTCCGCGAAGGCCCGCTCCGCGGCGCACCAGCAGCAAGGCAACGTAAACCGCCCACATGGCAAAGGAGGCGACCACTTTGGGGTCGCGGAAGTAGGCCGCCCCAAGGACGGTTTCCTGGGCCAGCACCGAGCCGATCACCAAGCCCACGGTCATGCAGGGAAAGCCGAATTCCAGGGTTGCGTGAGCCAGCCGTTCAAGAGCATCCAGCGAGGGAATCCAGTCCGTGGGTAGCCAGCGGCTCTGCTTGGCGGCAGTATGCTTGCTTTTCAGCCGCCGCTCCTGCACCAGGTAGAGCACAGAAGCAAGCAGGCTGAAGCCGAGTGCGGCATAAGCCAGCATGAGCGCGATGATGTGGGCAATCAGCCAACTGACTCGCACGCCCTCAGACGGGAAGGTGTAGCGGCCGGGCCCGAGCGCAGGCACAAAAAGCAGGAAGAAGGTGCACGGCAAGGCAAAAATGCCCAGAGAAACCGCGTCGTAGAGCCACCAGACCAGAAAGAAGAGTCCGGCCACTACCAGACCCAGCAGCGACTCCACCTCCCGGACACCCATAGGCATCCATCGATGGGCCTGCACCAGCATCTCCATCGCAGAAACGAAATGGAAAAAGAGCGCCAGGCCGGCCAGGTGGACACAAATCTTGCGCCACCGCTCCAGGCCGTAGAGCACGGCCGGGAACACGGCGACGCTTGCCGCTGCATAGAGAATCGCCGCAACTCGGAGCCAAAGCAAATACATAGCGAGCTTCACCTTAAAGGCGTTACTGAACAGTATACAGTGATACAGATCACCAAACGATCTCGAAAATGACCTAACTGCCCTGTTTCTAAAGGCCGGCCTTCAACACCTCAAGCCCAGCCTGTGAGACTTTGAAGTCGTCCTCACCCTTGCCGCCGCTGAATGAAACGATCAGGTAGCCCGAAGGAATGCGCGCGACGGCCCCGCCCGGCCATCCGAACTCTCCGGTCAGTGGCGGACGCTTTCCCCCGCCGCTGTTTTCCTTCGTGTCGGCCATCTCGCCGGCCTTGGTGTATGCGATAGCCAGAAAATTGCTGCCTTTGTCGCTTCCTGAGGGGTCGGCCGTCATCCTGCCCACGACCGCCATCCTGGACCGCCAACCCTGCACGGTGTCGCCCTCGGCATAGGAAACCTGCGCCACGCCGGTCATTTTCAGTTCCTGCGCACGCTGCTTCATGGCCGCAAGCGCCGCATCGGCCAGTGTCTCCCACTTCTTTGCGCTGACGGGCTTGGGCGTCTTTGCCGCATAGGCCGCTTTTGCACTTATCGAAAAGGCCTATCGCAAGCAGGACAACTGATACCAGGAAACGAGTCTTCATCGAAGCTTTCTCCATTCAGGAACTTGCCGGGCTAATGCCCGGAGTCCGTCACTGGAGTATTCTATTCCCCGCGCTCCTATGGCTCAGTATCTTGAATCCGCGACACTTTCATCTGAACCGCGTCTATAAATCAGGATGGCTGCTTTCGCAGCATGCCCCGGAACCGGCGGATCGCAGACAGACAAACCCCGCCGAATCCTTGGCATACGGGAGGGCCACCAAGCCAGACGGGGTTGCCCGCCACTGGCTATACTCATTGCTGGTACATTGATCAATCCAGCCGGACGGCTGGCAACTCGACGAGGTCAACGAATCCATGAAATCGCTCTTTGAACGGCTGCGCTCGCGCCGTCTCGCTTCAGCATTTGTCCTGCTTGCCACTCTGTCGGCCGCTATTGTGGCCGGTTCCTTCGCTGCTCACGGGGTCCGCGGGCAAGAGAGGCATAACGACAGCACCGATGCCACCCCTCTCAAGGTATTTAATTCCTCGGTAGCTCCCAACGAATTCGTCAAGATTGCCAAACAGGTTGGGCCCGCGGTGGTCAACATCAACACCCGCACCCTTCCCAAGCAGAGTGAGAACAAGAACCGCCGCAACCCGCATACGCGCATTCAGCCCAATCCTCAGAACCCCGGTGACGATGACCAGGGCGACGAAACTCAGCAGGGTCAGGGCCAGGGGAACTTCCAAGACTTCTTCAACAAATTTTTCGGCGGCCAGGCGCCCGGCATGCCCGATGGCGGTGAGGACGGCGGCAGCGTTCGCGAGTCTCTCGGTTCCGGCTTCATCGTCGACTCCAAGGGCTACATCATCACCAACTACCACGTGGTTGAAAAGGCCGACCAGATTTATGTAAAGCTATCAACCGATCCAGACAACACTTCTGACGAAGGGCGTCCGGCGCGCGTCATCGGCACTGACAAGGCGACCGACCTCGCCGTGATCAAGATCGACACCAGTTCGCCGCTGCCCACAGTCAAACTGGGCAACTCCGACACTACGCAAGTGGGCGACTGGGTTGAGGCTATCGGCAGTCCCTTTGCGCTATCGCAGACTGTTACCGCCGGAATCATCAGCGCCAAGAACCGCACCATTGAGCCCGGAGCGACGGGCCAGTTTCAGCACTTCATCCAGACTGACGCGGCCATCAATCCCGGCAACTCCGGCGGTCCCCTGCTGAACATGAACGGCGAAGTCATCGGCGTGAACACGGCCATCTACACTCAGTCGGCCGGCTACCAGGGCATCGGTTTCGCCATGCCATCGAACACCGTGGCCGAAATCTACAACGACCTCATCAGCCCCGTTCACAAAGTCACTCGCGGTTCCATCGGAATTGAATTCCGCGAGGGTCTTTCCGGCGCCGTAAATCGCGTCTACGGCTTCAAGAACGGCGTGCTCGTGCAGCGAGTGCACCCCGATGGTCCGGCCGAGAAGGCGGGCATCAAGGTCGGCGACATTATTGTGAGCATCGACGGCCGCTCCATTAAGGACGGCGACGACCTGGTAAGCGAAATTGCCAGCCGCCGCCCGGGCTCGACCGTCCGTATCGGCTACATGAGAGACGGCAAGCAGGGCGACACCACCGTAACCATCGGTGACCGCGACAAGGTCTTTGCCGACCTGGGCAACCCGAAATCCGACATCAATCCGGACGAAAAGGGAGATGCCGGCGAAGCCAAACTTGGCATGGTGGTCCGCGAGGTTTCGGCCTCCACTTCCGCCAAACTCCATACTCCTGGAGTCGTCATTCAGTCGGTTCGCGCCGGCTCGTTTGCCGACTTGCAGGGACTTGAGCCCGGACTGGTGATCGTCCGCATCAACAAGCAGGCCACCGGAACCAAAGACCAATACGACGCGGTGGTCAGCAAAATCAAGTCCGGCGACGACGTGGTTTTCGAGGTGATCGATCCGCGCCATCCCGACAATGGAATCAACTACCTGGGCGGCACTTTGCAGTAATCCTGAAGGCGCAGGCCGCGCAAACTCCGCGGCCTGCGCCCTCAGATCGAGCATTTATCGCGGCGATTCGGGCATCGTTTTTCGTTGGCGCAGTGCAAGAGAATCCAATAGACTTCTATCCAAGTCTCGGGCAGGTTCTCTTTTCTAAAAGGCGGTATCAACATGCTATTGATCCGAGCAGGCATCGCTTCCGTACTACTTGCTGCTTTGGCAATCTCTCCGGCCACGGCCTCAACAACTCATAAAGCATCTACTACCGGCCACGCAAAGAGCCTTCACAAGAAAAAACCGGCGAAGAAGAAACTCCATGGCCAGCAAGCCATTGAGCCGGCGCGCGTCATCGAGATTCAGCAGGCGCTGATCCGGGAACGCTATCTAACGACGGAAGCCGACGGCCGGTGGGACGCCACGACTATTGCCGCTATGCAAAAGTTCCAGGCCGATCACGGCTGGCAAACCAAGTTGATGCCTGACTCGCGCGCGCTAAAGACGCTTGGCCTTGGCCCCGACTACTCGAATGCCATCAACGCCAAGAATTCTTCGTTCGCCGACCCGCCGCCGATCACCACCATTCCGCCGGCCCAGGCGCAGGGATTTGCCACCGCTGCCGGCGTGAACCACTAAAGCTGATATTCTCCCTAGCAGAATAAATTAAGCAATCTGCTGGGGGCTCTATGAAAAAACAGGAATTCTCTCGTCGCAATTTCTTACGCGCCAGCTCCGCCGCTGGCCTGCTTGCTGCCGCAAGCCCGCTCGCGATCGCCGCCTCTCCTTCGCCGACCACGGTAGAACCGGCAACCTCTCCAGTCAGCGGCTCTGCCGACGATGCGGCCAAGTGGCCCATTCCATCCTGCGCATGGAGCAGGCCCCTCGGCGCCCTGCCGAAGATCGATCTCGTTCCTGAAAAGAGCAAAGAATCAGGCGACTTGATCGGCCTCAACACCTTGACCCGCAGCAAAAAAGGAATCCCGCTGGGCGGCGTGGGCGCGGGCAACTTCATGTACAACCTCTGCGGATCTTTCGGGCCGTGGCAAATGAAGACCGGCCGGTACGAGGAGCGCTTTCTGTCGCAGGCCGCCTTCCACGTGCGCGAAGAGGTCGAGGGTGGCGCCGTCAAGGCGCAAACCCTGGCCACCGATGATGTCCTGCCCGCATGGCCAAGGCTCAAGCCCGGCGAAGGCGAATACCACGCTCTCTTTCCAAAGGGGTGGTGCGACTTCAAGAATTTTTCCACGGATATCTCGTTGCAATTCTTCTCGCCCGTCATCAAGGACAACTATCGCGAGACCTCCTATCCCTCCGCGCTCTTTCTTTTCAAGCTGCACAATCCGGGAAAAGCCAAGGCCAAGCTCTCGGTGATGTTCACGTTCCCCAACGCTCCCTACGCCGGCCCGCAGAATACCCCCATGGGCCGCGAACAGGCCGCGAGCGGCGATAAGACCGCCAGGGAACGGTACGGATTGACCAATCGTGTAATGCAAAATCCGAAGACCGGCGTCACCGCCGTTCTGATGGAGGCGCATGACGCGAAGAACTCGCCTGAAACTGAAAACACGGAGTGGTGCATCGCCACCAGCCACGCCGCCACCTATGTGCCGGCGTGGGACGGCAGCGGCGACGGCTCAGATATCTGGAAGGCTTTCTCAACCGGCGCGCTTCAAAACGCGAACCTGGTAGAGGCCAGCCAGATGCCCTCAGGCGCGCTCTGCGTAACGGTGAATCTCGAGCCCGGGGCCAGCACGGTTGTGCCGTTCGCACTCGGCTGGTACTTTCCTCAAATTGAATTTGGCGCAGGTACGCGCTGGTGGAGGCGCTACACCGAGTGGTTCCCCGCAACAGCCCGCGAGCAGGCCTTCCACATTTGCGAAGAAGCTTTGCTCAATCGCGACAAGTGGCTTGCCGCCGTTGACGGCTGGCAGCGGCCAATCATCCAAAGTGACGCGCACCCGGAGTGGGTGAAGCAGGTCGCGCTCAACGAGCTTTACTACAGCACCTTCGGCGGATCATTTTGGGAAAATGGATGTATAACAAAGCCAAAACAATTCGGCAACCGGCCGGGCCAGCACGTTTCATTCGTGATGGAGTGCCAGGAGTATTCGCTTGCCGAGTCCTTCGATGTGCGCCATCATCCGGCACGCAGCAACCGCGATCTTTGGCCGGACCAGGAACGCGCCACGTTGCTGCTGTTTAACGATTTCATCATGGATTCCGCCGACGGCAGTTGCCCGCATGACGCGGGCGCCATCGACGGCGATCCGCTCTTTGCCTACGATGGTTACGGCCGCGGCTATAACCAGGGCCCATTGGGAATCAAAGGCCGCATCACCACGCCCTGGTCGGAGCTTTCGCCCAAGTTTATCCAGCAGTGCTACACCTACTGGCACAAGACCGGCGACGACAAGTTTCTCGATGAAGTGTGGCCGGCGATGGTGCGTAGCTATCGCTACCAGATCACCACCGACCTCGATGGCGACGGGCTGAGCGAGATGAAGAGCTCAGAGTACCTTGAGAACAAGCTCTTCAACGCCGTGCTCTGGCTTGGCGCATTGGAGATGCTGAAGGCAGCAGCCATGCACAAGAAAGAAAACGCTCTTTGCATGGAGATTTGCGCGATGCTTGACAAGGCGCGCACCAGCACCGAAAAGCAGTTCTGGAATGCGCAGTATGGTTACTACCAGTACAACCAGCACAACGACGACATGATGGGCGACGCCATGGTCGGCCAACGCTATCTTGACGTCTGCGGCATGCCCCCGGTGCTGCCCGCCGATCGCATGACGTCCCATTACCGTCAGCTTTTCAAACGCGGCGTGCTGGCGCTGAAAGACTGCAACGGAGATGGAATTGGCGATGTGGGAGTGGCCAATGCCGTTCACCCCGATTCACTGCCCGGTGTTGGCGATAGCGAATACCTGCACCAGTTCGAGGTGTGGACCGGCGTCAGCTACTGCGCCACGGCCAACATCTACCATTGCGGCAAACAGCGCAACGACGGCGCCCTGCAAGCCAATGCCCTGCTCGCGGCGTGGGGCGTCTACTATCAAACCTGGATGAACGAGGAGACCGCCTATTGGTTTTCGACTCCAGAAGCATGGCGCATCGACGATCCAAAGAACTTCCGGGCCTTGATGTACCAGCGCGCACGCGGCGTATGGGAATTGGCTATGGAGATCCACGATCCATATGCGTCAGGTCCCGCGTCTTCCAAGGGATAAGAAAGAGGAATATATTGCCAAGCTTCTGGCCAATCGCCCATCCGCAGTGGAAATGCGTGCGGAACTCGGCTCTTTTTGTGTTCCTGTTTTCCACGTTTGCTCTGGCGCATTCCGCCCGCGCGCAAGGCGGCCCGGCGGCAGGTTTGCCGCCGGCAATCATCCACATCGACACGGGCGTAGCGACGCACACAATGGCCGGAGGCGCGGGTGCTTCATGGCACGCAATGGGGCCGGAAGCCTACTGGTATCCCGATATGCCGAACCGGGACAACCGCAATTCACGCGGAAGCGGATGGGGCGGAAATCCTCCGCTGAACTCGACCGATGCGTGGAATGACCTTGAGCGTCACGCCAGTTGGCTGGGGCTCGACTGGGTGCGCGTCGAAGTTGATATGCGGATGTACGAGCCGGAGAAGGGCAAGTTCACCTGGGACAACGACCAGATGAAGGCGCTCTATCGGATATTGGATTGGTGCCAGACGAACCACGTGGACGTGTTCTTTACCCAGATGTGGGCGGACGTGGAGTGGAACAAGTTTGAGAACGTGTCGCGTCTGCAGAGCGCTCCCAAATCGGTTGACGACTTCGCCACCGGACTGGGGACGCTGCTGCAACACCTGGTCAAGGATAAGGGTTACACGTCGATCAAGTGGCTCTGCATGGTAAACGAGCCGGGCGGTTCATGGGGCTGGTGGCTCGGGCCCGACGGGCAGTCGATGGACCTGATGCCGGCCATCCATGCGCTGCGCGCGGAGCTCGACAAGCGCGGGCTGACCGGGGTTGGTGTTTCCGGACCGGATTGGGGATTGACCCAGGGCACGCCGGATTTCAATTTCGACGACAAAACTGTCGGAGCCTGGGACTCGCACAACTACGGCAACTATCCGGATGCAACGCTGGTTAAGCTGTGGGCTGACAAGGCGCACGCGCGCGGGATTCCGTTCTTCCTGTCGGAATTTGGCGATGCGGCGGGCGGCAACGTTTCTGTGGTGCGCGACGACCCCTCGCCGAAGTCCTACACGAATCAATTGACCAACGAACAGAAACTGATCGAAGGCATGAACGCGGGCGTAGATGGGTTCAATCGCTGGAGCTATACCAACCGCGGCGACCTGGACGGACAGTGGCAACTGGTCCGCACCTTCGATGCGAACCGCTGGGACTACTACAAGCGGGTAACGCCGGAACCCGTTCCCTACTACACGTACGGAATTGTTACGCGGTTCATGGCGAAGCACTCGGCGGTCTTGAAGGCGGATTGCGCTCTGCCAGACGTAGAGGTAACCGCGTTGCGCAGCCCGAAGGGCAACCTGACGATCTACGTGTTGAATAAATCGGAGGCAGACCAGCAGATCCAACTGAACCTGGCGAATCTGAAAACAGGCCAGACGCTTTACAAGTACCAGGTAACCGAAGATGCGATTCAGAAGCCTGACTTCGCAATGGACCCGCTGGCGCACGATTATGTAGGGCCGGAAAGCGGAGCGCTGACGGACAAAGTGCCCGGCCAAAGCATCACCGTGTACACGACCTACAAGCTGACCAACGCGGATGCAGGCATCACTGCAGATTGAACGTAACGCAACTAGCAGCAATGAGAATGGCCGCCGAGGGGCGGCCATTCCTGTTTGCGCCTTAACCTTTAGAAGCGAAACGCCGGCATGCCCTTCAGCAAAAATTCGTACCGAGGCCTCACCGCATCCGGGCCCGAGGTTACTGTGCTGTTCAGGTGAAGGAGGGTCCCGTCCTTGTCGTACCTCGGCCACGGCGGCAATCCCGGCCCATTGGGGTCGCCTGTCTTGGCGAAGTTGGTCCAATAGCTCATGAAGAGTTCGCTTACCTTCCGGTCTTCAGGTCGCCAGGCGGACTCGGGTCGCGTGTCCAGTGTGCCGAAAACGTACTCGATATCGTCGGCATGGAATGCGTACACACCTTTGAAGTACTTGCTCGAAGGCGCAGCCAGTTCAAAGTGATACCGGTAGACCGGCGACTCCCCGGTCTTCGCCTGCGCTTCAAGCCACTTCCAGGTACTGAACCCGATAAACGAATCGCCGTAGTAATCGATGGCTGAACGGGTAGCCTGCGCATCCGTATCCGCCGGGTAGAGCGTCAGAAATTCCGCCGCGCGAGCCTCGTACAACTTCGCCGCCGTTTCCTTCCATTGCGCCGCAGTCACAGGATCCTTGACCCGGATCACGCCCTCATCGGCATTCCAGCCAGCTAGCAGCGGTACGTGCGCCTGCCGCCCGGCAGCATAGGTGTCTGGCACCGGTTCCACCAGCACCTTGCCGTCGATATTTGGAGGAAACGCGAACATCCCCCGCTTCAGCGACTCATCGTGAATCTTGTCCGCAGGCAAAGCGCGCAGTTCGGCGAGCGATTTCACGCCCAGCGACGCAGCCCATTCGCTATCCTTCTTTTCGCGCACATCCAGTGGATCGTAGGCCAGCGACCCGCCAAATGCCGCGCCGCTTTCGCCGATTGCCTTCTGGAACAGGCCTTTGGCCATGGGCGATGCAACCAGCGTACTCACCGCGAAAGAGCCTGCGCTCTCTCCAAAGATGGTTACGTTCTCCGGGTCGCCGCCAAACTGCCCGGCGTTCGCCTTTACCCACTTGAGCGCCGCAATCATGTCCATAAAGCCGTAGTTGCCCGCAGTCCCGTTGGCCTCCTGGGCCAATTCGGACGTTGCCAAAAAGCCGAAAACCGCGAGGCGGTAGTTGAAGGTAACCAGCAGCACGCCCTTCAAAGGCAAGAAATCGCCGTTGTGCCGGGGCTCGCCGCCTGCGCCTGCCATGAACCCGCCGCCATGAATCCACACCATGATGGGAAGCTTGCTCTTCGCATTCGCATCCGCGGGTGCATAAACATTCAGATACAGGCAATCCTCGCTGGGGCCGCTGTCCAGAAATGCCATATCCGGAGAGGCGCCGCTGGGAATACAACGCGCGCCATACTGGTTCGCCTCCCGCACGCCCTTCCAATTTGCGGGCGGTTGAGGCGCCTTCCAGCGCAGATCACCCGTTGGCGGCGCCGCATACGGTAGCCCAACAAACGCATTGACCTTGCCGTTGTTGATCGTCTTTCCGTGAATCTTGCCCTGCTCGGTCTTTACCGTAAGCGAGTCGGCAGCCAGGGGCTGCGAGAAACCAAGAGCAAATCCCGCCATCGCCAACAAACACATCGCTTTCATTGCAATCCGCATTCGAACAATCCTCCGAACATTGTCATCCAGCCAACTGTAATGGGACGACCCAAAGGCCGCCCCACTGTGTTTATGCAACCTGCCTCTCGATTTCTCAGAAACGCATCGGCGGCATCCCTTTCAACAGGAACTCATACCGCGGGCGCAGCGTATCCGGGCCGGAGATAATTGTGCTGTCGAGGCGGATTAACGAGTCGTCCTTGTCATACTTGGGCCACGCCGGCAGGCCGGTTCCGTTGGGATCGCCAGTCTTGGCGAAGTTGGTCCAGTAGGTCATCATCTGGTCGCTCAGGGTGCGGTCTTCCAGCCGCACCGTTTGGCCGGGCCGCGTGTCTAGGGTGCCGAAAACATACTCGATGTCGTCAGAGTGGAAGGCGAACGTACCCAGATGATATTTGCTGGGCAGCGCGCGCAGTTCGAAGTGGTAGCGGTACACCGGCGATGCGCCAGTCTTGCGATGCGCCTCAAGCCACTTCCAGGTGCCAAAGGCGATAAATGCATCGCCGCCGTAGGCGCCTGCTGAATCCGCGGCCTGCTCGTTCGTATCGCCGGGATAGAGCTTGAGGAAATCCTCTGCCCTCTCTTTATAGAGGCCTGCAGCCATGGCTTTCCACTTCTCTGCGGTCATGTCGTTGGCCAGGAAGCTGCCCTCGTCGCGGTTCCACCCCGCCATCAGCGGCACATGAGACTGCTTGCCCGCCGCATAGGTGTCTGTAACCGGCTCGACCAGCAGCTTGCCGTCAATCACCGGCGGAAAACCCACCATGCCCTTCTTCTTTGCGCCATCGAGAATCTTGTCAACCGGCAGGGCGCGCAACTCGGCCAGGTTAGTCACTCCCAGCGTGGCCACCCACTCCGCATCCGCCACTTCCCGCACCGCAAGCGGTTGGTAGGCCAGCGCGCCCTCGCCCAGCGCGCCCCCGCTCTCACCAATGGCCTTGTGGAAGAGGCCTTGGGCCATCGGCGAAGCCATCAAGGTGCTCACCGCAAACGAACCGGCGCTCTCGCCAAAAATGGTCACGTTGCCCGGATCACCGCCGAAGTTCTTGATGTTCGTCTTGACCCATTGGAGTGCCGAAACCATATCGAGCAGGCCGTAGTTCCCTGCAACGCCGTTTGCTTCTTTGGCCAGGTCGGCTGTCGCCAGAAACCCAAGGGCCCCAAGACGGTAGTTGATGGTGACCAGCACCACACTCTTGAGCGGCAAAAAGTCGCCATTGTGGCGCGGCTCAGAACTCGCGCCGCCCGCGTAGCCGCCCCCGTGAATCCAAAACAGCACCGGCAGCCTGGCTTTGTCCTTTGCCTGGGCGGGCGCGTAGACATTCAGAAAGAGGCAATCTTCGCTCTCGCCGGCATCCTGGAAGATCATGTCGTCAAAAACGCGGCCCTGCGCGCAATGCGCACCGTATGTCGTGGCGTCGCGTTCGCCCTTCCACTTGGCAGGCGGCTGCGGCGCCTTCCAGCGCAGTTCGCCCACCGGGGGAGCGGCATAGGGCAGCCCCATGAACGCCTTCACCTTGCCGTCGTTGATGGCCTTGCCGTGCACCTTTCCCTGTTCAGTCTTGGCCGTAAGCGAGTCGGCATACATGGTTGTAGATAAGCCCAGAGCAAGCCCCGCCATGGCCAGGGCATACACCGCTTTCAACGCCATTTGCATTCGAAAAACCCTCCGCGCTACACCTTATCAGGACGGGGCCGAGGATGCGCTAGTTTCAGTTGGACAGTTGGCAGTTATGGATGTTCTCTAGAACGTCTCCGGCGCCAGCAGGTCGGCCATGGTCTCCCGCCGCCTGATCAGCCACGCCTTTGAGCCTTCAATCAGCACTTCTGCTGGGCGCAAACGGGTGTTGTAGTTCGAACTCTGCGCCATGCCGTAAGCGCCGGCATCCAACAGCGCAATTAGATCGCCGGGCTCAAGCGGTGCGAGTTTGCGATCACGCGCAAAAAAGTCCCCAGTTTCGCAAACCGGTCCCACCACGTCCACGATGCGCGCCTTCCCTGCCCGGGGCCTTACCGGCACAATCTCGTGGTGAGCCTGGTAGAGCGCCGGGCGGATCAGGTCGTTCATGGCCGCATCGGTAATCACGAAGGTCTTGTTTCCGCTGCGCTTCACCTGCAGCACCCGCGCCACAAGGGCCCCGGCCTGCGCCACAAGGAACCGGCCCGGCTCAATCAGCAGCCGTCCCTCGAAACCGTCCAGCGCCTTCTCAAGGGCAGCGGCGTACTCCCTGACCTTGGCTGCCGCGTCGAATTTGCCTGAATGGTAGTCGATGCCAAGTCCGCCGCCGGCATCTACGGCCTGGAGCGCAATGCCTTCCCGGGCTAGTTGACGCAGCAGCTTCTTCACCCGTTCCATCGCGGCGCCAAACGGCTCCGCAGAGCGAATCTGGGACCCGATGTGGAAGCTGATGCCGTACGCCGCTAGCCACCGATTGCGCGCGACTTCTTTATAGATTGCCAGCGCCTTGCGAATGTCGATGCCGAACTTGTGTTCGCGCAGGCCCGTGGAAATGTAGGGATGCGTTTCCGCGAAGACATCGGGATTGACCCGCAGAGCAAACCGCGCCGTGGTCTTGAGCTTCCTGGCCCGTGCGGCCAGCAGTTCCAGTTCCGCTTCGCTCTCCACGTTGAAAGCGAGAATGCCTGCGCTGAGTGCGAGGTCGATCTCCGGCGGCGTTTTGCCCACGCCGGAATACACAACACGGCCCGCAGCCTCAGGCGCCGCAGCCAGCACCCGCTCGAGCTCTCCGCCGGAGACGATATCGAACCCTGCTCCGCGGTCGGCCAGCAGCTTAAGAATCGCCAGCGCCGAGTTGGCCTTCACTGCATAGCAAACCAGATGGTCTCGGCCCGTCAACGCCTTCTGGAAAAGGCCCAGGCGTTCCATAATCTGATCGGCTGAGTAGACGTAAAGCGGCGTACCGTGGCGGCGGGCCAGGGACTCAAGCGAGACCTGCCCGCAGCACAGGGGGCCGTCGGATTCGAGATGCTGAAACGGGCGCGGAGATTTCACAGAGCTTTTCGTCAAATTGTGTCCCTGGGGAAAAGGCGTTCCTTTGAGCCTATCGCATTGGGGCTCTGACGCTCGACAGGATGCGCCAGGGCCGCGTCTCAGCCTTCTGATTGACGCAGCCACTCGGCCAGCAGCGCGGCCATCTTGTGCGACTGCTCATAGGCCGCAAAGTGGCCAGCATCCGGCATCAGGTGGAACTCGCAGCCGCCCGGCGCAGCGTGAAAGGCCTCCATCTCAGCCTGGGTCACGCCGGGGTCTTCGCCGCCCGCAATGGCCAGAATCGGCGCATTGATCGTAACCACTGTCTGAACCGAATCAGGGCGTGCGGCGAGTCCTGCCTGCACGGCCACCAGCGCTTCAGGTGTTAGCGTCATGTGCGCCCTCAACTCGGCCACAATTTCAGGCCGGCGCGCGTGTGCGGTTGCCCCAATCAGCGTCTGCGCCATGCCGTCGAAAATCGCCTCGCCGCCGCCGGCGCGTGCTGCCGCAATCATGGCAACTCGCTTGTCCAGGTTGACTTCGGCATCGGGCTGGGGCTTTGAGCAGACAAAAGCCAGCCCGCTCACCCGGTGGGGAGCTTGGCGCCAGAGTTCAAGCAGCACATAGCCGCCTATGGAGCATCCGGCAAAAACCGCTTCTGGAATCTGAAGATGATCGAGAAGGGAAAGGACATCGGCGGCCAGTTGCGACATGGTCAAAACCGGCGCGTTGGGAACCCGAGCAAAGCCGCCAACGGGCAGTTTTCGCCCCAACTCCGAGCCGCCATGTCCCCGAAAATCAGGAACGATGGCGCGCAAACCCGCCAGGTCTTCAATCAGCGGGCGCCAGTATTCGCCGTCGAGCGGCGTGGGGTGCAGAAAAACTACCGGCTGGCCTGCGCCGGTATCCCGATACGCCAGCCGAGCGCCAGCCGACTCATACCAACCCTTCATAGATTAGGAGGATACGCTCCCGGCACCTGGATCGGCTCCTCAGGAATCCCGATCCAGCCCGCCAGATAGGCGATGCCCACAAATCCGCCCGAGAAGAAGAAGCCCAACACGGTGAGGATGCGCACGACGGCAACATCCCAGCCGTTGGCCTGCGCCAGCGCAAGGCAAACCCCGGCAATCTGGCGTCCGACAATAGGCCGAACCAGCGGCCTGCCGGGCACGGATTGCGCGACAGGAATCACCACTCCGCAACTGGAGCAGAACCGCGCGCTGGGCGGCAACCCCGTCCCGCACTGATGACAAAATTGCACTGACATGTTTTACTCCTGCTTATTCAATTACTTGCACTGACTCGCCATTCGCCTTGACGACATCGGTTCCGCCGTCTCGGAAGCCTGACTTCAAGAGAATACGTCAGGAACCGGCAGAAAGTTTCATTGCGTCTATTCCGCCAAATAGCGGGCCTCCAGAAGCGATCGTCAAGAGCCCCGGCTGAGGACTCAGATGAAGTCGGGCTATTCGTCCAACAGCACAATCAGGCTCATCTCCGGCGAGGGAATCTCCGCGGGAATGTGAACGCCCACCTGGCGACTCTGCACCAGGTGATCCCAGCATGGGCCCGCCCGATGAACCGAGAAGTACTGGCTCTCGACCCTGGCGGCTATCTGTGACGGCGCAACCGCCAGATGATTCAGCGTCAGCCCCGGCATGGCGCGTTTGATCAGTTCAATCACAAACCGGGCCGAACACACTTTAACCAGCTTTGGCACCCGCTCAATCAGGTCCGCTTCGCCAATGGGGGAGTGAAGCTCAAGAATCCAGCGACCGGGCCCGAGGCAGCGCTCATCCTTGATGTCGCCGTTAAAGAGGAAGCTCTCGACCGGCCTCAACGGAATCTTGATCGCCTTGGAAGGCATCACGATTTCCAGGTGGCGGCGAATGTGGTCATCAAGCGGCGCGAAACACGATCCGAAGTCGCGATGGTCGTAAGCCGGCAAGGAACGCGGATGAACTTCCAGCCCGAAAGTGCAAAGCGCGCCGCCCAGCCGCGACATCTCGCGGAAGAGTTCCTGCGGGTGAACGTGTTTTGAGAGCAGAAAGTGCCGCAGTATCGCAACGCTGGAGTTCAGCGCGTGCAGAAACCAGTATTGCGCTACGTGACGGGCAGACATTCCGGTCTGGAAAACGCCGGCCCGCTGCTGCTGTTCGCTGGAGAAGACCGAACTTTTCTCGTCCAGAATCTCGATGAGGCGGCGCAGCATGTTGGTCAAAACCGGGCTGGCCCCCAGGCTGAGGCAGGGCGGTACAAAGGCCGGGTCGGTTTCAAAGTGTCCCGAACCATCTCGAGTTACACGCACCAGAGGAAGGCTCGTGAATTGATCTGTCACCTCTTCCTCCGCCAGCAGCACCAGGTTCTTGCGCCCTATCCGGATTCGTCTTTCATCCAGCCCAGTATTCTGATCGGGCATCAACTGCTCGGTTCCGATGTAGCGGACGTGGGCGTTGTGGTTTTCAATGCTGGTATTTTGACCGTACTTCACGCTGATTGGAACCGCGAGGTGCAAGGTCAGGTGATCTGCCACAGGCGAAAACAGTGAGGCGAAATCCCGGGGCGGCGGAGCAAGATCGGCGCCCGGCGAGTCAAACGCCAATCCATCTTCAAAGAGACCGCGAGCATGAGACAGGGCCAACGTGCCGTTGCGGAGAGCGTCGCTATCGAATTGCAGACCTGCAAATCCGTACGCATCGCGCCACAAGCTTGAGGCGACAAAATTCAAAGAGTCTTCAAAGTAACGGGACTGGGCTTGAAAATGGTGCGGGCCCAGGTACATTCCTTCAGACCATACAGGTTTGGTGAGTTGTCTCATAAGGGTTAGCCCGCCTGTGGCAGCAGGATCAACAACTCCATCTGCGGGTTGATGAATTCTCCGGGGACGTGCACGGCAAAGTTACGCGCGCGAGTAACCGCTTCCCACGCCGGGCCGGCCTGGTTGAGACTGAAGTACTGATACTTCATCTTGATGGGGAGTGCGCTGGGCGGGACTGTCAGATGGCTGAGAGTAATTCCCGGCAACGCCATGTTTACGAGTTGGTCTATTTGCGATGCGGAGCAGGCCTTCACCAGTTGCGGAACCTTGCGGATGATTGTGTCCTCGCTGGCGTCGGCAGAGAATGCCAGGTACATGCGTGTATTCGTCAGGTACTTGTCCTGCTCAATCGCGGCAGCATAAATGGTGTTCTTCACCAGTTTCAGCGGCAGCGAAACCACGTTTGTCGGCACCACGGTTTCAAGCAGCAGGCGCAACTTTTCGTCCAGGTCGGCAAAGACCCTGCTCAGATTCAGATGGTCGTACAACGGCAGATCGCGCGGCCTCACGGTGGTTGAGAACGTGGTCAGAGAGGCTCCCAGCGCAGTGAGCGCCGAGAAAAGTTCTTCAGGATGACAGCGCTGGCCCTGGATAAGATGGTTCAGCACCGGGATGTGCGAGTTGACCGTGTAGAGCAGCCAGAAGTTGGCAATGTCTGAAGCGGTAAAGTCGGCCAGGCTTTGGTTCTTCTGGCGCCTGCCGCCGGCAAGCTGTGTGCTTTTTGCCGAGAGAATTTCGAGAATTCCGTTGATCAGGCCGCGCAGATAGTCGCTGGCTCGAACTTCGAGAAGCGGCGGAACAAAGCGGGGATTCAGACGAAAAGCGCCGGCCTCAGTGCGTTCCACGTTGGCGATGCGCAGCGCGGAAGAGCCCTCGCGCGTCTCGTTTGCGGCCAGCAGCCGCAGGTTCTTTCTCGCTATCTGAATCGGCTTCTCGCCGGTTCCGGTGTTATCGTCCCGGACGCTGGTAATTTCAGCCAGATAGCGGGAACCGGTTGACTTGCCTAAACCGGCAACATTCATGCCCTTCTCTTTATAGTCCGGAACCGTGAGATAGATGTCGAGATCGCGCATTCCGGGATCGAAATACTCAGCCAGCGCCTTGGATGGAGGCGGCTGGTCCGGACCCGGAATTTCAAACAGCAATCCATCGGGAAAGATCCCCGATGCGCGAGAGAGAGCGAACTGGCCCTCCGCAAGCAACTCCTGGTCGAGCACGATTTCACTGAATCCCCAGGCGCAGAATTTGAGCGCCTGAAGGCGGAAGTTCAAACTGTCTTCCAGAAACCTGTCCTGCAGTTGCAGGTGCTGCGGAGTCAGGAAGGTGCCCTTGGTCCAGAGCACGGGTTGCAGTTGTTTCATCGCCGGTTATCGAACCTCAATGTTGGCTGTTCACGCATTCTCGATCAGGCACTGAACGTCAGAAAATCAGTTCATCTTGGTTCCCTTGCTTCCGTCGTCGGCCTCGTCAGGATCTTTGGGGTCGGTGGGACTGGACCCGCACCCGGAGCCTGCAGCGCCGCCGCTGTTGATCATCACCATGGTTCCCACAATTGAAATGCCTGACGGGTTGATGTCGATGAAGTTGCCTCCGACCTTGAGCGTGAGTTCCGTTCCAGCCTCGACGACTACTGTCATTCCAGCCTTCAGGTGAATTACTTGTCCGGCTTCATGCGCAAAGTTGGATCCGGATTTCTCATATAGATTCTGGCCCACCTGCACCGAAAGTGATTGGCCGATCTTCTGATTGGAGTTTCCCGTGACCTGGCTGTGATGGTCGCCTCCAACTTTCTCCATCTGGTCCTGAATCACCATGAGGCTTCGATTATTTCCTGTCCACTCGCGCGCGTCGTTGACAATCCGCGTGTCGTAGTCCTTCTCCCCGCGAACGAAAACCTGTTCGCTGCCCGACTTGTCTTCAAAGCGAAGCTCGTTGTAGTGGGCAGTGCCTCCCCCCGTCGAACTCGAAGTTCTGAGCGTGGTGCGGGTTCCATTCTCGGGAAGCGCATAGGGAACCGTCTGGACGTCGTTGTATACCCTTCCGGTAATAATCGGGCGGTCGGGATCCCCCTCCAGAAAGCTCACCAGCACTTCCTGGCCCACGCGCGGGATATTGATCATGCCCCAGCCCTGTCCGCCCCAATCGTGCGAAGCCCGCAGCCAGCAGGACGTTGCCTTCTTCCGATCCCAGGGAAACAGCACCAGAACGCGGCCCCATTTATCCACCCAGATCTCTTCGCCATCTCCACCGGCGTTCTGGTCATCGGCCGAGTCGCCATCCGCGCTTTTGCCCACCACCACGGCGGTTTGCGGCCCCTGGACAAATGGTTTCGGCGTCAATCGCGCGGGGCGAAACGGAATGTCGGCCGGAATGCAGGAGAAATGATTGGAGTAGCTGTCCTCCCCGGATTCGTCATCGTCCCGGTACGACCCGGCAACCGATGCGACGTGTTGAATCTCGGTCAGGATGTACGACGCATTCATCGCCCCCATCGGGTGATCTTCCAGATCGAACTTGTACCCGCTGGTAAATGCCCGGCACGAACTCGATCCATGCGCCACCTTGTGTGAGGCTTCCTCTTCCTGCATCCGCAGCTTGGCCAATGCCTTGCCATCTGTCTGCGTATCGTGCAAACCGGGATAATCGAAGATCTCCATGGCATCGTTGCCACTCACTGTGTAAATCGTCGACTCGGACGCCGATAGGTCGCTGGTGGAAGTAGTGAAGTTATAGTCGGTAATCGAATGCATTCCGCTGTGCAATTCCTGCCCGATGCTCCACTGGTTCACCATATCGCCGACATCCGTGCCGCCCAACACCAGGTTGTAACCTGCGCTGGCCTGGCCGGGGCAGGGCTGGTGCGCACTGGTCGAGTCGCCCAGCATCATGCTGTGGTCCCCGTCGGAGTGTTGAAAGAAATAGAAGATCCCGAATTGCTCCATCAGCCTGGAAATGAAATTGAAATCCGTTTCCCGGTACTGAACGCAATACTCAAGCGGCTTGTAGGTTCCGTTCAGAGAGGCCGTGTACTTGATTCCTCGGTCGTCGAGTACCTGCTTGACGATCTGGGTCACATCCCTGTTATGGAAGATGCGGCAATCGGCGTAGCGTGTCAGGGTCCAGAGTTTCGGCACCATCTGCAGTTCATAGCGCGTCATTTCGGCATCCGCCCCGGTACACGCAAAATGGCTGACGATGCCACTGAATTGCCGCTTCGAATCGTCAGACTGCGCAACGTTGATGGTCACCTTCTGGCCGACAATGGTCGTAAAGTCGATCGCTGAATCCTCTGAGAGAGCGGAAAGTTGGAAGTTGAACAGGCGCGAAATGGCTTCATGGCCGGTAAAGCCAGTGAGCAGCAGCTTGTCATCGCCCAGCGGCGTAGCCAGCGAAACTAGTCGGCCTTCTTGTGTGTAATTTGGCATTTTGCAAACACCTTGTTCTTACATCCGCGGCTAATCGTTGAGGTCCCCTCAAGTGAGAAGGAAATGTTGCAAGGTTCGAGCAATTCCGATGCGTCAGTATCCAAGCCGTCGATCCAGAAAATCGTACCCCGTGCCCCCGGCCTCATTGATGGTTTTGCCGAGACGCACGAATGCTTTGTAGTAGTCGGCAGCAAGAAAAATGAATTTCACATTGGATAATGCGCTCGAAATTCGCGAATTTCGAGCGATGTCCTGTTGGGCGCGAGCTAGCCGCCGACTGTCTCTGGCAAATTTCTTGTACAGCTCGGCGTCCGCCTCCTTCGTCATCTGTTCCTCCATCGCAGCGAGCCTTTTTGGAAGCCATTTGGCTTGATGAGAACTCGTTACTGACGGTTGAAACGTCTCGCCAAGGTTCTTGATTAGCGTTGTCGCAACTTTTTTCTCGCCTTTCTCCTCGGCCTTCTGTTCAATTGCGATTAACTTTGCCTTACCTGAATCGGTTGGATCATCGATGTATGCCAAAGCCAGGTCGTAGGTTGTCCCGATCAAGAATTGGGGAGTGAGAAAGGCTTTTCCGAGGAACCTATTTGGCAGGAGCATGGCGCCATTCTTCGCGAAGGTCGAAAGGGTCTTTACGACAAGCGTCGATGTAGCCCTGATGATCGCCAGTTTGAAAATCCCCCGCTGTGTCTCACGGATTACTTCATTGCTGATGGTCCTGGCTTCATCGAGTACATCGGAAACTGTTTTGAGACAGGAAGCGCGTATCTCCTCCTGCTTTTGCAAGAAATCTGAGGCAGAAGCCCCCCCTTTGGCGGCCCGATCCAAAAATGCCCCCCAAAGATGGTCCGTATCCTTCTGGGTTTCGTCATCTATCTCGCGAGGAGCTCCCAATTCAACGTCGATGGTTCCCGGCTTTCCCAGCCATGGCATTGCTGCATAGATGCTATTGATGACGCGGCTTTCATTGTAAGGACTCCAAACAAGCTTGACACGACGTTCCGTCGCTTTAGCGTGGGCGACGGAACGGAAGAAGACTGTGAGTTTTTCTTCGTCCCAGGTCAGCATATCGATGCTGATGGGGTGAGAGGTCGATGAAACCGGTAAGCGCGTTCCGCAGAGTCCATTTCCTTTAGGCGTTGGTTGCAGACACAAAGTTCCCCGATCAATGACAACGGGGTTGGAAACGGGACAATGCGGTTTGGGTTTGGTTCCGGCCAATGATTACTCCTCAGTCCCCTTCTGCTGTAACGCTCTCCGTTTGGAACATTGCAAAGCTCACTTCGCGATGGAGAGTTGCGGCGTCGCTTCACTCAATTGAGCCGGCGACGATTCGCCGTAGCTGAACTCCCCGTCTTCACCCACGCTCACGTGCAGAGCGCCCATCTTTTCGCCTTCGGCCATGCTGCCGAGAATCTTGCGCGAGATGTCGGGAAGCAGGGTGTTGGTCAGAATGTTGTCAACGTTGCGCGCGCCGCTCTCCACCTCGGTGCAGCGGGCAGCCACTGCATTCAGGAACGCGTCGTCGTAGGTGAGTCTCACTTTGTGGTTTTCAAGAATGCGGCGCTGAATCTTGCCCAGTTTGAGACGAATAATCTGCTTCAGCGCCTCGTCGCGCACAGGGTAATAGGGGATGAGAACCATGCGCCCCAGAAATGCCGGCTTGAAGATTTTGTTGAGGTCGGGCTTCAGTGCCTCGATAAGCGCACGCGGGCCTGGCGCCGTCTCCGGGTCCGCCACGAGTTTCATCATCTGGTCGGTGCATGCATTGGTTGTGAGGATGATGATGTTGTTCTTGAAGTCGATCTGGCGGCCCTCGCCGTCTTCCATGTTGCCTTTGTCGAAGACCTGGAAAAAGATTTCGAGCACATCGGGATGTGCCTTCTCAACCTCGTCGAGCAGGACAACGGAATATGGCCTGCGGCGGACGGCCTCTGTAAGCACGCCGCCCTCGCCATAACCCACATACCCCGGAGGCGAACCTTTCAATGTCGAAACCGTATGGGCCTCTTGAAACTCCGACATGTTAATGGTGATCAAGTTGTGTTCTCCGCCGTAGAGCAGGTCTGAGAGCGCCAGGGCGGTCTCTGTTTTGCCCACGCCGCTGGGGCCCACCAACATGAAAACGCCGACCGGCTTGTTGGGATCGTCGAGCGAGGCCCGAGAGGTCTGCACACGCTGACTGATGATTTCCATGGCATGCGCCTGGCCGATAACGCGCTTGCCGAGGTGCTCCTGAAGGGCAAGAATCGTGGTGATCTCGTCCTTGAGCATCTTCCCAGCCGGGATGCCGGTCCATGCCGATAGCACTTCGCCTACTATTTGCGCGTCTACGCAAACCTGGATGAGGCCGGTTTCCCCCTGTACGGCAGAGAGGTCGCCTTCGAGCGCTTGCAACTCGGCCTTTTGCGCAGCCCGGCCCACCATGTCTTGCGCCTTTGCGCCCTCCGCATGGCTGGCCTCGAGCTGGTCGCGCAATTCGCGAATCCTTCCCACCAACTCGCGTTCCTTTTCCCACCGGGTTTGCAGCGCCTTTAGCTTGCCGTCGGCAGAGGCTCTTTGCGCCTCAATCTCGGCTAGCTTCTCCTGGTGATCCGCGCCGACAATCTCTTCGCGTTCGAGAATCCGCCGTTGCACTTCGAGCGCGTCGAGTTGCCGCGCGAGGTCTTCGATTGCGGGCGGCGTCGAGCTTTGGCCGAGCGCCAGGCGCGCGCAAGCGGTGTCGAGAATGCTCACCGCTTTGTCTGGCAACTGGCGTCCGGCGAGATAGCGGTGCGAAAGACGAACGCTGGAGAATACGGCCTCGTCGAGGATGCGAACCTTGTGATGCTTCTCAAGAGAGGCCACAAGTCCGCGCATCATCACCAGGCATTGCTGCTCGCTTGGCTCCTCAACTTTGACTACCTGAAAGCGCCGCGCCAGGGCCGCGTCTTTCTCGAAATACTTTTTGTACTCCGACCACGTGGTTGCGGCGATGGTGCGAAGTTCTCCGCGGGCGAGAGCGGGCTTCAACAAGTTGGCGGCGTCATTTTGTCCAGCCTGGCCGCCCGCGCCAATCATGGTGTGGGCCTCGTCAATGAACAGGATGATAGGCGTCGCCGACGACTTCACTTCTTCAATCAGGCCTTTCAGCCTGTTTTCAAACTCGCCCTTCACGCCGGCGCCCGCCTGCAAAAGCGCAAGATCGAGCGTGCGGACGTGAACGTTCTTGAGCGGCGGAGGCACATCGCCCTGCACCACGCGCAGCGCGAACCCTTCAACCACCGCGGTCTTGCCTACGCCGGCCTCGCCGGTGAGGATGGGATTGTTCTGCCGCCTGCGGGTGAGAATGTCAACGATCTGGCGAATCTCCGCGTCGCGGCCAAGCACCGGGTCGATCTTGCCCTTGCGCGCGTTGCCCGTCAGGTCCACCGTGTACTGGTCGAGATTCGGCGTTTTGCCGCCGCCCGGCTTTGCGGCGCCATCGCCTGCTGAAACCGGTGCCGCGGCGGCAGTGGTTTCGCTTGAAAGAGCAATGATGCCCAGCAGGTCTTTGCGAAGCGCATCCGCATTGATCTTTTGGAACTCGCGGCTCACTTCGTTGATGAGCCGCGAAAGTTCTTCGTCGGAAACAAGCGCGAGAATCGTGAAACCTGTTCGCACCTGGCCTGCGTTGAAGTCGATGGAGCCGATGGTCCACGCGGTGGTCAACATCTTCAGCACCGTGGGACTAATTGCGGGAGTGCGCGCGTTTCCCGACTTCAGCTTGTCCATGCTGCGCAACAACTCAGCGGTGAGCCTCGATTTGTCCACTTCAAAGTGCTTGAGGATAGCCGCAAAATCGCCGGACGATGAGTCAAGCAGCTTGGTGAGGAAATGCTCGATCTCGATGTCGTAGTGGGTGCGGGAAAGACAGAGACCGGCGGCGCCCTCCAGCGCGGAGCGGGTTGGATCGTTCAGTTTTGAAATCAAAGCTTTCAAATTGAGTCCCATGCATTCCCCTTTACAGATTCAGAATTGTGTCGTCAGGGTCGAACGGAAGCGGCTGTGTTCTGGCCCAAGAGACCCACCCGAGCCGCGCAGGGGTTTGAGAATCCAGATCGAGTTCCATGCTGGGCGCCTGGTTTCGATCAAGCACCAGTTGCACCTCAAAGTCGATGCACTGATTGCTGAAAAAGCGGGTGATGGCCCGCAATGCATTGTAAGCCGTACCTTCCGGAAGAAACTCGCAATAGCGCTCCAGCCCCAGCGGCCCGAGACGGATTCGCACGCGCGCCTGCCGGTCCCAGATGGCGTCGCCCACAACCGCGCCCTGGCCAATCTGGATTGACGGCGATTCCTCTTCCGCCATTTCGCATTGCGTTGTGGAGCCCAGGCTGTACCAGCCGCCGATGAACTGCTGAATCTCTACCGGGACTTGAAAGTAGTCTTCGATGATCTGCTCGAGCGCCACGGCAGAGCGCGACTGCATTGCCAGCAGCGAAACGTAGTGCAGCAATGCCTCGTCGTCAATCTCCTGCCGGTCGCGAAGTCCAGTTGTTCCCAGCCCGATCAGATCAAACAGGTAGCGGGTAAACTGGTCACGGCCGCTGGCGGAATAGGTAGACGGAAAATTTGACCGCTCCCACGCGCGATAAAACAGCGAGATCGCCCGATGATTGAAGATGTCTAGAAATGCGGCAAGACTGCGGTCCTTGGCCCGCGCCCGCTCGAGGACCAACTCGCTATAGGTGTAAGGCAACAGGCCTAGCGGACCGGTGAGCCCCATGAAATTGACCGTCATCTCAGGACGGCCATCTGCATCAGCATCGAGATTCTGTATCTCGCTGGCGGGAAATCCAAGCCTCTGGTTGACCTTGAAATGCACCGCCTCGTCTTCCGGGCTGGAGAAGCCGCCAACCTGCCGCGAGTTTGCCCTGAGCCGCTGCAGAAGCGACACCGCGTGAAAGAACTCAAACGAGCAAGCATCTTCAGTCAACTCGCGGCCAAGAGGCGAATCTGTTAGACCAGCGTTTTGCGTCCCGATCTCGGCTTCCATTCGTGGAGTCCCTCCTTTCTTTGCGGAGTGGCGACGCTCAGCTGGGTAAAGCTGTTCAGCGAGGCGCTTTCGCCCAGGAATCGTTCAAGCACGCAGGCAAACAGAAAGGCGCCGCCGCCGGTAAACTGGTCTTCGTCAATCTGCATCTCGACTCGAATTCCACGCGCAAAACTCACGCCCTGGTCTGAGGTGAGCCGGGTAAAGTGGGGCTTGCTTTGGATGTCGATAATGCTCTGAATTACGTTCTGCGAATAGGCCGTGCGGCCCACGTCATAGAGCCGCAGAATCTCCTGCAGTCCTGACTTCCCCCCCTGCACCAGCGACAGGTAGTTGAGCGAGAGATGGGAGACGAGGCGCCAAAGGGTGCTCTTTCCAAGCGTGGGACGTACTGGTTGGGTGGGCTTGCGGAGAGCGACAATCCGCTTCATGGCAGCCGCGCCCTCCATCTCGAAATCGCTGTCCTGGTTGCCGAACGGCAGGCGCGATGGCAAGTCGCGGTTGGTGCAAGTGGTGCGCACCGAAAGCGTAGTCGCATCAGACTCCGCCGAACTGGTTGACAGATCCACCAGCGTCAGCGAAACATCGGTTCCATCGTCGTTTGCGCGGGGAGAAGGGCGGCGCCTGGCAAGCCAGAAGCAGGACGAGTCCCCTTTTCTCGATGAGTGGCGAAGCGAGTAAAACGGCTCGTAGCTGGTGATCTTCTGGCTCGTTGAATTGATGGCGCTCACTTCATCGATGGAGTAAATCTCCATTGAGTGGGGCCGCCTGACATCGGGGACCACCGTGTATTCGTACTTGCGCTGGTTCAGTTGGATTGGTTCGGCCACTTGCGGAAACAGGTTGACGATCGGCGAGCACCCCAGGCGGAACGTTTTCTTTGAGAGTTCAAGTTCGAGCCTCTGAACACGCCCCTCGCCTTCGACTTCTGATACTAGAAAGATGATCTCGATCGCATCCTTGAAGCCCGCGG
Organism: uncultured Acidobacteriaceae bacterium; assembly: GCA_903911925.1. Classification (GTDB taxonomy): domain Bacteria; phylum Acidobacteriota; class Terriglobia; order Terriglobales; family Acidobacteriaceae; genus Telmatobacter. The sequence goes on from CAIWFH010000122.1 coordinate 51,569, forward strand.
CCGCCACCGCGCCCAACCCCGACAAATCGACAAAGAAAAATTTCTCAGGGAAAGAGAAATACTCCATCAGCAAACGATGGCCGGCGAAAGTTGACATGGGGTATGAAACCATCCCCTCATCCATCTCAAAGCCTACGGGGCGCAGGGCCGAAGCTGGCAACGTGACCTGCGCGAGCCGCGAGCCTGCCGTGAGATCGCGCACCACGATCCCCTTGAGCCGGCTGAACAGCAATTCGTAAAGGACGTTAACCAGGCCGCCCTCGCCATCCAGGTAGAAGCGAAGTTGTTCGGGCTTAAGCGCTGCGAAGGTGACATCGCGCGCACAACGAAGCTCGACGCGCACTGCCCATGCGGCTTCGTTGGTTTTTACCGCGGGCTTGAGCCTGCTGGGGGCGTTGAACTCGACGGCAGCCACTGTCAGCGGCCACAGCGTCGTGTCGTAACAGGTGCTGAACGTGCAGGGCACGCCGCCCACCGGCTTTGAATAAAGAAGCGAATTCCGTTCGATCTTCATCCCGCTGGTGAGCCTGCCCTTTTCAGGATCAAGCTGAAACTCCACCACCGACATGGATGGAATGGGGCGCACCAATTGCGGGTAGACGATGTTCAACAAACCATCGGTGATCTCCGGAAATTCGTCCTCCATCTTGAGATGGACGCGAGCGGCGAGAAAAGCAAAACCCTCAAGCAGGCGCTCTACATGCGGGTCTTCGCACTTGGTTGGTTCCAGCGCAAGACGCGAAGCCACCTTGGGGTACTTCTCGGCAAACTGCACGGCAGACTTGCGCAGGTAATCCAACTCACGTTCGTAGTAGAGCAGCAGGTCATCGCGCATCGTCGCCCCCGGTCAGGCGGCAGTTTCCGCTCTTCAACTCAATCACCGTGTCGAAAGCGACTGGTTCGGGCACGGGATCCATGCGGAGCATCGCTTCGACGCGCAAACGCGCATCTTTCTTTGCCGAGTCCGGCGACTCCACCAGCACCAGACGCACGTTGGCCAGGCGCGGCTCAAACATGTTGATGGTGGCCAGCACCTGTCGAACCAATTTGTTGCGGTCGCCCGAGGCGGCCATGGCCAAGGACGATAGATCGGGCAGCCCGTACACATAGGCTGATTTGTTCACTTCTTTCAGCGCTTCATCGGGAAGATCGAATATGCGGCGCGAGTTCAGCAGCCACTCCAGGTCTCTGCGCACTGCGCTCTTCAAGAGCCGCACGGATTGCGAACGGCTCAGGGGATTCTCCACCTGGCTGTCCGGCTCCAGATCGATGAGCCGGTCAAGCACGGATAAGGTGATGGTGGTTTCGCCGAGACTTCTGGCCATGGTCTACTCCGCTCCCAGGGCCTGAACCGGGTCAAGGCGGCAAATGCGCTCAAAGAGCTTTTGCTTTTCGCCGGAATTGCCGGCGATTCTCTTGTTGTAGCGCATCAGTTGCAGCAGGTAGCCGGCAACCACGTCCGGATCTTCCCATGCGTCCAGCTTGTGCGTTTCAATGGCTGCTGCAACATCTTCAAGCAGCGGTTGCGCAATGGTGTCCTTGCCGGCAGAGATGGCTAGTTCAATCAACTGCATCGTCCGCCGAAAGCGGCGGCGGCCAGATCGCTGGCGGTCAATCTCGGCCCTCATGATGGCAAATGCTTTTTCTCCCTGGCCGGCGGCAAGCGCTTCCTTGGCGAGAGAGTATGCGTCCGAGGCCTTGGCCAGCCAGGCGGGTGTTCCGTTGGAGTGAGCGGGCGTCTCCGCCGATGGCTCCTCGTCGGCCTCCGCTGCAATTTGCGGCGGCGTGTTCAAGTGCTCCAGCCAGGCCCGGGTCTCAGGATTCGCGGCCGGTGTATCGTCAAGCAGCGTGGCGTCCAGCAACTCCGGCAGGTCGTGCAGCAATACGCGAAGCTCTGATTGGATTGCGGCGGCAATAGGCTGATAGTCGGGGCCCAGAGCGGTGCAGGCTGCAACTGAAAGACGCTGCAGGTCAAGCCAGGCGCGACTGCAAGGAAGCGTCATGGCCTGCTCCGCTGCATCAAGCAATTCGCTCCATTTACCGCTCAGCGCGAGTTTCTTCACATGCTGGCGCAGCTCAGTGGGCGGCGCCTCAAGCAACGTGCTCTCGCTCAGTTTTGACGCCGCGCGCAACTCACCCCAGCGCAGACCCCGAAGCATGAGATAGGGAGCGGGACTGTGGGGCTCTTTTTTGCGCAGAAAGGCGGCAGCGCCGGCAACGGCAGCCATCGCCTGGCGGCGGTCTGCCGGCTCTGCGCTCGAAAATACAACAGCGGCTCCAGTCTCTGCGCCTGCCGAGCCCTCGGCAACTGCTTCGGCCACCGGCTCCGGTTCAATGGGATCGGGATCAATGTCCAATTTCTTCTGGAGCAGCGTTTGAACCGTTTGACCTACTTCAGCGAGCGCGTTCTTGAGTTTGCCGAATGAAGGCGCATCATCCTCAAATCTCTCGTCGCAAAAAGTCTCCAGGCTGGCCAGCGCGGCTGCTGCCTTGTCCAGATCGCTCTTGGCTTGCTTGTAAAAGGGCTTCGGCGTTTCCGCAAAGGCCTTGTCAAACACCTCTGGGGCAATTTTCCCATCCGCAACCTGCTTGGCCCGCGCCTTCTTTTGAACGTCGGTCTTCACCTGGTCTTCATAGCCAACTACGCGAGATTCCTTGTAGGTCAGCGTTGAATACCCGGCTGCGGCGATGGGCGTGGCGCGCAGTTGGAATTCGAGCATCGAACCGACCCAGGTGAGCGGCCTGGCTCGCAGTTCACGGTCGCCATCTTCAATAACCGGGTACACCGTTTCCCAGAACTCGATCATCATGCGATGGCAGAGGTCAAGGCCCTGGACGAGTCCGGAAAAGCGCTCGGTGTGGAGCAGTCCTTCAGTCAGCCAGGCTGCCAGTTGCAGATCCTTTGAGACCGTGGCGATGCTGTCTTGCGCCAGTTTCACCACCAGGGGGAAGTTGGCCGTCTTGCGCTCGCTCTTCCAGTCTCCCTGGGCCAGTTCGTCTTCCTGACGCCTGGCCTCTTTGATCTTGTCGTGTATCAGCAGCTTGTTGTCGTAGCGCAGGTCAATTCCGGCGGGATTGTCGCCGGGAATGGGAGCGAGAATATCTTCACGAAGCGGCATTTTGATTTGAGTACCCGTTTGAGATTTCAGTCTTGCTGCTCAGGGAGCCCATCGGCGGCATGGGTGAACTCGATTGTTCGAACTTCAAGGAAGGGAATCTCCTCGCCGTCAACCAGGAGCATTCTTTGACCGGAAGGATACTCGCGGCCCTTGTCATCTGCGGACCAATCGGTAACCCTTCCCAGCCAGACCGCCTCGTCCTCACTCTTCCACGAGAACGGATACACTGCCGGAATCAGCACCTCTCCCAGGTCCATGCCCTTGAACGAGGGGGCAGCTTGCACCAGCGCCGGCGCCCAAAGCGTATCCCTGAGCCTTCGCGGCGCCGCCATCTCGACGGACCTCAGGTGTTCGAATGGAATCCAGATGTAGGAGCCGGCAGCGAATGCTTCAAGCCGCGCGCCGACATCCGGGTCCGCATCGCGCAGATTGGAGAAGGGTTTTCCATTCAGCTTTCCCGCAGGAGAAGGCGCGGGAGCAGACGGAAACGACTCGGACTCAAACAACTCGTGCCGGGTCTTCTCCGCATGGAGCGCCGCATAGTAAACGATTGCGCCTGTTTCCGACTCCAAGCTGCCGCCGGCTAAAACCGCAAGCTGTTTTTCCGCGCGGGCAAACTCGCCGGAAAAACAGAGCAATTCAAACAAAAAGGTGCGCTGAGCCTTGTCTGAGGGGCGCTCGCGCAAGTACGCAGTGAGAGCCTTCTCGGCCTCGCGCACCTTTCCTGCCGCCAAGAGTTCTTTCGGGTTCACTTGCACCACGCCTCCGCTTGCCTGCGAGTTACCACGGTTTGAGCTTCAGCACGTCGAAGCCCTTGTCAATGAAGCCTGCCAGTTTCCCGTCCTGCTCCGGGTTGAAGCTCAACTTGACCTTCGAAAAAGCGAAGCTGATGGATTCCATGGGATTCTCGCTCGATCCGGAGTGCTGAATCGAAGTGATGATGGCATTCTCCATGTGAATCTTGTAGTAGTCTTCCTGCTGGTCGCCCATGGCCTTGTCATAAATGAGATCCACCTTCGCCAGGTAGTTCCCGGTTACGCAATCGTCGAAGAGCAGCGGAGATGTCTTATCCACCACTTTCATGATGGAAACGTCGCTGATGCTGGCGCGTCCGGCGCGGGTTTCGCCGCCGGATGCGCCCACAACCGCGGTATTTGAAGCGCCAAAGCTGAAGGACAAAACGTCGATGGCATTCTCTTTGCTCTTGCTGTTTCCAGGGCGTCCATCGATGATCAGATACGCGTTAACTGCCATTTGTTAGTCTCCGGAAGGGAAAGTTGTGAGGCTGCCTGTGAACGATGAACTTCAGGACGTTGCCGGCCTGAAGTCCGGGAAGGGTCGCAAAAGTTACTTGGCCGCGGCAGGAAGTTCAGCCACCAGCCGCAGCGAAACGGTAAGTTCATCAAGTTGGAAGTGGGGACGAAGGAATGCCACGGCGCGATACACGCCAGGCTTTCCAGGCACCTCGGTGACGTCGATGCGCGCTTCACGCAAGGGGCGCTCTGCCTTGGTCGCGGGCGAAGCGGAGTCATCGGGCGTCACGTACCTGGTAATCCACCGGTTCAGGAAGGTGTCCGCCTCTTCGCGGGACATGAAGCTGCCGATCTTGTCGCGCATCATGGCCTTGAGATAATGCGCGAACCGCGACACAGCCATGATGTACGGGAGTTGGGTTGACAGCCTGGCATTGGCATTGGCTGAATCGCTGTCGTAGACCTTGGGCTTCTGGCAGCTCTGAACGCTGAAGAACGCCGCATAGTCGGTACCTTTGCAATGCACCAGCGGAACAAACCCCAGGTCTGCAAGTTCCTTCTCGCGCCGGTCGGTAATCGGCACCTCGGTGGGGCACTTCATGGCCACATCGCCGTCATCGGTGGCAAAGTTGTGGGTCGGCAATCCCTCCACCAGTCCCCCGCCCTCAACGCCTCGCATGGCAACGCACATTCCATACAGCGAGAAAGACTGCGTCATCTTCGTGCCAAGCGCATAGGCGGCATTCATCCACAGGTACTTGGAGTGGTCGGTGCCGTCCACGTGCTCCTCATACATAAACTCGTCGATGGGCTTGGTTTCGGCGCCGTAAGGAAGGCGGCCGAGGGTGCGGGGGCAGGTCAGCGCGACATAGCGCGAATCCTCGCTCTGCCGGAAGCCCTTCCACTTGGCATATTCCGTGCTGTCGAATATCTTGGCCAGGTCGCGAGGAGCGTCGAGTTGCTGGTAGCTCTCAAGGTTCATCAGCTCAGGCGACGCGGCGCTTACAAACGGCGCGTGCGCCTGCGCGGCAATATGCGAGACTCCCTCAAGCAGCGCCATGTCTTCAGGGTGCTTGCCAAATTCATAGTCTCCGATAATCGCCCCGAACGGCGCCCCGCCGAATACGCCGTATTCCTCTTCGTAGATCTTCTTGAAGAGAGCGCTCTGGTCAAACTCGGGAGCCTTCTCGATGTCGCGCAGAAGTTCCTTTTTGCTGACGTTCATTACCCGGATCTTCAACCCCACGCCCGTCTCGCTGTTATCCATCAGGTACTTCAGCCCGCGCCAAGAACCTTCAAGCTTCTGAAACTGCGCATGATGCAGAATCTCGTTCAACTGCAGCGAGAGAAGGTGATCGATCTGCGCGATGCGCGCGTTGATCATCATCTCCGCGTCTTTCGCCACGGTCATCGAGCCGTCAAGGACCTGGGCCACAAACTCCTTCACCAGGTCTTTGCCGCGCTCCCGGGATGCGGCTTCAACGCCAAACCTTCCCTGCTCCACAATCTGGTCAAGCAGGCTGCCTTCCTGCGCTTCGGTGGTAACCGCCTGGGCCTGTTGATTTGCGACTGCGTCAGCCATTGGAGCCTCCATCCTTACTGCCGATCTCGCTCTTGAGTTTGTCCAGTGTCTCCGTGTTGCCTACGGCTTCAAGCAGAAGTTCCTCGAGCCTGTCGTTGCCCTGCAGTGACCCGCGCAGGTCGCTGAGACGCGTGCGGAGGTCAAGCAACTGCTTCAGCGGCTTAACCTGCTTGGCAACATTTGCCGGCTCAAAATCATCCATCTTGCGGAACTTGAGATCGACTTTCAATTGCGGCGCATCCGCCTCATCGCTCAACTTGTTTTCAACAGCAAAAGAGAGATGCGGCTTCATTCCCTCAAGCACGGTGTCAAAGTTGTCGGGATTGACCTCGACGAACTTTCGCTCCTTGAGCTTGGGAAGCGGCTGTTCCGGGTTACCTGTGAAATCTCCGAGGACTCCGACTACGAAGGGCAGTTCCTTCAGTTCAATTGCGCCGCCCACTTCAACGTCGTAGGTGATTTGCACCCGGGGAGGACGCACCCGGTCCAGCTTATGCTGCGCACTTTGTCTGGCCATTGGTTATTCCTTTGATTGATGGCGATCAGTTGCGGACTAGCATGACTCTTGCTGACTTGTGACGTGCTCTTGCTTCGGAAGCTGGAACGCTTCCTTTGGGAAATAAATTGGCTGCAAAGCTGGTCTTACCCCTGGGGAGAAGGCGGGCGCGGTGACGGTTTATTCATCTAACGTCTCTTCACTGCCCGTTCGAACTTGTTGATACCACAAGCACCAAGGAGGGTCAAGAGGCCTCGTTAAAAGCAAAGTCCTGCTGCCACATCCGGCTTTCAAGCTAGACAATTGCACGGCGGTGGCACCCATGCCTTTGCGGTTGCTCAAAGAGGCGACCCGGATATGTGCTTAAAATTCATGGTGAATTTCGCTCACAATTGAGTCTTGGAGTCACGATGCTGAAGCTCTTGTCAGAAACCAGGTCACGCCGGCTTCTGGATCTGTTTACCCAGGCGGGTTATCACGAAACCAACCTCAAAAGCCACCTCGGCGCCATGGAGCTACCCTCGCGGCAATTGCGCAACGAGCCGAGACTTCTGGATCGAACCGCGGAACCAACCTTGCTGAACGCTCTTCTGCGCTGGTTCTGGCTTGGGCGTTCCCAGTCGCAGGCAGCCGTCTGTGCGGCAGTGCCTTGCGAACTCCTATCCATTCTGCTGGAGTCTGGTTTGCTGGCCGAAAGCGACGGCATGTTGGCTCCGGCAGCCATGCTGCTACCCGCCGATGGGTTCCTTATCGCCTCAGATCACCCGGCGGCCATTGAGCGGCGCGAGTCGGAGATGGTGCTTTGGCCGAATCCGACCAGTCGATTTCTCTCCAGGTTCGCAATTCGCCGCCACTCCCGCGCCACCCTCGATCTGGGCGCCGGCGGCGGAATTCTCAGCCTTGGCGCAGCAAAACACAGTGACACGGTGGTGGCCACCGACCTGAATCCAAGGGCGGTGACATTTGCCTTGTTCAACGCCCGGCTCAATGGAGTTGAAAACATTGAAGTGCTAAGCGGCGATTGTTTCGCGCCGGTCGCGGACAGGACCTTCGATCTGATCCTTTCAAACCCGCCTTTCTTCATCACGCCGCAGAACGGCTACTTGTTTTGCGATAACTCCATGGAACTGGATGGGCTGTGCCGCCGGCTGGTAAAAGACGCTCCCGGCCACCTCAATGAGGGCGGCTACATGCAGATGCTGTGCGAGTGGGCGCAAATAGCCGGGCAGCCCTGGGAAGAGCGAATTGCCGAGTGGCTGGCCGGCACGGGATGCGATGCATGGGTGATGAAAGGCCTGACCCAGGACCCTGCCGAATATGCTCAACAGCGAATTCGAGAGACCTCGCAAGACCCCTCCCGCGACAACGAGCTTTATCACGGCTTCATGGCTTACTATCGCGAGCGGGGCGTTGAGGCAATTCACGACGGACTGATTGTGATGCGCCGGAGGACGGGATCGAACTGGGTGCGGATTGAGGAAGTGCCCAAGACCCCGAAGGGCGAATTGGGCGATCTTGTGGTGAGCACCTTTGCCGCCAACGACCTGCTTACGCAAATCCAGGACGATGCCAGCCTGCTGGCCATCAAGCCCAGAATGTCTGCGTACGCCAGGCTGGAGCAGGTTTGCGGACAGGTTGAAGGCGGCTGGGCCCCGGAATCCATAACTCTGCGGCTCGTGGAGGGATTTCCGTTCCACCTGGAGGTGCAGCCGCTGGTCGCGAACTTCCTTGCCGGCTGCGACGGCAAGCGCACGGTCGCCGAAGCCATCCAGGCATTCGCGGCGGTCGCCAACGCCCCGCTGGAGACCGTGCAGCGGGAGTGCCTTGCCATGATTCGCAAGCTTATCGACCGTGGATTCATAGCCGCCGAGGCCGTTTGAATTGCGGTACTCCTTGTGTAAATTTCCCGTTCCCGCATCGTAAACTTGTGAAAGACTTGGGACGGGAAGTGGGTCTGTCTGTGCGGCGAGGAGTCCACCAATGGCCAAATTGACGGGAAATATCCAGATCAAAACGAATCCGGGCTCGGAAGGCCTGGCGGCTCACTTTGAGGTGATGTTTGTTCCCTACGCGGGGCGCCTCAATACCAAGTCCGCAACGGCGAGCAATCATGACGAACTGGTGTCCCTGTTAACTGAACTCAAGTTCAGCGAGGACGATGCCGCCAAGTGGGCGGGACGAGCCCGTTCGCAGGGCGTGGTCATCATCTCCAGCGTTGAGCGCTCAGACGCCTTATTGAAAGAGCAGGGCCTTCTGGCCTGAGTTGAATACCTCCCAGCCAACGAACCGGCAGGGTCCAGCCTATTTCGCCTTGATGGCGAAGATCACCACGACAATCAAAACGATGAGCAGGAATGTGTTGACCACCAGGAGTATGGGCAGCATCTCCTGCAGTTTGCTCTTTGGGGCTGCTATCGGCGGGGGAGCCGACTTTGGCGCGACCGCCTGCGGAGTTTGAATTTGCGGGGCCTGAATATGGGGCGGCGCAACAACCGGCAGCGGCGCTGGGGGCACCGCCGGGTGGGGGACTGCTGGATGGGGCACAGAGATAGGCGCCGGCAGGGGAGGCGCTGCCCCTTGCGGCGGGCGGGGCGGGGCTGGGGCGCTTACGGCAGTTCGGATGGCAGCCCCGGAGATGATGCGGGTAAACTCGCCCGGCTCAGAAGCGGACGTCACTGGGGGATCAATCGTCTCCGCGGGCGGCTGGGAAGTTTCAATGGGCGGCGCGGTCCGGGCACCCTGAGATAACCGCTGGATCAGGCGCGTGACGCTGCCTGAATCCGTTACTGGTGTCTCGTCCAGGTGGGCGGCTGAATGAGATGGAAGCGGCTCAGCAGACCACGGATTTGTTGGCGCCTGCTGCTGTGGCGCCGCCCCCAGCGATGCGAACAGGCCAGTAACGCCGGTCGATGGCTCAACGCTGCCAACTGCCTTATGGCCCGCGTTGGCATTTGGTTCCACCGGCCACTTGAATTCCTCAGAAGGTGGCGCGGCAAGGGGCGCCGGGGGCGAAAACGTCTGGACGCGCGCCGGGGGCGGCGCAGCGGGGGGCCTGGCTTGAAAAAACTGCGTGAAGCCTCCCTCTCCCGATGCCGAGTCGGAAACTCCCGGAGTTGAAAAACCCTTCATGCGAGATGGGCTTGGAGCCGGATGTGCCGGCGGTGGCGGCTCTGGTACTGGTCTGGAAGCAGCCGCCAGCGGCGGATTCACCTGCTGAACGAAGATGCGAGTGAACTCGCCGGGGGCTGGCGTCGATTTTGGATCGCCGGCATCGATCTGGGCCGGTAGCGGGTCATCCTTGGGTACAGGCGAAGTCTGAAACATCCTGGTGAACTCGCCGGGCTGGGCTGCTTGCGGATCGGCGGCGCCAGGGTTCAACCCTGATGACGGCGGCGGTATGGTCGGCTCCGCCGCGAATGGGGCTTGATTCAGTTCTATCGCAGCTTTCGGCGCGTGGATGCTTTCATCCGACTGCTTCGGCGGCTCGGCTGCGTCCCTGCCAAAAGCGCGCAAAAACATACCGGTAGCGCTGAGTTCCTCTGCGTCTTTCGTCGGCTCGGATTCGGGCGTCCATTCTGTCGTGGTCATATTGGGGATGTCCTGTGCGGAATCGCAGCGGCGATGATTGCAAAGATTACACCTGCCCCGGTACGGCGTAAAGACGAATGACGCCTCAAGAATTCGGATAGGAAGCCGGCCTGTCTCCAAATTCTCAATTAACTGCATTTACTTGTTTGCTCTTTCTCAAACTCATTGCGCAAATACGATGTTCAGTTATATGGGTGGCATTCCAAACCCTGTCCGGCTTTCCCTTCTTCCCGTCTTTTGTTTTTCCGGTCGGATCGTGAAACGGGTCTGAACCAGATTCTAAAGCTAATTCAGGACTTTCGAAATGACTAATCGTCTGTCGCGCACGCACAGCCTCGGCTCCTGCTACGAGAATGCAATCACCACCATCCTCAGGTTGGCTTCGCTTCAGCAGCAGGCCGTGCCGAACTCGCAGGGATTCCGCAACAGCATTCGAGGCGCGCTCAAATCTGCCATGGAGCAGGCCAAGGCGCTCGGCTACTCAAGCGAAATGAACCAGTTGGCGTTCTTTGCTGTCGTCGCACTGCTGGATGAGAGCGTGCTCAGGATGCACAATCCAGCCTTAGCCGATTGGGCGCAGCAACCCATGCAGCAAGAGATGTTCGGCCACAACCGTGCCGGTGAAGTCTTCTTCGATCACCTCGCCGGGCTTCTTGCACGGCAGGATTCGCAGGAAACCGCAGACTGCCTTGAAGTCTACTGCCTCTGCATGCTTCTCGGGTTCAACGGGAAATATGCGTTCGGCTCAGGCGGTACCAGCGCTTTTCTAGCCCAGGCCGGAGTCGACGGCCATGCAGCAAGGCCAAACAGCGAAGTGCAGGCTCTTACCCGCCAAGCAAGGGAGAAGATTGCGCGCATTCGCGGCCAGGCCCTGTTTCTGCGCGCCGACTCGCCCGCGCCCCAGGTAAAACAGGCGGCTGCCATCGACCGCTGGAGTCGCGGCCTTGGCATCGCAGCCATATGCCTGTTCGCGCTGGCGCTTCTGGCGTACGGTATCTTCTGGATTGCCCTGGCTTCCGGGGTATCCCAAATTTCGTAAGGGTTCGCGAATCTTCAGTGGGGGTAGCCCTTGCTCGTCTATCTTCTTGTACTTGCCGTCTTGCTTGTCGCCGCCCTGCTGGCATTTGGCATGGCCGCGCTTCTACACCTCCACGGGATTCCGCTGGCCGTTTTTGTCGTTGTCATTCTGCTTCTCGGCGTCGCTGCCGCGGTAACCATCCTATTCCTTCACTTCCGCGCAAAAAAGGAGAAAGAACTTGCGGGCGACGTGTCGGCGGGCGCAGAAACCGCGGACCTGGATCTGCTGCTGAACGATGCAAACCGGAAGCTGCGTGAATCGCAACAGGGCGCCAAGACTCTCGATCTGGTTCCGTTGTTGTATGTTCTGGGCGAACAGGGTGCGGCTAAAACAACGCTCATTGTGCGCTCGGGCCTCGACCAGGAACTGCTGGCCGGCGCCGCTCCGCAGGAGGGAACCGCGCTGCCAACGCCGGTTGTGAACGTGTGGTACACGCGCGAGGCGGCTATCATTGAGGTCGGTGAGGCATTGCGGCAAAACAGCCGGATGCTTGCCCGCCTTGTCGAGCGCACGCGGCCCCGCGCTTACCGTTCGGCATTCGGCTCGGCAGCGGCAGCCCGCGCTGTCGTAGTTTGTGTCAGCGCAGAGCAGGTGCTCGCGGGTGACGGCGGCGCATCGTTGCTGGCCGGGGCTCGCGCCATGGGCGCGCAACTGCGCCAGGTCAGCCGCTTGCTGGGAACGCCAGTCCCGGTCTACGTGATTGTCACCAAGCTCGACAAGGTGCCGCATTTCGAGGAGTTTGTGCGCAACTTGTCAAACGATGAAGTTCGTCAGGTGCTGGGCACAACGCTCAATCCAATCGACGCTTCCGCAGGCTTATATGTTGATCGGGCCGCTAGTGAAGTCAACGGCGATCTCGATGCTCTTTGCTATACGCTCGGCGAGTTTCGCGTGGAAATGCTGGCCCGCGAAACCGACGCGAGAAACAGCGCAGGCGTCTACGAGTTCCCGCGCGAGTTCGGCAAGCTGCGCAAGAACCTGGGCCAGTTCCTGGTGGAACTGTGCAAGCCCAGCCAGTTGAGCGCCAATCCTTATTTGCGCGGATTCTATTTCACCGGCATTCGCGCCCAGATTGTGGAGCGGCTATCGACGCCGGTTGCCGTAGAGGAGAGCGAGCCAGGCGACGAAGGAGCCACGCGCTATTTGAATCTCTCGCTTGGCCGCGCGCAGTCCTCCAGCCGCGCCGTTGCACAGCCTGTCAAAGTTTCCGCGCGGGTTCCGCAATGGACATTTCTGCCACGCCTGTTTCCAGAAGCCATTCTCGGTGACAAGAGCGCGCTCTCCGCTACCAGCCATACGGCGCCCGCGCGCCTCTTTCGCAGAATACTGTTCGGGACCCTGGCGGTCCTGTTCGGCTTCTACGCGATCATGCTCCTGGTTTCATATCTCAACAACGCCGCATTGGAGCACAGCATACGAGACGCCGCGCGCTCGCTGCCGATTACCAGTTCAACCGCCCTCTCGATGCCTGGCATGGACGATCTGAAAGCGCTCGACCAGTTGCGGCAAACCATTATTCAGTTGGACGGCTATCAGCGAGACGGCGCACCTTTGAGTTACCGGTTCGGCCTTTACAGGGGAAGCCAGTTGCTTGCGCGCGCCAGAGGCATTTACTTCGACCGCTTCAGGCCGATGATCCTCAACCCGGCGGATGCAAATATTCTGGTTTATCTTCGCGCTCTGCCCGACGCTCCAGCTTCAACTGACGACACCTCTTCTTACGTAGCCGCATACAACCCGCTCAAAGCCTACCTGATGACCGCGGGCAACCACGAAAAGTGCGTGGCTCTGTTTCTGACTCCCGTGGTGCTTCAATATTGGACCGGATCCCGGCAAGTTGACTCGGCGCAGCAGCAACTGGCGCAGAAGCAAATTGACTTTTACGCCGGAGACCTGGCCCGGCAAGATCCCTACGCAATTAACCCCGATACATTGGCCGTGGCCCACTCCCGCGGTTACCTCTCGCATTTTCTCGCTGAAACGCGCATCTACCAGGGCATGCTCAACGCGGCCGATAAAACCGGCCCTGCCGTGGACTTCAACCGCCTGTATCCCGGTTCGGCCGCTTCAGTCATCGACGCCTATGTTGTCAGGGGAGCGTTTACCAGCAACGGTTTCACCTTTATCCAGGATGCGATTCAGCACATTGAAAGATATGCAAACGGCGAGCCGTGGGTTCTGGGCGACCTCGCCGGCCAGTCTCTCAATACGGAAGCCATCGGCAAAGACCTCACTGCAAAATACTCGGCGGACTATATCAAGGAGTGGAGCACATTCCTCTCTCATGCGCAGGTGGCCGGGTGTGCCGGGCTGCATGAGGCCCCCGCGCGCCTCAACGCGCTTTCAAGCCCCGATTCGCCCTTGCTCGCGCTCACTTACACCGTGGCGCATAACACTGCGGTAAACGATGCCCAAATCAAGTCGGTCTTCCAGCCTGCGCAGGCGCTTGTCGATCCAAATGCAAAAGACCGGTACATCGGGCCGGGCAATACGAACTACGTCAACGCGCTTTTAAACTTGTCCGGAGCAGTAACCCAGTTAGCGCAGAACCCGGCAGCGCCCTCTGACCCCGCGTCGTTTATGCCTGTCAGCAGCGCGGCATCGGCCGCCGACATGGCGGCAAGGCAAACCGCCCAAGCGTTCAACATCGATGCGCAGATGCATACTGAAAAAACTGTTCTTGCCTTGATGGAGGCGCCGATTCAATGCTCGGCAAAACTGGTTCCCTCACCCGGAGCCGCAGCCAATGGCGGAGGACAAAAAATATGCGGAACGGTGAATGGTCTTCTCGGCAAGTTTCCGTTCTCGCCGAACTCCAGCTCACAGGCAGGCCTGGTTGAATTCAACCAGGCCTTTGCTCCAGACACGGGCACCGTAGCTGCAATGGCCAACGGCCCTCTTAAGCCGTACTTCATTCCGCAAGGCGGCGGGTATGTTGCGGCCCCGGCTCCCCCGCAACCCTTGAACCCCAGGTTCGCACAATACTTTGCAAGGCTGGCGCATATCTCATCGGGCCTATACACCCCGGGCGCGCCGGGCCCTTCTTTCAGCTTCACGCTCCGCTTCTTGCCCAGCAAAGGAGTTCAAAGCGCGACGATGGTTGTTGACGGGCAGCGAATTCCAAGCGGATCGACGAGCCAGCAATTCAAGTGGAGCGGAGCCGATGCGCATCAAGCTGCGCTGGTCTACGACTCGAACGAAGCCCTGCAATTTCAGGGCACGTGGGCGCTCTTTCAACTCGTTCATTCCGGCCAGGTCGTGGGCTCCGCCTCTGGATTGCGCGTGAACTTCCCCATCGAGACTTCGGTTGCCGGCCACAGGGTTGACCAGCCAGGCGGACCGTCAAAGGAAGTGAGCTTTGAGATCACGGGACCCGGCGCGGAATTTCTATCACTCGGCGGGTTCTCTGGATTGGCCTGCGTTTCGCCAGTGGTCAAGGCTCAGTAGCAGGCAAGGTCGCGTCGGTTTCCTCAACCGCTGCGGGCGAGGCGCTCTCCACAACGCGGAGCATGATGCAGGTAATGTTATCCATGCCGCCGCTCTGCTTCGCGTGCTCAATCAGCAGATCGCAGATCGCCGTCAGTTCTCCGGAGGCTGAGATCATTTGCGCAAGCTGATCCGGCTGGGCGTAACGGGTCAAGCCGTCTGAAGTAAGCAGGAATATGTCGGCGATGCTGAGCTCTACCGCGAACAGGTCAGGCTCAACCGTGTCTGCCGCGCCGATAGCGCGCGTGATGACCGACTGCAGATTTGAAGCCGCCGCAATTTCCGGAGTGATGATTCCGCTACGCACCTGTTCGTCAAGGAAAGAGTGATCCTGGGTAACTTGCATGCAGGCCCCGTTGCGGATGAGATAGCCGCGGCTGTCGCCCACGTTGCCAAGCACCATCCGATTGCCGTCAAGGCAGGCGCAAACCAGCGTGGTTCCCATGGTGTGCAGTTCCGGGTTGTTCTCGGCGGCTTCCCGCACCGCGCGGTTGGCTTGATGAATTGACGCCATCAGGCATTCTTCAACCGGCCGCGCTGACGCGGAATCGAGCGCCCCGGACGAGGCCGCTTCGAACGTTTCAATCAGCGTCCGCACCGCCATCCCGCTGGCCACTTCTCCAGCCGCGCTGCCGCCCATTCCGTCGCAAACCACGTAGACATGCCGCTCGGCGTCGTAGCCAAAGCTATCCTCGTTGTTGCCGCGCTTGCAGCCTATATCCGTGGCCGCGGCAAACTCGAGGGAAAATGCAGACGTGTGTGTCATCGGGATGGGCCTCGCTCGCGAACCATTGCAGATTGAAAAGAACTACGCCATTGCCGGCGCAGAAAACGTTGAAAGCTTCAACGGCGCCGATTATGGAACATCAACCGTCTCTTCCCCTGCGTTGGTGAAAGTGATCACCCCACCCCATATGCACATGAGTTGAGAAACATTATCGAGCGTAGGAAAGTTCCCAAGCAGCACCGTCGGCGCTCCCGTCACCCAGGGCGCGGGCGTCGCGGGCACGCACGGCATTGGAGTAAGCACGCCCAGTGCCGCGGCGGTCGCGGCAGCCACTGTCGGGTTCGAAGGCGACTGGCACATCCCGAATGGCATGATATTGGTCATTGGAACATGGTCCATGATATTCGCATCTGGCATCTGGTTCGTCACAACCTTGTTCGCCGGCAACACGACCAACGAGCTTGGCGCCATTCCGAACGTGCACTGCATCGTGGCTCCCATGCAGACTTGAAGCGGCATCAGTTGGCTCCTTCCGATTCAGCGTAGAGTTTATCCCGGAAGTTGATCCTTAATAGAAAACCCGCCGACGCAAGCGGCCGGGCAAGCCTCTCGACTTCTTCCCCTCGTCTTCAGGGCGTCTCAAGTCCGTTCATGACGAGCCGGAGACACCTAGATCAACGGGCTGATTGAACGACTCGCTAAGTCAGCCTCGCGTGCCAGCGCGCGTCATGTATCTTCTTCGAGATAACATCGTCAATCCTCGCTCCTCATTGACTTTGCGCAACCAATCTTTCAGAATCCGTGTGCAACACTCTGAGCCAAGTAAGCACGTATTTAAGGCACCGTTCGTGGACTCCCGCCCTCTCTCTGGAGATTTGAATGACTCGGTCTAACTGGCTTCGCCTGTTTGGAAGTGTTGTGCCTGCCGTTCTCTTGTTTGTGTTTTTCAGCGAGTTATTGGCGATTGGAAGTTGCGCGCAATCACCCCAGCCTGCTAATCCGGCCTTGGCGACAAAGGCGGCCGCACCGTCTCCCTTCCTGGTCGCTCCTTCCATCTCTCTTGGCTATTCTCCTCTGAGCATAACTGCCGGTGACTTGCGCCACAGCGGCAAGCTGGACCTTGTTACCGCAGACTACAGTTCCGGCAAAGTGAATGTTCTGCTGGCGGCAGGGCCGGGCAATTTCGCCCCCGCCATGGCATTCGACGCAGGACCGCACCCGGCATCAGTGCAGGTTGTCGATATCGCGGGCAATGGGAGGCCAGGCGTTCTGGTTGCCAATGATACCGGGGGTACGATTAGCGTCCTTGCCGGCAATGGCGATGGAACATTGCGGCCCCGGCAGAGTTATTCGGTCGGATTCAATCCCTCCTTTCTGGCCACAGGTGACTTTGGCGGAAACGGCAGAATGGACGTCGCAGTTGCGGAAAAGACCGGGAATCTTCTTGCCGTATTCTTCAACGACGGAAATGGAAATCTAGGCAAGCCGGTCGTGACTTCGCTGCTCAAGCAGCCCACGGCAATTGCGGTGGCGGATTTTGACCTGGACGGCCATGCCGACCTGGCCCTCGCAAACGCTGACGGAACGATCAGCGTACTTCTTGGCAAGGGTGCCGGCCTGTTCCACGCGCTTCCTGACCTTGGCATCGCCAATGGCTCGCTCACCGCAATCGTCGCCGGTGACTTCAACAAGGATGGAAAGGCTGATTTGGCCATCACGCAAGCAGGCCAGAACCTGACTTCCGTTCTGCTTGGCAAGGGCGACGGAACCTTCACGCGATCGGCTTCCTATTCAGCCGGAAATGCGCCCGTCTCGGCCATTGTGGCCGACGTCGACGGGGACGGCGTTCCCGACCTGGTTGTAATAAGCCACGCAAGCAACACCTTCAGCGTGCTGGGCGGAAATGGCGATGGAACATTCAGGAATTCGAAGGACTTTGTTGCGGGAAATGCCCCCCTTGCCGCTGTAGCTGGAGATTTCTACGGCAATGGACGCGCCGACATGGCGATCGTCAATTACTCCTCGCAATCGGTGAGCCTGCCGTTTGCAAATGGCGACGGAACCTTCAAAGCCAGCCGCTCGTATGCAGCCGGGCAGAATCCGGTTTCAATCGCATCGGGCAACTTGGATGGAAGCAAGACTGCCGGTCTCGTAGTCGCCAATTACTGCGGCTCCGATGCCGGCTGCGGAAGCGCGGGAAGCGTGGCCGTGTTTCTTGCCGACAGCACGGGAGCCTACCGCCTTTCCTCCTCATACAATGTCGGCGCCGGTCCCGTCTCTGTTTCGCTTGCCGACGTCAATGGCGATGGCAAACTCGATATCGTCGCGCTCAATCGACTCGACAAAACGCTTTCTATTCTGCCCGGTGTCGGAGACGGAACATTCTCTGAACAGATCACGTTTGCGCTTGCCGATGCTCCGCTTTCGGTTGCGGCCGCCGACTTCAACAAAGACGGCAAACCTGACCTGGCGGTACTTGAGGACTGCGGCACGGCAAAGTGCGCTCAACCGGGAAGCGTTGAAATCATGCTCGGTTCGGGCGGCGGAAATTTCCGCAGTGCGTCCACGCGCGCGGTTGGATATGCCCCCGTGGCCCTGGCCGCCGGCGCCACATTTACAGGCGGAAACCCTGACGTGGTGGTTGCCAGCCGCTGCGGGCAGGACGCTTCCTGCAAATCCGGCGGCACGGCCACCGTTTTTTATGGCGACGGATCTGGACAATTCAAGCGTGGAACGGATTTCGCCCTGGGGAATAACCCCTCCTCCATTGCCTTGGCAGACTTAAAGGGAAGCGGAACTCTCGACCTGGTGGTATCGCGAACCAGCGAGAATGCAGTGGCCGTGCTGGCCGGCACCGGGAATGGCGGCTTCCTGCCTGCAGTGGCTTATGCCGTTGGAAACTCGCCGGGCGCGCTGGCTGTCGCCGACTTCAATGGCGACGGCAAGGCCGACGTGGCCGTTGCCAACACCGCAGATGGAACGGTGAGCGTCCTGTTCGGCGAGGGCGGCGGAGCGTTGCAGTTCGCCTTCTCGCTGCCGGTGGCAGGCAATCCATCGGGACTCGCTTCAATCCCCGCCGCCGCGGGGTGTGCAAGTCTTGCCACTACCCATGGCAGTGCGAGTTCTCTTGCGACGGGATCGAACATCACCGTAGTCCCCAACGTGCAGGCCAGGCCATTCGGCGTCACCGCCAATACGGTTTCGCTAACTGCCACCCCCTCCACGTCGAATGTGGACGAGGCAGTGACCTTGCGGGTCACAGTGTCCGGCGGCTCAGGCACTCCGACCGGAAGCGTAGACATAACCGGGAACGGTTCACCGGCTTCGATCTGCTCCGCGCTCATTTTGGATGGCACCGGTGCGGCGTCGTGCAGCACCTCTGCCCTTCAAACCGACACAACTTCGCTGACCGCCACCTATGGGGGTAACCCCACGTATGCGGTGGGAACCGGTACTGCTTCGGTCACTGTCAACCCGGTTGCCTCCACCATCGTCTTTGCCGCGGCATCGCCGGCAAGCCCTTCCGCGCTTGACACCACGGTGACTTTCACGGTCCATCTCTCAGGTACCTTGGCGCCGGTTCCGCCCAGCGGCCAAATGACGTTCCTGCTGAATGGCTCAGCTGCCACCTGCGTGGGACAGCCAGGCAACTCAATCACAGTCAACGCCGGGGGAGCTGCTTCCTGCCAGATTCAGAACATGCCTGCCGGCACAAATAACGCTGTCTCCGCCAGCTACTCCGGCGACATCAATTACACCGTGGCCGCTGCCGCGTCAGCGCCGGCATATACGATCACCGCGCTCCACCCGGCAATCTCCTTTACGCCTGCCGCTTCGCCGGCGAGCCCTTCCCCGGTCAACACTGCCGTCACCTTCGCCGCAGCGCTCGGCGGCACCTCGCTTTCGCCGGTGGTGCCCAACGGCAAGATGACCTTCTTGCTGAACGGCTCGGCTGCCACTTGCGTCGGTGCCGCAAGCAACGCGATAACTGTCAATGCCTCGGGAACAGCTGCCTGCCAGATTCAGAATATGCTTGTCAGCACAAATAGCGTTGTCTCCGCCAGCTACTCCGGCGACACCAATTACATTGCGGCCAGCGCAGCTTCGGCGCCTGCTTACACAACTACCAAGCTGACTCCGACACTCAACATCGACACCTCGCCGTCAGGAGCGGTGAGCGTTGGTACAGAGGTGACATTTACCGCCACGCTCAGCGCCAGCGCTGTAACCCCCGTGGCTCCCGCCGGAACGATTAGTTTCACCATCAATGGCGCTTCAAGCAGCGACTGCCCCGACACAAAGTTGGTTGCGTCCCTGGTTGCCACATGCAAGACCAAGTCCCTTGCGTCGCCGGCCGATACGATTCTGGCCAAATACACGCTCGATCCGAATTTCAACGACACTCAGACTGCCACCAATGTCACGGTCGGCACGGCTACGGCTCAAATTGCGCTGACAGCCGCGGTCGGATCTTCGGCCTCGGCTGCGCCCCCGGCTTCTGTCTACGTGAATGAACCCGTCACTTTCAAAGCCGTGGTTTCAGGTGCATCCGGCGCAAGTGTTCCTGCGCCCAGCGGAACGGTTTCATTCACCCAGGGCCCAGCAGCTCTTTGCACCGCGCCCACGCTCGTTCCCTCAACCTCAACCGCCGGCGGAGTGGTAACCAATATCGGCACGGCCACATGCCTCCCGCCCTATGCTTTCCCAAGCGCGTTCACCTCTGGGACCACGATCACCGCGACGTTTAACCCCGACAAAAATTTCAATTCCGGAACCTTTGCAACGCTGGCGCTCACTGTCCTAAAGAGCCCGACCTCGGTGGGCGTCGTGCCTTCGCCGATTCCCCCAAGCCGCGCCACCCAGGCCGTTACCTTCACGGCAACCGTGACCCCCACGTACACCGGCACGGCGGTTGCCGGCACAGTCGATTTCACGCCGTCTGTCGCCGGCTTGAATGGTTGCACCGGCGTTCAAGTTACCGCGGCTGTGAATGGTACCGCGACCGCAATGTGCACGGTGCTGGTGCCCATCGGTTTCAATGGCGGCTTCACAGTGGGCGCAGCCTACTCGGGCGACCCGAACTATGCCGCGAGCAGCGCCAACAGCCCGATCCAAACGGTCGTCAGCTTTTCTCTGGCGCTTTCCGCACCGTCGTCGGGCACTGCGATCTTGACCCAGGGTTATGCAAGCTCATCCAGCCCGGCCATTGCTCCTCCGTCCACCCCCACTGAGCCGACGCCAACAGACCCCGTGGCCCAGACGACGATCACGCTGACCACCACGCCGTTGGGCGAAAGCGGCGCAAGTCAGTTCCCCGATCTATTGAATTTGAGTTGTGTCCCTGCACCCAGTTCACCGGTTCCAGCTCCGATCTGCGCGGTCGGCGCTTCTACCGCAGTTGCCGGCTCTGGAGCGTTGAACTGGCCTGTTGCGATAGCCGCCGTGGATTCGACTGGAGCTCCCGTTCCCGCAGGGGCATACAGCTATCAGATTGTGGCGACCGACTCCCAGGTTCCCAATCTGCTTCAAACAGTGGATACGCTGGTTGTCTATGTCGCGGCCAAGGCCGGTTCGCTGAGTTTGACCAAGGGCGCTTCTGGAACTGAGACTGTCACGCTCGTTCCAGCCGTGTCGGCAGCTCAGTTTGCTTCCTCCAGCATCGCTTCGTTCTCCTGCGGAAGCATTGCCAATTTGACTGCGCCAGCGATTGCCGTTGTCGGCATTACCTGCTCCGGTCCGGCAGTGGCATCCACGGCCAATCCGACCACCGCAACGATCACCATCGCGACGACCGGCAGCGGGACCGCCCAGGTGCAGCGGTCGAACAGCATCTATGGAGCGGCGTTCATGGGCCTTCCGCTCTTCGCTCTCATGGGGTGGATTGGAAGTCGAAAGTCGCCGCGCAAAAACTTCCTTCGGTTCCTCAGCCTGATCGTGCTGATCCTCGGCCTGTCGTTTGCGAATGGTTGTGGAGGCGGCTTTGTTCCTCCAACTGCTTCGAAAGGAACAGGCGGAACGGCGACGGGCAACTACCTTGTGCAGGTGGTTGGCACAGATGCAAACGGCGTCAAGTACTACGCGGTGGTGCCCTTGACCGTGAACTAAACCTGCGGGCGAACTGATCTTGATTTGGGTGTCCCGTCAATGTCACTGAATTGCGCTTCTTGCGCAGGGGAGAATTTGTGAAAGCCAGAGCACTGTTTCTTGTTGCCTCATTTGTCTGCGCGCCTCCGGCCTGCTTGTTCGGGCAGATCGACTGCTCCGCGAACAGCCCCACGGGGACCAAACTGATCTGTGAGCTTCCCGTCACCGCCACCAACCTGGTTCCCGCGGGCGGACCGGCCGCGCTCACCGCCGCACAGGCGGCCGCTTCTTCGATCAACGCGTCCATTGGAACCCAGCTCACGCAGTTGCCGGTTCCCAGCGCCTCAGTGGGCACGGTGACCCTTCAGAAGAAGGGGAGTGATTCCGGAGTCCCGTGGGAGAATCTCGGGCCTATCCTCACCGATCGTCCCGACACGGTAGGCAGGGGACATGTCTTTGCCGGCTTCAGCTATCAGCACTTCAACTTCAATGCAATCGACGGAGTCAACCTGTCGGCATTTCCCGTTGCCTATACCTTTGGTCCAACTTCGGCCGATCCGCTGGTCTATTTCGGCAGCATCAGCAATAACATCAAGTTCAGCCTCGATCAGTATGTCGCGCTGATGACCGTGGGCGTTTCCAAAACGACCGACATCTCGGTTGTCGTCCCCGTCAACAACGTGTCGCTCGGAGTGCTGACTTCGAATTTTCAGATTTATTCCTATGGGGTGCCCCCGAACTCATCGAGCACGACGCCGATTTGGCAGCAGTATGGGTCGCCTGGCTCGGTACAAACCGCCGGATCGGCGAGCGGACTGGGCGACATCACCGTGAACCTCAAACAGATGATTCACGGACGAGACGGCACCAAGTTTGCCATGGCGGCCGGAGCAGCATTTCGCTTCCCTTCCGGCGACGCCCTCAACTACCTGGGCTCAGGCGCATTGGGCGGCAACGTATATGGGCTCTTTGAGTACAGGGCGCACTTCGCTCCGCATCTCAAGGTGAGTTACCAATGGAACGACGCATCGAAGCTCGTGAACCCGACCGCAGGGACAAATTATCGGCTGCCAGGCGGACTGCAATATGCCGCCGGCACTGACTTTCGCGTCACTTCGCATTTGACCCTGGTGGCCGACATCCTTGGAAGCCAGTATGTGAACTCCCCATTCCTTTCGGCGGGTGTACTCACCTTGACCCCGACGCCGCCGCCAAGCACCGCGCCGGCAACCCTGAATTCCGTGATTACTTCGCATACCACGTACACGACGTCGAATTTCAGCGGCGGGATCAAGGTATCTCCCATTCGCCACATGGTTTTCTTTGCCAACGTTCTCTTGCAAATGAACAACGTCGGCCTCCGCAGCGATCCTGTTCCACTGGTCGGCATATCGTATAACTTCGGAAGGTCGAACTAGACGCATTCAGTCATGCGCGCTGTCCAAAGTGGCGGCGCGCATGCCGGGGCTAACTGGAAAGAGTAATAACGCGCACTTCAGCCAGTCCAGACGGCGGTCTCCCGACCAACGCTCCGTCAACTCCCGGTACTTCAATTCGATTGAGATTTGCGACAGGTTCTCCGGCGCATCCAGCGGCGTCGAGCAGGCTTCCCTTTGCATGTGCCTCGTCATCAACGCGGAAGCCTAATCCCATCTCAACAGCGTGAATGTCCCGTCGGAGTTCTTTGCAAAATGGAATGTTCTGGGTTTATTGGATACTGACTTTGCTCCGTCATTCGGAGTAATCGTCCGGGTGTCTGTGCAGCTCAGCGTTGGCGCGTCTGGCGTGCCCCCGACCTGTGTGCATTGGTCGGCCACTTCAAAACTTCTGGCGTGGCCGCACCAGTTGTTTTCCAGTTCGCTCAACCCGCCGTTGTACCGGCCGTGGAAGGTAGCCTTGCAGTCCTTGGCGTTCTTTCCCTTGGCCTGCTGGAACAAGTTGCTGTACGGAACCAGCGCCGCTTCAAGGCTCGAGATACCAGGCAGCGAGGGAGGCGCCTTGGACGCGCCGCCGCCTCCGAAATCGGTTGACGGCTTTGGTGTCGGATCGAATACCTCAACTGTCGCCTGAGCGAGGGCCGCTCCATTAGCGCTCAGGTAATACGTCGTGTTCTTGTCCACTGTCACGGGCTGCGTACCCTGCGGAGAAGCAACCGTGCCAATTCCGCTTATAGAGATGGAGCCCGCCGGAGCATTTTTCACGTCCCAGCTAAGGACGACCCTCGCCCCCCTTGCGACGGAAAGCAGATTGGAATTCAATGTGCCGGACGCCGGAAGTACCGCTGCGGGTGCCATCACGTTTGTCTGGGGCGGTTGAACGGCCCCTGTGGCGGGGGCGCTCGGCGTGGTCTGGATGACCGCCTTGCCGTTGGTTGCCGTTGTTGTTGGCTTCGCAGGCAGCGCGGCCGATTTCACCAGCGAGAACGTGTCCGGAAAATTCGAATCCTTGGCGATCTGAATCGGATGCTCCAGCGAGTCCTGGTAGTCGGGCCAGGCGTACTTAACCCTGTGGCTGCCTTCCGGGAGGGTAATCTTCTCTCCAGCCCGTTTAGTCCCTTTCGACAGGCCGTCCACAAAAACTCTTACCTGGGCCAGCCCCTGCGGCATTGGAGTCAACGTTCCGGTCTTGACGCCTGCAGCAGGCAGAGCTGAAAGACTAACCGGGACAGGAAGCTCATCGCCGGCCTTTACCGGTAGATCGTCCTTGTAGGTTTCAAAGCCGTCTTTGGATACCTCGACATGATGCGTGGCCTCCGGCTTGACTGGAACTGTCAACTGCCCGCGTGAGTCCGCTTGCTTCGGAGTTCCATTGTCGATTGAAACCTCTGCGTCAACCGGCTTTACAGCAAAGATCAGGCGGGCCTCGGTCGAGACCTTTGGCGTTGACGGAGATTGCAATTTCAAAACGGCAATTGCGCCAATCGCAACCATCACAACACCTGCTGAAGCAATGGCCCACACAGGCATCTTGCGCGGCTTGGCCGCTGCGATTTCAGATAACTGCGCGTCAAAGCTGGCTGTCGAAGAGGCGGATCCCGTTTCCTGAAGGGCCTTCTTTACTGACTGCCCAATTCGCTCCCAGTCCGCCTGCCTTTTGGCGTCGGCAAACTGCATGAACGGCGTTGCGCATTTCAATGCCGCCAGTGCACCCTGCGGGTCATTCTTCAGCAACGCTGCCCGCGCCGACTCCACGGCCTGCGATACAGCATCCTGCGCATGCTCCGCGCGCTTCGCTTCAAGCTCCTGAACTTCCAGCGTCAACTCGGGCGATTCCCCATAGGCCCTGAGAACCGCCTTAAGCGACTCGAGTCCTGCTGCGAAATCCTTCCTGCCTGCCGCCAGCCTGGCATCGCCAATTGCCTTGAAAATTATCTGCTTCTGATCCCTGTCGGCCTGGATCGATTGCAATAGGTCCAGTGCCGGGGCGCTCTTCGGCGTTGTCCCAAGGTATGCCTGCAGCAGCCTGATTGCTTCGTCAAATTCACTGCGATCGCGCAGCAGGGCTACCCGCTTGTTGAGCAGTTCGATCTTGCGGGCTGAAACCGACTGTTGTTCCCTCACCTCTTCAAGAAGTCTTGAAAGGGATGAGTCGCCGGTTTCCTGAATGCCGCGATCCAGCAGCCGGATGGCGTCGTCAAGGCGCTCTTCACGCACCAGTTTGCGCGCATCGGCGATGCAGCGATCAATCGTGGCGCCGCGATTCTGCCGTGCGAGTTCTTCCCGGGCAAAGGTCAGAAGTTCGCTAATATCCCCCTGTGCGCCGAACTCAACTTCGAAAGACTCAAGCACTCCAATGGCTTTGTCGAATTGCTTGGCCGCCATGAGTTCCCGGGCCTTGCTGAGAATGTCGGCATGCACCTGTTCGATCCGGAGCATGTCGAACTGCTGGCGAAGCGAACGCTCAAACGAGATAAGCCTCTCTCGCTCTTCGCCGGCCACCAGTTCCACCGACTCTTGAAGAACCGCGATCGCCTCAAGCGGAGAATTCGCAAACAGTTCCCTGGCCCTGGCAATGGCGCTGTCCACTGTTCGCTTTGATTCGAACTTGCTCTTCTCGCCATCCACTAGTGCCTTGAGCCGATGCAGCATCGCTTCGTTGGGCAGCTTGTCGATGGCGCGATTCAGCAGGTCGGTGGCCTGGTCGTATGCGTTGGCTTTTAAAAAATCATTCGTCCTTCGTTGAATTTCGTCGAGAATCCCGCGACGCTCTTCCTGCTCGCGGACTCTTGCCGCTTCCCTTCGGAGTTTGTCGGTCTCCGGATTCGATGGGTCGATCGCCTCTGCATCGCGAAGCAGCTGTTCCACAACAGAAACATTCTTCGCATCAAGCGCTTCGCGGGCTTGCCGCAGAATCTCAACAACCTTGCCGCGTTGTGCTTCAATCTCGGCTTCCCGGGCCAGCGCGGCACTCGCCGCCAGCAAGGCCTGATGCTCCGGGTCATCCGCCAGCGCCTTGGCCACAATGCGCTGCGCTCCGGCCAGATCGCTTCTCTTCCTGGCCGCGTCGGCATCGGCGAGCGCCCTGGCGCTCATGTCCCGACGGCGCTTCTTTTCTTCCACCGATTGGATTCGCGCCCGTATATCGGTGGAGGTGGCGTCGAGCCTCTCCGCTTCTTTCAGGTGGTTCAGCGCTTCGTCGTAGTTTTCCGATGCCAGCGCCTCGTCGGCGCGGCTTGTAAACTCGCGAAGCCGGTCCGCGCGCTTGATGCGGTCCTGGTGTTCCCTGACCAGTTTGCGGAGTTTTCTTGCCTGCGTGTTTGCCGGATCGAGCCGGATGGCCTCATCCAAAAGCTCCAGGGCCGGAGCATAGCGGCTTTCTGCCGCCAGTCGCTCCGCGTCGTCGAAGAGCTGAAACACGCGGCCCTTCTTGAGTTCTTCAATTACTTCGTGCAAGGCATCCGCAAAGTCCTCGGCAACCAGGTAGCGGTCGTCGGGATTCTTCGCCAGGGCTTTCTCAAGAATCCCGTCCAGCGCCGGCGGATAGTCCTGCAGATAGGCGCCGAGCGAACTGTGCGCCTCATTGACAATCTTGTATGAAGCCGTTGCCTCGCCGCCGGTAAATGGCTCCTTGCCGGTGAGCAGCTTGAACAGCATTACGCCCGCAGAGAAAATATCTACCCGGCCGTCTGAAGCCTCGCCCTTGAATCGCTCCGGCGCTATGTAATACAGCGACCCAAGAATCTGGCTGGTTTGGGTAAGCGCAGCATTCCCGCCCGGCTCCTGGATCTTGGCGATCCCGAAGTCGATGATCTTGGCCACCCCGTCCGGCTGCACAATCACGTTGGCCGGCTTGATGTCCCGATGAATAATGCCCTTCTCGTGGGCATATCCCAATGCCGAACAAACTTGCTCGATGATGCTCAGCTTGGCGATTAAATCAATATGTCTTCCAGAGTTGATTATCTTGTCGAGCGCTTCGCCTTCAACAAACTCCATCACGATGTAGGGCAAGCCGTCCTCTTCGCCCATTTCGTAAACCGCGGGAATGTTCGGGTGGCGCAGCGTGGCGGCCCGGGCTTCCAGTTGAAAGCGGGCCAGCCCTTCTTCCAGAGCGGATTTGAAGGGACGCTTGATGGCGACCCTGCGGCCAAGCACTTCGTCCTGCGCGAGAATCACCTCGCCCATGCCTCCGCGGCCGAGGACTTTGATGATCTCGTATTTGCCGATCTTGCCTGCGGAGACTTTGTCCATTGTTGTTACCGGGCACTTGCCAATTTAGGAAGAAAGCCGCGTCAGGATGGATAATCTGCGCCAATTATCGCCGGGAATTTTCTTTGGGGCAACCGTCAAATGCGCGCATCAGACGCGAACCCGGCTGGACCCCGCTATCCGGTTCAATTGAAAAGCCAACTCGCTCTGCATGGGCCGGTCTTCGACCAGTGTTTCATTAAAGTAGTTCCAACCCGCTTGCGCCAAAGCAAACACGGGTGGGGTGGCCGGCTAATCGCCAGGAACCGGAGATTGGCATATTGTCGGCTGTGGTCGAAAACGCTTAGCGATAGCCCGATAGGTACGAGCAAACATTCGCGCGCTCTACTTTTTACCCGCGCGCTTCGCGGCATAAACGAGCGCGCGCAGGGCAACAAAAACCAGGATCGTGACGCCCTCGACTGTTCCGCCAAACTCTCCCTTGCTGGGCGCGGTATAGCTCAGCCCGTCAGGCATGTTCTGAACCTCACCGTGCGCGTGGGCCTCGTGGTACAACTTTTCGATAAGTTCACCAACTCCGTGCGCCAGTTCGCCTTCGCCTATCAGACCGCTCTTGCGCAGGAGGTCTTCCAGCAGGCACTTGATTTCACCCGCCAGTTTCACCACCTCGGCGACTTCCGCCTGTTGGGAGTGAACCGATGCAGCCGCGCGGAAACGGTCATTTTGCGGCACACTCCAAAGATTCTGCTCTCGAACGCCGAGCAGATTCGATTTGCTCTTCAACTCCCTGGATACAAGGCTCAGCTGGAGACTCAAGCGATCGAGTTCCTCCAGTTCGCTGACTCGCGCCGAATCATCAACGGGAACTCCTGTTCCACGCGTGAATACCGGGTGAGCGACAAGTTGCTCCCGAATTCTAAATAGAAGCATCCTTAATTCCGAAAGAGTGGCCATAGTGAATTCTCCAGCTATTGATCCTGTCCTCGTGGACTAATGGGGACGCAACTAACCCGAGGGCCAATCGGCTTTGGAAGATTTCATCCACTGCAAATGCCGGCGGCATCTACAGCGCGCGGTCGCTTTTGTTCGAAGAGATCGATTCTTGACGTGGACGCCGTGTGTTTTCCCTTAGATAGAAAGCTCTTGGGATTCCTACTCTCGATAGCAGATGCGCTCTGTCTGCAGAACCGGTAACCTCAAACAAGCGAGCTTCCAGAGAAGCTACATCCGCAATTTCCGGCCTTCTTTGCTGAAGAGCAATTGGGCAGGAGCGCCCCTTTTATGGTTCTTATCTCCGCCCTCAGTTTCCCTTGTACGGGCTCCGCAGGCGCTTTCTTGCCGCATCGGCCCTCGATGTATCCGGGCCTGTGGAGATCGCAGCCCGGTAGTCCCTTTCCGCCAGCGCTCGCTCTCCGTTCATGTCGCGGCACTCGCCTGCTGCCAGTAGAGATCTGATCTTGAGTTCAGGCCCCACATTCCTGTTCCCTGCTGCCCGCTCGTAGGCCTGCGCCGCCTCGCCGTAGTGGCGCTGGCCCCGCAACCCGTCGCCAAGGCCAAAATAAGCCAGTTCAAGCCGGGCCTCAGGAAAGTAACCCGCCTTGGCGCTCTTTGAAACAATCTCCTGGTATGCGGCCACCGCCACCATGCCCTCTCCGGCATCCTTGCGCAGGTTTGCCTCCTCAAGGCAGAAGAGGAAGTCGTGAGGGTACTGGTCTTTGAGACTGCGCACCATCTCGATTGCCTCTTTGTAGCGCGACTCCCGCCGCAGGAACAGAGCCATGACGGTTCTGGCTTCCACCCGGGTTATTCCGCCCCGATTCCCTGCATCGTTCAGCATCTCGAGCCCCCGGGACTTGGACCCGGTTATGCCGGCAAAGCCAATCAGCAGTTTGAAAGGCCATGGCAGCGCTCCTACCACGTACTCGTAGATACCCACCACCAGCTTTGCGTCCACGTAGTTCGGATCAAGTTCGAGAACGTGCGCGTCGTCGTCCCTGGCCTTGGTGGCCAGCCTGAACCCTGCGCCGTATGCCCGCTCGACCATCGCAACATAGGTGCACTTAAGGCTGCGCGCCCAGCCGCGCGCGTAGTATGCGTCAATGTCGTTCGAGTTCTTGCCGATGCGCCAGTCGGCCTCGCGGATGGCTTCGTCCGCCAATCCCAGGATGCGGTCGCGGGTTTTGGGGTCTTCGGCGGTCGCGTGCCGTCCGGTAAGAAAGCCGTCGTTGGCGTAAAAAGTCGTATCCAGCATGTCAAGCCGGTAGAGTTCCTGAAATAGAACCGCATTCAGCAGCAGCGCGGTGGCTTGCGGGTCGCCCGGATGCGCGGCATGAAAGCGCTCGAAGCGCTCGATCGCTCCCGGGTAGTCAAGGTTGTAGAAATGCTCGTAGGCCTCGCGCACCAGCGGGTCGCGATTGAGGGGATTCGCATGAACTTCCGAGGCCCAGGCAACGCAGCAAGCTCCTGCAAGCAAAATCCCCGCAACCAGGCTGACGAATTTGCCCAATCCCTTGGTCAAGCGCACATTGCCCCCATCCAATTGTCGAACTGGCGATCCCCTGCTGCAATTCTCATCATTCCCGGCCCGCTCCAAAATCAGGAGAAAAAGGAAACCAACGCCTGTTTCACGTTAACCCATAAAAGAAGGCGCTCGGCATGGCGCGGCTGCTTTGTCCGCCGCACCAGCCAGAATGCGCCGTTTAACCGGGAAGCAAATCCTGGTTTCGAGGGAAAGGTCCCATGCATCGGAGAGAAAAGCTGCGGCAGTTGCTGAATCAAGCTCAGTTTAACGGATTTGAGTTCCGGAGTTGGTATCAGTTACATATTCGGCCGGAGTGGCCCGGCGCCGAGTCGGCCCTTGACCAGCTTTCAGTTGAAGGACGCCACTACACGCTGCTGTTTTCTCACGACTTCGCGCAATGCTTCTGGAGATCGGGCGCGCAGATGAGTTTCATGGTCCCCGCCGTCACCTATCCCCGAGTCACCGCGCGCGGAGAAGTCATGCAAGTTACCCGCAAGCCCTTCACCCGGCGAACCATCAAGGCCGACGTCTGGAAATATCACCTGCGGCAAATGGCAGCCGCTGAAGACCCCATCGACTACCTGAGCCGATTTCTACCCCAGCAGGACCAGGAGTTTGCGCGTAAAACTCCACTCCCGGCGCTGGCAGCCCAGGCCTGAGGACTAACCTGGCGCCTGGCGTCCACTTTTGCTTTAAGATTCAGTCATGCCTATCCCGGAGCGGTTGAAGCCCGCGTTTGGTCCTGTGCGCAACTCCTCGGCTGATCGGATCGAGGAGGCCCGCAAGAGGATGATCGTGGCCTTGGATGTCCCCGATGCCCGCAGTGCCGCGGCGCTGACTGCCCAATTGGAAAAAACTTGCCAGTGGTTCAAGGTGGGTCTGGAACTCTTTATCGCCGCGGGCCCCTCCGTGGTTTTGCCCCTGGTCGCTCGCGGGCACTCTGTCTTTCTCGATTTGAAGCTCCATGACATTCCAAACACGGTGGCTGCAGCCGTGCGCTCGGCTGCCTCTTTAGGCGTGCGCATGGTCACTCTGCATGCCGCCGGTGGGCCGGTCATGCTGGCCGCGGCACGAGCCGCGCTCGACGACTTCGAGAACCCGCCGGAGTTGCTCGCAGTCACGGTCCTCACCAGCATGGATGAACACCAACTCGGCGCGACCGGCATCCCGCGCTCGCCCGCACAGCAGGTAGAACTGCTTGCCGGCATGGGACTCGCCGCCGGCGTCAAAGGCTTTGTTTGTTCCCCAAAAGAGGTGTCCGCCTTGCGTTCGCTCACTGGTCCCGCCGGTGTGCTGGTGGTTCCAGGGATTCGGCCCATCGGCGCCGCCATCGGTGACCAGAAGCGGATTGCCACCCCTGCCGACGCACTGCGCCAGGGCGCAAGCTACCTTGTGGTTGGAAGGCCTATCACCCAGGCCCCCGATCCGGCCGAAGCCGCCGAGGCAATCTTGAAGGAAATGGCGGAAGCGCTGGAACCGGCTTCAACCTAGAGCCTGCTATGCAGTGAATTCTCCACCGCCTAACAGGCGGTGGCTTCGGTTACGGCTGAAAGCCGGATTGATCGGCCATGCGGCCGATTAGACCACATTGAAATCATCGTCTGGCTCCGGGGGCTTTTGTTCCTCGATATACCGTTTCCAGAC
>CAIWFH010000123.1 GCA_903911925.1 uncultured Acidobacteriaceae bacterium
ATACTTTGCAAAACTCGCCTGCGATGCCAGTGTCTGCTGAATCCGCGCCATTCGCTTCATACGACTAGTTTAATCAACAATGAAGCAGGTAGCGGACTTGTGCAGAGGTTCCCTAGAGGCATTTTTGAAAGAAATGAAGCAGAAAAATTGGTGGGGAGATTTCGGGGGGAGGGCTTGGTTACAGCGTGGGGACGATTGAAGATGCCTCTTTCAATGGAGAATACTGAGTCAACCATCGCGGCACTGTACATTCTAGCGCACAATCATCCATGAATCTGCCAACCACGGAGGAACAAGAGCTTTACCGAACCTAAAACCAGCGCCTCCGCTGCCTTGAAAGCACGAACATCACTCCCATCGCCAGCAAAACCCCAATCACCAGCCAGGCCAGGTCGCGGTTGCTGAAATCCTGCAGGAACCGGAATTCGCGCCAGTTCATCAGTGCCAGTGCGTTGCTTGTTGCAATCTGCATTTTGTCCCCTCGCGTAACGGTTGCGTCTCTTGAATCACCCGCCTGGACGGCGTACTGCCGGCCCTGAACTCCCGGTGAGCGAACTGAATTCAAGTTGACGCCGGCCGCGCGCGGCGGTCTGCTCAATACGCGACACCAGGCTCTAGCTAGGCGTTCGCCTGCCGAGTCTGCTCCTCGATGACGCGCTTCAAGTCAGCCGGGGAATAGGTGGGCGACTTGATGACCTTGCCGTCGGCGCGCTTGTGAAGCTTCAGAACCGCGCTCCAATCGCCGCCATGCGCGTTGGCGTCGTCAGGATGCGCGAGTGCCGGGCCCGCGCCGCGCTCCAGAACCGCGTCGCATACGCTGCAATGGGGCCACGCTTTGCTCATGTTGCTGCGCTGCACCTCATCCCAGGCGGACTGGGCCTTGATGCCGGCGGCGTTGAGCGCGCCATAAGTGACGACGAGCTGGTCGACGCAGCCGTCAACATACTCCACTAGATCAGGCGAGCCTGCGGGGTCAAGAACCACGCTGAGTTGGTCAATCAGGGCTTCGGCGCCGGACGCGGCGGCGGTGCGGGTGACAGTGCAACCGCACCCCTTGACGAACTCCAGAGCCTCTTCAAACACCAGCCGCGCGCGCAAAAGCCGGATCTCCGGGTCAGGAAGCTCGGGGGAAGCCTTGATCTCCTGGTTGAACTGCGTCATCAAGGTGACAATGTCTTCCTGCGGGCGATAAGGCTTGTCGTTCATTCAATCCTCAGTTCAGAGTGCCGCCGGTTGAAGGCGGAATGGTGCTTCGATTCAGCGTGATTCAAGGCCCGTCGCGCAGCAGGAGTTCGTAATCAAGCCACCGTCAGCACCAGCTTGCCAAAGTGGCTGGCTTCTTCCATGCGGCCCAGGGCTTCGCGGGCCTGGCTCCAGTTGAAATTCTCTCCAACCGGGCGCAGCACGGCCAGGGTGATGGCCTTGTTCAGGTCCTCAAAGTCTTTCCGTGAGCCCACGTAGATTCCCTGGATGCGAGCCTGCTTGTGAAGGATCGAAGGCATGGGAAGCAGATCGGCGGGCCCCGAGAGTATGCCGACCTGGGCCACAACACCGCCAATCCGGATGGCTCTGAGCGAGCGCGAGATGGTCCCCAGGCCGCCGACATCCACCACCAGGTCAACGCCTTCGCCGCCGGTCTCCTCCATCGCCCACAGGTCCCACTCCGGGGTGTCGCGATAGTTCAAGCCGGCGTCAAGGCCCAGGGAGTAGGCGCGCTCCAGCTTCTCGTGGCTGCCGCTGATGCCCAGCACCCGTGCTCCCCTGAGCCGCGCAAGTTGCAGTGCGAAGATTGAAACCCCGCCCGTTCCCTGAATCAGCACGGTCGCTCCCGGTTTCAGGTCGCCGGCCGCCAGCGCATTCCAGGCGGTGACTGCTGCGCAGGGCAGCGTGGCTGCCTCCTCAAAGCTCAAGTGCTCGGGGATGGCCACCAGGCCAGTGGCCTTCACCACCACCCGCTCGGCCAGCATTCCGTCCACGTCGCCGCCCAGCGCTCCCTTGGCTTTGGCGGCAGTCAGGGGGCCATCAAGCCAGTTCTGCATGAAAATGCCGGCCACACGGTCCTTGGGTTTCCACGTCGTAACACCCTCGCCAACGGCCACCACTTCCCCGGCTCCGTCAGAGCAGGGAATCCGCGGAAGCCTCAGTTTTGGGTTGTAAGCGCCCTTTACCATCAACAGGTCGCGGTAGTTGAAGCTGACCGCGCGCACTTTTACCAGCACTTCTCCGGGGCCGGGCTCCGGGGTAGGCCGCTCTGCAAACTCCAAGGAATCAATGCCAAACGACGGAATCTGCCAAACTCTCATGCACAATCCTCCAACCTGTCAGTCAACTATATCCATTCCGCGGGACGCATTGCAGTCATTCGCCCGTAGAATAGATATAGGTCTCGTGAATCAAAAAAGTAAATCCGTGGAGGAGCGAATGGCAAATGCCTTGCAGCAACCGGAGGTCGATCCCGGCTTTGTGAGTGAAGACGCTCGGCGCATCATTGAGCAACACCGCACCGAGAAGGAACGCCACAAGCAGGAACTCAATCTGCAAAGAGAGAACATTCTTTCCCAAAAGACTTCAAACCCTGCCCGCCGCACCGCCCTTGAAGCGGCCCTGGTGCAAATCGAAGCGGAGATCGAAGCGCTCCAGTAATTCTTGCGCGGGCTTTTCCCCAGCCCAGTCTAAGGCTCCCGGTGAAAGAGCAGGGAATTGGCCTGCTGCACCGGGGTCAGCAACACCCGCGCAATATTCACGTGCTCCGGCCGTCCCACGGCCCACACAATCACCTCGGCCACGTCTTCAGGGGTCAGCGGCTTCACGCCTTTATACACCTTGGCGGCACGCTCCGTGTCTCCGTGAAAGCGCACCTGGCTGAATTCGGTCTCTACCATGCCGGGGTCCACGCTGGTTACGCGCACGGGCGTTCCCAGCACGTCCTCGCGCAGTCCGTCGTTGATGGCCCGCTCGGCGGCTTTGCTGCCGCAATAGACGGCGCCGTTCGGATAGGTCATTTCGCCTGCCGTCGATCCCAGGTTCACCACGTGGCCCCGTCCGCGCACCACCATGCCCGGCACCACGGCGCGGGTTACATACAGCAACCCCTTCACGTTGGTGTCGATCATCTCTTCCCAATCGTCAATGTTGCCCATGTAGAGCTTGTCGAGGCCGCGGCTTAAGCCGGCGTTGTTTACCAGCACATCGATTTCGGCCCATTCAGCGGGTAGGCTGTCGATGGCATCCTGCACAGCGCGCCGGTCGCGCACGTCCAGGTTGATGCAGTGAACGGCAGCCGCGCCCCGCTCAAGGATCTTGGCGGCCACATCGGCCAGTTTGGCAGTCCGGCGGGCAGCCAGCAGCAGGCACGCCCCTTCGGCGGCGAAGGCCATCGCGGTGGCCGCGCCAATACCGGAGGAAGCCCCGGTGATGAATACAATCTTTCTTTTTAGACTCATGGCTCTATCCTAAACAACGATTTCAGGCGAGTTTACTCCGCCGCTGCGCCATCCGGTACTGTCCCACCGCCCAATCCTCGCCGGCGAGCCCAACTTCACGAGCCTTGGCAAACACCTCGGCCAGATTGTCGGCAAGGCTAAGGCGCGTGTTTCGGCTGGCTGCAGCTTCGCGCAGCAGCCGCATGTCTTTCGCTCCCAGGTCAATGGTGGCCCCCGGCTGCTCAGGCGGGTGCAGCATCACCTTGCCGTATGCCGCGTAAAAAGGCGACTGAAACAGCGCGCTATTGACCGTTTCAAGGAAGGTCTCGGGCGCGATGCCCTGCGCCGCGGCATAAACAAACGCCTCACCAAGCGCGTGAATCATGGCGCTGATCATGAAGTTGCCGCCCAGCTTCAGCGCGTGCGCCTGGCGCGGCTCCGGCCCGATCACCGAGATTCCGCGGCTCAACGGCTCCAGCAGCGGCCGGATTTCGGCAACATCGTTTTCAGCGCCGGCCACAACAATCCACAGTCGGCCTTCCTCGGCCACGCTGGGACGGCCAAAGACCGGGGCCGCAACAAAGCGCTGACCGCGGCGCGCGTGCTCCGCCGTCAGCCGCTCGCTGAGAGCCACACTGATGGTCGAGAGCGAAACGTGAACCGCGCCCGGACGCATCGCATCCAGTACTCCGCCCTCGCCGAAGAACACCGCCTCATGCGCGGCATCGTCGAAGAGCATGGTCATCACCGCATCTCCAGCCTGCGCCGCTTCGGCTGCGGAACCTGCAACCCCGGCGCCAGCCGCCGCCAGCGGGGCAGCGCTCGCAGCGGTCCGGTTCCAAACCGTCACATCGTGCCCGGACTCCACCAGCCGCCGAGTCATGTGCGAGCCCATCTTTCCCAGTCCCAGAAATGCGATCGTCATTGCAAAACCCCTCGAACAATAATCTACGTTGCCGGCCGATTGGGTATGAACCCACGGTCGCGGCAAATCCTGTTTCGTGTCTTGAGAATAGCCGTTCCTGGCAGCATGGGCCGAGGTGAGGGATGGGGAGTGGTTTCTGCCCGTCCCGCGGGCCGGCGCGCAGCTTAGCGCAGGTCGTTTCTGTCAACACTGCCCACGCGTGGCGGCACGCACACGCTTTCAAACACAAGCAGGTTGTGCGGCCGCTCCAGCAACGCGGCGAACGGAAAATTGACCATCCGCGTTGTAACCGGGAGCGTCGGAAACGTTGCACTGGTTCGCGAAAGGGGATCGCCGGTCGCAAACGAGAACAGCTTTACGTGTTGCAGCGCCAGGTGGCCGCCATTGCGGGCTTCCAGGATTTCTTTCCTGCTTACATCGTCCGCAAACACATTCGTGGTCCGCTGCAGCCCCATCACCAGGCCGGTGTCGTTCAAGTAATACCTGTCAAACACCACCCAGTCGCTTGCCCTCAGTTTGTTGCCCGTAGTGACTTTCACCACTTTCGGAATGTTTCTCGCAAAGTCGACCGATCCGGTTTCAATCGCTCCAGTCTTCTTGATCGCAGCCCGCCAGGCCTGCTCATCGTGGTATCCGCACCAAACACCTTTGCCGGAGTCATGCAACAGATAGATCGTGGCCGGGCCCTGCTCGGCCGTTTCCCCGGCCGCAAACAGGCATGCGCATGCAGCCAGCGCAAGGCAGAAAGAAAATTTGAATTTCATGGCAGCCCTTGGCAGGCTTTGAGCGCGATCACTGGCGCCCGGCAGCCCGAAGCAAATCGCCCAAGGCACGAACATCCGCAGCGCTTGTATCCCCAATGACGATGTACCGCAACCCGGCCTGGCTCCACGTCTCTTCGTTGAAGCCTCGTTGCCGCTCTGTGGCCACGCCCAGGCTCTTCGGAGTGAGCCCCGGCTGGTCTTGCAGAATGAAGACCGATATCTGGTGCTTGCGCAGATCGAACAGAAGCTGCGCGCCAGGACGGTTCCTGTAGTACATCAGCTTGCCACCCACCAGCTTGAAAGGCGTCCCATCAAGAACGGGCAAGTTGAAAGTATAGGGGAGCTTGCCTTCAAACCAGGGCTTCACCGTGTGCTGGTCGGTGGATGCCACATCCACCGGATTCGAGCTGGCCAGTGTGGCCACGTGCATGTCAAGCAGCTGCGCAAGCGCCTGTTGGCGCCCCGCACTCCGCGACCACCAGACCGAACCCACAATCACCACCAGCACCAGGGCAGCGGCTGCTCCGGCCAGGCCCTGCTTCCATTGTTTGGTCAAGACGGGAAACTTGAAGCGGGGAAACGCGACAAAGGGAATCGCAGAGATCGGGTTGCGCGGATTCTGAATGGATTGTTCAATGCGCAGCCTCAGATCGGGAGCGGGAACGAATCGATCCGCAGCGGCGATCCGGGTGGCGTTCTTCAATCGCAACCGGGCCAGAGCCTCTGCCGCGCACGCGGTGCAGGTGTTCAGGTGGTCTTCAATGCCCGCGCTTTCTTCCGGAGTGCAGCCATCGTCGAGATATGCGTCAATCCAGTCCCGCCAAAGTTCGCAACTCATGCTTTAGCCCCCTGGCTGGCTGCCGCCAGTAGCAGGCGCATGGCTTTTCGCGCCCTGAACAGCCGGGACATCACCGTTCCAATCGGGATGCTCAGCGCGAGACCGACCTCCTTGTAGTTCATCTCTTCCAGGTCGCACAGCAAAATGATCTCGCGAAAATGCATGGGTAGCTTCTCCAGGGTCCGCCTGATCGTTTCCTGCTCTACCCGCGTCAGAAAAAACACTTCAGGCGTTTGGTCCGTGGCCGGCTCCACAACCCTCACGTCGTCACTGTCAAGCGAGACGGCCGCTTTCAGTCCCGCCTGCGTCGTGAGAAAAGTGTTGCGGAGGATGCGGTACATCCAGGCGCGAAAGTTCGTTCCCTGGTGGTACGAGGGAAATCCCTTCAGTGCCTTGACGTAGGTTTCCTGCACCAGGTCTTCGGCAGTGGCGCGGTCTTGCGTGAGCCAGAAGGCAAGGTTATAGAGGCTTGCGAAGTGGGGCATCGCGAGCTCTGCGAACGATCCGGTATCGCCAGGGGAATTGGCCACAACACCGTCAGTGTACACCTCATTAAATGGGAATCGATGGTTCGTTTGAACCACTCAAGCGCGTTGGATTCAATCGGCTGCCATGCCGGGCAGGCTCAATCCGCCGGGTTGCGCCGGTCTTGCCGCGGCCTCGCCTGGGCGCTTGCGGTGGAGAACCGCATCCACCGACCATCTGCCCGGCCCGTTGATCAGCAGAAAGACAGTCGTCATAATCTGCGCGTAGTCTGAGCGGATTTCGTGCAGCACCGCCCACATTCCCACCCTGGGTGGCGCAGGCGGAAGAGGCAGCGGCGAAGTCCCAAGAAAAATTGAAATCTTGGTTGCGAGAATTGCCACGATCATCTCCGCAACAAACGGAATGGCGATGAGCCGGGTCAGAAATCCGCTCAAGATCATCAGCCCGCCGACAATCTCAAGGCCGCCAATGAAGTTTGCTGTGAGCGCTGGAAACGGAATGCCCAGCTTGGTAAACCTGCCCACGCCCTGGTTGACGTAGGCAAATTTCAAGAGCCCTTCCCAAAAGAAAACGCCGCCGGCCATCAGGCGCAGCAGCAGTATCGACGGAGGGCCGTCGGTAGGAGGAGTCGTTAGCCATTTGATGAGTTTGTTCATTGTTGCTCCCTTCACTGCATAGAACTGGAGCAACGCGGGATTTATTCCCTTTGGGCGGATTGATCGAAGCCTTACTGCGGCTCAACCAGGTGATGCGCAATGGCAAACAACGCCAGCTCAAGCCGCGTGGAGACGCCGGTCTTGTCGAAGATGTTCGACAGGTGCCGCTTGACCGTTTCCTCGCTCAGGCTGAACTGCTTGGCGATGTCGCGGTTGCTGCATCCCTCAACGATGCTGCCCACCACTTCAAGCTCACGCGGAGTAAGGCCATAGGTTTTGCGCTGGGGCACGGCTGCCTGCTGCATCAGCTCATGCAACGCCGACACCAGGTTCACCACCCGCTTGCCGCCGATCCAGTAATCGCCGCTGAAGACGGTGCGAATGGCCGTTTGCAGGTGGCCGGCCAGCGCGTCTTTCAGCACGATTCCGCGCGCGCCAATGTGCAGCGCCTCAATAATCTGCTGGGTCGTTATCGTCGATGTGAGCAGCAGGATCTTGACCGTGGGCGTGCCGTGCATGATGGCCCGCATGGCCTCCAGGCCCGGCAGTCGCGGCATCTGCACGTCGAGCAAAAGAATGTCCGGCTGCAGTTCCAGGGTCTGGGTAATGGCCTCGTCGCCGTCTGAGGCCTCGCCAATCACTTCAAAGCCGTCCTTGGCAGACAGCATGTTGGTCACGCCAATGCGGACAACAGGATGATCGTCCGCCAAAACTACAGTGATCGGTCGTTCCACTTGAGCAGCTACCCCCGGATTTCACTGCAAATTACGCAGGGAATTCAGCTTCCAGCATACGCTCCAGGTTCCGGGCGGCGTTGCTCAAATCGCTCAGCAGCCGGGCACTGTTATCCAGTTCGTCACCCCCTTGACCGGCCATTGCGGCCAATCCCAGGGCCTCGATCCGCGCTCCAAGCCGGGTCGCCTGCACGGCGCCGGCCATGCCGCAGCCTCCCTTGATTGCGTGGCCGATGCGCCGGATTTCATCTGCGTCGCCTTTGGCAATGGCCGCCCTTAGCGCCGTCGAACGCTTTGAAAGGTCGGCGACGATGGCTGCATAAATCTGCCGCACCCCAGCCTCCGGCATCATTTCGCGAAGCTGCGCCAGTGTTTCCGCGCTAACCACCGGTTCGTCCGGGTCCAACCCCTGCTCGGCGGGCGCGGTGGGCGGTTTGCGTCCTTCCAGCAGCTTTCCCAACTCGGCAGATCCGAAAGGTTTCAGCAGAAATCCGTCCGCGGCGGCGGTCACATCGGCTGGAGCGCCGCTGCCGCTGATGGCAATCACCGTTGCCTCGCTCCGCGCGCGCAGCTCTGCAATTAGCCCGCTGCCGCTCAGTCCCGGCATCTGCGCGTCCATCAGGATCACTTCGGGAGTAAACGCCGATCCCTCCAGCAACTTCAGCGCCGATGCGCCGTCCACCGCGGTATGCATCTCGTAACCGCCCATGGTCAGCACAGTTGCCATCACCTCGCGGCTCACCATGTCGTCGTCGATCAGCAGTATCGTGGGGAGCTGCCTGTTGCCGCTCAGTCCAAGCATGTCTATAGTGTGCCATCGCCGGGAGGGGATTTATTCCTTTAGTTTCCAATCACAGGAACCTGGAATGTACCTTGCACCGGGGCCGTCTGCAGGCGGCCGATGCCTCCCTTGGGGTCAACCTTGACTCCGACATTCTCGGTGACCAGGTAAATCTCGCCTCTGCCAGGCTTTTCAACGTGACCAGATTCATGCGCAGATCGGAGCGCCCATCCCAGCAACCCCTTGCTGCCGATGCGCGTGACATCGCAGCGGAGCACAGTCGCCATGGGTATAATTCGAGTGCTATGAATGCGACGAACGCGAGCGACGTCAATGATCGGCAGATTGTGCAATCGGTCACTCGCAGGGCTTTTATCGCCGCGGGCGCCACTACAGCTTTCGCGGCCTTGAGTTTGCCCGGCCTTGCCTCTGCGGCGAAGGCCAGGTTCAAGGTTGGAGTGACTGACTGGAACCTGAAACTGGACGGCAAGATCGAATCCATCTCTATGGCGAAACGGCTGGGGTTCGATGGGGTGCAGATCAGCATTGGCGGGGGAATCGACAAACTTCCTCTTTCCGATCCCGCGTTGCAGAAAGCATTTCTGGAAGAGTCCAAGCGCGTGGGCCTGAAGATTGAATCGCTATGTCTCGATATCCTGCATCGGAATTGCTTGAAATCGGATCCATTGGGGCAGCGCTGGGTTGCCGACTCAATCTCCATAGCGAAAGCCATGGGCGTGCGCGTCGTGCTGCTTCCTTTCTTCGGAAAGTGCACGATGGAAACCTCGGCGGAGGTGGACAAAGTTGGCGACGCGCTGAAAGAAGTTGCCCCTGCGGCCGAAAAGGCCGGCGTCACCCTCGGACTTGAGGACACGCTTTCAGCACGCGACAATGTGCGCATCATGGATCGCAGCCAGTCTTCTGCCGTGCTTACCTACTACGACGTAGGCAATTCGACCAATTATGGATTCGACGCGGTGAAGGAGATTCGCTGGCTGGGCCGTGCGCGCATTTGCGAGGTTCATCTGAAAGACAACCCTCACTACCTTGGCGAAGGCAGTATCGACTTCCGCGCGGTTATCGACGCGCTGGCTGACCTCGGATTTGACGGCTGGGCACAGCTTGAGACCGACAGTCCCGTGTCGGTAGAGGCCGATATGCGCCGCAACCTGAAGTTCATCCGGGGCCTGATCGCGGCGCGCAACGCCGCTTGAGGAGCAAAGGTCCGCTCATCGCGATGACGCCGCGATGAACGAGGTACAGTTCCCGTTGTCAGGATGAGCGGGCCAACTGCCTCAGCAGTGTTCCGCCCGGTCCCCATGCACGTGGTACTTATTCTTCCCGGCAGTCTTCGCCTTGTACATGGCTGCATCGGCGCATTTCATCAATTTCTCGGCATCGTTTCCCTCGGCTGGAGACGTGCAGACGCCGATGCTGACCGAAATGAGCACCTTGTTGTTCTCAACGATTATCGGTTCTGAGATCGCAGACACAATCTTGTCCGCGATAGATTCGGCTTCCGCGGCCAGGTGCAGGTCGGGGATGAGGACGATAAACTCGTCGCCCCCAATCCGCGCAACCGTATCCGTCTCGCGAACAGAACCGCGGAGGCGCGCTGCCACTTCGCAGAGAACCATGTCGCCGGCGTGATGCCCCAGGGAATCGTTCACTTCTTTGAATCCATCCAGGTCGATCATGAGCAGTCCCAATGCGGAGTCGAATCGACTGACCCGCTTCAGGGAGATGTTGAGCCGATCATTGAGCAGGAACCGGTTGGGCAAGCCGGTGAGCACGTCATGCTGCGACAGGTGGCGCAGGCGTTCTTCGCTTAAACGGATGGCCTGGGTCTGCTGTTCCACGCGCCGCCGCAACACAAAAATCCATGCGAACGCGACGAAGGCGATGGCGCCCACCATGCAGAGAACCACCAGGGCATGGCCGCGCGTCCACCACGAGGGAGCGTGCAGAACGGTGACGTCGTCAAGAGAGCGCAGGAGGATGCTGACTGAAGCCGGTTGAACCGCTCCTCCCCCCTGTCCCGTGGTCTTTGGATTCATTCGAACGCTGCAGATTCCTGTGACACGGATTGTGCTGCCCTCTTTCCATTGGAGCGATCCGCCGCCGCCGGCATCTTTGGGCAGAACCGCCGAAAACAGAAACTCGCCGGAACGCAGCATGAGGGTCAGATCGCTCGCCGCGCGGTCCTGGCCAATCAACTCTCCCTCGATCTGGACCAGTTCCCGGTCGTGGTCCCCGCTGAACGCCTGCTGAATGCCGACCGGCGCGGCGGTAGGAGACGTGTTCCCCTCCGTTGCCCGGAAGGAAGCATGGTCGAGCGTAGCTTTGAAGTCGCTGATGGCCGGAAAGCCGACCACGTCGACCATCTGGCCGATTCGCGCCTGCTCGAGTCTCGGGCTCTGCATGCAGACGCCATCAGACGATTCCTGAATGCACAACATTCTGCCCGGCCAATTCAGAGTCACTCTGCCCCGGATATGTGCGCGGTGGCGCAGGACAACGCCCGGAGAGAACTGAAGCAGTTTGGGAACGGCAACAGCAGGGATGGCATAGGGATCAGGCGGGGCCAGTTGCACCACTTTCAATTCGTCCAATGATTGAAACAGGATGCGGGCGCCGACCATCTGCTTATTGCTATTGAAAATCGGAACCGCGTTTCCGCGGATCTGAACGGCAGCGTCGATCAGAGAGTCGTAGTCCCGGTTCGCTTCAATTGGCGCATTCGCAATGATCGATCCGCCCACAGTG
The DNA here is from genome assembly GCA_903911925.1 of uncultured Acidobacteriaceae bacterium. GTDB lineage: Bacteria > Acidobacteriota > Terriglobia > Terriglobales > Acidobacteriaceae > Telmatobacter. Next base: position 11,373 of record CAIWFH010000123.1, read on the forward strand.
GCAAGTTCAATGGTCACCTCCTTGCCCTCAACGCGCACGGAGTGGACAATGCCCTCAACCTCCACCCATTGGCCATCCTGGCTCCCTGAAAGCAATTCGGCCATGGTCGGCCGCGCTGGGTTCTGAGGCAGGTGGGAGTTGCCGAGAATCTTCACAGTCCCATGCAGGATCACCGGCGCATAGTCTGCGGCTCCGCTGATGCCGGTGACTTCCACGAGCGTTCCGGCGTGCAAATTGAGAATCGGACGGGGGGGAAGTCCTATGAATATGCTGCCAGTGGAGTCATGGACCAAGAGTGCAGCATGTCTGGAATCGATGTTTGGATCGTAGTAGGTAACAACACCGCGAATCCGAACGGGATACCCGCGTGCTGCTTTTTCAAGGGAGATATCGTGGGCTTCACGCGCAGTGGTGAGGGTGCGCAGTGATTGCTCAGGCTTTTGAGCCAGTTGTGCTGTGGCCGGGCTGTCTACAAGAGTGAGGCCAAAGAACAAGGCGAGCGATAGCAGGAACCGCATTCGGCTCCTTCCTGAGCGATTGGGCGGAAGGAGCACTTGCTCGGATAACCTTCGAGATTTGTCTCAGAACGCAACGGTTTGCTCCCGCGTCACGCTCTTATTATCACCCAGCCACGCCAATCCCGCTGACCCGATGGTCCTGGACCTACTCGTTGGCTGTGGATGAAACCTCGTGGAGCCATCCGGGCGCCTTCAGAAGTTCGCGGGGCCTGGAGCCGTCAGCCGGCCCTACCAGGCCGTCGCGCTCCATTAAATCGATCAGATGCGCGGCGCGGCCGTAGCCGATTCTCAGCCGCCGCTGCAACAATGAAGTGGAAGCCTTGCCGAACTCGAACACCAGCCGCACTGCGTCGTCGAAGAGAGTGTCATTTTCTTCAGGATCGCTGTTTGAGCCATCGCCGCTGGGACGTTCGTCGCGGGGGGACTCCAGGAAACCCTGCACGTATTCGGCCTGGCCCTGCGCCTTCCAGAAGTCCACCACCGCCGCGGTCTCCTTTTCGCTTACGAAGGGAGCGTGCAGGCGCGTCAGCCGCGCGCTGCCCGGGGGCAGAAACAGCATGTCGCCGCGCCCCAGCAGGGCCTCGGCCCCGTTGGTGTCGAGAATCGTGCGCGAATCCACCTTGGTGGCCAGCCGGAAGCTGATGCGTGTCGGGACGTTGGCCTTGATGAGGCCGGTAATTACATCCACGCTGGGCCGCTGCGTGGCCAGAATCAGGTGAATGCCCACCGCGCGCGCCATCTGCGCCAGTCGCGTGATGGATTCCTCTACGTTGGCCCGGTCGAGCATCATCAGGTCCGCCAGTTCGTCGATGATGATCACGATGTATGGCAGCGGGGCTTCTTCTTCGCCTTCGTCAAAGAGCGAAGGCATCGCCCCCTCGAAGAGTTTGTTGTATTGATCGATGTTGCGCACGCTGCGTGAGGCCAGCAGCTTCAGGCGGCGCTCCATTTCGCGCACTGCGTTGCGCAGCGCGTTGGCCGCCAGCTTGGGCTCGGTGATGATGGGCGTAAACAAGTGGGGAATGCCTTCATACATGCCCAGTTCCACGCGTTTCGGGTCCACAAGGATGAGCCGCACCTGGGACGGCGTGGTGCGGAACAGCAGGCTCATGATCATGGCATTGATGGCCACCGATTTGCCCGAACCCGTTGAGCCGGCGATGAGCACGTGGGGCATCGAAGACAGGTCGGCCGTCACGATGCGGCCGTTGATGTCCTTGCCCATGGCCAGGGTGAGCCGCGACTTGGCCTTGTGGAACGGCTCGGACTCGATCACGTCGCGCAGGTGGATGGTTTCGCGCTCGTGATTGGGCACCTGTATGCCGACCGTGCTTTTACCGGCCATGCGCTCGATGAGAATGCTTTCGGCCCGCATCGCCAGGCAAAGGTCGTCGGCCAGTCCGGTTACCCGCGAATACTTGACGCCCGCCTCGGGCTTGAACTCATAAGTGGTAACCATGGGCCCGGGATTGATCTGCACCACCTGGCCGCGCACGTCAAATTCGGCGCATTTTTCCACCAGGACTTTCGCTTCTTCGCGTAGTTCTTCTTCGCGAATCTTCTGCGGGCCGTCGCCGGGGTTGAGCAGGGTGCTGGGCGGCAGCTTGAAGCCGCTTACGTTTTTGGGCGCCACGGTCGCAGTGCGCACGTCGGCATCGGCGCGCCCGCCGATGGCGATCTCAGCATCGCGGCGCGGCGCGGCAGCGGGCGGCTCTTGGTCAAACTGGAAGGCTGCGGGCCGGGCGCCGGCCTTTCGCTCCGATTGCGCCGGCTGGCCCTGCGGCCTGATCGGCGTTACATTGTCGGGCATGGCGGCGGGCTGCACCGGTTCGGGTTCCGGCTCCGCAACCGGCCGCTCCCAGATGTTGGTTCTTGCGCCCGGCTTCCTCACCGCGGCGGTGATGGGCACTTCGTCTTCGGCAGGCTGAAAACTGCCTCTCTGATATGCGGGAATCTCGTCAACCGGATCGGTTCCAGAGGTCCGCTCGCGCCGTCCAAACAGGGATGCCAGCCGGCGCGCGGGCCGGAAAGACTCCTCATCCCGGGCACGCTCTGCCTGCCGTTCCGCTCTCAATTCAGCACGGTCTTCACGCCAGTTGCGATAGCGATCGTGCCACTCCACCACGGTCAGCCACCGGTCTTCCACGGCCTCCAGGATGGCCCGGATGCTTACCGCCGAGGCAAAGTAAAGGCCCGCTGCGGCCAGCACGGCGGTTACCAGCCACGCTCCCTGGAGGTTGAGGTAGCTCACCATCAGCCCGGCTGTCAGCCGCCCTACCACGCCCTCAACCGGCACCGCATGCAGCCAAAGCAAACGCCAGGGCAGCAATGCAAAAGCTGCAGGCACAAAGGCCAGCGCCAGAATGCTGCCAACCAGGCGCAGAAACACTGACCCGCCGGAGCGGGAACGCATCCACGTCCAGCCAAGTCCCGCCAGCCACAAGGGCAGCAGAAAAGCCGTTACGCCGAAGGTTTGCAGCAGCAGGTCGCTGAGCCATGCGCCGAACAGGCCGATCCAGTTTTGGGGAGCCAGCGGGCTGGCCGCTGTATTCAGCGAGGGGTCGCTTGGGTGATACGTTGCCAGCGCCATAATCAGCAGCAACGAGACGAGCGTCAGAACCAACCCCAAAAACACGTTCAGGGGGCGGATTCGCGTGGGCGACATGACAAAGTGAAGGGGCTTCATGGCAGGTTCGCTCCCGCTCAAGCAAACTCCGCGAGCAAGTTGTTGGAGCGGAGGGGAAAATCCCAGAGCAGACTCTATTATCCCCGCATCGGAGGCGAATCTGAAGCAAAACTAGGCGGGGGAACCTTGCTGCCAACCCCCGCCGTCCGGTCATCTCTTGAGAGCCTAGCGGCCGATAAACTGGCTTCCCGCCGCCAGCAGCGCGCCGCCCAGAATAATCCGGTAAAGCGCGAACAAGACCAGCCCGTGCTTGCGTACCCAGAACAGGAACCACTCCACCACGCCCAGGGCCACAACAAATGAAATCACGGTCCCGATAATCAAAACCAGCCAACGGTCTGAGTTCATCACCACGCGGGGCGTCAGAATCCCGGCTGCCGCTGCCGTTCTACCCGGGTGAATCTCCTTGAAAAGGTCCCAGCAGGTGGCGGCAAGCATTGTTGGAATTGAGAGCAGGAAGCTGAACTCGAGTGCGGCAGAGCGGCTCAATCCCACCGTCTGCCCTGCGGCAATGGTGGCCATCGACCGCGAAGTTCCTGGAAACACCGCCGAAAGCGTCTGGCAAAGCCCGATCCAGATGGCCTGGAGCAGGTTCATCTGTTCCACATCGCGGGTCGGCGCCTCATGGCGTACGCTCCATGCGTCAATAATCCACATCACGATGCCGCCCAGCAGCAGGGCCCAGGCAATCGCCTTCAGGCTGCCCAGGTTCCGTTCGCTCCACTTGCGCAGCAGAAGTGCCGGAACTGACGTGAATACAAACGCTATCAAAGTCAGCGAGATGGGGTGGTTATACCAGGTCCGTTCCCCGTTTTCGCCGTGCGGAAAGGTCCGCACAAACTCCACAATCCGCCCCAGAAACAGCATGCAGAGCGCCAGGATGGCCCCAAGCTGGATGACGATCGTGTACATCTTCCAGTAGGGGTCGTCCATCGGCAGATTCATCAGTGCTTCAGTAATGCGCAGGTGCGCCGTCGAGCTTACCGGCAAAAACTCGGTCAAGCCTTCCACAATGCCCAGCAATACAGACTGCAAATATTCGTTCAAGAAGCCTCCGGGACGCGAGTTTCTTTGGCCGGGAATCGAGCCATGGTCGCGGCATAGCAGTTACTGCCGGTCAATGCCGTAGACTGGAATGCCTTCATCCAATTTGTACACCAGCGCCGCGGCTCGCCACGCAGAATCCGTCTGCGGGAACTTGTCTTTTAACTTAGCTGCCAGTTCGTGGGCATGATTGCGGGCCTCGGTACTTTTCTTGTCGTTGCCGTCGGCGCCGTACATATCCACCAGCACCGCCTGGCGGAATACCGCCTGGTAAAGGGCCTGCGCGGTCTTTGCCCCGTCAGGGTTCTCGGCCGCGTACTTCTCGTAATACTCCGATTCCTTCTCCGGGCACTTCTCCTGGCCCTGCCAGTCCCCGCAGAGCTTGTTCTCAATCAGTTCATAAGATGCAAGGTCGGCAGGGCGGGTATGGGGATAATACTTGACTATCTTCTTTAGCTCGTCCTCATCTATCTGGTCGCGCAGATAGGCGTCGCGCTCCTTGGCAGAAGGCCTGGTTGAAGCATCGGCTTTTTGCAGTTGCCACTGGATGTCTGCCGCCCGCCACGCCGCCTCGGGAACCAGCGGCGAGTTGGGGTACATTTCCACCAGGCGTTTGTACAGCAGGCGCGCATTCTGTGCCGCATTGGCCGTACCGCGCGGATCGGAGGCAAGCGACTCCTGGCTGGCCGCCTCGCCCATCAGCACCAGGTCGCCCCCGGCGTTGGTTTCCACCACCACTCCTTTGGCCTCCATCCACCCCGAAATAGGCGGGGGCGTGTCGTCGGTGCCAAATTCGGGGGCGTCTTTCTGGTCCCTCATCTCCTCAATGTCGGTATTGGCATACACGCGCAGCCAGGGGCCGCTTTTTTCAGCCACCACCATCTCGCGCCCGATTTGCACCCGGCTGACTTTTTCTGAGGTGGGGTCGGGAGCGACGTAAAGCCACGTGACTCGCAGGGCGGCGGCCCGCGGACCAGCCATGGGCTTTACCTGCTGTTGCGGCTTTTGCGGTTTCTTGTCGCCGCCAGCCGGCAATGCAGAACAAAGCGCGGCCACGCTGAGGGTCAGAGTCAAAATCGCGAAGGCTCGAGGAAAGAAGATGCGAGGTCTCATCACACCGAAAATCATAGTTCAACGACGCTACACCCCGTTTTCAGTGAGCGCTTGGGCCCTCGGGGATGTTCCACCGGCCACAGAGGCTGGGTGCCCCAGGTCTCGCCTTTGAGACCTGGGATAGCACGAACCTCGATCAAGCTTGCTCAGCAAGCACCCCAGCCAGCATCGCGGGGTCCACATTCCCCCCGCTCACAACGGCCACAGCCTTGGTGTACGCCGGCAACTGGTCCGCATGAAACATCAGCGCCGCCGCCGCCACTGCGCCGCTCGGCTCGGGAACCAGCCGCGCCACGCTCACAATCGCCCGCATGGCCGCGCGAATCTCCGCCTCGGTCACGGTGACAATGCCGTCCACAAACGCCTGGATATGCGCGAAGTTGCGCGCTCCCACGCTTTGCGTCCGTAAACCATCCGCAATGGTCCGGCCGGTCAACTCGGCCGGCCACTCCACGATCTTCCCGGCACGGAAGCTCTCTGCGGTGTCGGCAGCCAACTCCGGCTCAACACCGATAACTTTGCACCCGGGCTTGAGTTGCTTCACAGCCGCGGCGATACCGCTCAGCAACCCGCCGCCACTCACTGGCGACAGCACCAGGTCCACGTCGGGAAGCGCTTCCACAATTTCGAGGCCGCAGGTGGCCTGCCCGGCGATGATCTGCTCATCGTCGTAGGGCGGAATTACCACGTAGCCATACTTGCGGACCAGTTCGTCCGATTTGGCCAGCCGCTCCGTCGAAGCCAGCCCCACGTCCACCACCTCTGCGCCCAGCGCCAGCGTGGCCGCGCGCTTGATAGCCGGCGCGTTCGAGGGCATCACGATCACCGCCTTGGCCCCCACCATGCGCGCCGCATAAGCCACGCCTTGGGCGTGGTTGCCGCTGGAGTAGGTGATCACGCCGCGCATTATCTCTTCCGGCGTCAGTTGCAGAATCTTGTTGGCCGCGCCGCGAATCTTGAATGCGCCGATAGGTTGCAGGCTTTCGGCCTTCAGCCAGACTTCGCCTTTCACGTCGGGAAACGGCGCGCGCACCAGTGGGGTTTTGACGGCGATGTTGGCGATGCGGGCGGCTGCCGCGCGGATGGCTTCGATGGTGACTAGCTCATAGGTTTGCGTACTCATGGCAGGTATTTCTCCGGTATGGGGTCGGCGGGCGTTTCGGCTTGCCACATCACATTGACCAGCCGCCAGCCCTGTCCGTCAAAGACAGCCTGGATGCTGTTGATGCCGCGGGTAGTGGCCTTGCCGTCCGCCGAGGTGCGAATCTCGTAGGTGCACCACAGGTGGGCCATGCGGCCGTAGGTCTCGCTCCTAATCTTCACCTGCTTCTCAAACATCGCCGTGCCCCCGCGCCGCTGCATCGCCGTAATCCAGTCGTCCAGCATGAGCATCCGGGGCGTAGGGCCGGACATTAGGACGAGCCGTACGTCGGGGCTCATCAACTGGCGAAGGCAGGTGCGATCCTTGTCGCCGGGGCCGCTGATCGCATCATCGAGAGCCGCAGGCAGCTGATCGAGCGTGGCTGCGGAGGGGCACTCCGGAACCTTGGCGGCCAGATCGGGCGCAGGAGTCTGCGCGCAAAGGACCGGAGCCAGAACGGCACCGGCCAGAGCAAGAATCATAGCTGAGCGTTGCATAGAGGGATTCTACAGAAAGCGGCTGATTACCACGGCCTGCGGGCGGCGGGCGAAACAACTCGCCAGCTATGAGTGTCCCTGCGGCGTACAAAAATTGACAAGCAAACTTATTTGTAATAGTGTTGGTTACAGATGGCCCTAAGCACACGATTCACCGTAGCGCTCCACGTACTCACGCTTCTGGCGGCGGGGCGAGGCGAGCCGATGACTTCGGAGTACATCGCGGGGAGCGTCAATACTAATCCTGTGGTGGTGCGGCGGCTCCTCGCGCTGCTGCGTGAGGCAGGGTTCGTAACGTCGCAGCCAGGCAACGGTGGTGGCTGGGAACTGGCGGTGAATCCCGAGAAGCTCACACTGGAGAAAGTGCGGCAGGCAGTGCAGGAAGAATCGCCGTTTTCGATGCATAGCAGGCAACCGAACCAGCGATGTCCGGTGGGAAAGAAGATCCAAGGGGTGCTGGGACCGCTTTACGTGCGCGCGGAGAAGGCAATGGAAGGCGAGTTGGCGAAGACGACGGTGCAATCTTTGTTAAGTGCAGTGCAGGTTGCGGAGAAGTGAGTCGTTTTTTGCTTGAATTCGTAACTTTGACGGATACAAATCAAGTCAAACATAAGGAGAGAGGGATGATTGGAATTACCGGAGCAACAGGACAACTAGGCAGGCTGGTCGTGGAACAGTTGAAACAGAAGGTCGCAGCGAAACAAATTGTGGCGCTGGTGCGGACGCCCGCGAAGGCGACTGCACTTGGCGTCGAGGCGCGGGAGGGGGACTACGGCAATCCGGCGCAACTGAAGAAAGCGCTGGCAGGGGTCGAGACGCTGCTGCTGATTTCGTCCAACGAACTTGGGCAGCGTGCAGCGCAGCATCGCAACGTGATTGAGGCGGCGAAGGAGGCTGGGGTGACGCGGGTTGTCTACACGAGCTTGCTGCATGCGGACCGGTCGGCGATTCGCCTGCTTGCCGAAGAGCATTTGGCCACGGAGTCCGATTTGAAAGCATCAGGGTTGCATTGGACGATTCTGCGCAACGGCTGGTACACAGAAAACTACACTGCATCGATTCCGGGAGCCGTGGCGCACGGAGCGTTCATGGGCGCTGCGGGAACGGGGAAGATCTCGTCGGCCACGCGGGCCGACTACGCAGCAGCAGCGGCGGCCGCGCTCTCCACTGAGGGGCACGTAGGCCAGGCGTATGAGCTGGCTGGCGACCAAGCGTACTCGCTTGAAGAGTTTGCTGCTGAGATTTCGCGGCAGACGGGGAAGGCAATTCCCTATAAGCACATGAGCGAGGCAGAATACGCGAAGGTGTTGGAACGCGTAGGGCTGCCTGCGCAAATGGCGCAGGCGTACGCAAACTTTGACGCCGGCGCGGCGCAGGGAGCGCTGTTTGACGATGGCCGCGCACTGTCAAAGCTCATCGGGCGGCCAACCACGCCGCTGGCTGCAGCAGTGAGCGCGGTGCTTCAAAATTGATCCAACTCGGCTGCGGCGCCGGCGGAGAGAAAGTGCCTGCGCCGCAGCAATTGGAACTCAGATCTCCAGAATCACGGGCATGATCATCGGCCGCCGCCCGGTTGTCTTCTGGATCAGCCGCTTCAACTCTGAGCGGACTTTTTCCTTCACCATACCGTAGTCGGCCTTTTCTTCCATGGTCAGGCCGTCGAGTGTCTTCAGCAGCAGTTCGCGAGCCTGGTCGGTTATGTCTGCGCCGCCAAAGCCGCGCATTACTACTTCCGGCTGCTGTTCAATTTTGCCGGTACGCTTGTTGATGGCCAGCACAGCCAGCACAATGCCGTCTTCGCTCAGGATGCGCCGGTCCTTGATCACCAGGTCTTCAACCACGTCGTTAAATGAACCCGAGTCGATGAGAATGCGGCCGGTGGTGACTTTGTCCTTCTTGCGTGCGTCCTTCTTGTCAAGCTCAAGCACATCGCCGTCTTCAATCACGATGGCATGCTCTACCGCGCCGGTGTTCATAGCCACCTGGGCATGGCGGCGCAGGTTGCCGTAATTTCCGTGAACCGGGATGAAGAACTTGGGCCGCACCAGGTTGATGAGCAGGCTCATCTCTTCCTGGCTGCCGTGTCCGCTGACGTGAATCAATCCATTGGAGCCGTTGTCGTAGATGACATTGGCGTCGCGGCGATATAAGTGATCGATGACGCGGAAAATGCTCTTCTCGTTGCCGGGAATGATGCGCGAACTCAGCACCACCGTGTCGCCTGCGTCGATGCGGGCGTGCTTGTGGTTGTCAATTGCGGCGCGGCTCAGCGCGCTCATCGGCTCGCCCTGCGTGCCGCTGATCAGGATCATCAGTTGCTCGGGCGAAAAGTCGCGCATCTGCCCGGGGTTGATAATCAGCCCCTGCGGAACGTCGATGTAGCCCAGGTCCTGCGCAATTTCGGTGCTCTCCATCATGGAGCGGCCAATGACCGCTACCTTGCGCCCATGCGCGCGCGCCAGTTCCAGAGCAATGCGAATGCGGTAGATGGAAGACGAGAAGCACGCGAAGAACAGCTTTTTTTTGGTGCGCGAAAAAATTTCGTCGAGGCGCGGCCTGACGGCCGATTCGCTCGGCGTGTAGCCCGGCCGCTCCACGTTGGTCGAGTCCTGCAGCAGCGCCAGAACGCCCTTTTTGCCGTACTCGGCAAATGTGTGCAGATCGAAGAGCTTGCCGTCGAGCGGCGAAAGGTCGATCTTGAAGTCGCCGGTGTGAATCACCACGCCGACCGGAGTCTCAATCGCCAGCGAAACAGCGTCCACAATCGAGTGGGTCACGTGAATCGGCTCGATGGTGAACGGGCCGATGGTGAACTTCTCTTTGGGAACGATCTCGATGAGTTCCGTCTCGTCCAGCATGTGATGCTCTTCGAGATTGCCCTCAACGTAGGCCAGCGTAAACTCGGTGCCGTAGACCGGAACCTTGATCTCGCTCAGAATCCAGGGCAGGCCGCCGATGTGGTCCATGTGGCCGTGCGTCAGGATAATGCCGCGAACATGCTGCCTGTTTTCAATCAGGTAGGTGATATCGGGAACAACCACATCAACGCCGAGAAGCTCCGATTCCGGAAACATCAACCCGGCATCGATCACGATAATGTCGTCTTCCCAACGCAGGGCGAGGCAGTTCATTCCAAACTCGCCAAGCCCGCCCAGGGGAATGATTTTCAGCTTTTTTGTTTGCATCTGTCAGTTACGATGCTACCACCCAGGGGCATCGGGGGTAGTTCTTTAGTGCTCAATTGACCACGCAGCGGTGTTTGAAAAAGAGAGAAGCGTACAGGCATATTGGGCTACTCTCCGGGAAACTGCACCCCAAGCTCCAACCGCGCCGCCTCGAGCATTCGCGCCATGCCCAGCGACAGCTCATGTGAAACCACCGGGCTCTCACGCAGGCCCCCGCGGATTAACTGGCAAAAATGCTCCGTCTCGTAATTGAATCCGCCTGCAATAAACGGCGCGTCCAGCTCAACCACCCTGCCGTCGAGGTGGTAAATCGTTGCCCTTTGCGGATTCCACCAGTTGGCGTGCAACACCACATACCCGCGCGGCCCCGAGAGCAGCGCGTCTCCTTTGCTCAGCAGGTCGAGGCCGGTGTGCAGTTGCGCCATGCCATGCTCGTGCTCGGTCTGGATCAGCGCCAGCATGTCAACTCCAACTGCGCCCACGCGGCCCATGGTCTGCACGCGCTTCAACGCTCCCAGCCAGTCAAGCGCCAGAAACGCTTCATAGGGGCCGATGCCCATGATGCTGCCGCCGGCCAGTTCCGGATAAAACAACGGGTACTCCGGTGGGCGCGTTGCGTCAAGGTGCCCGGCGCGCACAAAACCAACGGGACCGATAGGGTCAGTCTTGAGATAGGCGCGCAGCTTCTTGTAGAGCGGAAAGAAGGGCGGCTTCATCGCCTCCATAAACAGGCGGTCGCAGCGCCGGGCCACGGCCAGCACCCGGGCCAGTTCACGCTCGTTCAACGCCGCCGGCTTTTCGCCCATCACGTGCTTGCCGGCTGCAAGCATCTCAATGCAGAGGTCCGCATGGCTGTCAGGATGGGTGGCGACGTAAACCGCGTCCACTTTGCTTGAGCCCAACTCGGTCAGGGACTCCGCAACCTGTCCCACGCCAAACTTCGACGCAAATGCGGCGGTCTTTTCGCGATTGCGCCCCCATACCGCGTCAAGCTGCGCGTCCGCCACCGCGGCCATTCCTTCGGCAAACCGTGCGCCGGCGCGTCCTGGGCCAATCACGCCCCAGCGGATCAATTGCGTTGAGTCTGTTACATGTTGCAAAGGAGGCATTGATTCAATCTATCGCGATCTGCGCGCAGCTGTCTTGAATTGCCAGTTGCCGCGAGTTTTTTCACGGCCTTTCCTGCTCTACGCGCAACCCGCCATCGTCCGCGTTTTATGCAGCCTTGCACTCGCTCGGAGTGGTATAAAGGTCCGTCGCAAAACTACAGTGCGCGGCGTGGCTGTAAGCAAGCCGCGACCGAATTCCGGACCCGCCAAATCGCAGCGAATTGGCGGCGTGGCGCGCTCTGTCAAGCAGCTTCTTCAACCAGGAAATTGAGTCATCGCTATTCTTTTAAGCCGGTTGCGCCCGGCAAGGAAACGTCTTCAAAAGAAGGAGAATCATCATGCGGTCCCGGAATCTTTCAGCTCTACTTGCGGTCGTTGCTCTGTGCTTCACATCGGCTTTTGCGGCCCCTGCGGGCGGGCAAAAACAGTCCGGACCCAAAGGCGTGCCGGTGGCCGCCGTCGATGTGCCGCTGGATGGCAGCGACTGGCGCATGGGCTCCTTTGATTTCGATGAAGGCGTCAAGGCCGGAGCACCGGCCGAGAGCTTCAACGACAGCTCGTTCAAAGCCGTGACCGTTCCCGGGGACACGCAGATACAGGCGGGCTTCACTGGCGTCGAGCGCTGGTTCGAGTCGAAAGAACTGATCGCAGTAAACGCGCATGAGTGGTGGTATCGCAAGCATTTCAAGGCCGGCGCCAAGGCCATCGGCGGCGTGACGCATCTTGTCTTCGATGGCTCGGACTACTTCACCACCGTGTGGCTCAACGGCCAACTGCTCGGCACGCACGAGGGGACGTATACATCTTTTGAATTCGACGTGACCGGCATTCTGCATTACGGCGGCGACAACGTTCTAGCTGTGCAGGTGACCCACCCCTGGGAGCCCAGGGGCCGCAGCCTGCTTGAGTACATGAACGGAGACTTCAGCATGGCCTACCCCGGCGCCGGTCTCCAACTCAAGAAATCTCCGTTCTTCATCGGCGTAAGCTGGGACGCGCTGCCTGCCCACGGCAACGCCGCCTTCGACATGGGCATCTGGCAAAGCGTTCACCTGTGCACCGCCAGCGCGGTAACCATCGACGACGTGCAGGTGGTTACGCAGTCTCTCAATGCCGACGGCAGCGCCACGCTGCACCTCGCCGTCACGCTCAACAACACGGGCAAAGAGCCGGTTGCGCGCGCCGTTGCTCTCACCCTCAAGCCGGAAAACTTCGAAGGCACAGCGCAGGAAATTCCTCCACTGGTGATGACCGCCGCTTCTGGTTCGACCAGAGCCGAGGCCGAAGTGAAAGTCCCGCAGGCAAAGCTCTGGTGGAGTTGGGATAAAGGCCCGCAGAATCTTTACAAACTTGAAGCTGCGACCGCCGCTGAAAAGGGCCTCTGGGGCGACAAGCACACCGTCGTCTTCGGCATTCGCACCATCACGCGCGACGCCAACATGGCCTATTGGCTCAACGGCAAGAAAATTTTCGCCAAGGCATCGTGGTTTTCG
>CAIWFH010000124.1 GCA_903911925.1 uncultured Acidobacteriaceae bacterium
GTCCTCTCTTCTTCATTTGTATTCCGGTCCTTAGTACGCCGGCAGCCGGAGTCAGAACAATGCGCCATCGTAAGGATGCCCAGCCCAAAAGCGATCCCTGGCATGACCAGCAGGAACGTAAAAACGTCCCGGCCAATATTGATTGTCGTTCCCACTTCCCTCTCCTCGCCGCAGATCCCGCAGCGCCTTGAGCGTATCGCGAGTTGCCAGTCTGGGGGAACGTCTAGAATGAGGCTTTTTTGAGGCTGTTTAGACAGGTCCGCCCCCGCATTGGATTTGACCCTCATCTACGTTGACATCCTCCCCTCCCTCGACCTACGGTCGCCGCTAAAGCGGAAAGGATGGGGATTCCTACGAGGGCCGTTTAAGCGGCCCTTTCGGTGGGTTCCTGCTGCTGGCGGCCAACATTGCCGTTCACTTCACAGGCTAACCGGGCGTGTCCCGCCCTTAGAACGTTGATCGCGCCGACCAGATCGGCGTTCTGATTGAAGCCGCACTCGACGCAAGCAAAGACGGCTTGCGACTTGCGGTTCTCTTTGGATACATGGCCGCAACGCGGACAGGTACTAGAGGTGTTCTGCGGTGGCACAGCCAGAAGCAGACCTCCCACCCAGAGCATTTTGTACTCCAGTTGTCTCCGGAATTCCGCCCAGCCCTGGTCGAGGATCGACCGGTTCAGGCCGGACTTGGCCCGGATATTCCTGCCGGGTTGTTCGACAGAGCCTGCGGCAGACCGGGACATGCTGCTTACCTGCAAGTCTTCGACGACGACCATCGCGTGGTTATTGCTGATGGTGGTAGAGGTTTTGTGCAGGTAATCCCGGCGAGCATTGGCGATGCGAACGTGGAGTTTCTGGACTCTGGACCTAGCCTTCTTCCAGTTGTTGGAGAACTTCTTTTTGCGGCTCATGGCCTGCTGCGCTTTGCGCAGATCGGCCGCATACCGCTTGAAGATGTTGATCGATGGGTAGACGGTCCCATCTGAGAGTGTTGCAAAGCGCACCACGCCCATGTCAATGCCTACGGCATCACCATGAGCAACCGGCTGCTCTACCTTGCGTTCGGTCTGGATCGAAACGAACCATTTGCCGCTTCGGTTGCTGACGGTGACGTTCTTCACCACGCCAAGGACCTCGCGGCTGTTGCGATACCGGACCCAGCCTAGCTTGGGCAGAAAGACCCGGTCGTTGGTCTGGTCCAACTTGAACCCTTGCGGGAAACGGACGCTGTCTCCGTACCCGCGCTTCTTGAAGTGCGGGTAATAGGTTCGTTTCTCAAAGAAGTTGGTGAAGGCGCGATCCAGATTCTTGAGCGAGTGCTGTAGGGCTTGCGAAGGAGATTCCTTGAGCCATGGAAATTCGCTTTTCCATGCGGGAAGTAGGTTAGCCATTCCCACGTAGCGGATGAACTTGTTTCCCGCTTCATAGTTGGCTGTTTGCAACGCCAGTGCCTTGTTGAATACGAATCTGCACGATCCGGCAAAGCGGCGCATGTCTCGCAACTGTTCGCCGGTTGGAATGAGTTCGTATTTAAAGGCCTGAAGCCGTTGCATGGTGAGAGTTTACTCTTGGTTTATTCGGGAAGAAAACAATATTCGACACGGGCGACACTGCGTATTCCTGATGCATGTCCAGTCGGTCTTCGTCACAAAATACCGGCGCGAGATTCTTCTCCAAAGAGATACTCCCCGATTTGCGAAGCATCTTTTCCGGGGTATGCAACAACTTTGAAGCGGAATTGGTAGAGTTCGATGGCGAAGACGACCATGTTCATTTGCTCGTAAACTGCCACCCGAAGGTAGCTGTTTCCACGCTCGTGAACAGCCTCAAAGGAGTTTCAAGCCGCATGATTCGACAGAAGAAGTATCCAAGCATTCGTAAGATGCTCTGGGGTGGAGCATTATAGTCGCCAGACTATTTTGCCGGAAGCTGCGGTGGCACACCCATCTCTGTCATTCGCCAATACATCGAGCAACAGCAGACTCCGAGTTAAGGACAGCTTTGCTGTCCGCGCTCTACATCCCCGCCCTGAACGGCGAGGTTTTCTGCGCAATTCGGATAAGGAGCAAAACAAGTGAGAACAGCAGGCAGACTGCGCCTGGGATATTTCCCTCTTCCCAGTCCAGAAGGGCCGCGCATTCGCGCGCGGCTGACTTTTTCCCAGCAAGCAAGCGTGCTCGACCCCTGCGCCGGAACCGGCACTGCACTGCTTGCCGTGACGGCAAACGCTCCCGTTGAGCGCTACGCCATCGAGCTTGACACCGACCGCGCCGAGGCCTGTGCCGCGGCTGGGATTACCACCATTCATGGCAATACCATCGAAGTTGCCGGCAAGGTCCAGCAGGTGTCCCTGCTCTACCTCAATCCACCCTACGACTTCGAGACAGGCACCTCTGACAACAAGCGTCTGGAGCAGGTGTTTCTCCAACACTGTTACCGCTGGCTTGTGCCCGGCGGCATCCTGGCCTTCGTCATA
>CAIWFH010000125.1 GCA_903911925.1 uncultured Acidobacteriaceae bacterium
ATACTTTGCAAAACTCGCCTGCGATGCCAGTGTCTGCTGAATCCGCGCCATTCGCTTCATACGACTAGTTTAATCAACAATGAAGCAGGTAGCGGACTTGTGCAGAGGTTCCCTAGAGCAAGCATTCACCTGATTCGTTGAAGTCTCCCATATTCTGCTCATTCTTATCCGATGAAAAGTGAATAACGGGGTGAACCACATATACGCAGGCGTACGCAAGCCGTGCCTGCGCCAGAGTCGAGCCAAGATCAAGCAGTTGCTTCTTCTTTAACGGCTTTGCGGCTGGCCGCGGCAGCGGGTCGGATGAATGCCAGCAGGTCCGCGTTGATTACGTCGGCATGGGTGGTCATCATGCCGTGCGGGAAGCCAGGATAGATTTTGAGCGTGCTGCTCTTGAGCAACTTGGCCTGCAGCAACGAAGCGTTTTTGTAGGGAACAACCTGGTCATCGTCGCCCTGCAAGATGAGGGCAGGTACTGTGATTGATTTCAGATCGTCCGTCTGGTCGACCTCGGAAAACGCCTTTATGCCTTCGTAGTGTGCAAGCGTGCTGCCCATCATTCCCTGGCGCCACCAGTTCCGGATAACTCCCTCCAGGGGCTTCGCCCCGGGCCTGTTGAAACCGTAAAATGGCCCCGAAGCGAAATCGAGAAAGAACTGCGCCCGATTCGCGGCCAGTGCCTTGCGGAGTTCGTCGAACAATTCGATCGGAGTGCCGTCCGGATTGTTTCCGGTTTTGACCATGAGTGGAGGAACGGCGCAGGCCAGCACCATCTTGGCAACGCGGCCCTGGGGCTCGCCGTATTTCGCGACATAGCGCGCCACCTCGCCACCGCCAGTGGAATGGCCGATATGGATCGCATTCCTCAGGTCGAGATGCTCGACTACCGCCGCGGCGTCGGACGCGTAATGGTCCATGTCGTGGCCAGTGCCTACCTGCGAGGAACGGCCGTGGCCGCGCCTGTCATGCGCGACGACGCGATAGCCGCGGGCAAGGAAGAAGAGCATCTGGGTGTCCCAATCGTCCGACGAAAGAGGCCAGCCGTGGTGAAACATGATTGGCTGCGCGTCCTTCGAGCCCCAATCCTTGAAGTAGATCTCAGTACCGTCTTTGGTTGTGATTATTGGCATACGATTCCCTCCGGTGTGTGGAAGTGAAGTTGTTGAAGCCGCCGTCCCGTGCGGATACAGACCCCCGTTTTCGCTCCGAAATTCACTTCGAATCTCTACGGTCGCGTTGATTTGGTTTCGATTAAGAATCCAGGGCCTGAGATCAGGCGCTTCCGAATATCAGCGATTCGATATCTGACGTTGCACTATTAGCCGTGCTTAGGCTGCCTTCATGTTTGCCACAGTAAACTCTGTCGAATCGAGGACGCAATTGTGCTTTGGTATAGTCTCGTGCAGAAGAATTCGTCTGTCCGCCAAACGTCAGGCCAGCTGTGAGGTTCGGCGCATCAGATGCTCGCAATCACTGAATGCTGTGATCCACGCCATCCTGGAGATGGTCTTATGAATTTACGATCCAGAGGAAGTCATACCGCCGGGATTATGCCATCCGCCATCTGCTGCGATGAGCGTGTCAGCCTGTTTCGGGCCCCATGTGCCACGCTTGTAGGAGCGAACCCGGGGATGAAGCTTGAGTACTCTATCAACTACAACCCATGCGGCTTCAACCGCGTCCTCGCGCGTGAACAACCCTCCGTCACCATTAATGGCGTCGCCCAAAAGCCGCTCGTAGGGGAATTCCTCTCCCGGCTGTCCTTCCAGCAAATATAGCTCCCGCTGCTCTCCGACAAACTCCTCGCCGGCAAGCTTCACGCGAGCTGCGAGCCCGATCTCTGCATTGGGAGAGAGCCGGAAGCGAAGATAATTCCCCTGGCCCGTGGCTGTCGCTGCGTCCGCGAAAAGCTTCTGCGGCGGCGGCTTCAACTCCACAAGAACTTCGGTGGCTGTGTCGGGCAGATGTTTTCCAGAGCGTAGATACCACGGCACTCCATCCCAACGCCATGAGTCGATAAAAAGCCTTAGGGCGCAATACGTTTCGACATCGGAGTTCTTTGCCACGTCTTTCTCCTGCCGGTAACCCTCGTATTGACCGCGCACCAGGTCATCGCGTTTCAAGGGACGCATGGCCTTGAATACGGTTGCCTTTTCGGTTTGCACCGCCGCGAAATTCCGGCCCGCGGGCGGCTCCATGGCAAGCAACGCGACAATCTGAAAGAGATGATTCTGAATGACGTCCCGCAAGCAACCGGCGGACTCGTAGAACGCCCCGCGCGTTCCGATGCCGAAGCTTTCCGACAGCGTGATCTGGACGCTGGATATGTAATTGCGGTTCCAGATAGGTTCGAGGAATGAATTTGCGAAACGGAAGTAAAGGATGTTCATGATCGCTTCCTTGCCAAGGAAGTGATCGATGCGAAAGATGGAATCTTCAGGGAAGACAGAACGCGCCACGCGATTGAGCGCGCGGGCCGACGCCAGGTCGCGGCCAAACGGCTTCTCGACGATTACCCGCGCATTTCTGGCTAACCCCGCGGAGCCGAGCCCCTTGATTACTGTCTCAAAGAGCGACGGCGGAATGGCGAGGTAATGTGCGGGGCGGAGCGCCTTGCCGAGCACCTTCTTGATGGCCGCGAATGTATTGCTGTCGTTGTAATCGCCGCTTACATATTTGAGTAACGATAGAAGACGATGGAGAGCACGCTCATTATCGAGCCCTCCAGATTGCTTGATGGAGTGCGTCGCTCGCTTCTGCAGACGCTCCAGAGTCCACTTGGGGAACGCGACGCCGATGACGGGCACGTTGAGGGTTTCGCGCTTCACCATCGCATAAAGCGCGGGGAAGATCATTTTGTGGGCCAGATCGCCTGTTACGCCATAAACAACAAGAGCATCTGAATGTGAGGGACGCATCGGGCGCCCTCCTTTTGGGCGGCCACCGTTTCCTGGTGGCCGCCGAATCTGGATCGCTGCTCCGATGATAGCGTGTGAGTGCAGGTGACTCGTCTACGCAGAATTCGCTACGCGGCGACCAACTCCGCAGATCGCGCCTTGTGAGGCTGGCCCAGATATGGGAAATCCGCCAGCAGGTCATTGTGAGGGCCTACGTTATCTCGCGGCACTTTTCCGTTTGTGATGATTGAAAGGAAGGCGTCCATCACGTCGTCGGTGAGGGCACGACCGTTGCCCGGATAGGCCGCCGAGCGCATTGGATCGTACATGAGGATATCTGGCAAAAGGGTCTGTGCCACGCGGGTTGCTTCTTTCGGCGGGTACCCACCCGTGTGCTCAAGCGAGTGCGCGAAGACTGCGACGAAACGGGCGTCGTCCGCCGGGTTCGCAGCGAGGTAGTCGCTTTTGTGGTCGCCGGTGAGGAAAACCGATTGCGAGGGCAAGGCGCCCCGATCCGCCTGTATCCATTTTCCGGTTGCGCCGTCCAGGGTGCGATGCCAGAGACCAATCTTCCCGGGCCCAAGGGCAGAGTTGGGTACCTCAAGCACTATGCTGCACACATCTTTTCCGGTGAAGAAATCGTCACCGGTAAACTGCAGGTTGTTTACGGCTCCCAGCGTGTCAAAGAAGAATGGGTCGCTGCGCCAACCGGCGAAGAAGCGGTATTCCCCGGACTCCGTCACCCGCGCCTCATTCCCGGTGGAGACTTGCGCCTGCTCGACGATAAGCTGCCCGCCGTCACCAGTTCCCGCGGCCTCGGCGCCTTCAGCGCGCCGCAGCGTTGCGGTTTGCGCGCCTTGCTCTGAGGGGGAGAACTGCACCCGGTACGCGATATCGGCCACGGCATCGCCGTTGGTGTCGATCTTAAGCTCATAGATCGCGCCAGGAGCGAAGGGCTCGTCGGTTGTCGGCCCCGACGGGCTCAGGGCGACGGACGGGTGAACATTCATGATCAAGATCGATTTGCCGGCAGTACCAGGTTTTGGGAAAGCATACAGATCGGTAAGGTCGAGTCGGGCGTCCCCGTGAGGGAAGCCAAAATCGGGACCGGAGTAATGATGTGACATGGATCGTCCTCCTTATGCTTGGTTCGGACGAGTTTTTGCAAACCCCCGAACGAAATGAGTCGTGGTCCATGACACCAGAAGTGTGAGTCCGGAACAATTGGACGATGGTATTGGGGCGTCGCCTGATTTTCTCTGCGGATTCCTGTGGGAAGGAAAGTTTGGTACTATTGAAAAGTTGATGTGCGCCCGTAGCTCAGCTGGATAGAGTATTTGGCTACGAACCAAAGGGTCGGGAGTTCGAATCTCTCCGGGCGCACCATTTTTCTACCGGCATCCCAAGCGCGAAGGGTCTTTAGTCTGACCTATGTGCTTTGGGATGCTGTGCTGTGCGCCCTTAGCTCAGCTGGATAGAGCGTCTGGCTACGAACCAGAAGGCCGGGAGTTCGAATCTCTCAGGGCGCACCATAAAGAAACCCGTCAAATCTGCCCTGCTGCTCCCCCTCAATAAAAGCCAATGCGCGTTTCATAGGCAATTTTTGCGCTTGTTCCGGGATATCTGCGAGGTCAGGCCGCTGGCGCCGGCTGCAACTCGGCAGGCTGCGGAGCCTGTGCCGGTTGTTCTGTGATATCCAAACCACTCTGGCGAATCAGCCTGGTAACGGCGGCCGCGCCCAGGCGGGTTGCGTCGTATTCCACGCGCAGGGTCTGCGCTTGCCTGTCGAACTTGAACTTCCGGATACCATAAACATCACGAGCGGCAGCCAGTGCAAGGGTCACAGAGTCCGTTGGCGCCAAGGCGTAGTGATAGAGAATTTCCACCGTAGTCATGCTGGAATGATACCAAGAATCTAGAGGCTCTTGAGGAATGTTCTGAGCTCGGGGTTCCACCAGTCGGGGTCGCCTACAATTTTGCGGCGAATGACGCCCTGCCGGTCAATGATGTAGGTTTCGGGCCAGCCTTCTGTGTGGTAGAGCTTCGCGGCGGTCTGGCCGGGATCGCGGACGGTGGTGAAGTCAACGTGGCGGCGAACAAGGAAACTCGAATAGGCGTCAGGGTCTTCGTCGATGCTTACGGCCAGAATTGCCAGGTCGGGCCGGTCGTGGTGGAGCGCAAGCAGGCCCGGCATTTCAGCTACGCACGGCGGGCACCAGGTGGCCCAGAAATTGAGCACAACGACCTGACCGCGGTAGCTGGCCAGGTGGACGGTCGTGGTTCCATCGGCGACCGTAAAGTCGGGCGCAGGCTTGTTCATCTGGGTGGGATGCGCGCCGCGGTTGCACCCGGGGGCGAGGGTCAACGGCAGCAGAACCATGAGTGTGAGTAAACGAGGGAAGCGCACATACTTATAATACGGAGCGAAAGGGCATGACGCTATGGGGAGCAGCAAGCAGGGCGGGGATGAAGTCGCCGGGACAAGAGAGTGGCAGCCGGTTCTGGGGCTGAGCAGCGACACGGAGCAGCCTGCGGAACCGCAGCCGCACTGGGCAGCGCTCCCCGGAACCCTCTACGATCAGCCGGAACCGGAAGCATTGATTGAACTTACGGTGATTGTTCCAGCGCGGAACGAGGAGGACTGCCTGGGAGCCTGCCTGCAGTCGCTGGTGGCGCAGTCGGAGAAGATTTTCGAACTCGGCAAGGACTGGGAACTGATTGTGGTGGACGACCACTCCACGGACCGGACCGGCGAGATTGCCCGGGGGGTCGCCGGGGTGACCGTGCTTGAGGCGGAGAAATTGCAGCGTGGATGGACCGGCAAGGCCAACGCTATCTGGACGGCGGCCAGAAGGGCGCGAGGAAGATGGCTTCTGTTCACAGATGCGGACACGATCCATGAGCCGGGCAACCTGCACCGCGCCATGCATGAGGCCACAAAGCACAAGGCGGGCATGCTGAGCTACTCGCCGAGGCAGATTGTTTCTGGAGTGGTGCAGCGGTCGCTGATGCCGTTGCTTTTCTGCGAATTGGCATTGTCCTATCCGCCGGTGAAGGTCTCGGACCCGAAGGAGAGAATCGCGGCGGCAAATGGGCAGTTCCTGCTGGTGGAGCGGGAGGCCTACCGGCGGATAGGAGGCCACCCAAGCGTGGCAGACAAGGTGCTGGAAGACGTGGAACTGGCGTTTCTGGCCAAGCGGCGCAAGATAGGTCTGCGGTTTCGCTACGCGGAGGATGCAGTTTCAACGCGCATGTACCGCTCAACAGCGGCGATGATCGAAGGATGGACCAAGAACCTGGCGCTGCTGTTTGACAATACGCTGGCGCTGGCGGCTTGGCGGGCTTTGGACATCTTTCTGCTGGCGGGCTTGCCTCTGCTGGCCATCTGGCTGTGGAACGCGCGCTTCGCGGCGCATTCATTGCAATGGCTGGGAGCCGGATGGGTGCTGGCGCTGCTGTGGGCGCGCAACCTGTTCCGGTTCTATGGAAGAGTGGCCAAGTCGAATTTTCCCTTTGTGGATTGCGCCATTTCTCCTCTGGGACTGCCGCTGTTTATCGTGCTCCTTTATCGAAGCTGGTTCCAGCATCGGATTTTGAAGCAGGTAAGCTGGAAGGGAAGAAGCTACGCTGGGTAGTTTGTTAGTTTCGCGCATCCCATATCGCAAGATTTGCACATGGGACATCGGGTTTTGTCGATAGATTTTGACGGCGTGAAGGTGTTCCTGCATTAGGTGAAGCTATAGCCGTGGCTGAGGCATCTTCTCAAGTGAGGGATAAGAATGGTCTTCTTGACGCGGCGGGCCACTTTCTCCGCTTCGCACTTTTATTGGAATCCTGCCTGGCCTGCTGAGAAGAATGAGCAGGTGTTTGGGCGCTGTTCGAATCGCAACGGACATGGACATAACTACACGCTGGAGGTGACGGTGGCCGGCGAGCCGGACCCGGTGACCGGGTTCGTAGTGGATCTCAAATGGCTCAAAGCGGCCATCGAGAGGGAAGTGCTGAACGACTTCGATCATCGTCATCTGAACCTGGAAGTGCCGGAGTTTGCAATATCGGATTCAGGCGCAACGATTCCGACGACGGAGAATATAGCCATCGCAGTATGGAAGCGGCTGGAGCCGGCGGTAAAAGCGGCAGGCGGCGCGCGATTGAGTTGTGTGCGGGTTTACGAAACGCCGGAGATATTCGCTGAATTTCGAGGGCAGCCATGAAGGCCTACTTTGGGCGGCGTTACATGCTGAGCGCCAGCCACAGGCTGCATGCGGAGGGCCTCTCGGCTGATGAGAACCTGGCGGCATACGGCAAGTGCAACAACCCGCGAGGCCACGGGCACAACTACATTGTTGAAGTGCTGGCAGGCGGTCCGGTCGATCAAGGCACGGGCATGGTGATCGATATGGTGGCCCTGGACGAAACGGTGCGCGGGCGCGTGATCGAGCGATTTGACCACACCAACCTGAATATGGACCCGCTGTTTGTGAATCGAGTGCCGACGACGGAGAATCTTTGTAGGGTGGTGTTTGGATTGTTGAAAGATGCGTTGCCGGCCGGCGAACTGGAGTATGTGCGCATTGAAGAGACAGAGAACAATTTCTTTGAGTGCCACGGCGCTTGAAGATTGAAAGAACCTGAAGCGGGCGTTTTGAAAGCGTGAAGACCGAATGCGGTTCCTTCGAGCCGATGCGCTTGCTCAGATGACGCACTTTTTTTGAAGGATGAAATTCGCCCCATTTCCCGGGCGAGAGGATGAGGAAGATGGCGCAGCCGATTGCGGTAAGCAAGCCCGTTCGCCGGGCCGCTGGAACTGACGAAGGGTTAAGCGAGTTCAGTACGCAGGAGATGTATCGCGAGATCCTGATGCGGCTCGGTGAGAACCCCGACCGCGATGGGCTGGGCGCTACGCCGGCCCGCGTGGAAAAGTCGATGGCCTTTCTGACCAAGGGCTACGACGAGGACCCTACCAAGATTCTGCGCGGAGCGCTGTTTGACGTGGACTACGACGAGATGGTGATCGTCAAGGACATTGAAATGTTCTCGCTGTGCGAGCATCACATGCTGCCGTTTTTCGGCAGGGTACACGTAGCTTATATCCCCAAGGGCAAGGTCATCGGGCTGAGCAAGATTCCCCGCCTTGTGGAGGTTTTTGCGCGCAGGCTTCAAGTGCAGGAGCGGTTGACGCGCCAGATTGCCGACGCGATTCAACATGCCATTGAGCCGCAGGGTGTGGGCGTGGTGATTGAAGCGCGGCACCTTTGCATGATGATGCGCGGGATCGAGAAGCAGAACTCGTCCACGGTGACTTCGGCCATGGTGGGCTGCTTCAGGCAGAAGGAAACGCGCTCTGAGTTCCTGTCGCTGGTGCGCAATTCGGGGACCGGCGCGATATGAGCGCCCAACTCGCGTACATTAGATAGGTGAATGGGCTTCTGGTAATCGACAAACCGGGCGGCATGACCAGCCACGATGTGGTGGGAAAGCTGCGCAGGATTACCGGCGAGAAGTCCATTGGCCACTTGGGCACGCTGGACCCCATGGCGACAGGCGTACTGCCGCTGGTGCTGGGGAAGTTCACACGGTTGGCGCAGTATTTCTCAAGCGCTGAAAAGAGCTATTCCGGCACGATTCGTTTTGGATTTGCGACCGACACGTACGATGGCGAGGGCGAAGCCGTTGGGCTGGACTCCAATCCGGTTCTGACCCTTGAGCAGGTGCGGGTCGCGGCGGTTCGCTTTCATGGCGAGACGGACCAGATGCCGCCGGCCTACTCCGCAAAGAAGATTGCCGGCAAGCCCGCCTACAAATTGGCCCGCGAGGGCAAGCCCGTGGAACTGATGCCAGCCAGGGTTTGCATCTCTTCCTTTGAAATTGTTTCGCTTGATGGCGCCGAAGCTGCTTTCAAGATGAGCATTAGCGCCGGAGGATACGTGCGCTCCGTAGCGCATGAACTGGGCCAGGACCTGGGCTGCGGAGCGCATCTAAGCAGCCTGCGGAGGACCCAGGCTGGAGTATTTACGCTGGCTGAGGCGCACACGTTGGAGGAACTGAATTCTCTGGCGGGGAATGTCGAGGCATTGGAAACTCTGTGCATCCATCCGCGCAGCCTGCTGCCGGAGATGCCTTCGGTTACCGCGGATGCGTCGGCGCTTGGCCGCTTGCGCAACGGAGCGCAGGCCAATCTGCCGGAGTTCTCAGGCGCAGCACTGGTGAAGGTATTTGCGGGGCAGACTGAGCTGGTAGGGATTGCAAAGCGCGTGGCGGGAACACTGTTTCAGCCAGTGGCGGTGTTTTCAGGGCAGTGAGTGGTGTGTGATTAGTGGTCAGATGGATTTGTGGGTGAGCGAGCGTTTGCAGTTGCGTGGTGTACAGTTCCGGGGTTTTGTTTTGCTAACCACTAACCACTAACCACTAACCACTAACCACTAACCACTAACCACTAACCACTAACGTCGTTCACTGGCTTTTGCGCAGGAGCGGCGTAAGCGCCGGCAGCAGGGTTTTGGCCAGAATCTCTGAGCCTTTTGCGGTGGGGTGGATGCCGTCGGGCTGGATGGTTCCGGGCACATTGACCAGGTCCTTGTAGATCATGGGGACAAAGGCGACATGGTGCTTTGCGGCCAACTCGCGAAACGTCTGCTCGAATTGCTGAATGTAGTCCCGGCCATAGTTGGGGGGCAGGGTAATGCCGGCGAGCAAGATCTTGATGTGCGCGGTTTCTAGCCCCGTGAGCACGGTATCCAGATTGCGGCGGGTTTGGTCCGGGGGAAGGCCACGCAGGCCGTCGTTGCCGCCGAACTCGACGATGACCGCATCCGGGTGGAGCGCCAGGATCGAGCGAAGGCCGGCAACAGCATCCTTCGTGGTGGCGCCGCTGGTGCCCTGGTTGTCTACCTTGTAGCGATAGTGGCGGGCGTCCAGGTCTCGTTGCAGCGCCTCTGGATACGCTTGACCGCTCTGCAGGCCGTAGCCGGCAGTAATGCTGTCGCCAAAGCAAACCAGCAGGGGCCGGTCAGCCGCCACCACGGGGCCAGCCAGCAGTAAAAACCAAAGCGAAACGATAAACGCGCGTCGAACGTCCACAGGAACAGTTTATCTGTGCGACGCAGAGAACCGGGAATTGGGATTGGGAGGCTGTCAGGGTGATTGAGGTTCGGAACGCGAAGAAGTGGATTCAGAATGGAACGCGGCGGGTGGAGATTCTGAAAGGCATCTCCCTGGTGATTCCGGCAGGGCAGTTTGTGGCCATTGTGGGCGCCAGCGGCAGCGGAAAGAGCACGCTGCTGGGTCTGCTGGCAGGGCTGGATACGCCGAGCTCGGGCGAGATCTGGCTGGACGGGGTGCCGATTCACAACCTTGCCGAGGCCGAACTGGCGACGGTTCGTGGACGGAAAATTGGCTTTGTTTTTCAGTCATACCAACTGATCGCCACGCTGACGGCGCTGGAGAACGTTCTGCTGCCCTATGAACTGAACGTGGAAGGCAGCGGGCTCAAACTGGCGCGCCAGTTGCTGGATGAGGTGGGATTGGGCGAGCGCATGGACCACTACCCGGTACAGCTTTCAGGCGGGGAGCAGCAGCGCGTGGCGCTGGCGCGTGCTTTCGTCGTGGAGCCGCCGATTGTGATGGCCGACGAGCCGACCGGGAACCTGGACTCAGCGAATGGTCGGCTTGTGCTTGACCTGTTGCTGGAGCGGAACAAGCGGATAGGCACCACGCTGGTGCTGGTGACGCATGACCCGGAGGTTGCCAGCCGCGCGGACCGCAAGATTGTGCTCAAAGACGGGATGGTGGTGGAGGACACCCTGCCCTTTGTTGAGGTGGCGGCCGGTGCAAGTGAAGTTCTCGTCCGGAACGAGGAAAGCAATGGCTAAGCGGGCACTGAGTTGGAAGCGCGCGGGGGCTATTGGCTGGCGGGATCTGAAATCCGCGCCGGGCAAGTTCGGGTTCGTGGTTCTGTCCGTGGCGATTGGCGTGGCGGCGCTGGTGGGCGTGCGCGGGTTCAGCGAGAGCTTTCGGAAGACGCTGGGCCTGGAGGCGCGATCACTGATGGCCGGTGACTTGAGCGCACGGATTTTTCGCCAGCCGACCGTTGAGGATGAGCGCAAGCTGGAAGCCATTGTGCCGCAGGGGACGCGCCGCACCTGGGTGACGGAGACCATTTCAATGGCTTCTGTGGCGCCGGACCCGGTGCCGCTGCTGGTTTCGCTGAAGGCCGTGGATCCCGGCGAGTATCCCTACTACGGCACCGCGGAACTGGAGCCGGCGATGAGTCTGAAGCAGGCTCTTGACGGCGATTCCGCGGTGGTAGCGGAAGAGTTTCTGATCCGGCTGAAGGCGCAAGTGGGCCAGACGCTGCGGCTGGGCGGCAGGGAATTCAAGATTGCCGCAATGCTGAAGCAGGAGCCGGATCGCATCAGCGCGGGAGCGGGCATGGGGCCGCGGGTGATGATTTCGCGGGCGGCGCTGGAGCGGACAGAACTGCTGGGTCCGGGCAGCCGCGCCAGCCACAGGCTGCTGATGAAGCTGCCATCGACAACCGATTC
Source organism: uncultured Acidobacteriaceae bacterium (assembly GCA_903911925.1). Classification (GTDB taxonomy): domain Bacteria; phylum Acidobacteriota; class Terriglobia; order Terriglobales; family Acidobacteriaceae; genus Telmatobacter. The sequence continues at coordinate 11,441 of CAIWFH010000125.1, forward strand.
AGTGGCCCTGCGCAAGCTGGTGGAAGAGGCACTGCCGGATGCGCAGGTGATGGACTTTCGCGAGGGCAATCCGGCGCTGAGCCAGGGACTGGACAACGCGACTGCGATTCTTAGCTTGATTTGCCTGGTGGCCATGGTGCTGGGGGCGATTGGCGTGGCCATGGCCATGCACGCTCATCTTGAGCAGCGCATGGATATGCTGGCCATTCTGAAGGCGGTTGGCGCGGGGTCGGGCGATCTGCTGCGGATTTTCTTATTGCAGACGCTGGGGCTGGGGTTGGCCGGAGGTGTGCTGGGTGTGGCCGCGGGGCTGGGTGTGATGGAAGCGCTGCCGGCGGTATTTGGAAAGCTTTTGCCGGTTCATGCGATGCTGGAGTTTCCATGGCGGTCGATTGCAGCAGGACTGGGGACGGGGCTGCTGACGACGCTGCTGTTTTGCTTGCCGCCGCTGCTGGATGTGCGGGCGGTAAGGCCGGTGCTGGTGTTGAGGCGCATGGTTGAACAGGGACCGCAGGGCCTGAGCGCATGGTTTGCGCGGTGGTGGGGGCGGCGGCTGCAGCTTGGCATCTCAGTGATCGTTGTGGTGGCCCTGGGCGGCATTGCATGGGCGCTGAGCGACTCGGCGAAAGTGGGCGCGTGGTTTGCGGCGCTGTTTGCCGCGGCGCTGCTGGTGCTGCTGGTGCTGGCGGCGGTGGCCCTGCGAACGCTGCGGTTTATGTTGAACCGCGTGAGGCTGCGGCTGCCTTCGTTTTTGAGGCATGGGCTGGCCAATCTCTACCGGCCTGGAAACCAGTCGGCCGCGGTGCTGGCGTCGCTGGGAACGGGCGTGATGCTGATTCTGACCGTCTACCTGATGCAGGCTACGTTGGTGCGCGACCTGAAGGAGACCGCTTCGCCGAAGCTGCCCAACATCTTTCTCGTCGATGTGACCAGCGACGAGACTGCGGGAGTGAAGGAGTTTTTTCAGCACCAGCCGGGGGTAACCCAGGCGCTGGACTTGATGCCGGTGGTGCAGGGACGGTTCGTTTTGCTGAACGGCAAGCCGCTCGACCAGTTGAAGGAGGAGCACTTTCCGCGGCGCATGCTGCAGAATGCAGGGTTGAGCTGGGCCGATGCGCCGCCTGCCGGGGACAAGGTTACGCAAGGCAAATGGTGGACCAGCGGGGCTGCGAGCGAGTTGGCGGTGAGCGAGGGCACGGCCGGGCGGTTGCACCTGGGCGTGGGTTCTACGGTGGAACTCGAGGTGGGCGGCACAGTGCGGGCACTAAAGGTGGGGGCACTCTACCGGCCCGACGGGCAGCACCTGGGAATGCAGGTGTCGTTTGTGTTGCCTTCGGGGCAACTGAAAGACGAACCGGCGACCTGGTATGGCGGCGCGCACATTGATCCCAGGCAGGTGGGGGCCATGGAGCGGGCGCTGTTTGCGGCCTTTCCGACCATCAGCGTGATCAATCTTGCCGACGTGCTGGTGCGGATTGAGAGCGTGGTGGATCAGATTACCTTTGTGGTGCGTTTTCTGGCGGGGTTCTCGATCTTTGCGGGGTTGACGATCCTGGCCTCGAGCATTGCCAGCACACGCTTCAGGCGCATGCAGGAGGCGGTGGTGCTGAAGACGCTGGGCGCCACGCGGATGCGGATTGTGCGGACATTCAGCGTTGAGTTTAGCGTGCTTGGTTTGCTGGCCGGGAGTGTGGGCGTGGTGTTTGCCAACGTGCTGACGCGTGTGCTGCTGCGGAAGCTGGAAGTTGGTTTTCACATCGAGTGGAGTGCAACCCTGGTTGCGCTGGTGGGGACGGCTGTGCTGGCAACGGCGACGGGGTGGGTTGCGAGCTATCGGATTTTGGGGCTTAGGCCGCTGGAAGTGCTGCGGGAAGAGTAGCGAAGCCGGGGAAAGGGAACTGGGAACAGAGATCGGTGGCCAGAGATCGAACGATGGGCTATCGAGGAGTCTTTGTAGGAGTGCCTGGCGTCAGACTCTGTTTCGGTTGGTGAAGCGGAGAGGATGAGCGCGAGCCACCCGCTGTCGTAGATTTGTTCGGCACTCGGATTGAAGCCTGCGCTGGCAGCCTGTCGATATCCCCGGTCCCCAAAGGCGAATGGACGGGGTACGCGGCAGCCGAGTTTCGACGAGTCGCCCGGGATACGGGCGTTCAACGCAAGGGGATAGGAAGCCGAACGTTGAAGCCGGTGGTATCCGATCCTTTTGCGAATGAAACCGCGAAAGTGCGGGGCGCCGGCGCCCTTACCAGAACCGACTTTCATTTATCTCTGCAGTGCCATTCATGGGTATCAAGTCTGCGTGGCGGGCTGGGTCTGGTGGAAATGACGCCAGATGGTTTCGGCGGTTTTGCGGGGGACTACGGCGGCCAGGGACTCGGCGGTGGCTTGCTGCACGTCGCGGAGGCTGCCGAAGTGGGTGAGCAGGCGCTGGCGGGTCTGCGCGCCTACGCCGGGGATGTTTAACAGCTCGCTGTCGCGGTCGCGCATGGCGCGGCGCTTGCGGTGGTAGCCGACGGCGAAACGGTGGCTCTCGTCGCGGATGAGCTGGATGAGATGCAGCACCGGCGAGCGGCGATCAAGGACTACCGGCTCGTCTTCGTTGCCGTAGAGATAGATGACTTCTTCTCTCTTCGCGATCGACGCGAGGGGCTGCGAGGTCAGGCCGAGCGATTCCAGGGCTTCAGCGGCCGCGTGAAGCTGGCCGAGACCGCCGTCAACGAGGATCAGGGATGGAAGGGTCTTGGGCTCTTTTGAGGGTTTTTCCGCAAGGGCTAAAGCCCCTTCTTCCATCTGTGTCGCTGTTTGACTGACATCGCGCATTTTCGAAGCCCGTTTCCCACTTTCGGACTTTGTGGTTTCCCTGGTCTCAGAAGCGAGATCTCCGCCCCACGGGCCAGGACCTGTCCGCGGGGACCCCGGACCTGGGGCACCCAGCGTTTGCGATGAGTCGGGGGAGTTGGTGTTTGCGTCTTGGTCCAGCAAGCGGCGGTAGCGGCGGGTGACTACTTCGCGCATGGAGGCGAAATCGTCTACGCCGGCCACGGTCATGACTTTGAATTTGCGGTAGGCCTGCTTGTTCATTTTGCCGTCTTCCCAGACGACCAGCGAGGCAACGGTTTCAGCGCCCTGGATGTGGGAGATGTCGAAGCACTCGATGCGGCGGGGGAGTTCGGGGAGCATGAGGATGTCGGCCAGGGCTTCCTGAATGGCCTTGCGCGAGGGCTCGAGAACGCGGAAGCGCTGCGTGTAGGACTGCTTGGCGTTCTGGCTGGCGAGATCGACCAGGGAGCGCTTTTCTCCGCGCTGGGGGACGGCCAACTCGATGCGGTGGCCGGTGCGCTCGGTGAGCAGGGTTGCGAGGGCTTCGCGGTCGTCGAAATCGACGGGGATGAGGATGGTGCGGGGGACGTACTGCTGGTCAATGTAAAGCTGCTTGAGGAGTGCGGAGAAGACTGGGCCGGCGTGGAAGGGGACTTCCTGTTCTTCGGCCTTTGTGGTATCCCAGGTCTCAGAGTCGAGACCTGGGGCACCCGGTATTTGTGGCGAGTCTGCAGTTTCCGATTCAGCGGCTTCTAGAAGGTCGGGCAGGTCGTCCCAGAAGAATTCGCGGCGGTCGACGATTTTGCCGGCGCGGACGTGGAAGAGGTTGACGGCCAGGCTGCCGGCTTCAAAGTGGTAGCCGAAGACATCGGCGTCGTCCCCTTCTTCCGTGGTGGCGATGCGCTGCTTTTCCTGGAGCTGATGGACGGTGGAGAGCTGGTCGCGAAGGCGGGCGGCGGCTTCAAACTGTTCGCCTTCCGCGGCGGCCATCATGCGGGCTGTGAGCGTGCGCTCGAGCTCGGCGTGGCGGCCTTCAAGAAAGAGCTGCGCGTCGCGCACTGCGGCGGCGTAGGCCTCGGGCGTGGTGAAGCCCTCGACGCAGGGACCGAGGCAGCGATGAATGTAGTACTGCAGGCAGGCGCGCGGGTGATAGCGGGAGAGGTCGACCTTGCAACTGGGGATCAAGAAGCTGCGATGGATGAGCTCGACGATGCGGTAGGCGAGGTTGCCGGGGAAGTAGGGGCCGTAATAAGCCGCGCCGTCTTTGCGCAGGCGGCGGGTGACAAAGACCTTTGGGTAGCGGTCGGCCAGGGTGAGTTTCACGTAGGGGTAGGTCTTGTCGTCGCGCAGCAGGATGTTGAAACGGGGATGGCGCTGCTTGATGAGGTTGTTTTCAAGCGCCAGGGCCTCGTGCTCGTTGGCGACGAGGATGTAGTCAAGATCGACGGCTTCGCGCATGAGCGAGCCGGTCTTGACGTTTGCCTGAGAAGCCTCCAGCAGGTAGGACCGGACCCGGGCGCGCAGGTTCTTGGCCTTGCCTACATAGATGACCTCGCCCTCGGCGTTTTTGTAGAGATACACGCCGGGCTGGGTGGGCAGGGTACGGATTTTCTCGTAGAGGTCCATAGGTTCCGGCAATCAACTGATTCTAGGATAGCTGTCGCAGCGGGAAAGCGGCGAGGAAGCCAAAAGCTCGCGCAAACCTTACCGATTCAGGTAAGAACTACACGGTGCAGGCCGATAGCTGGCTTTTTGCCGATGATATAGGCCCAATGACTGCAATAACTTACGGACCGATAGGCGTTTGGCGAGGAGGGTGCTAGTTGAAGGGGCAGAAGAACGAAGCCATCTCTCCCCGTCGGATTGGCCGATAGGCAGACAGCTGGCCAGAGAAGGAACAGACAATGAACATCAATCGATTTGGAGTGATTGGATTGGCGGCCGCTGTTTCGTTGGCTGGTGTAACAGGCTGCGCAACCAAAAACTACGTGCAGAACAAGACGGCGCCGTTGGTTGATCAGACGAACCAGCTCGAAGACAAAACGGCGACAAACAACCGGCAGATTCACTCTGTCGATGAGAGGTCGCAGGCGGGAATCAAGCAGGCGCAGGGCGCGGCAGACTCAGCCACCCAGAATGCCCAGATGGCCTCGAAGGCTGCCGGGGATGCGGATTCGGCGGCGAACTTTGCGGTGCATCGCGCGGACTCGCTCGAGAGCGTGGTGAAGGGACTGGACAGCTACAAGCCGGTGGCCAACGTGTCGGTGACTTTCGGATTCGACAAGGCTGTGCTGACCAAGGAAGACCGCGAACAACTTGATCAGTTTGCCGTGCAGCTTGGTTCGGCCAAGAGCTACATTCTCGAGGTGACCGGCGGGACGGATTCGATCGGGCCGGCCCAGTACAACTACGAACTGAGCCAGCGCCGGGCCGATGCCGTGGTGCAGTACTTGGCAACAAAGTACGGAGTGGCCGCCCACCGTTTCTACCTGGTGGGAATCGGCAAAGACAAGGAAGTAGCGCCGAACACGAGCGCGGAAGGCCGCAAGCAGAACCGGCGGGTCGAGGTGCAGTTGCTGTCGAATGCGGGCGTCTCGACCGCGGAGTCGGGCGGGTTATAGAAATACTTATATAAAATGAGCCTGCTGAAAAACTGGCTGTTAGAGGGTGCGTCCATGTCAAAACAGGCATGGACGCAACAGGGTTCTTCGTGCAGTGGGGATTCGTTCTTGAGTCTATATATGCATCTCTTTACGGCCTGCTATGAGGCTGTGTCAGGCAATCTGTAGTGCAAGCACCGAACGCCATGAATCATGTGCACCGCGGATATTGCCGCGGCGCTCGAAGGCTGCTTTGCGCATCTCAACGATCACTCGCGAGGCTTGGGGCTCTACACAGGCGCCCCAAAGGGAGTGTGCATGCAACGGGAGAATGTTTCAGCAAATGGCTCGTGCGTTCGATCGGTTCTGTTTATCAATCGTTGATGAATCGTCGGCTGCGTTTTGAAACTGAGCCGTCGATCAAAAGCAACCAATGGTTAACGGGCGAAATCCAATTTCGCAAAGACAAAAGAACGGGCAATGGCCGTACCCGTCAAACATATCGCTACCAGGAGGAAGAGATGTTGCAGAGCGAAAAGGACAACCAATCGTTTGGCCCTGCTTTTCTTTCCAGCGTTGGGCTTAGTGGAAGAGTCGTTGAATTGAAATCGGACGAGTGCTTCTTTACCCAGGGATTTCCAGCAGACTGCGTCTATTGCCTGCAGGAAGGCCGCGTGAAGGTCTCGGTGGTTTCGCCAAAAGGGAAACAGGCCATCATCGCGCTTCTGCTCCCAGGCGAATTATTTGGCGAAGAGGCGATGGCACAAACGCCCGGGTTCCGCAAGGCAACAGCTGCTGCCGCTTGCAAATGCACCGCAATTGAAATCAAGCGGGACGACATGCTTCGCGTGATGCATCGTCAGCATGATTTCTCTGACCAGTTCATGTCTTACTTGTTGGCGCGCAACACGCGAATCCAGGACGACCTGGTGGACCACATGTTCAATTCAGGCGAAAGGCGGCTAGCCCGTGCGCTGCTGATGATGGCTGAGACGGGGAAGCGGGATGAGATCCGAACCATGATTCCTCCGATTACGCAGGAGACCCTGGCGGAGATGATCGGGACCACACGGTCGAGGGTCAGCTTCTTCATGAATCGCTTCCGCAACCTGGGCCTGATCGACTACAAGGTCCGCATCCACGTGTACAGGCTGCGGCTGGAAGCGGCTCTGCTCGGCCAGATGCCGGAGTTCAAGAGGGAAACGGAACTTGCGGCGTAAGGCCTCGGGTTGGGGTAAGCCCCGCGGAGGTGCCCGGACTACTGCTGAAGTTGGTGAACATGTTCGGCGCGAACCTCGTTGGCCGTGAACAGGCGCAGGAAGGGCGCCTCGCCAGCGGCAGCTTCCACAGCGGGCCGGCCGCCGGCCTCTTCGCGCTCGACAATACATACAACAGCGGCTACTGTCATTCCGGCTTCGCGGGCGGCTTCAATTGCGTCCATGGTTGAAGCGCCAGTGGTGCAAACATCGTCCACAATCACAACGCGGGCGCCCTGGCGGCAGAAGCCCTCAATGCGGCGGCCGGTGCCGTGGGCTTTCTCAGCCTTGCGCACCAGAAAGCCCTGCAGCAGCGGAGCGCCGGGGGTCGAGATGGCGTGCCAGGCGCTTGCCGTGGCGACATTGGAGACGATGGGGTCGGCGCCCATGGTGAGGCCGCCCACAGCCTCGGCCTGGATGTTGTGGGCCTCAAGAAGCTCAAGCACAGCATGCCCGGTGAGACGGCCGCCTTCGGCGTTCAGCGTGGTGGTGCGGCAGTCGACGTAGTAGTCGCTTGTGCCTCCAGAGGAGAGCTTGAACTGGCCAAGGCTGAAGCTGAGGCGGGCGAGGATGGAGAGCAACTGCCGGGCGTGCGTTTGGGTGGTCATCGGTACGATTGTAACGGGCCGGGCGAGCGGCCGGGGCCACTTTCTGAACAGGCACGGGGCGTGTTTTCGGAATTGCCAGGGGACGGAGACTAATCCGAACAGAATTGCCGGGATCGTGAGGGAGGCCTGCGTTACAAAACCCGGCGGCGCGACATCGTTTTCTGCTACGGCACATACAAATCGACGTACTCGTTTACCGGCGTGGATTCAAGACGTTCCTGATCGAGAGAGGTATCGAGAATCTGCTGCTGACGGTCTTCAGGGTAGCGTCGCCGAAGATTGATTTTGAATTTGTCCACAAGCAGCGGCAGGCCCTCTTCGCGCCTTCGCTTGTGGCCGATGGGATATTCCACCGTTTCCTCGATTACCGTTCCGTCGTTCATTTCGATTCGCAATGAATTCGCAATAGAGCGCTTTTCAGGGTCGTGATAATCCGTTGTAAATGCTGGCTCCTCGACGCAGTGCATTCTGGTTCGCAACGCATCGATGCGCAGATCGGCGGCAATGTCATCCTCGTAATCCGCAGCGGTCAACCGGCCGAATAGAAGCGGAATAGCGACCATGTACTGCACGCAATGGTCGCGGTCAGCGGGGTTTGCAAGCGGGCCCTGCTTGTCGATGATGCGCAGGCAGGCCTCATGGGTGCGAATCGTGATTGCGTGAATATCGCCCGCGGACTTGCCCATTGCTCCAAACTGCTTGTGCAAGGCCATGGCGCACTCGACGGCTGTCTGCGCGTGAAACTCTGCCGGGTAGCTTACCTTGAAGAGCACGTTCTCCATGACATAGGAGCCATACGGCCGTTGGAAGCGAAACTCCTGCCCTTTGAACGAGACATCGTAAAAGCCCCACGTTTTTGCGGTGAGCGCCGAGGGGTAGCCCATCTCGCCCGCGCGAGCCATCAACGCGAGGCGCACGGCGCGGCTGGTGGCGTCGCCGGCGGCCCAGCTTTTGCGCGATCCAGTGTTGGGCACGTGGCGATAAGTGCGAAGGCTCTGGCCATCGAGCCATGCGAGCGAGACGGCGGCGACGGTTTGATCGCGGCTCAAGCCGAGCAAATGGGAGACCACAGCGGCCGATGCCACCTTCACGAGAACCACGTGATCGAGCCCCACTTTGTTGAATGAATTCTCGAGGGCGATGCATCCTTGTATTTCATGCGCCTTGATCATCGCCGTCAGCACTCGCTTCATGCGCAGCGGCGGCTTGCCTGCGGCAATTGCGGTGCGCGAGAGCCAGTCGGCCGTTGCAAGAATTCCGCCGAGGTTGTCGGAGGGGTGACCCCACTCCGCAGCAAGCCAGGTGTCGTTAAAGTCGAGCCAGCGAATCATCGCGCCAATATTGAACGCGGCCTGCACGGGGTCGAGTTGGAATGCGGTGCCCGGAACCCGCGCGCCATTGGGAACCACGGTACCAGGCACGATGGGTCCCAGCAGTTTGGTGCATGCCGGATAGTCAAGCGCTTCCAATCCGCAACCGAGCGTATCCATGAGGCAGTAGCGGGCCGTGGCGTAGGCTGACTCGCTGCGTATCTCATAGTCGAGCGCGTAGTCGGCAATATCGGTGATGACTCTGTCGGGCGCGGGGCGCTCATTGCTGATATGCGAGGACACTCGTTCTCCTTATCTAAGGCCGCTCTGCGATAGGAATGAATTTCAAGTCTCCGGGCCCGGTATAGTCTGCCGAGGGCCGGATGATCTTTCCATCTTCACGCTGCTCAATCACGTGCGCGCACCAGCCGGCTGTGCGCGCGATGACAAATAATGGCGTAAAAAGTTCGATGGGAATGCCCATGTGATGGTACGCAACCGCACTGTACCAATCGAGATTCGGGAACATGCGCTTGGTATTCATCATTACACTTTCGATACGTTCGGCAATGGAAAACAGCCGCGTGTCGCCAGCAGCAATCGCGAGTCCGCGGGCCACTTCTTTGACGATATCGCTGCGCGGATCGCCGGTGGCATATACCGGGTGGCCGAATCCGATGATGACTTCGTGATTGGCCACGCGGCGCCGGATGTCGGTTTCCGCTTCATCCGGGGAAGCGTAGCGCTGCAGGATTTCCAGCGCTACTTCGTTGGCGCCGCCGTGCTTGGGTCCCTTCAACGCGCCGATGGCTCCGGCAATCGCGGAGTAGAGGTCGGACCCGGTGCCCGCGATCACCCTGGCCGTAAATGTGGATGCGTTGAACTCGTGCTCCGCGTAGAGGACAAGCGAGGTGTGCATTGCCGCGGTACACTCGGGCCTTGGCTCTTTGCCGTGCAGCAGGTGAAGAAAATGAACGGCGATGGAATCGTTGAAAGGCTCCACCTCGATTCGCCAGCCGTTGTGAGCGTAGTGGTACCAATAAAGAAGCATCGAACTCATCGAAGCCAGCAGCGAATCCGCGATTGCGCGAGCGTCCGCTTCAAAATGGTCGAGGCTTTCAGGGCGAAGGCAGCCCAGCACCGAGACCCCGGTTCGCAAAACGTCCATGGGATGGGTTGAGGACGGGAGCAGTTCGAGGGACTGCTTCAACGGCGGCGGCAGCCTGCGCAAAGGGCGCAGTTTCGCTTTATAGGCAGCCAGTTCAGCCGCGTTGGGCAGCTTGCCATGGACCAGGAGGTGGGCCACTTCCTCATATTCGCAATGTGCGGCCAGGTCGCGGATATCGTAGCCGCGATAATGCAGATCGTTGCCGCTTTGCCCCACGGTGCAGATCGCCGTAGAGCCCGCAGGCGTGCCGGAAAGGGCAACCGACTTTTTAGGTTTGAAGGCCGTGGGGAAGGCGGACTCTGTGCTCATGGTGACTCTCCGGGGGCGTAAGCCTTACCGAGAAAATATCAGGACCTCTTGTCCTCTTCCTTGTCCTTTGCAAACAATGCATCCAGCTTTGCCTCGTATGCGTGGTAGTCGAGATAGCGGTAGAGATCTTCGCGCGTTTGCATGATGGGGACAACGCTTTGCTGCGTTCCTTCTGCACGGATGGCCTGGTAGACCTTGAGCGCGGCGGCGTTCATGGCGCGGTAAGCGGCGCAGCAATAGAGGATGATATCGACGCTTGCGGCTTTCAGTTCATCGCGGGTAAAGAGGGGCGTCTGGCCGAACTCCGTAATGTTGGCCAAGATGGGAACGCCGACCGCCTTTCTGAACGCGGTGTACATTGAGGTCTGGGTAATCGCTTCCGGAAAAATCATGTCGGCGCCCGCAGAAACGTAGGCCTGTGCCCGCTCGATGGCTGCAGCCAGTCCTTCGTTGGCCAGGGCATCGGTCCGCGCCATCACCACAAACTTGTCGTCGGCGCGCGCATCGACAGCGGCCTTGATGCGGTCTACCATCTCGCCCGTCGCCACGAGTTCTTTGCCGGGCCGATGGCCGCAGCGCTTGGCGCCCACCTGGTCTTCAATATGCACTGCTGCTGCGCCCGCCTTAGTCATCGAGCGAATGGTCCGCGCAATGTTGAACGCGCCGCCCCATCCGGTATCGATATCCACCAGCAGGGGCAGGCTGGTTGCGTCGGTAATGCGCCGGACATCGATGAGCACGTCTTCCATGGTGCTGATGCCCAGATCGGGCATGCCCAGGGAGTTTGCCGCCACACCGCCGCCGGAGAGATAGAGGGCCTTGAAGCCCGTAGCCTCGGCCAAGCGTGCGGTAAATGCGTTGATGGCGCCGGCCACCTGCAGCGGCGTTTCGGCGGCAACGGCGGCGCGAAAACGTGCGCCCGGCGAGCTGTGCAATGGAGTTTGACTTGCAGGATGCGTCATAGGTCGTCCCTGCGCCGCATCATAGCAGCCGCAGCGTACGGGTTTCATTTCGAAATGTCATGGAGCTGGGCGAATGCGGCCAGGCGCGTCGCGATCCTTAGTGGATGGTTTTCATCTTGCGATGCATGTAGTCCATCAGGAGATACTCGCCAAGGGTTTGCGGAGTGGTGAAATAGGCCTTGCCGCGGCACATCTGGGAGACCTTGTGCACGAATTGCACCAGGCCGAAGTCTGAAGCCAGCATGAAGGTATTGATCATGACGTTTGATCGCTTGCAGCGCGCCACCTCTTCAAGCGTCTCGCTGACCACCAGCGGGTCGAGACCGTAGGCGCTCTTGTAGATTTTTCCGTCGGGGAGCGTAAGCGCAGAGGGTTTGCCGTCGGTAATCATGATGATCTGCTTCATGTCTTTGCGCTGGCGGGCCAGGATGCGCTGGGCCACGCGCAGTCCTTCGCGCGTGTTCGTATACCAGGGTCCGACCTTGACGCGGGCAAGCTGCGAAACCGGCATCTCTTCGGCTGAATCGTGGAACAGTACCAGCGAAAGGGAATCGCCGGGATACTGAGTGCGAATCAGATGCGAGAGCGCCATGGCTACTTTTTTGGCCGGCGTGAAGCGGTCTTCGCCATAGAGAATCATGGAGTGTGAGCAGTCGAGCATCATCACCGTGGCGCACGAGCTTTGAAACTCGCACTGGTGCACGTGCAGGTCGTCGTACTCCAGATTGAGCGGCAGGCCGATGCCTTCGCGCGCAATCGCCGAAGTGAGCGTGGCTGTTGTGTCCAGGTTCAGCGTGTCGCCGAATTCATAGCGGCGCGATCCTCCGCTGGCCTCAATGCCTGTGGCCCAATGGCGCGTGTCGTGTCGGCCGTAGCTGGACTTGCCTAGCGATCCGAGCAGGTCGCGTAATGTTTTGAAGCCGAGGAAATCGAGGCTCTTGTCGGTGACTTCAAAACGGACTTCGCCTCCAACGTCGCCGACGTGGCCGCCGGCTTGCGAGGACTTCGCCGGATCCCGCGATGAGGAGATGTAGTTCTCCTGTTCAAAACGGTCGATGAGCTTTTCAATCAACTCATCCAGGTTGCCTTCGGCGAGTATCTGGTCAAGCTTTTCGCGCATTTGTTCGTCGAAGAAATCTCCGGATTCGAGCACTCGCCGCAGCGCCTCGCGCAGATCGTCGAGGTTGTGGTCGAGCTCCTGAAAGCCGTCGTAGGCGTCGCGGTAGCCCGAGTCGAGCAGGTAATCGGAGAGCGCTTTCAGCAGGTCTTCAAGGTCCATCTCGGAGCTTGGATCGCCGGTGTACTTGGTGTAACGAACGCGCTTCATGGGATACAGACCTCGATTGCCTGGTGCACCCGCGAAAGCCTAATTCAGTCCGCCTCTGCGGGTGCGGCGGATTTGTTGCCAATCGTCGTAGTCAAGTTCCGGCTCCGCACGTTCGGGTTTGTGCGGCTTGCGCTCTTGTGCCGAAAACTCGCGGCCTTCGCTGCGGCTCAGCTTGCGATGGGCCACCAGGCCTTCCAGCAGAAACTCCGCGGCTGCAACAACCTTCGGCGGCGCGTCGGACTTGGTCACGCCCAGGGGGGACAGCTTGTCAAACAGGCCCTGGATTTGTTTCAGGTCGGCGAGAGCGGCAGCGGTCGATTGATTGTCGTCGAGCTTGACAGTCCCGCCGAGGTTGAACCATTGCTCGATCTGGCTGGTATCGGCGCCCGCAAAGTAGCGATCGTAGATTTTGCCCACAGCTGCGTGGATCAGGTCGCGCACCACGGTGTCTGCGCCGCGCATCTCCCCTTCGTACTCCAGCTCAAGTTTGCCGGTGATCCCGGGCAGGGCACTGTAGATATCGCCGACGCGCGGAAGCACCACTTTTTCGCCATGCACAAGGGCGCGCCTCTCCGCATTTGAGATCACCAACTCCATGGTTGAGATGGGTAGCCGCTGGCTGACTCCGCTGCGCTTGTCCACTTTCTTGTCTTCGCGCGCAGAAAAGGCTACCTGTTCAACCACTTCGCGCACGAATTGCGGAATCTCAATGGTCTCTGAGCCTCGCGCGGCCCACGCTTCCTGAGCGGTAATCGACATGCCTTCTTCAAGCGTTTCAGGATAGTGGGTGCGAATCTCCGAGCCGATGCGGTCTTTGAGCGGGGTGACGATTTTACCGCGCGCCGTATAGTCTTCAGGGTTGGCGCTGAAGACCATGGCAACGTCAAGCGCGAGGCGGACCGGATAGCCTTTGATCTGCACGTCGCCTTCTTGCATGATGTTGAAAAGCGCCACCTGAATTTTGCCGGCCAGGTCGGGCAACTCGTTGACGGCGAAGATGCCCCGGTTGGCCCTGGGCAGAAGCCCGTAGTGCATGGTGAGTTCGCTGGAAAGGTCTTCGCCGCCGCGCGCCGCCTTGATTGGGTCAAGATCGCCAATCAGGTCGGCGACTGTGACGTCGGGCGTAGCCAGCTTCTCAACATATCGCTCGTCGCGCGCTAGATATGCGATAGGCGTGGCGTCGCCGCGCGCCGCAATCATGTCGCGGCAGCGCTTGCACAGCGGGAGGTAGGGATTGTCGCGGATGTCGCAGCCCGCCACATAGGGCAAAAACTCGTCGAGCAACGCGGTGAGGGCGCGCAGAATGCGGCTTTTGGCTTGTCCCCGCAATCCCAGCAGGACAAAATTCTGCCTGGACAGAACGGCGTTCGCGATCTGCGGAACCACCGTATCTTCATAGCCCACGATGCCGGGAAAGATAGTTTCTTTGGCTTTGAGGCGGGCAATCAGGTTAACGCGCAATTCATCCTTGACGGTTCGGGTCTTGAGTCGCGCCGCGGAAAACAAGGTGCTGTGGTGCAGTTCCCCCAGGGTCTGGGGAAGCGGGTGAGCTGCAGGCATTTGTGACTCCAGTGGCCGCAAACTGAGGGGAAACCGGCCATGTCTTATCTGGGTAGACTTGCCGTGATGCGATTCGGTGCCACGAGACTTGCCTTGTTTTTCCATTATCGCGCAAATTCAGAAATTCGTCGCCGTTGAGTCTCCGGGGAAAGGACAGGAGTTGCGGCCTTGCGAAAAAAAGAGGCACTTGCGGGTCGCGATCTTCCGCTGATCCGCAAGTGCCGGGCATTGGGACGAAGGATGTAAAGCTGCTGAGGAATCGTTCGATTCAGACCAGCGTCTGAATCTCGAGCCGATTCGTTACTTGCCGTTGCCGCATCTGAAGGACAGCATTGGATTTTCAGATGCATTGCCGGGTTGGCGAGCGAGGAATGTTTCTCAGAGCGATCTCCTCCTAGATGTCGCCTCCCAGCACGTTTTCAACCGGCGTGATGGTGCCGAAGAGTCCATGCTGTTCGCCGTCTGAGCCGGCGGTAAAGTACAGGGAGTTGGCCGGACCGGAGCCCCCGCCGCTCCCGAAGGCCAACCCCCACAACCCGTCGATTGCAATGGGTGCATTGGTTGAATCGACCAGGTTGCCCTTGTAGCGGCCAGTTACGGGATCGAAGACAAGAATCTGACCACTGCCGAATTGCCCTACGAGAATGTCGTGGCTATGCGCGCCGAAATCACTGGGCGCCTGGGCGAGGCCCCACGGAGCATTGAACCACTGGCCCGATTGCAGACGAAGCAAAAGGCGGCCGGTGGGTGAGAAGACATCAACGTATCCCAGACCCGCGCCATCGACCTCGTCGTGTTTTTCACTATCTTGCTCGGCGTATGCAACGTAGAGGTTGCCCCCGATGTTCTGGACGTTGAAAGGCGCAAAGCCGTGGGGGATTCGCTCATCCTTGAATGCGTCCTCTCCGAGAGGAATGCGATGGAAGCTTGTGTCGTAGACGTTGACATGTCCTTTGTGGAAGTCGGCAACGTAGAGGAAGTCTATGGCTCCCATGGTCGGATCGACAATGGTGGCAACGGCGACGCCTTTGAATACCGACGCGCCCTTTGTGTTCACCATGATCACAGCGGAGGCCGCGTTGACGCCGGGATTCCAGCCTGAGACGGTACCGTCTTCGGTGACGAAAATGAACTTGGCAGGAAACCCGGGAGCAAGCAGGAAGCCTGTTGTTCCGTTGTAGATCTGCCCTGTGGGTGTTCCGCCCGCGCCGCTGCTGCTGTCGGCCGGAGGGATTGTAACCACTAGCGGCGCCACCGTTCCCGTGGCGCCGTACAGCGTGGTGAGGCCGGTGCCATTGTCCGATATCCACCAGGGACTGCCTGAACTCCTGGACATGCCCCATGGATTCACAAGATTTGGATCTGTGATGGGCGCCATGCCTGGCGTATCCGAGACGAGGTTGGTTTTGGTGTAGTGCTGAGCCTGCTGCGCGGTGAGTGCGGTTGAAAGTGAGAAAAGGCCGACCAAGGCAACGCTCAAGCCTCGTGCCACGACACGATTTCCGATGTTGACCATGTGACTCCTTCACCTCTTTTGAGATCTGCTATGACCGGATCGATTGGCGCGAACTAAATGCAAGCCGTTCCAGCGCCCCACTCAACATAGATTGAGGACATTTGACCCGTTGTCAATGAATTGTCTCGAAGGAGTCATTTGATTGCGACAATAGCTCGATGCGGCTTTCAGTGAATGCATGCTGAAATCAGATCGCCGAGGAGAAATTGTGCGGCCAACGATTGGGAGAAATAGACTGCTTAACCTCGCCGCAGAAATTCAACCGATAACGTGACACGGCGCTGACAATTCAATCCGCGCGCCTCTCTACGCTCGAAGCTGTACCGGAATCAAACCCAACCGGTGCGGCTCAATCAGCCGATGCGCTGGTGAGAGCAGAAGAAAAGGCGGATCATGAACCACCTCAATTTGACGACGCTGGGCCGGCACAAGATTGCAGTCATGGCGGTGCTGCTTGCAGCCGCGTACCTGGCAAACGCGCAACAAGCTACAACCTACCAACAAACCAACATCATCTCCAATGGGGCGGTACCTGCCTTGGTCACGGACCCGAACTTTGTCGATCCGTGGGGTATCTCGATCGGCCAGGCGTTCTGGATCAACACTAATGTGACCGGCTTCGACTATGTTAACGACGCATCGGGAAACATCGCATTCAAGGTAACGATTCCGCCCGCATCGAGCCCGGGCACCGGGTCGCCAACAGGCACCGTGGTGACCACTGGCTCGCCAACCGGCAGCTTCATGCTCTCGGACGGCCACCCGGCGTTGTTCCTGTTCTGTTCACTCGACGGAACGATCTCCGGCTGGGACGTGAGCCTGTCTGGAACCGGCAACGTGGCAGAAATCGGCGTGAACAACTCAGCGAACCATGCGGTATACACCGACATAGCACTGGTTACGAACACCACCGGAACGTTTCTTCTCGCGACGAACTTCGGTGCGGGCGCGAAGGTTGAGGTGTACGACACCAGCTTTAACGCAGCCAACCTTACGGGCTCTTTCACCGATCCAAGTCTTCCCGCAGGTTACGCGCCGTACGCCATTCACACTATCGGTGCAAAGGTGTACGTGACCTATATGTTGCGCGATACGACCACCTATACGGAGACCCTTGGGGCGGGGACCGGCATTGTGGATGCCTATGACCTGAATGGCACATTTGTGGCCCGGGCCATCACGGGCGGCAATCTGAATGCGCCTTGGGGAATGGCGCTGGCTCCGGCCGCGTTCGGCATCTACGGCGGAGACCTGCTGGTGGGCAACTTCGGCGACGGAGTGATCAATGTGTATGACCCCACGACCTATGCGTTCCTGGGTCAGGTGGCCGATTCCCATGGCAACCCGATCGCCAACCCGGGGTTGTGGGAGATTGTGTTCGGACAGGCAAGCCCGGCTGTTGGCGACCCCAACACCTTGTACTTTGTCGTCGGCTTGAACCAGGAGAGGGATGGATTGTTCGGCTCCATCGCGGCTGTTGCGGCCAATCCAGGCTCGGGCACGTTTGCGCTGAGCGCATCGACAGGCGCATTGATCGTTGCCTCAGGGGGTAGCACCACCGCCACGCTGAGACTGGCGCCGAGCGACGGCTTCACTGGAACGGTTACGTTCTCCTGCTCAGGGCTTCCGACTGGCGCAACATGTTCGTTCTCGCCATCGTCGGTGAACGTAACGGCGACCGCGAGCGCACAAACCTTGCTGACCATCGCGACCGGCGTCACCTATACTCCGCCGTCGAACGGATACGTGGCCAGGCAGGACGCTCCGCACAAGCAGAGCGGCGCCGGAATTGCCGCCGCGGCCGCTACGCCGTTTGCCGCATTGCTGCTGTTTGGTGTTTTCAGGCGGAGGCGCAGACTAATGGCGCTGCTTTCCGTTGCGTTGGTGACTGTTGCGGTTGCGATGGGAGTGGCCGGCTGCGGCGGCTCATCCGGCGGCGGCTCTACAACGCCGGTTACGACGCCGACGGGAACATCGCAGGTGACGGTGACGGCCAAGTCTGGCGCCATTACCAAGACCACCGTTATTGCGCTGACGGTGCATTGATTCAATGTTGGCAGCCTGCGCGGGGATTGCAATGCATGCCCGCGCGGCCCCTCAACTTAGTAAGTCTGTGCGGGCTGGGGAGGGTAGTCTTCTCCGAATTTGTTCTTGTGAGCCGAGCCGTTCACCGCTCGCTCCGTCAAATGCATAGAATAGACATCCGGCTTGCCTGCTTTGATATCGATGTTGCGCTCCGTTGAGCGCAAACTCGCTGCAGTTGCGTCTTCGCTCCAGGCCTTCAGAATGTACTGACCGTCGGGAACATTGTGTATCACCGCGGTTCGATCGCTGCCGATGGTGGCGAAGTACGGCGTTCGCAGCGAGATGACGACGGCCCCCATTTCAGAATGGATATTGCAGAAGATGTAAGAGATGCCCTCGCGATCGAAGCGAACGCTGCGGCGCGATCCCGCTTCGTAGAGCCCAAGATCGAAACGCTTGCCTTCAAAGAGCGAGAAGACGTTATGGAAGAAGGGGTCCATGTTGGGAAAGTCAATGCTGCTCCCCACCGGGACTACCAGCAAGTGCGGATGAAATTCCTTGCCCTTTTGCAGCAGTTGATAACTCTGGGGTTGCTTGTCCGTTGCCTGTGCGTCTGAGCGCGGTGGCACGGGGCCAAGCGGAACCAGCCATACGGCGCCCTCCGCCGTGGCCGCATGGCGCGGCGATCCGCCGACGGTCAGGCGCACGGTCACGTCGGAGTTCTGCGCCGGGGCCATACCCTGGCAGGCGCAAAACACAAGCGCGATGCACAGCATTCTGCCGGGCCAGTGATTGAGCGGCAGACGGTTAGAAAATGTAGCCTGCCGAAATGGTGAAGATGTTCGCAACATTCGATGCACCCGATGACTGACTGCTGAGGATTCGCCGATACTCCGGAGAGAGGACAAGGTAAGTCTTGGGACGCAGGATGAGATTCCCTGTGATCATTTGATTGCGCGTGAGATTACTCAGTGGATTAACTGGATCTGCAAGATCGAGACTACGAAAATCGCTACCGTAACTGCCATCCTGGCCAAAGGCCGCGTTGGCTTCAACAACGGGCGAGAACTTCAGCTTCAATTGAGCCCATCCGCCGATAGCGTTCACTCCGATGCTATGCGGAACTCCGGTGACTGGGTCGGTTCCTGTGAGATAGTCCTTGTAGCTTCCGCCGCCGAGGCCTGCCAGCGCTGACCCGCGATAGAACTCGCCGGAGATTGAAGCTCTGGGTAACAGCCGAAGTGAAGCGTCGCTGCTGAAGGCCCACGACGGAATGGTCGATCCATAACTCGTCTTCAAGGCTCCGCGGTAACCGCCGATGCCAATGTGAAAGCGCGAATCAGTTCCCGCCGTCCATGAGATGCGCGATTCGACTGCCGGCCATTTTTCACTTTCGTAGTCCGAGGGAAGCGGCTGATAAGTGTGCAGATTCGATCCCCCATACGCCGTGTACCACAGGCCGGCCTGGATTCCGATGGAATTCGTATCGCTGGTTTGAAACCGGTGCTCGAACATGACTTGCGGGGCCCATGCCGAAAGGTTTCCGGCCCACGCAAGCGGCGGCTCTGCGACGCTGGTGTACGAGGCAGGAGACAATGGCGAAATGAGCGGCTCGGTGAATCCGGCTTCAACTCGATTTCGCGGCCAATCGAGCTTGACATGAGCGGTGTGGATTCTCACGCTTCCGGAAGCGGGCGGATAGGTTTCCGCACTCCCATTGGAGAAGAAATCAACCGTCAAATCGGCGCTGG
Organism: uncultured Acidobacteriaceae bacterium; assembly: GCA_903911925.1. GTDB lineage: Bacteria > Acidobacteriota > Terriglobia > Terriglobales > Acidobacteriaceae > Telmatobacter. The sequence continues at coordinate 30,653 of CAIWFH010000125.1, forward strand.
ACTGCGCGCCAAACAGATGCGGGCCGATTCCATTCAGGCCGAGAATGGTTTGCCTGACGCTTGCACCGACGGTGTTGTGGTGAGCTGGGCTGTAGTCGGGCAAGGCGATGTTCGGGAGGTCGGGGGCATAGACCGTGCCACGATTCACAAATGCATTGAAGAGAATCAGCCCGTTGATCCACAGGCGGTAGCGAGAGAGTGTTTCTACCTTGTCCTGCTCATGCACCTTCACCTGTTCCTGAACCGCGTCCTGGTCTTCTCGAATCCGCACTATGTCTGCAGACAATTTTGCCGCAATTGTTTCGGCGGATGCATCAGGCGCAATGGCGGCACGGGTTTGCTCCAGTTCAGCGCGAAGCCGGCGAACTTCATCCACAGCCGCGGTCAATTCGCCGCGTGTCCGTTCTAGTTCGCTCATCAACCCGTTCAGGCGTTTGTCAATTTGCCGGTACCGCGCATCGTCCTGCTGACTTGCGGCATTGGTCTGGATTGGAGACTGGCTGAGGAGAAGGCCCGCAAACTGGGCCAGCAGGGAAGCGGCAATCCAATGTCTTGTGCGCTTCATGTTTCACTCCTGAATTGAAGGATGACTTTTAGCGTGCTCGACCGACATCACAGGATCTTCCAAGGCCCTTTCCTGACTTGACTGCGCAAGTGGGAGCGTTAGATGAAAGACAGTGCGGCCAGGTTTGGAGCCTGCAAGTTCGATGCTTCCACCGTGCTCCTGGGCGATATGGAGCGCCAAGGTGAGTCCCAGGCCGGTGCCATTCACCTTGCCCTCGGTAGAGAAGGGAAAGAACATCTTCTCCCGCATTGCGACCGAGATGCCGGGCCCGTTATCAACGACGATAATTTTGATTGCATCCTGGTCCTCAACGGTGCAGTTTTCAAACGAGACCAGTACCCTGGGAACCGAGCCGCCGTGGCGTGCAGCCTGGCAAGCATTCAACAAGAGGTTGAAAAGTGCGCGGGACAGTCTCTTAGCGTCCGCTGAAACTATGGCCGAAGTTGAAAGGTCCGATACGATTTCAACTCCGCGGGCATCGGGGTGCGGACGGATCATCTGCAGCGTGTGCTGCACGACATCGGCAATCGGTTCATCCTTGAACGAGAGCGTGTGCCCGGTCTGGCTGAACATGATCAGCGAATCCAGAAGGTCGGTCATATCCTGAATGGCCATGGTGATCTCGCTCATCAGTTCCACTTTCGCGGTTTCGCTGTTTTCTCCAAGGATGAGGAATTCGGCGTTGGCATAAATGGCCGACAGGTGATGTCGAAGATCGTGCGAGACCGAACGCGCCATGCGCCCGATGGTGACCAGCCGCTCGGATTCTAGAAGCCTCTCCTGCGCCTGCCGCAACTCGCGCCGCATGGAGTCGAAGGTCCGGTTCAACTCGCGAATCTCCAAGGCTCCCTGGTCCGGAATGTGGAAGTCAAAGTCTCCCTGGGCGAGCGCCCTCGATCCAGCGGTAAGAACTTCAAGCGGCCGCGTGATCCGGTGTGCAATGGTCAACGCCAGTGCGCCGCCTATGAGCGTTGAAACCAGGCCCAGCACGGTGATCCAGTTATTGATGCGGTCAAGAAAGGCGCTTTGCTGGCGATAGGATTTGAGGACGGTGAGTCGTACGCTGTGACTGCCCGCGCTGTGGAGGTCGATGGATGAGACCAGGTAGCGTTCGCCACCCAGCGATACTCTCTCCTGTTGCGATCCATTCTTGAAGATACTTCCGAAATCGATGCTCGATTCTGCGTCGAGGTTTCGCTTCAGGGTGCTCAATGCGATGCCGCCGTCTACTGAGAAGACAACGTCGGCCTCGGCAAGCTGGCTGAGTTGGCTCAGCATCAGCGAGTCAATTGCATTGCCGATTACTACGTAGCCCAGGCACGAGTTCGCGCTCGCCGGACCAAAGAACAGAGGTTTTGCCGAGACGGCAAACAGGCGGCGGCCAATGGCAACGATGCGCGGAGACTGCTCCAATTCGAGATAGACATGCAACTCACGCGCTACGGAGTCCCGGTCAAGGCGCGTCCCTTGATTTGCATACGTAATCAGCCGCCCATCCTGCCGCAGAAGAGCAAAGAAACTGCTTCCGCTCAACTTCCAGAAGTCGAGGCTTCCATCCGCGATGGTCCTGTCATCCTGTGTTGTAAGCAGCGCTTTCAGACTGGGAATATTTGCCAGAAGCGAAGCCTGGCGCTCAAGCATCGCTAGTTGCTGGCCCTGCTGCTGTTGAAACGAAATCACCGAACGGGCCAGGTCGGAGGCCAACTGCTTCTGGATCTGGTTCTGAATATGAACGCGGATAATGATGAGGCCCAGCGCGCTAAGCCCGATGGAGAGCGCAAACAAAGCGATGAGCAGCGTGGTGCGCATTCGCATCGGGCGCATTTACTTGTCTCCTAAAGTCTGACAGCCGCCGGCTGCGGCTCAAACCTGTATCCGATGCCATGCATGGTTTGAAAGTTGACGGGGTCGGCGGGGTTGGGTTCGAGCTTCTGGCGCAGGCGCAACACCAGGTTGTCAACGGTGCGCGTGGTGGGATAGTTATGGTATCCCCAGACGTCATTGAGCAGCTTCTCTCGCGTCACGGCGTGGCCAGCGTGTTCGATGAAGTACCGGAGCAGTTTGAACTCCTGCGCAGTCAAGATCACGGACGCGCCTGCTTTGAGAACGTCCATGCGAGTGAAGTTCACAACGATGTTTCCGAAGGAGTAAGTCTCAATCGACTTGAGGGGCTCGGATGCGGAACGCTGGCTGCGCCGCATAGCCGCCTGCACGCGCGCCAGCAATTCGCGAGGGCTGAAAGGCTTGGTTACGTAGTCGTCGGCGCCAAGCTCAAGCAGCAGGACCTTGTCTGCAACTTCAGAGACGGCGCTTAAAACGATGACGGGTATCTGGCTTACCTCGCTTTTGATCTTCCGGCAAATTTCACGGCCGGAGAGTCCCGGCAGCATGAGGTCAAGCACTACGGCATGGGGGCGGACTTCAAAAACGGCAGCCATGCCTGCATCGCCGTCCGGCGAAACGTGGACCGCATATCCTTCGGCGCTGAACTGCCGTGCCAGGGCTTTCTGAATGCGGGGATCGTCTTCAATCACAAGAATTGTTTCCATTCGAGGTCAACCCTTCTATTTGGCCAGCAGTCGCGCTCGACTCCGTAAATCGATGAAACCGATGTAAACACTAGACGTACGGAGGAACTGTACGCTCCCGGAGGCCGCCTCTTTCAATTATCTTCGGCCTGGCGCCGAAACTTAGCGCGTTGACAGGGAAGTTACATTTTGACAAAGAGTTGACAATTGGGATGTTCATTGCTCTCAATCAACCTCCCGGAGCCGCCATCGGTATATCCGATGTGCGGCTCCTGAGGTTGATGATTGAAGTGCGGATGTTGGTTCCAGGAGTTTTCTAGAAAAGGAACCTGAGAGAGAATTGCACCTGGCGCGCCGTTCCATTGCCGATCTGGTTCGTATCTGCGCCGGCAATTGTCGCGCTTGCGGTCCCAAAGCCAACATTCTTGCCAGCGATGGGACCGGGGCGGGTGGTATTGGGAGTGCAAACGGCCGTTGTGGCGCTCGGATAAGAGACCGCGCTGCAAATGCCGGTATCGATATTCGCAAAGTTGGGATGGTTCAGGATGTTGAAGATGTCTGCCCGGAATTGCACCTTGAGCGCTGTGGTTATGGGGAAGTTCTTCATTCCCGACAAATCCCACTGGAAGTATGCCGGTCCGCGCAAGGTATTTCGCCCGACGGTGCCGAGGGTCGAAGGATCGCCGTAGACTCCGTTGAAGCCCGGTTCCAGGGCAAATGCATCGATGTTGTAACTCGAGTTGGGCCAACTGGCGTTGGCGGCCTTTAACGGCACGCCTGGAACCGCGTCGGGCCGCATGTAGTTGCCGAAGAAACCGTTTGTGACTTCCACGTTCTGTCCAAGGCCGGTGCGGGTTTGCAGAATGCTGGATACCTGCCACCCGCCTATTGTTTGACGGGTCAGGGGGCTGCTGCCTTCCAGTTCCGGAAGATTGTAAAGCACGCTGGTGGTGAAGTTCTGCCTCACATCCCAGTCGCCGTTTCCAATGTCGTGGCTCGGGTCCAGAGGGTCCTCGAAGCTGGCGAAGACATTCACCTGGTCGTCGATTTCATGCGACCACGCGTAGTTGCCCTCAAGAGTCAAATGACCAACACTGCTACGCACCTGCGCCTGCAGCGCGTTGTACTTTGAGAACAAAACACCGGCCAGGTAGTTTTCGTTCTGGTAGGGCGACGTTCCAGAAAGTGGCCTCGGGACGTTGCTGTTGGGGCTTTGCGGGTTTAGATTGATGGCCTGGAAGGCGACGCCGGCCTGCGTGTGCTGCACCTTGTTGCCGGTGTAGTTGACGGTGAGCAGCGTGCCCTTGGCGATCTGCTGCTGGATGCCGAAGAGCCAGTTCGTGGAGTATGGGTCCTTGGGGTTCGACGGGAAAACAATCACGTTCTGATTCGAAGCGAGCAGCGTCGGCACAACGGGATAGGAAATTGAATCGAGTGTGCCGCCAAAGATGCTGAGATTGAAGAGCGTGTCGCTGATGGAGGCATTAGCCGGCATATTGTCGGCCAGAGTATTCGGCGAGGGCTGAAGAGGCATGTAGAAAATGCCGCCATAGCCGTGGACCACCGTTTTGCCTTTTCCAAACGGATCCAAGGAGAAGCCGAGGCGCGGAGCTACGTCTGATCTTGGAGGCGTGTACGCATTTGCGCCGGGAGTGCCAAACGTCTGCGATGAGTAAATGAAGTTCTGCTGATCGCCGTGCCCAACGTTCCAGGTGGTGTTGATGTCGTACCGCAGGCCGGCGTTGACAGTAAGCCTGCGATTGACCCTCCAGTCATCCTGTAGGTAGAAGTCCCAGTTTGAACTATTGTTGCCAATTGATCCCGGCGTTCCGTTCACCTGGGTTGCAAACGGGAAGTTTGTTTCAAGGCTGCCGAAGCTGTAGTAGTCATAGGCCACCAGCCGCCGCAGCCAGGTATTCAGCCTGTTGAGACGAAACTGCGCGCCGGCCTTCAGCGTGTGGTTCCCGGCTGTTTTGGTCAGGTTGTCGAATAACTCAGGCAGAGTGTTTGCGTTAGTCTGGTTGAAGTTATTGGCTCCGGGCAACGAACCGAGGTTGGTAAAGAAGCTGGAAATCGAGATAAAAGGCTGGCCGGTATTCGACGACGTATCGGAGTGGAAGCGGTTTACTCCAAGGCTGAACTCATTGAGCAGCGTGGGACTGAAGGTGTGCGTCTCGTCGAACTTGCCGAACTGCGTCCTAAGCGCCTGCGGAGAAAGCTGCCCTTCGTTGAGGCCATATGTATATGTGGTTAAAGAATCGTTCAGGTTATAGCGGAACATGAGGCTATCTTTGTCGCCCCGATGGTAATCCAGGCGGATAGCTCCGGTATCTTCTCGGACGATATCCGGAAAGTTGCTGGGGATGAAGACAAGGTCATAACTAGTGCCATCAGGGAATTGAGTGTCATAGTGACAAGTGGCGGTGGTTGAACCCAACTCGCAGCCCGCGGGCAGAGGCGCCATCATTGCCAGGATGGGAGCCAACGTGGGATCGAATTGCGAGCGAACCAGGGCGCTGGGGACCTCATAGTTGGGCGATGGGTTGGTGAGGTGGGTGCGATCACCCTCATAGTTTGCAAAGAAGAACAGCTTCTTGCGGAGAAATGGGCCACCGAGATTTCCGCCAAACTGGTTCATCTTCAGCGGCACCTTGTGTCCGGTAACAAAGTAGTCTCTCGCATCCAGAGCGTTGTTCCTGAAGTATTCAAAAGCAGTGCCGTGGAAGTGGTTCGTCCCCGCCTTGGTGATGATGTTCATCTGTGGGCCGAGCGAGAAGCCTCCCTCGGCGCTATAGCCGCTATTTGCGAAATCGATTTCTTCAATACTGTCGACGCTCGAACGAGTAACGCGCGCTCCTTCCTGGCCTTCGGTAAACAGGAAGCCGTTTACGTCGCCGCGGCTCGCCGACTGCCCGTCTATCTTGATATTCAACCCGGTAAAGATGTTATCAAGGCCGTTGACGCTGCCTTGGAAGAACGATGTTGAGCCGACCGAACCGGGAGAGATTTCGAGAAAGTCGCTTACGTCTCTGCCGTTGACCGGGAGGTTGCCAATTTGCGCGGAAGTTAAAGTGGTCCCCGCAGTGCTGGAGGAGATGTCAACCGTGGTGGCTGTGCCGGTTACTTCAACGCTTTCACTTGCGGCTGCAACCTTAAGCGCAAGCTTCACGGCCACTGTCGCTCCTACGTGCAATTCGACTGGCTGGGTGGATGTCTTGCCAAAGTTGGGACCGGTGGCCGAAACCACGTAGTGTCCAAACGGCAACCCGGAGGCAACGAAGTTACCGTTGTTGTCGGTAGGGAAAGTGGCCTCAGTGCCGGTGCCGGTATTCGCGATGGTGACTAAGATGTGAGGAACGACAGCGCCTGATGGATCCGTGACCGTTCCCACAATTGTGCCGGTGTCAAATTGCGCCACGGCAGGAGCGTTCAGCATGAGAATCGCGGTCGCCAGGAATATAGCGGCGCTTGCCCGCCGGAGTGGGTTTAACGCGGGGAAGCAGTTCGTCTTTTGAATCCTTTGCAATCCAGCTGCAAAGATCATTCTGACCTCCTGAGTGTTTTCTGTCGTCTTCCTCCTTGCACAAGTGGAGCAGATAATAACCTTTGTTTTCAACATAAGTCAATCGCGGCACATGGTTCGCAAAGCAAACTATCATCGTGAAATGCGCCTTGCATTATTGAGACTTGACTTGCATGCCGATGAAGACGTTCTCCGGTTGACAGAAGTCGAAAAGAAGAAATAGTTTGCCTTATAAGAGAGATCTTCGCGGACATGAGGCGGTGGATTTGAAGTCGCCGGGCAACCTCGCCTCCATCCCGTAATTTGCCGTTTCCTGGGAGTCGCCTTTGACGCACCGCATCATCATCGGGCTGGCTTGGCTGGCGCTTGCAGCGTCGGCAGTCGGTTATTCGTGGGCCGGCAACTGCCGTCCGGAGTTTCCGCTGGAGCACGGCCACCCATTCAGCTGGCAGGGAGCCGACGATGCCTATTCGATCCCCTTGCCGGATGGGCGCGATGTGTGGATCTTTGGGGATACGCTCTACGGAGCCGTTCGGCTGGTGAAGGGAAATGAGCCGCGAATGACGCACAGCAGCATTGGGATTTCGAGTTGCGGCCCCGATGGCAGTTGGCATTTGAAGTACTTCATCAAGCGGGACAAGAAAGGGCAGGCGGCCAGCTTCTTTGTTCCGAAAGATCCTGTTCATTGGTACTGGGCCATGGATGGCTTTGCGGCTGGCGGAAACCTCTGGATTACCCTGCTCTGCATCAAGCCGGCGACCCATCCTGAGCCGTGGGCCATGAACTTTGAAACGTGCGGTACCGACCTGGCGCGGATCGGCAATTCCCAGAAGGATCCCGATCACTGGGAGATTTCCTATTTCCCCCTGGTAGCAGATGGGGTCAAAGCATATCCTTCCGCGTCGGCTGTTGTGCAGGATGACTACGTATATATCTTTGCGCTGTATGAATCGGGCGAGCGGCCTTTGCTGGCGACGAGAATCCCCCTCAGTGGATTGAGCGAACCGCAGGCCCATCTCGAATACTTATCCGCGGAAGGGGCATGGGTAAAGGGATTCTCGCCGGAGCGCGCCAAAGTTATCATGCAAAAGGGCGCTACAGAGCTTTCGATCCGCTATCATCCGGAGTTGAAACAATGGCTCGCGGTGCTGCTCGATCCGGCTTTCTTTTCAGAGAAGGTGCTGCTGCGCTCCGCGCCCAGCCTGATGGGACCCTGGACAGAAGGCGATATTATCTATCGCATTCCCGAGATGCTGCCCGGGCCTAGGCGCGACAAGGATACGTTCTGCTACGCCGGAAAGGAACACCCGGAGCTTGAGCACCCAGGAGAACTGCTGTTTACTTACGTTTGTAATACGATGGCCGTTCCCAAGCTTACGTCGGAGACAGATATCTACTTTCCCCAGGTTGTATCTCTTCCCATGCCTGACTCGGCACACAGATAGACTCCGCCAACCCTCTTTCTTTCCAACGGTCCCCGCGGGATTGACATCCCGGTAAGCCGTTCCGGCGGCAGCGGCGAATGACAATCAATTCCACAACCAGAGGCGGGTTCAATTCAGCGATTGCCCTTTCTGCAAGCGGACACCCCGCTTTGTTGCCGGCTCAACTTCGCTGGGCACAAGAGTGCTGAATTCAGGCGGCCTGGCCACCCTGACGCTGGGCAAGCTGCCCGTAGGCTCAAACAGCATCAAGGCCAGCTATGCCGGCGACGGCAACTACAAGGCGGCTGCTTCGGCCGCGATCACGGTCACCATGTTCAAGGCATCGCAGAATTTCGCCTTCATGGCCCCAGCTAACGATACGGCTAGTCCTGCGCCCCCGGGGCAAGGTGACTTTCATGAACGGCGCCTGCACCACTCGGACCAGCCCAGTGCTTCTATGATTCAGGTGAGTCCTACCCCATGACGTTTCGACCCTTGCGAAGAAAGGGCATGTCAATTGGAAGGACGGGGAGACCTGTACGGATATCTCCGGCGCAGGTTCAGGAGGTATGGCCTTGATGTTCTGTGTTCCGGTTCCAAACAACGGGTTGAGCCAGCGCATGCTGACGCCAAGGGCCATGCTGGTGCTGCTTGCACTCGGTCTGACAGTCAGCCTGCCCATGGCAGCTCAAGCGGACGTGAGCCTGGCCGAGCAGCATCGCCTCTTTGCCGATCCACCGGATTCCAGCCGCATCATGATGCGCTGGTGGTGGTTTGGGCCGGCGGCAACCAAACCCGAACTGACGCGCGAACTGGAAGAGATGAAGGCTGCGGGAATCGGCGGCGTGGAGATCGCCAACCTCTATCCACTGGCTCTTGACGACAAGTCTACCGGGTTCAAAAACACGCCGTTTCTTTCGCCGGAGCACCTGGAGGCGCTGCATTTTGCCGCCCAGGAGGCGCGCCGGTTGGGACTCCGGATGGATGTGACGCTTTGCAGCGGCTGGCCGTTCGGGGGCGGGCATATTCCGGTCACCGAGGCAGCAGGAGAGCTGCGCGTCGAGTCGCGCAGTATAGAACCGGGTACGGTGTCTGCGCAGGCTCCGTTTGTGGATTCGGGCGAAGAGTGGATCGCGGGATTTCTGCTGCCGAACCCCGCAGACAAGGATGCGATTGCTGGCTCAGAATCGCTTGCCGCGCCAGTTTCAGGCCGGTACAGCTTCCCCCCGTCGGCGCAGACGCGCACACTGATATCGTTCCTGTCGAGCCGCACCGGCATGATGGTCAAGCGCCCGTCGGTGGGGGCGGCAGGCTTTGTTCTCGATCACTACGACCGGGCCGCAACCGAGGAGCACCTGCATGCGGTTGGCGACCGGCTGCTCTCTGCCTTTGGCGATCAGCCGCCGTATGCGGTCTTCAGCGACAGCCTCGAGGTCTACGCGTCCGATTGGAGCCCTGCGCTGCTGGCTGAGTTCCAGCGGCGGCGCGGCTACGATCTGCGCCCCCTTCTGCCGGCGCTGGTGATGGATTCCGGCCCGGAAACTGCCGCGATTCGCCACGACTGGGGCAGGACGCTTACCGAAATGGCAGACGAGAACTTTCTCACTCCAATTGAGGATTGGGCAAAAGGGCACGGGACTCAATTTCGTGCACAGGTTTACGGATTTCCGCCGGTAACTTTGTGGAGCAACCGGCTGGCGGATTTGCCCGAGGGAGAAGGCAAGGCGACTTTTAACATGTGGCGTGAGTTCTCAGATACGCGCTGGGCCGCGTCTGCAGGTCACCTTTTTCACAGGCCGGTGATTTCTTCAGAGACCTGGACGTGGCTGCACTCGCCGGCATTCCGCGCCACTCCGCTGGATATGAAGGCAGAGGCGGACTTGCATTTTCTTCAGGGAATCAACCAGCTTGTGGGACATGGCTGGCCGTACTCGCCAGAGACTGCGGGCGAACCGGGATGGCGCATGTATGCGGCCGCGGCGCTGAATGAGCATAACCCCTGGTTTTTTGCCATGCCCGAGCTGACCCGCTACCTGCAGAGGGTAAGCTATGCGCTGCGGCTTGGGGAGCCTGCAAACGATGTCGCCTTGCTGTTGCCGAACGACGATGTCTGGGCTTCGTTTTCGGCTCGATTGCAGACGCGGCGATCACCCACGTCCTCTGCGGGATTCGATGAATCGGGATCGAATGTGAGCATCGACGAATCGATGGACAAATTCCTGGGAAAGCAGGTGATTGCGCAGGTTCTCGATGCCGGATTCAATCTCGACCTTATTGACGCCGACGCCATCGACGCAGTGGGAATTCCGTATCGAGTGCTCATCCTTCCCGCGGTTGACAGGTTGCCTGTATCGACCTACGAGAAGATTCTCAACTTTGCGCGCCGAGGCGGAATCGTGATTGCGACGCGGCGCAAACCGGCAACCGCGCCCGGCTTGATGAAAGCCGAGCAGGATTCTGCGCGGCTGGCAGAGATCTCGCAAGCACTCTTCAATGGCGACTTGCCTTTAGCCCATTTCATTGAAGATGAAAGTACTCTGGGTGCCGCGCTTGCGAGCTATACGGCGCCCGACCTCAAGCTTTCCCCAGCAACTCCGGAGATTGGGTTCATCCATCGCAGGCTGCGCGGCGGGAACCTGTATTTTGTCGCCAACACATCGAACGAGAGGAAGCACGTGAAGGCACATTTTCGCGATGCCGCTGCTCATGCGGAAAACTGGGATGCCTTTACGGGCGAGATCTCAGGGCTGGCGAACCCGCAGAACATCGATCTCGAACTGGAGCCCTATGAGTCGCGGCTGATCTTCCTGTCCGATACAGCAACGGCCGCCGCGCCGCATCGGAACAAGGCAGTGAAGCTTGTAGCGGATCTCTCGCGGCAATGGAATGTCACGTTCGGCGAGGGCCAGCCGACAGTGGAAATGGATCGGCTGTCGTCCTGGAGCGACGACGAAAAGACGAGGTTCTATTCGGGGCGCGCAACGTATGAGAAGAACTTTGATCTGCCTCCAGGAAGCGTGCGGCCCGGAACGAGCCTTGTTCTCGACTTTGGGCCTGGGACGCGGGAGCCGCTTCCCTCGCCGCCCGGCCCGAACAACATGCGCGCTTATCTTGTGCCTCCCATTCGCGAGGCTGCCGAGGTCTACGTCAACGGCAAGTTGGCCGGAGACGTGTGGCGTCCGCCGTTTTGCCTCGATGTGGCCCGGTTTGTTCATGAGGGCAAAAACGATCTCCGCGTAGTTGTAAGCAACACCGCGATCAACGAGCTTGCAGGCCATCCACAGCCCGGTTACCGCCTGCTTTGGGACCGCTACGGGATGCTCTTCATGCCCCAGGACATGGAAAACCTCGTCCCGCTTCCGTCGGGAATTCTGGGACCGGTCAAACTGATGGAATCAACTCCGGCTGAGTAACTAAAGCCCCGCCCACGCGCGCTCGGAATTCCGCGGCGATGATCGATGGATGTCCGGAATCGCGTGGAACCGCGAGATTCGGACATGAAGCACTCTTCATCTAATGTTGAATATGCACGGCCACTTCATTTGATGAACAGACATGGGAGAATCAAGAATGACGAAACAGGCGAACCTTGGCGGTACGTTTGCATTCCCTGGCACCACAATGACCGTGAACCGTATGGGCTATGGCGCCATGCAGCTTGCCGGGCGGGATGGCGGCAAACTGGTGTGGGGGCCGCCGCGCGACGTTTCCGGGGCGATCGCCGTCTTGCGCGAGGCCATAGCCTCCGGCGTGAACCACATTGATACAAGCGACTTTTACGGTCCGCACATTACCAATCAACTGATCAAGCAGGCGCTGCATCCGTACCCAGGCGATCTGGTGATCGTGACCAAGGTGGGCGCGCGCCGCGGCGCAGACGGCTCATGGCCGCACGCTCTCTCGCGCCAGGAGATTATCGATGCCGTGCATGACAATCTGCGAAATCTCGGCCTTGATACGCTCGATGTGGTCAATCTCCGTCTGGGCGGATTGACGGGGCCAACAGATGAACCGTTCCAGGAACCACTCACCGCGCTCGTCGAATTGAAACAGCAGGGCCTGATCAGGCACCTCGGACTCAGTACCGTCTCTCCGCGGCAGTTGGCCGAGGCGCAGGCCATCACAGACATTGTGTGCGTGCAGAACTTCTACAACGTGGCCCAGCGCACCGATGACGGATTCATCGACGCTCTTGCCGCTGCGGGCATTGCATATGTGCCTTACTTCCCACTGGGAGGATTCTCCCCGCTGCAATCATCCAAGCTTGACGATGTTGCTGCATCGCTCGATGCCACACCGATGCAGGTGGCGCTGGCGTGGCTCCTGCGCCGGTCTTCGAACATGCTGCTGATTCCCGGCACATCGTCGCCAGAACATTTGCGCGAAAATCTCAAGGCCGCAACACTGGAATTGACTGACGAAGCTCTGGCAATTCTCGACAGCATTGGCGTCGAGGCCGAGTAGAAAGTAACTCCAAAGCAAGTTTGAATCCTGCCATGGACCGTTATTGCGATGGCGAACTGGCTGATGAAATCTGTGGGATTCTGGAGACTGTTTCCAACTCAGTGGCCAGACGTTCGACGAAGCCGGCTTCGTCTTCGATGGCGTGGGCCACAAGAACGATATCAGCTTCGGCATCGGCGTATCGGCGCTCTTCAATTGCTTCACGCGGTCCCGGCAATGTCTTGGCGCCGTAACCGGTATACCAGCCGGGTGCATAAATGAGATGCTTCATCCACGGACGGCGTGGGAGGCCCTGGGCACTGGTGAGCTTTCGCTCGGCCTGCGTCAGCTCTTCATTGAGAGTCTGCAAGGTGGCAGCGGGGAGAGTTTTCCTGTTTGCTTCGGCGCGGGCTTTGCCGTAGTGCGCGGCAGCATTGTCCAAGGCCGCCAAGGCATTGTCGAGCGGCGCAAAGTTGAGGAATGGCGGGGGCTCCAGTGCAGGCGGAGCAACCATTGGATGTCTGGGATCGCTCGTGAGCTTATAAGCACTGAGTTCAAGCGCGGCTTTGCGATCGGCGGCTTCGGTGCGCCGCGCTTCAAGCAGGGCTTTCACTTCAGTGGTGTAGACGTGGAGCGTATCGGCCAGCGAAGTGAAGTCATAGGGCAGCAGATCGGCCTGGGCCATGCGAAGCACCAGTGTGCCGTCGGTCTGGGCCATGGCGCGCCCATAGGCGAATGTGGTGTCGGAAAAGTGGGTGTACCAATAATAGTCGTCGTAGATGGAGTGGTAGATGCCGCCGTCATCTTCTCCGCCATAGCTTACGTTCAGCGAGGCGATGCCCAGGTGATCGAGGAATGCGGCGTAATCGGAGCCGGAGCCTAGCGCGCCGATACGCAGATCGCTGCGGGTGGCAGCCTCTTTGCGCTTCTGCGGCTCGCCACGAAGAACGCTGGCGGCCTGCGAGCGCTGCCAGACGGAAACCTGCGTCTCAGGATCTTCAATCGTCCTGGCAACCTCGTTGACCAGCGGCTCAAGCGAATGCGATCCCTCGGCGAACAGGTAACCGCGGCCGTTGGAGTCGCTGTTGATGTAAATGGCCGCATGCTTGCGAAGTTCGTCGGCATGCTGCTCAGCCCACTCGGTTGAGCCCAGCAGCATAGGCTCTTCACCATCCCAGGACATGTAGATGATGGTCCTTTTCGGCTTCCAGCCCGACTGGGCCAGTTGGCCGAGTGAACGGGCTTCTTCAAGAAGCGCCACCTGGCCGGAGACGGGATCTTCCGCGCCATTGACCCAGGCGTCGTGGTGATTGGCTCGCAACACCCACACATCCGGCTCTTCAGAGCCGCGCATGGTGGCGATAACATCGTAGACCGGCTTCAGGTCCCAGTTGAATGCAAGCTGAAGGTGGACCTTGGCAACGCTTGGGCCTATGCGGTAGGTCAACGGCAGCGCGCCGCGCCAGTTTTCGGGAGCTACGGGGCCTTCGAGCGCGGCCAGCAGCGGCTGCGCGTCGGAATAAGAGATGGGCAGCACCGGGATCTTCGGCATGGAAGGCGCGTCTTCGCGCCTCAGCCGCTTTGCGTCCGCCGTTGCGCCGATACCGGGTGTCAAGGGGTCGCCCGGATAGAGCGGTGCGTCAAGCACGCTGCCTCGCTGAGCGCCATCGGCGGGGCGCATGGGGCCTTCAGGGAAAACTGCATCGCGGGCGTAGCCGTCATCGGCGGGGTCGGAGTAGATGATGCAACCCAGGGCGCCATGCTCGGCGGCCAGTTTGGGCTTGACCCCGCGCCAGGAGCGGCCATAGCGGGCGAGCACAATGGCGCCTTTCACTGAGATTCCGTAGCGGGCCAACTGTTCATAGTCTTCGGTCACGCCGTAGTTCACGTAGACGAGTGGGGCCGTCACATCGCCGTCGGGCGAGTACGCGTTGTAGGTTGGCAGTTGCTCGGCTTTCTGGTTGCTGGTGGGGTCGGCGGCGAGTGCAGGCTCTTCGAGCATGGCGCGAAAGCTGCCCATTGCAAGCAGGCGCGTTTTGGGCGTGGGGAAGAGAACTTCGAAGGTCTCGATGTGCGCGTCCCAACCCCACTGCTTGTACTGGGCCAGAATCCAATCGGCATTCTGCTTGTCGTAGGGCGAGCCGACATGATGCGGCCGCGCGCTGAGCAACTGCATGTTGGCTCGCATGCGCTCAGGGTCGGGAATCGCTTGAAACCGCTTTTCAAGATCGAGTTCGACCTTCGCGCTGGCTGGAGTGAATCCAAGCATCGAAGTTTGATTTGGTTGCTGGGCCGAAAGAGCAGTCAAAAGGCAAAGTGCGGATAGGCAGATCGTCGCGTGGCGCAATGTCTCTCCTCAGTGACTCAAGGCTAAACTCTGATTCCGGGATTCCGGTTTTGCTTTCTTGTCTACAGGTCAATATACCTTCAAGGGCTTAAGGAATCGCAAGCGCGCGTCAACCCGTCGGGTGTGGCAGGGGATCGATTATCGAGAATGGAGAGATGCTTGGCGAACAATGCAAGTAACTGACTATTTATTGTGATGAGCCTGTGGAGTTGGTTTTCTATTTATCTATTTTCTAGTGGCGGAGAGAGTGGGATTCGAACCCACGTTAGAGTTGCCCCTAAACACGCTTTCCAAGCGTGCGCCTTCAGCCACTCGGCCATCTCTCCATCTGGTGGTCAATCTATATGAATTTAACATATCCGGGTGCTGCCGCGAGCGCATGGGTTGCCTGTCGCAAACAGTTGGCAATGCATTTCTTCCCTGGGATGAAATCGTTTACATGGCAAAGGCCACTGGTTTATAGTTTGGGCGTGCTCGTCGCGCGTGATTCTGCGGAGGTTAGCGTCGAGAATCCACTTTGAAGAGGAAGCCGATGTCTCCCATTTCACGTCGCGATCTGCTCTGTTCCGGTTTGGTTTTTTCCGCATCTTCGCTGGTGGCCCGCTCCGCGTGGGGGCGCTCTGCCGCATTGCTTGCCGGCCATCCTGACGCCGGTTCGCCGGGGTCGATGGCTGCCGTTGCGCCGCGCGAGCAGTTTCTTTTTGATTTTGACTGGAAGTTCCGTTTTGGCCATGGAACCGATCCTGCGCACGACTTGAACTTCGGCCTCGGCACCGGCGACTTTGCCAAGACCGGCGGATTCGAGTTTGCCAAGGCCGGCTTCGACGATGCAAAGTGGCGCAAGCTGAACCTGCCTCACGACTGGGCCGTCGAGCTGCCCTTTGTGCGCGATGACGTGCAGGCCATTTCAGGCTTGCCAGAGGATGGCGACAAGCCCACGCTGCTGCATGGCTCAAAACCGCTCGGGCGCCGCTTTCCAGAGACCAGCGTGGGCTGGTACCGGCGCGAATTCGATATTCCGGCCAGCGACCTTGGCCGCCGCATCTCAGTTGAATTTGACGGCGCCTTCCGCAGCGTGCTCATCTTTGTCAACGGCTGCTTCATCGGCCGCAACGACAACGGCTACGCGCCATTCAGATTTGACATCACCGACTTTGTGGCTCTCGGCAAAAAGAACTGCATCGTAGCCCGTGTGGACGCCAGCTTCGGCGACGGCTGGTTCTACGAGGGTGCCGGCATTTATCGTCACGTGTGGCTCACCAAGACCGATCCGCTTCACCTCGGCAAATGGGACAGCACGGTCCGCACAGCGGTGAACGGAAGCGACGCAACCTTGTCTCTTGCCACCATGGTCCAGAACCAGGGCAAGCAGGCGGAAACCGCAAAGGTAATCTGGAAGATCGTGGATGCTGCCGGCAAGACAGTAGCCACCGCCGAAGCTGCTTCGCAATCGGTTGATGTGGATGGCTGTGTTGCGTTCACGGCCACTGCGACGGTCGCGAACCCGGCCTTGTGGTCGGTGGATGCACCCAATCTTTATACGGCGATTGTTACCGTTGAGGCCGATGGCAAGGCTCGCGATGCCGAGCGGATTGGCTTTGGTGTGCGCACGGTCCTCTTCGACCCCGGCAAGGGACTGCTTCTCAACGGCAAGTCCATCAAGATCCAGGGCACCTGCAACCACCAAGACCACGCCGGCGTGGGAGCTGCGTTACCTGACGCGTTGCAGTGGTTCCGCCTGGGAGTGCTGAAGGAGATGGGCGGAAACGCTGTTCGCACCTCGCACAACATGCCCACTCCCGAGTGGGTTGAGGGCTGCGATCGTATGGGCATGATGATGATGTGCGAGACGCGCCAGATGAGTTCCAGCCCCGAAGGCCTGGCGCAACTTGAAGTCATGGTCAAGCGTTATCGCAATTCGCCGTCGATCATTCTGTGGTCCGTCGGCAACGAAGAAGAACAGCTGCAGGACAAGATGACCGAGCAGGGCGCCAAGGTGGGCGCAACAATGGTGCGGCGCGTCCACGAGCTCGATCCTACCCGCGTGGTATCCGCAGCCGTCGATGGCGACAACAAGGGGGGCGTCTCGGATGCCTTTGACATAATCGGGTTCAACTACCACATCGAACGCCCTGAAGAGTATCACAAGCTGCACCCCAAGCGGCCCATCTACGGTTCCGAGACGTCCAGCCAGGTCGGCACCCGTGGCGAGTACACAACCTCTCCGGTGCGCAACACAGTCAACTCGTATAACTCAGTCGTTCCCTGGGGCGAGACCGCCGAGGGCTGGTGGAATCTCTATGGCACCAAGGAGTGGGCGGCGGGCGGCTTTGCCTGGACCGGCTTCGACTATCGCGGTGAGCCCACGCCTTACGAATGGCCCAGCATCAACTCGCAGTTCGGCATCGTGGACATGTGCGGGTTTCCCAAAGATATCTTCTATTACTACCGGGCCTGGTGGGGCACTGAGCCTTCGCTGCATCTGTTCCCTCACTGGAACTTCGAGGGCAGGGAAGGCGACGTGCTTCCGGTGTGGGTTTACACAAACCTGGAGGAGGTTGAACTCTTCGCCAACGGCAAGAGCCAGGGCCGCCAGAAGGTTCCTCACCTGGGCCACGTTGAATGGAAGGTGAAGTACGCGCCGGGAGTCATCGAGGCGCGGGGATACAAGGCGGGTAAGGTAGCGCTCACTGAGAAGCACGAGACCACGGGCCCCGCAGCGTCGATCAGGCTTACTGCCGACCGCACTGAGATCAACGCCGACGGCGAAGACCTGGCTATGCTGAAAGTTGAAGTGCTCGACAAGGAAGGCCGCGCCGTTCCAACGGCACACAATCTTGTCACCTTCAAGGTTTCCGGCGAGGGATCGCTCATTGGAGTCGGAAACGGCGATCCCAACTGCCAGGAGAGCGACAAGGATCCGAGGCGATCACTCTTCAACGGGCTTGCGCAGGTTATCCTGCAGTCCACCAAGACTCCGGGGGAGATCCACATTGAAGCGGCCAAGGAAGGCTGGGACGAAACCGAGCTGACCCCAACCAAGCTGGTCATCAAGACCAAGGCGGTGGAACTGCGGCCCACGGTTGCATGATGGGGCGAAATGTTCGGGCAGTGCGCCCAACAAATTTAATCCCCAGCGACGAGGCTTCGTCGCTGGGGATTAAATTTTTAGGCTTTGTTGCCTGGCGGTGGCCGGCGAGCGATGTTATGACCGCAGGCTTGCCATCAGGCTGTCAAGCGCGGACTTGGGTGGCCGCGTAACCGACTCGGGCAGTGTACCGAGCGGCTCATCGACCACGTTCAACAGGTCGATGAACGTCGGCTTCTCGGTGTTGATGTAGAAAACGCCGGTGAGGATTTCGTTGTTGTCGTGCGACTCCATGAGGGTGCGGACGGCGTTGGCCTTGTCGGTGGGGTCGTAGTCCTCCAAAAGCTTGCGCAGGCGCAGGCTTGAGCCGTCATGCATCTCGACCTCGTAAACCTGGCCGGAGTCGTAATCGACTTCAATGTCATCGAAGCTGGCGACGAATCCCAGTTCATTGATAGGCTCGTCGTTCTCCTGCATGAACTTGTAGCTCTTGGTCGATCCTTCGTGGTCGTTGAATGTAACGCATGGGCTGATCACGTCAAGCATCACGGTTCCCTTGTGGGAAATGGCCGCCTTGAGCATGGAGAGAAGCTGCTTCTTGTCGCCGGAGAAGGACCGGCCGACGAAGGTTGCGCCCAACTGGATGGCGAGGGCGCAGGTGTCAATGGCGGGCAGGTCGTTGATGACGCCGGTTTTGAGCTTGGAGCCTAGGTCGGCGGTCGCCGAGAACTGACCCTTGGTGAGCCCATATACGCCGTTGTTCTCAATGATGTAAATCATGGGTAGGTTGCGGCGCAGCATGTGGACAAAGCCGCCCATGCCGATGGAGGCGGTGTCGCCGTCGCCGGAGACGCCGATCGTCGTCATGGTGTGGTTGGCCAGGATGGCGCCGGTGGAGACGGCGGCCATGCGACCGTGCACGGCGTTAAACGCATGCGCACGGTTCATGAAGTAGGCTGGGCTCTTGGATGAGCAGCCGATGCCGCTCATCTTCATCACCCGTTCCGGCTCGACGCCCATCTCGAACATGGCGTCGATGATGCGCTCGGAGATGGCGTTGTGGCCGCATCCGGCGCAAAGGGTTGACTTGCCGCCGCGATACTCAAGGATGGGAAGGCCGATGTGGTTGACCTTGGGTCCCGGTGTTGCATTTGGTGCCGTTGTGGTTGCCATTTCTACAGGCCCTCCTTGGTGGCGAATTCTTCAGTGATGGAGCGGGCATCGATGGGCAACCCGTTGTAGTGGAGGACGCTGCGCAGTTTGGAAACCTGGTCGGCGGGCAGGTCGAGCTTGAGCAGGCTGGCCAACTGGGCGTCCCGGTCCTGTTCGACCACGTAGATGCGGTCGTGCGAGGCCACAAAGTCGTGTATCTCGTGCGCAAAAGGATAGGCACGGATGCGCATGTAGTCCGCGTCGAGCCCGTGCTCTTTCTTGATATGGTCGAGACTCTCGCGCAGGGCGAAGTCAGTGGTTCCGTAGGCCAGGAAGCCGACCTTCGAAGTGCCGTCTTTGAAAGCGACGGGGCCGGGAACCAGCTTGCGGGCGTTCTCGAACTTGCGGGCCAGGCGGTCCATAAGCGCCGTGTATTCGTCGGGCTTCTCCGTGTAGCCAGCCGCGTCATTGTGGCCCGAACCGCGGGTGAAGTAGCTGGCCTTGGGGTGCTTGGTGCCGGGCAGCGTCCGCCAGCCAATGGCGTCGCCGTCCACGTCGCGATAGCGGGCAAAGCCGCCCAGCTTCTCCAGATCGGCGGCCGTGAGCACCTTGCCGCGGTCCAGCGGAGTGGTGGGATATTCAAACTCGTCCGACATCCAGTTGTTCATGCCCAGGTCAAGATCGGTGAGCACGAAAACCGGGGTCTGCAGCCGCTCGGCCAGGTCGAATGCGGCGTAGCCGAACTCAAAGCACTCTTTCACCGAGCCGGGCAGCAGAATGACATGCTTGGTGTCGCCGTGGGAGAGGAATGCGACCGAAAGCAGATCCGATTGCTGGGTGCGCGTTGGCATGCCGGTGGAGGGCCCAGTGCGCTGCACGTCGAAGATGACGCCGGGGATTTCAGCGTAGTAGCCGAGGCCTGAGAACTCGGCCATGAGCGAGATGCCGGGGCCGGAGGTGGCGGTCATGGAACGCGCGCCGGCCCAGCCTGCGCCCAACACCATGCCGATGGCGGCTAGTTCGTCCTCGGCCTGTACCACGGCGAAGGATGCCTTGCCATCGGGCATGACGCGGAACTTCTTGAGCAGGTCGGTGGTGGCCTCAACCACAGAGGTGGAGGGCGTAATGGGATACCAGGCCACAACAGTGACGCCGGCGAACAGGGCGCCCATGCCGCAGGCAGCGTTGCCGTCAATAATGATCTTGCCGGCGGTCTTGTCCATCCGCTCAATGAAGAATGGGGCCTTCTGGGTAAACTTCTCGGCCGCGTAGTCAAAGCCTGCCTTGACGGCGCCAAAGTTGAGGTCGAAGACCTTCTGTTTCTTGGCAAACTGGTTGCGCAGGCCGCTCTCGACAACACCAAGATCGATGGAGAGAATCTGGGCCACTACGCCCACGTAGACCATGTTTTTGACCAGCTTGCGAAGCTTGGCCTCCGGGCAGATGGCGGCGGTAATCTTATCAAACGGCACGGGAAAAAAGATTACGTCGTCGCGGTACTGCTTGAGGTTCAAATTCTCTTCATAGATGGCCACGCCGCCGGTGGGAAGGTCGAGGGTGTCTTGCCGGGCGGTGTCGGGATTGAGGGCCACCAAGACCTCGGCGCCGCACTTGCGGGCCACGTAACCGTCCTTGCTGGCGCGGATGACGAACCAGGTGGGAAGTCCGGCGATGTTGGAGGGGAAGAGGTTCTTTCCGCTTACGGGAACGCCCATTCCGAAGATGCTTTTCAGCAGAACGCTATTGGCGGATTGCGAGCCGGAGCCGTTCACCGTTGCCACGTTGATACTGAAGTCGTTGACGATGCGCTTTTGCGCGGTAAAAGCGCCCTGTTCTTGACCTAGGGCGAGGTCTCCAGTCGCCATTTGGCGGGATTCCCTTCGGAGTAAATTATGAAAAGCACTGATCTTTCGCAGGCCCGCGGGTGATTATAGTCACTCGCGCGCATACGGATGTGATTATAGTCACTTCCAAGGTAGGCTGTCTTGCCGGGGGACAAGGGGTAACCTCTTTAAGTACCGCGAGGTGGAACCGGAATTTGATGGGGACAGAGGCGGTGTTCAGCCCTTTAGTTAACCTCAGTCCTATCAGGCTGAAAGGGCAGGCTGGCCCGGAAGAGCCGGGGCGGGCGGCTTTTTCTCCGCCCACCCAGGCTCTGCCGGAATTCTAGACCGACGGACGCGGTTGAGTTGCCCTGGTCTTGATGACCAGCCGGGTCGGCGTCAGTTCGGGACCTTCCCAGCCTTCCTTGGCGGCTTCAATGTGGATTTCGCCGGCGGACTTGGTTGACTGCAAAATGACCTGGGCCAGGCCGTTATAGAGGGAGCGCCGCGGCTCCTTGTCGCTCTCCAGGCAGTTGGGATCGCCGTTGCCGACGCCGATCAAAGCGCCGTCGCCAGAGACCTTGAATGCCACCAGTGTGTTGGCGGTGGGAACAGGGCGGCCCTGCTTGTCGAGGGCCTCGACCTTCAGAATGGCCAGATCTTCGCCGTCGGCGCCAATTTCGGTGCGGTCGGCTGTGAGGCGTAGCGATACGGCAGGGCCGGTGGTTTCGCGCTTTTCAGTGAGCGCGAGTTTGCCCGCTTTGTAGCCGCGCGCTTCAATCGAGCCGGGTTCGTAGCGTACCTTCCACTCGACGTGGCCGAGGTGCGGAACCTTTTGCCGGCCCGCACTTTTGCCGTTCACAAAGAGTTCGACTTCATCGAGGTTCGAGAAGATCCAAACCGGGATCTCGTCGCCTTCCCGGCCTTCGAAGTTCCAGTGCGGAAACAGGTGGAGCGCAGGGACGGTGCGCCACCAGGCGCGGTGGTAGTAGTAGATGTCCTTGGGAAACCCGCACATGTCGGAGATGCCGACCTGCGAATTGATGGAGGGCCAGCCGTAGGGCACTGGCTCGCCCCGATAGTCAAAGCCTGTCCAGGCAAAACCGCCTGCCGCCCACTCGCGCGTGGCGTAGAACTTCCACCATTCTTCGGCATGCTCGCCGAAGCTGGGCGTGTTCACGTCGTAGGAACTGAGGGTGTTCCGCTTGGGATCGGTGGTGTACTCGCCGCGGGTAGAAGAGGCGCATGAGGTCTCAGAGCCGTAAATGGGCCGCTTGGGGTGGCGCTGGTGGAAGCCGTCGGGGTAGTTCAGGTTGTAGTTGAAGCCGATGATGTCGAGCGCATTGGAAGGCCCCTTCTCGTTGTCGGCGTCCACCGCGGCCGACACCGGGCGCGTGGGGTCGAGCTGGTGGCAACGGCGGACCATGGTTCCAGCTATGCGAACTCCCTGCTCGGCTTCGTCCGAGCGCAGCACCCACTCCTCATTGCCAATGGACCAGAAAATTACGCACGGCGAGTTGCGAAAGCGTTTGACCATAGCTTCAAGTTGCGCCATGCCTTCGGGGCTGGAACTCATCTGGCGGGTCTCGCACATCATCATCAGGCCCATGCGGTCGCAGCCCTCAACCCATTCGGGCGTGGGGAAGTTGTGCGAGGTGCGAACGGCGTTGCATCCCATCTCCTTGAGGACTCCGAGGCGGAACCACTGCAGCGCGTCAGGCATGGCGGCGCCCACGCCGGCATGGTCCTGGTGATTGCAGGTGCCCTGGATCTTGAGGAGCTGGCCATTGAGGAAGAAACCATGGTCCGCATCGAAGCGGATGGTGCGAATGCCGAAGCGGATTTGCTCGGCATCGCGCGGCTTGCCGCTCGCCGTTACGGTCACCACGGCGGAGTAGAGGGCCGGCGCATCGACCGACCAAAGCACTGGATTGGCTATTGTGGCAGTGGCCGCGAACGAAGCTGAGCCGCCGGCATCGACGGATTGCGATGCGGCCTCGGCGGTGGCCACGGTTTTGCCGGCGGCATCGAGAATTTGCCAGGTGACTTTGGCGTTCTCGGGCTGCTGGCCTTCATTCTCGACAACCGTGGCGACGGCAAGCGTTGCCGACGTGCCATCCACGGTGCTGCGGACGGTGCTGTCCCACTTGCCCAGGTGCAGCGGTTCCGTCTTGGTGATCCACACATGACGGTAGACGCCCGCGCCCTCGTAATACCAGCCATCGCCCTGGCTGGCGTCTACGCGCAGGGCGATGTAGTTCTTGCCGCCGTAGGCGAGGAAATCGGAAACGTCAAAGTGGAAGGGCGTGTAGCCGTTGTCGTTGCGGCCGATGTAGCAGCCGTTGACGAAGACAAGGATGCTTCGAAAGGCGCCGTCGAAGTCGATGGAAATGCGGCGGCCCAGGTCGGCGGCGGAAATGTCGAATTCCCGGCGATACCAGCCGATGCTGGTATCGGGGTAACTGCGGCCGATGGGCTTGAAGCCGTGCATGAGCAGATCGTCGTCGTGAACGAAGGGCAGTTCGACCGACCAGTCGTGGGGCAGGTTCAGCGGACGCCACTTCGAGTCGTCGAATTTCTCTTTGGCAAACGCAAAATCGCCCGTCTTGGCGAAGTCGCCTTCGGGTGACTCCCATGCGCCGCGGGTCTTGCTGAAATTGAGGTCGCGGGCCGGATCGTTGGCGTGGCCGAAGCGGAATTTCCAACCGAAGTCGAAGAGAAGGCGCTCGCGCGGCGTTACGGCTGAAGCCGATCCCTGGGACTCGGCCAGCAGCGAGGCGGCGCGACCCCAGGCGGAACGCGAAGCCAGAGAGGCAGCGGAAAGAGCCAGGCCGGAAGTGAGCAGGTTACGACGGGAAATTTCGTGCATGATGATCACCAGTTTCGAGTTCGATTTCGACTTGTGAAGTTGTGCGATTGGGGGTTGTGGCGGCGCGCGCTTGCTGTCAATCTGAAAGCCGGCCAAGAAAAAAGCCCCGCGACCGCGGGGCTTTTCTACCTTGCCTCGAGGCCCATTCTCAACGGCCTGTGGCTCTCACGTTCATCGCGCTGAGCTTGTTGCGTGCCTGTGCCGCCTCAGGAGTCTGCGGGTGGCGCTGGATGAGCAGCCGCAACTCGTGGATGCCGGCTTCCTTCCTGTTCATCTGCATCAGAGAAAGTCCCTTGCGCAACTGCGCGGCAGGCGCCTTGGTGCTGCCGGGAAATCCCTCCAGCACGGCGTTGTAAGACTTTACCGCTTCGGCGTAATTCTGTTGCCGGTAGGCGATTTCGCCAAGGTAGAACTGCGCGGTGCCGGCAAGGTCGTCCATCGGATAATAATGAAGCACATCCTGGAATTCGCCGGAAGCCACGTCGTACTTGGCCGCGTTGTAGTCGCGCACGCCGGCCTGGAATGTCTCTTTCAGAGGCGGAACCTGGCTGACTGCCGGGCTTTGGGCCATCGGCTCACCCGTGGGCGAGGCGCCCCCCGGGCCGCCAGGAGCGGCGGTGGGCGGAGGCGGCTGCAGATTCTGCAACTGGGTCTGCATTTCTTGCAGCGACTTGTCGATCTTGGCAACGCGGGACTTTAGCTCATCCACGGAGTCGTTGAGCGACTGAACCTGGCCGGAGTTCGTGTCCAGCTTGCCGTTCACCGACTCGCTCTGCACGCTGAGTTTCTGCTGCAGCGCGTTCACCGTCGCGGTCATGCGATTGGCGTCGTCTGCGGTCTGTTCCGCCAGGTGTTGCAGCACGCCAAAGCGCGTATCGAGTGTGGACTGGAGGCGTTGCACCATGTCCAAAAGCTGCTGAACCTGTGTTTGAAGCTCGATGATCTCCTTTGAGGTGGCGTGCGCCGGCCGGGGCGCGGAGCCCAGGACCACGGCAAGCAATGCTGCCCCAAGGAGTCGATTCCGAAGTTTACATCCTATCTGCATTCTGCACCCGTCTAGATGAAAAGGCGCTACAGGCCGGCTGATCTCACCCGGCCTGTAGCCCTTGGATTGTCGATAACTCAAGTTCCTCGAAGCCGGGGCGGCGTGTGCTGACCCGCATCTGTCGAGTATAAGAAGCTTCGGAGTATTTCTACCTCAGCCGGTTCACGGTGAACGCGAACCGGCTAAGGGGTGTTCGGTCGAAACGGACTCTACCGATCAAGCGTGAAGCCCGCGCGGCGATTCTGCTGCCAGCACCCTTCGGTTGACTCGGTGCAGAAGGGCTTTTCCTTGCCGTAGCTGACAACGCGAATGCGGCTTGCCGCAACTCCGGCTGACACAAAAGCGTTCTTGGCGGCATCGGCGCGGTTCTGGCCCAGTCCGATGTTGTACTCATTCGAGCCGCGCTCGTCGCAATAGCCGCCAATGACGAACTTCACGTTCGGATGGCTGGCCAGGTAAGAGCTGTCCTTGGCCAGAACCGCCTGGGCGTCGGCGCGAATGGTGGCTGCGTCGTAATCAAAGAAGATGTCCTGCATGTTGGCGCGAAACTCTTCTTCTTCGCTCATCGTCGGCGGCTGCACAACCGCAGGCGGCGGATTCACGGTGACGCGTGCCGAGGCTTCGGCCGAGCCGCCCTCGCCGCGAGCCAGCAGGTGATAGCTGGTCGAGACGGAGGGGGTAACGGTCTTGGTGCCCGAAGTAGGTACATCGCCGATGCCGTCGATTGAGGCGCTGCTGGCGTCAGTGGTGCGCCAGGTGAGAACTACCTGATCGCCGGCTGTGATCAGCGTCGGTGTCGCGGTGATCTGTGCGGTTGGCGCAGGGACCACGATGGGCGGCGGCGGTGGCGGCGGCGGCGGGACAGGCTTCTTTTTGCAGCCTGCAACTGTAACGAGTGCCAAAAGCAATGCAACGGGAACAAGAATGCGATTACGTGTGTTCAATGGGAGGCTCCTTCCGCAAATTCAAAAAGTTTCGTTCGAGGGGACAGGGCATTTTGTAGCCGTGTTTTCAGGCCCTCATTCCCAACCGTGAAGAATAGCACCGTTGGCTGAAGGTCGGACGAGAAAATGGCGATGTCCAGTCCCCAAAAGAAAACGTTATCGTCAAGGCCCGAAAAAACAATGATCGGCATCGGCGCATGGCAAAACCCATGCGTCTTAGCTTTTCGGCCCTACAGTGCAAGCCGTGCCTGGTTTTTGGCAACGCAAGTATCATAATGCACAAAATCGGAAAGCTCCAAAGGCAATCGCGTATCAGAATGCTTGTTTGCCTGATTGCCGCTCATTTCCAGCTCCAATTTGGCATAAAGTTGTTGCCCGTTTTGGTCAATTGCTGCTGTTGCGTGCCGTCAGCCAGCATCGACCAGATTTGAGTTCTCCCGCCAATGGTCCGCTCAAACACGATGTGCCGGCCGTCAGGAGCCCAGCAAGGGAAGTCGTTGCTGCCGGATTCGTGCGTCAGTTGCAGCCAGCGCTTGCTGGCGATATCGAAGTAGTAGATATCCTGCCCGCCCGGAGCGCCCGGCCCGTACTTGCGGTTCCAACTGAAGGTAAGCGCCTGCCCGTTGGGCGACCACGACGGAGAGATCGCATAGCCGCCATCCGTCATGCGCTGGATATTCGCGCCGTCCAGGTCCATGGTGTAGATCTGCGGCAGCCCGGTGCGCCCGCTTACCCATGCAATCTCCGTCCCGGTCCGTGGGTTCCAGGTGGGCGAAACGTCCGGTCCCTTAAACGAGGTGAGCTTGCGCGGATTGGCCCCGCTTGCGTCCGCTACCCAGATTGAAGGGCTGCCGGAGCGCGACGAGGAAAAGGCGATCTTTGTTCCGTCTGCCGACCATGCCGGCGACTGGTTGCTTCCGCCCGCGGTACCGGCAGGGAAGCTGACCGTGCGGCCAAGTTCAAGCGAATACATCCGAACTGCCCAGCCCTGGTTGCCCAGCGAGGCAAAAGCCAGCCGCGAGTTGTCTGGCGAGATGCGCGGCGAAAGCGAAATCGCGCCCAGGTGAGTGATGGCGTGCTGGTTTTGGCCGTCGTAGTCCATGGCCCAGATCTCTTTCGATCCGGTGCGGGAACTGACAAAGTAAATCTTGGTTTCGGCAATGCCGTTAATGCCGCCGCCCAGCCGGTAGATGATTTCATCGGCAAATCGATGGGCCACGGAGCGCGCCATCTCCTGGCTGGCTTCCTCGTTGTACTGCTTGGCCAGCACCTGCGGATTGACGGTGTTCTTGGCGTCAAACAGCCATCCGTAAACAACCAGGCGGCCTCCGCTGGACGAGAGTGCGCCAAAGGCCACCATGGCGGCATTGGCCGGCGCCGCGGTCCACTGCGTCATGTTGATCTCTGGCGGCGCTCCGGGCGTGGCTTGCGGCAGCATGCTCTTTGAAACCAGGTCAAAGATTCCCGCGTTGGCCAAATCGGTGTAGAGCGTGGCGTCGAAGGCAGCTTTAAGGGCCGGAGTCTGGGGATCCTCGCCGACCGGCTTGAAGTCCGCCGCGGCAATGCGAATCCGGTCGTTGCCGAGATTGGTGCCGGTGTGAACCCAGTCCTGGGCAGGCAGTTCGGTCGCCAAAAAAAAGGCCAGGACAAGTGCAAAGAGGGGCAAGGTTCGTAAAGATGCCTTCATGCGATGTGCAATCCTTCCTAACAAGAAGATACGTGTAGCGCCGGCCTCCCGGCCGGCTGTCGTGTGGGTCTCCAGACCCACGCGCCGCGAAATGAAATCCAAGCCAACCCATTCATCTATTTGCGGGTTGTTAAAACCAGTTGGGAGCTTACAACGCGTCATTGCAGGACCCACCTTCTCGCATGGGCAATACTGCTCGATTCACAGCCCGCAAATTCTAGTACTCACAATAATAAGAGACCTTCAGCGTGCTTTGGTTATATCCCTGCGGAAGGATGCCGAATGTGTCAACCCGCTGCACGCCGCGCTGGCACGACCGGTCGAGGCTCGGGGCTCCGCTGGACTTGTCAATCTGCACATCGGTTGGTGTTCCGTCGTGCTTGATGGTGAACACCAGGTACACGCGCGCGCCTCTTGGAGTGCGCGGGTCCACCTCCGGCTTGTACCAGTTTTGGGCCATCTTACGGTTAATGCCGTCCACGTAATAGGCAAACTTCGATCCAAAGTCGCCATCGCCTATCACGGTGGGTCCAACAGGCCCGCTCTGCGTGGCTCGAGCCATTTGCGAGCCGGCCTGCTCTCCATACTGCGCTCGATTGAGCTGAGTCGGCTTTTGCTGGCTCTTCTGCATGGTCTGCGGCTGCGGCTTCTTCTGCTTGCCGAGGATGGGAATCGCCGTCTCGTCCACTGCCTGCTTGGCCTTGGGAGTGGGCTCCGCGGGGGCCTGGCTCGGCGTGTCCGTGGCCAGCACGTTTTCATTCGGCGGATGGTCCTGCGGCAGCGGCATCGCGCTGCTTACCAGGCTCACCTGGATGGCGCCGCCTGCTCCCGCGCCGCCCCACGAATTTCCGTGAAAATATCCAGCCAGGAAGCCATAGAGCACAATGCAGCCTGCCAGCCCGCCGTGAAGCAGAAACGAGCCTGCAGCCGGCCGGAAAACAGACTCCGGCGTCAGTTCCCGCTCCAGACCATCGCCGCTGTCACGCGAATTGCTCATATGCCTGGCTATGACTCCCTATCGAATGAAAGGTTCACTGGACCGGGTTTGCGCCCGATATCCCCTTGGTGTCCAGCGGCTGCGTGACGATG
Organism: uncultured Acidobacteriaceae bacterium; assembly: GCA_903911925.1. Classification (GTDB taxonomy): domain Bacteria; phylum Acidobacteriota; class Terriglobia; order Terriglobales; family Acidobacteriaceae; genus Telmatobacter. The sequence goes on from CAIWFH010000125.1 coordinate 59,180, forward strand.
GAGATGTTGGTAATACCGGCCTGTTTGACCGCGTCCATCACCGTGGCAAAGGCCCCGAAGGGCACCCGCTCGTCGGCCCGCAGATAAATGACCTGGTGCTCGGGATCAACACCCTGCTGGTGCAGCTTTTGCGCCAGTTCGTGGATGTTCACAGGTTGATCGCCCAGAAATACCTGGCTGTCGCGGTCGATGGTCAGCACCATGCGCTGCTCGGTAATTTCTTTCACCGTGCGCGTCTTGGGCACCGCCACTTCAATCCCCGACTGCAGCACCGGAGCGGTAATCATGAAGATGACCAGCAGCACCAGCACCACGTCTACCATGGGCGTGATGTTGATCTCCGCCAGCGAACTCCGGGTCTGGCCTCCGCTACTTGTAAACGCCACGTTCTGCCTCCCGGGGACCGTCGGTTCCAGGGGTCCGCGCCGGCGTGGCCGCCCGCACCGGGATCTCTTCAAGCGAGTTCAGCAGTTCACGGCAAAAATCGTCGATGGCCGCGGCAAACACCCTGATGCGCGCGGTGAACTGGTTGTAAGCCACCACCGCCGGTACGGCGACAAACAACCCGGCCGCCGTGGTAATCAGCGCCTCTGAGATGCCTGGAGCCACCGCCCGCAGTGTGGCCGCCCCAGCCGTGCCCAAACCGTGAAACGCGTCCACGACGCCGATCACTGTGCCGAACAGGCCTACGAACGGACTCGTGGCCGCGATGGTTGCCAGCCAGGTCAGCCGCGTTTCCATCTTGGTAACCGCTTCGCTGGCAGCCGTCTGGGCCGAGCGCTCCAGCGGAATCAGGTTGTGCGGCGGTCCATAGCCGCCAGTCTGGCGCTTGTAGGTCTCGTAGACGTCCTCAAACACCTGGGCCAGCGGACTCACCTGGTAGTCCGAGGCAATGGCGGCAATCTCCTGCAGCCGCGTCGCCTTGCGGAAGGCGCGCACAAACCGGCGGCTTTCCTTGGTCGCCTTGTTGAACAGCGAGATCTTGCCGAAAATAACGGTCCAGGAATAAAGACTGGCAAGCAGCAGCACAACCAGCACGCTCATGGCCACCGGGCCGCTGTTTTGCACCATCTCAACCAGCGCGCTTGAACCCGTGCCCAACGGCGCTCCGCCTTGCCCGGCGCCGCTGTCAGCCTGCATCATCAACACAAAGGCAGCAGTCAAAATCGCCATTCACCTCTACATCAACGGTATCAGACGCATTGCATCCATCCAAGTTATCGACTGGATGCCTCCCCAGCCTTCGCCTCCGGCTCTCGTGCCGCCCCAGCCGCCATTCATGCTATGCTGCGCTCGGATTCCCGTTGCGGCTTCTGTTGTATGAAAACAGTCGAGTTGGCCGCTACGGCAGGGAAACACAAAGGGCTTCGGCCGTTTGTTCCACAAAAGTGAGTTCTCCAAGAGGTTCGCTCAACCATGCTCGTCGAATTGCGCGCTGAAAACTATGCCGTCATCGATCACGCCATCGCCGTCTTTGGCCCTGGCCTGAACCTGCTCACCGGCGAAACCGGCGCGGGCAAGTCCATCCTGGTTGACGCCCTGGCCCTGCTCATGGGCGGCAAGTCTTCCGCCGACCTGGTCCGCCACGGCGCTGAGAAGGCCGTAGTCGCCTGCGTCTTCGAGTCCACCACCGGAGCCGAATTGATCCTGGAAGAAAACGGCATCGACTCCGCCGGCAGCGAGATCATCCTCCGCCGCGAAATCCAGGCCAACGGCAAGGGCCGCGTCTTCGTGAACAACCAGCCGGCCACCGTGGCTGTACTCAAGCAGTTAGCCCCGGAACTTGCCCTTGTCCACGCCCAGAGCGAGTCGCTTTCCAGCTTCGACCAGGGCCAGCAGCGCACCTTGCTCGACCGCTTCGGCGGCATTTCGACAGATTCCGTCTCGGAAGCTCACGCACGCTGGCGTGAAGCCGCCGCCAAGCTCGACGACCTGCTCCAGGGCGAGCAGGACCGCCTGCATATGGTTGACCTGTGGAGCTACCAGAACAAGGAAATCAGCGCCGCCCACCTCGTCCCCGGTGAAGACGAAGCCCTGGAAACCGAAAAGCGCGTCCTGGCCAACGCCGAGAAACTCTACGCCGCGGCCACCGGCGGCTTCGACCAGCTCTACGAAGGCGGCGCATCGGCCGAAGTCTCCCTGCGCGCGGCTCTGCGCAACGTCGAGGAACTCGCCCGCTACGACGGCCGATTCACTGAGGCGGCCCAACAGCTTCAGTCCATCCGTGCCACGGTAGGCGACCTGGCCGCCAGCCTTCGCGACTACGCCGAAAGCATCAACGCCAGCCCCGAGCGTCTCGCCGAAATCGAAGACCGTCTCGCCCTGCTCGACCGGCTCAAGCGCAAATACGGCAAGACCATCGACGAGGTGGTCGCCTTTGGTGAAGACGTAGCCCGCAAGCTGGCTGAAGTGGAAGACCGCGACGAAATCCTCAAGGCGCTTCGTGCCGCTCTGGATGAAGCCGCCAAAGCCTATCAGACCGCCGCCGCCGCGCTGCATGCCGAGCGCAAGGCCGCGGCCACCCGGCTGGCCAAACTGGCCGAAGCGCAAATCAACTCCCTGGCCATGAAAGTCCGCTTCGAAATTGCGGTCGTTGGCCCGGGCTCGGTAGGTCAGGGCTTCAGCCCTGACAATAAGCCTGCAACTGCGGTTCGGGCTTTAGCCCCTGCGGAGACTCCAGACACGTCCCACTGGTCCTCGACCGGCTGGGACCAGGTCCACTACCGCATCTCCACAAACCCCGGCGAGCCCCTCAAGCCGCTAGATGAAATCGCCTCCGGCGGCGAAATGTCTCGCGTCATGCTGGCGCTCAAAGTCAGCGTGGAAGAAGGCGCAGTGAAGCCCAAAAAGAAGAACCCCACCCCGCGCACGCTGGTCTTCGACGAGATCGACATCGGCATCGGCGGCCGCGCCGCTGAGGCTGTCGGCCAAAAGCTCAAGTCCCTCAGCCGCGGCCAGCAGGTTCTCTGCGTAACCCACCTGCCGCAGATAGCCGCCTTCGCCGACCAGCATTTGGTGGTTGAAAAGAACGAGTCGCAGGGCCGCACCAAGACCCAGATCCGCACCCTCGACGACCCGTCCCGCACCCAGGAAGTAGCCAGAATGCTGTCTGGCGCGACGGTAACCGAAACCAGCCTCCAACACGCCGCCCAGATGATTGCCGCAAGCCGGTAACATTCGGGCTGGGAGAAGATTGAAAGGGAGATAACAATGAGAGACAAGTATTTCCCCCCCGAATTCGAGGCCACACAGTTTCACTGTGTTAGATGTGGAGTATTTGCGGCCCAAGGCTGGCATGCGGTTTTTGTGCAGAAAGGGGGTTGGACAGAAACGGACTTTAAGGCCTGCTTTTGCTCTCATTGCAGAGGTTGGACATATTGGTATGAGGGAAAGTTGACCGTTCCTTCAGACGCCCCGGTTGAACCTCCGCACGAGGACCTCCCCGAAGATTGTGCCGTCGATTATCGCGAAGCGAGAGACATATTCGTCAAATCACCCCGCGCTGCCGCTGCGCTATTGAGGCTCTGCATCCAGAAACTAATGCCGCAATTGGGAGAAAAAGGTGCGAATATCAATGCCGACATAAAATCGCTTGTGTCAAAAGGACTTCCGATAGCTGTTCAACAATCTCTCGACTATTGCCGAGTGGTAGGGAACAATTCCGTGCATCCGGGAGAGATTGACCTCAATGACTCACCTGAAGTCGCGCAACATCTTTTCGCAATGATTAACTTCATCGTCGAGGATCGCATTTCGCGTCCTAACGAAATCAAGGCCCTATATTTGACGCTTCCTGAGGCCGCTCGCGAAGCTATCGAAAAGCGAGACGGAATGGTCGCGGTTCTGCCCTCGGGCGCATCTTGAAGTTGGGCGGCGGGTGACCGACGCTAACCAAGCCACAAACGACGGGTGCCCCATCCTTGCGGCGTATTTGTTTTTTGCCGCCAGGGTGGGATACCACGAACCCCCATGTATTGGGCCTTTCCATCTCGATTGTGAAATGCCAACGATCGCCGCCTCCCGCTAAGGTGATAGCATTCGCTGTTCAATGCTGGAGGCAGTTCGCATGTCAGCTATTTTTTCTAACTTCAAGAAATCCTTCCTGTGCATCCTCGCGTGTTTGGCATTTTTCAGCGCGGCCTTTTCTGCCCAGTCGCAGGATCGTTGGGGCATTCAGGGCCAGTACCTCACTTTGAACGACAAACCTGTCTTTTTGAGCGGAGCCAACTACATTCCGTCTCAGGACTGGTACTTCATCCTCAAAGACTGGAAGCCCGACGTGGTCGAGCGGGACATGGCTGCGCTCCACAAGCTGGGTATCACCACCGTTCGCTTCCCGCCTTTCTGGAACCTGACGCAGCCCACGCCGGACGCCGTCGATCCGGTGATGCTGACTCGTCTGAATGATTTACTGACCATCGCCCACCGCAACGGCATCGCCGTGCAGGTTGAGCCGTTCACCGGCGGCATCTGCGGCGCTTCTTACCTGCCGGAATGGGCCGCGGGCGACCTCTTCGCTGATCCCAAAATCGTCAAGGGCGAGCGCAAGCTTGTGAGCGAAATGGTCCGCAGCGTGAAAGACAATCCCGGCCTCATGGGCTACGACTTCGGCAACGAGGTCGACATTCTGCTGCGGTACTACATGAAGCTGAACACCACGCCCGAGCAGTCGCGCCAATGGGCTGCAACCATCTACCAGGCGTTCCACGATGCAGATCCAAGGCACGCAGTCACCAACGGTCTGGGCAGCATCGGAGGCAAGGGCGAAAACTTCGACCTCTGGAATGTGGCCGGATCCTCCGACTACATGTCGGTCCACTCTTATGCGTTTTTCGACGACACCATCAAATACGATCCCTGGGTTGGCCAGCGCACCCTCTACGACATGAACTACGCCGTTGCACGCGCCGCCATGCCCGGCAAGGCGGTGCTGGTTCAGGAGAACGGCTTCTCCGAGGCCTGGGTAGGCTCAAAGGACGAGATTGCCAAGTGCCTCCGCATCTCGCTGATGAGCGCATGGGCACAAGGGGCGGCCGGCTACTTCTGGTGGGGGTCTCACGACAACGACATCAACTACCGCATCCCTACAGATCTCATCGCGCTCAAGTACTCGCAACCGTCCCTGGCCCAGGGAATCATGAGTCAATTGGAGTACAGCGAGGGCCTGCTGGACATCAACAACCAGCCCAAGTCCTACGGCCTGGAATACCAGCACTGGAACGCGGTCATCGAAAAACTAGGCCTCGGCTGGAAGAACGATCTGCCGGTGCTCTACGTTCTCTATCCGGACCAGATCGCAAAAGACGACGAACCGGGACGCATTCAGTTGGCAGCCTTTACCCTGGCCAAGCAGACCCACATGGAAGTGAAGGTGTGGCCCGAGTGGAAGCCGATTCCCTCAGATGCCGCTGCCGTTGCAATCGCCAACTTCGGCCTCTCTGAAAAGGGAAAGACGGTTATCAAGCAGTACCTTGAAAGCGGCGGCGTGGTTTATCAATCGTGGCTTAACGACTTCGGCCCAGCGCTTGACGCAAAGGAGGCTGGCGCGCCGCTCTCATCGCCCGCGTTCATTATCAGCACGCCTCCGCTGGGAACTCCGGCCCGCAACCTTCTTCCCATCTCCGAAGGAGAACACGTCCGCGTAAACGCCCAGCTCAAGGTCAAGGAAATTGCGCCGCCCAGCGATCCGCAAACCCAGGTGCTGCTGTGGCTGGCTCCAGCCGATCCCTCGGCTCCGCTCACCCGTCCCGTGTTCTTCAAGACCGGCGTGGGCAAGGGAAGTTACTACTACCTGGCGGCCAATCTTGAACAAGCGCTGGCCAACACTTACAACCCCTGGGACCAGGACGACTCAAACATGATCTACTCCGTCCTCCGTCCCGAGATTCCAGTCTCTATCGATTCCAAGTTCGTCGAACTGTACGTCAAGTCGCGCGGCGCAGAGCGGATCTTTCTGCTGTTGAATCGCTCAGACCGATTTCAGGATGTAGTTTTCCGGTCGGCCCAGAAAATCCGGCTTCAGGACTTCACCACGCACGCCCCGCTCGGAGAGGGAAGGGAAATCCCGCTTCGCCTGATGCCCGGCGAAGTGCTCATTGCCCAGCAGAACTGATTCCGTAGCGCCAGTTTGCAGATTATTTCCGCTTTCTGGCGCACACTTGTTTCATGGTTTGGCTTGCGGTCGTGATTCACATTACGGCGTCTCTGCCTGAAATGCGGGATGGAACACCCGTAACCCCTTTCGCATGACTATTCTGCGGCGAACTCCAACAGAATCACGTACTTGGAGCGGGGACCCCAAGGCATCTTGCTGAAAACAGCGAACTTTCCCCCAGAATCTAGGGGGGAGGGGGGAGGGTCGCGTTCGGGGTACGAACCGGGCACATACCTGACAGATTGAACCGGGAGCATCTCCGACACCGCACAAGCAAAGGGCTCCTTCCCCCCATTACACCCGCGAGCCCGGATGATACGATTCCTCCGTCAAGAGGAAATCGAATCCATGCAACGCCGAACCTTTCTTCAATCCCTGTCCGCCACCGCCATCGCCGCCGCCGCGGGCGGCCTGCCTGCCTTCGCCGCACTGCCCAAGATGAAGATCACGCGGGTGCGCGTCTATCTCCCGCCTGACGCCAGCCAACTGCTTTACCAGAGCGATCTCGTCGTCACCATCGAAACCGACGCCGGAATCACTGGCATCGGTGAGGGCGGCGATGTGGATATGTTGCGCATTTCGGCCGGCCGTCTCATTGGCCGCGATCCGCAAAACATCGAGCGCCTGTGGCAGGACATGAACCGCGCCTACTTCTATCCCGCCGGCCGCGAACGCACGCACTCCATCGGTGCGCTCGACCTGGCCTTGTGGGATTTGAAAGGCAAGGTCCTCGGCCTGCCGGTCAACCAGATCCTCGGCGGCCTGGTGCGCGACCATTGCGAGTGCTACTCCGGAGGCGGCGGCCTTCCCGGCGTTACAGACAGCGCGACAATGAAAGAGCGCGCCCGGGCCACCATGGAAGCCGGTTTCCGCGCCTTCCGTTTTGGCCCGGGAAACGTCCCCGGAAATTCTATATACAAGACGAGCGAACAGGTCACGATGCTGCATGAGTCAGCCGCGCAGGCACGCGACGGCGTCGGCAAAGACGGCGACTGGGCCATCGACTTCCATCAGAGATTCGAACTCGCCGAAGCCGTCCGCGGCTGCAATCTCATCGAAGAGTTCGCGCCGTTCTTTGTGGAAGATCCGATTCGCGCCGATGCCTTCCTGCAGGACCTGCCTATCCTGCGCACCAAGGTCAACGTTCCCATCGCGGCCGGCGAGGAATGGGGCAACAAGTGGGACTTCAACTCTCTCATCGAGCATCACGATGTGGACTTTGTGCGCGCCACGCTGCCCAACGTCGGCGGCATCACCGAGATGATGAAGGTCGCCGCCATCTGCGAGGCGCATTTTGTGGGCATCATCCCTCACTTCACCGGGCCCATCGCCACCGCCGCCCTGGTCAACTGCCTGGGCACGTTCTCAGGACCGGTGTTGTTCGAGTACGCCTTTGACGGCCGCACCTCACCGCATCTGCCGCAGCGTTTTGATTTCAAGAATGGAAAGCTCTATCCCAACGAGCGCCCCGGCTTGGGCGTCGAACTGGACATCAAGCAACTCAAACTGCTGGCCGAAATAACCGAACCCATCACCGCGCGCGCCCAGACCTACTTCCGTCCCGACGGTTCCATTACGAACTGGTAGAGGATTTCAGCCTATTTGAACAGCCATGCGTAGATGATCTTCAAGTCCTCTACCCGCTGCCGCGTCAACGCCTCGGCACAGGCTGCGTAGGCCAGTGAAGATGTGCTCAGCTCTGTGTAAAGATCCCTTTCCGCATCGCAGTTCGCTTCGCGGTATGGATACCAGCGGACCTGCGCCTGATGGAACGCCTCAGCCTCTTGCGGCTTCAGAGCCTTGCCCAGCCCTCGACTTATCCGCTCAAGTTCGCGGTCGTACTTTCGCGCTTCGCCAATCAGGCACTGCGTCATGCGGTTTTCCGATCCGGCGCTCCTGCATGGCGCATCTGGAACCCTGGTCCGTTCCTGCGCTGCGGCGCAAATCCCGCAGACGGCACACAGGATCATAACCAGCAAACCGCCCCGAATTCCTCGCTTGCGCAGCAAACCGATCATGAAGGAAAAGTACATGCCACTTCGAAGCCCTCGGTTGCGATTTGTCAGATAGTACCCCGCTCCTGGGCCGCAGTCGCCAGGTCTCTCAGTCCCTTGGCCCCCGAACTGGGTCCCTATTCCCTGTCTTATATTTCGATGCGTTGGTATACTGGCAGTGTGACCACAACTTTCCTCGATTCCATCCCAAACGGTACCCCCGCCGGGACTTCCCCAAGCCAGAAGAGGGTGTTACTGCTCAAGCCCAGAGGCTTTTGCGCCGGAGTGGTGCGCGCGATCGATATCGTCAAGATCGCTCTTGAAACCTTCGGCGCGCCCATTTACGTGCGCCGCGAGATTGTCCATAACCGCTATGTTGTGAATGAACTGGCCGAAAAAGGCGCGATTTTTGTTCATGAAATCGACGATGTACCCGATGGGCAGAGAGTCATCTACTCCGCACACGGCGTGTCTCCCGCGGTCCGCGAGTTGAGCAAGGGCCGGAATCTGAGGGTGATTGACGCAACTTGCCCGCTGGTGACCAAGGTCCACATTGAGGCCGTGAAGTTCGCCAAGCAGGGCTATTCGCTGGTGCTCATCGGCCACCGCGACCACGACGAGATTGAAGGCACGCTCGGCGAATGTCCCGAGGTGACCCAGGTGGTGTCAAACGTGGCCGAGGTCGAGAAACTCAAAATCCCCAACCCTGACCGGGTCGCCTACCTTACCCAGACCACGCTCAGCCTGGATGAGGCCCGCGACATCATTCATGCCCTCAAGATCAAGTTTCCAAACATAGTTGGACCCCACTCGCAGGACATTTGCTATGCCACTGAGAACCGCCAGGTGGCGGTGCGCAACGTGGCGCACAACGCTGAACTGGTGTTGGTGGTCGGATCGACCAACAGCTCCAATTCCAACAGGCTGGTTGAGGTTTCCCGTAACCTGGGCACCATCGGCTACCTGATTGACAATTCCCAGGCGATTGATCCGGCATGGCTTAAGGACGTTACAACGGTTGCGGTCACGGCCGGCGCATCGGCCCCCGAGGTGCTGGTTGAGGACGTTGTGAATTATTTAATCCAAAGCGGCTTTACCAGCGTCGAAGAAGTTGAAGTGATGCCGGAGAACGTCCGCTTTGGCCTGCCGCCTGAGATTATTCAGGCCATCGGCAGTGCAGGCGGCGCCGAACCTGTTCCAGTCCGGTAAGATGGTTTCCCATGTGGGACTTGGGGTCCCGCAGCCGGGCCTGCAAAACAGCAGGATTCACCGCCGTGCCGGACCTTCCGGAAAGAAACTGAGGCGTTCAAAATCGCATGAACCAAAAACAAGCGAAGACGCACACCGCAGCGCCCCGGTTTGGGCGGATAGATGCAGACTTGGCAGACGTCGAGTCGGTCATCGTTCGCTCACGGGAGTTCCTTCTCTCCCAGCAGCATCCTGAGGGTTACTGGTCGGGAGAACTCGAAGCGGACTCGATGCTGGAGGCCGACTACATCTTTCTGCACACCCTTCTTGAAAGCGGGGATCCCGGGCACCTGAAGCGCGCCTTTGCCGAGATCATGCGCTATCAGAATGAGGATGGCAGTTGGAGCATCTATCCCGGTGGGCCGGGCAATATCTCGCTCTCGGTCAAGTGCTACTCTGCCGGAAAAATCATGGGCCTTGCCGCTGAAGATCCGCGCATGACGAAATGCCGCGAGTGGATTCTGAAGCATGGCGGCGTTGTGGCTTGCAATACGTTTACCAAGATGTACCTGTGCTCGCTGGGCGAGTATGCCTACGACGCCGTTCCCGCCATTCCGCCGGAGATCGTTCTCTTTCCCAATTGGTTCTACTTCAACATCTACGAGATTTCGTCCTGGTCGCGTTCCATCCTGGTGCCCCTGGCCATTATCTACGCCAAGAAGCCGTTTAAAAAGCTGCCGCCGGAGCAGGGAATCGACGAGTTGTTCGTAGGAGGGCGCGCCAACGCGAAGCTCCGCCTGCGCATGGACCGGAAGTCGATCATCTCCTGGCGCAACTTCTTCATCATTCTCGACCGGATGATGCACCTGGCAGAAGCGGTTCACATTCGGCCGCTGCGCAAGCTGGCCATCAAGCGCGCGGAAAAGTGGCTCCTCGAGCGGCTTGAAATGACTGATGGCCTCGGCGCAATTTATCCCGCCATGCTCAACGCCATCATCGCGCTGCGCTGCCTGGGCTACTCCGAAGACGATCCGCAGGTGATTCGCGCCCGCGACGAGTTCGAGAAGCTGGGCATTGAGGAACCGGCCAACGAGGATATGCCCGAACCCACCTTCCGCATGACGCCTTGTGTCTCGCCAGTGTGGGACACTGCCCAGGCTGTCTTCGCCCTCGGCGAGGCAGGTGTTTCGCGCGACGACCCGCGCATGGTCAGGGCCGCGGACTGGCTGTTGTCAAAGGAGGTTCGCCACAAAGGCGACTGGGCGGTGAAGGTTCCCAACACTGAGCCCGGCGGTTGGTACTTCGAGTTCAATAACGAGTTCTATCCCGACACCGACGACACGGCGCAGGTGCTTCTGGCCCTCAACAAGGTTGACAATCCCCGCGAGCGCTATCAGCACCAGGTTACGCAGCGCGCCATCGAGTGGGAGTTCGCCATGCAGTGCCGCAACGGCGGCTGGGGCAGCTTTGACAAAGACAATACCAAGATGATCTTCCAGTACATCCCTTTCGCGGATCACAACGCCATGCTCGATCCGCCGACTGTGGACATTACCGGAAGAATCCTTGAGATGCTGGCCAACTACGGCTACTCCCGCGATGACAAGCGCGTGGAAAAGGCGATCAAATTCATCCTCAAAGAGCAGGAGCCGGACGGAAGCTGGTTTGGGCGGTGGGGTGTGAATTATATCTACGGCACCTTCCTGGTTCTCCGCGGCCTGGACGCCATCGGCGTCGATCACCTCGAGCCGCAGATTCAGCAGGGTGCCGAGTGGATTCGCATGGTGCAGAATCCGGACGGCGGATGGGGAGAAACCTGCGGCAGCTACGACGACCCCAATACGCGCGGCGTCGGGCCCAGCACTCCCTCGCAAACTGCGTGGGCGCTGCTTGGGCTTTTGGCGGCGGGCGATGACCGCTCTGACTCGCTGGCCAAGGGTGTGCGCTGGCTTCTGACTCGCCAGCAGGCCGACGGCAGTTGGGACGAGTCAATGGGCGAAGGAAAATTCCGTCAGAGTATCATTACAGGTACAGGCTTCCCAAGAGTCTTCTACCTGGCCTATCACATGTATCGACAGTATTTCCCGCTGATGGCCCTCACCGGCTACAAGCGGGCTATGGAACGCGCCGCGGTTGGCGCCGGAGGATGATCTAAATATGGCAATTCCCATCTCCCAGATGTGGACGGTTTCAACCTATGTGCTGAAGAAGCGGCTCAGCGGCACCAAGCGCTATCCGCTGGTGCTGATGCTTGAGCCGCTCTTCCGCTGCAACCTGGCCTGCGCCGGCTGCGGCAAGGTGCAGTATCCGCCCCACATCCTGAAGAAGCAGCTGACCCCCGAAGAGTGCTTTGCCGCGGTGGATGAATGCGGTGCACCCATGGTTTCCATCCCGGGCGGCGAACCGCTGCTGCATCCGCAGATCGTGGAGATCGTGCAGGGCCTCATCGCGCGCAAAAAATACATCTACCTTTGCACCAATGCTCTTGAACTCAAGCGCCGCCTGCCGGAGTTCACGCCCTCAAAGTACCTCACCTTCTCGGTGCATCTTGACGGCCAGCGCGAACACCACGATTACTCGGTGTGCCGCGAAGGCGGCTACGATATTGCTGTCGAAGGCATCAAAGAAGCCGTCAAGCGCGGCTTCCGCGTCACCACCAATGCGACTTTCTTTGACGGCACCGACCCCAACAGCGTACGCAGCTTCTTTGACGAAGTCATGGGCATGGGCGTCGAGGGCGTGGTGCTCTCGCCCGGCTACAGCTACGACAAGGCGCCAGACCAGAACCGCTTTATGGGCCGCGCCCGCGTCAGGCGGCTTTTCCGCGCGATCCTTTCCAATCGCAAGCCCACGTGGAAGTTCAACATGTCGCCGCTGTTTCTTGAGTTCCTGATGGGCGACCGCACCTACGAATGCATTCCATGGGGCATGCCTGCGTTTAATATCTTCGGCTGGCAGAAGCCCTGCTACCTGCTGCAGGAGGGATACGCCGACAGCTACAAGGAACTGCTGGAGACCACAAACTGGGAAGAGTACGGCGTGGCCAGCGGAAATCCCAAGTGCGCCAACTGCATGGTGAGTTGTGGCTACGAGGCTCCGGCGGTGATTGAGGGCTTCACCACGCTCAAGGGCTTCTGGGCCATGGTGCGCGGCACCTTCAGCACTTATCCCGACCAGCAGGCGTTGAAGCTGCTTAGCGAACCCGCGCCGCATGGCCCGGCCACGCTGGTGAACATTGAAAGCCCAGAGCGCAGCCTTGAGGAGACCCACGCATGACCGCTGAAGTGCATAAATATACGATTGCGCAGGTAGAAGCGCTGGAACTGGCTCCCGCGGCCGAGCACGAAAAACTGGAAGGCTGGGTTCCCGACCTCGCTACCGAGGACGATCTTCGCCACGCACTGAGTCAGGCGTTGGACTATCGCGGCGACGTAACCCTCACGCTCAAGAATGGCGAACGCATCGAGGCATTCATTTTCAATTGCCAATCCGGCCCCACGCTGGCCGAGTCTTTCCTGCAATACTTCACGCCCACTTCGCCAGAGAAGCGCAAAGTGGGCTATGCCGACATAGCCCGCGTGGAATTTACCGGCAAGGACCGCGCGGCCGGCAAGCACTGGGAAGACTGGGTCAAGGCCTACAACGAAAAGAAAGCCGCGGGCGAAAAGAATATCGCGCTGCATCCTGAAGCGCTGTAGTTGCCAGCCGACCTTCGCTCAACCCGGAATCCCGCTGACTTGCCGACTCGCCATCACGCGCGAAAGCGCGGCTAACTTGCTATCCTCTCAACCATGAAAGTTTTTCTTACAGGCGCCACCGGTTTTGTCGGCCACCATGTTGCAAAGGCCCTGGCCGCCGAGGGCGCCGATCTCCGCTTATTGGTCCGCAAGACCAGCAATCTGGCCAACCTTGAAGGCATCCGCGCAGAGACCCACATAGGCGACCTCGCCGAGCCAGATACTCTCAGGTCCGCCCTCGCCGAATGCGATGCAGTGGTCCACGTGGCCGCCGACTACCGGCTGTGGATTCGCGACCCCAAGGTCATGTACCGCGCTAACGTGGACGGCACGCGCGACCTGCTGAAACTGGCGCGCGAAGCCGGAGTGAAGCGCTTCGTTTATACATCTTCAGTGGCCACCATGCACTTCCGCACAGACGGGATTGTCATCAATGAAGACACGCCGGTCTCCCTCAAGGACATGGTCGGCCACTACAAGCGCTCCAAGTTTCTCGCCGAGCAGGAAGCATTGCATGCAGCGGACCAGGGCCAGTCGGTAGTGATCCTGAATCCCACCACGCCCATCGGCCCCAACGACCGCAAGCCCACGCCGACCGGCCAGATCTTTGTAGACTTTCTCAAAGGCAAGTTTCCGGCCTACATGGATACCGGGCTCAATATTGTCGATGTTGCCGAAGTGGCCCGCACCCATGTGGCCGCGCTCACCAAGGGGCAGCCCGGGCACCGCTACATTCTCGGCGGAGAAAACCTCACCCTCAAGCAGATTCTCGACAAGATGTCGGCCATCACCGGAATCCCGTCGCCGACCATGAAGATTCCGTTCGCGGTCGCCGCGACATATGCCTTCTTTGAAGAGTGGATCACTGGACGCATCCGTGGCCTTGAGCCGCGTGCAACGTTGGAAGAAGTCCGCATGGGTCGAAAGAAGATGTATGCATCGAGCGCCCACGCGCAGCAGGAACTCGGCTTCCGCATTATGCCCGTCTACCCCGCCATGCGCGCCGCCATCGAGTGGTTCCGCGCCAATGGTTATGCGCCCTAGGTGGATGCTGGATTCGGCATTGCTTTGAAAGGGCAAGACTTTAGAGTCCCCGATAGGGGATCGGTAAACCCCTCGCCTTCAGGCGACGGACGGTACTAGTCTTGAGGGATGGAAGACTACAAGCGTGGCAGCCACACGGTGTGGGATTGCAAGTATCACCTCGTGTGGACAACGAAGTAC
>CAIWFH010000126.1 GCA_903911925.1 uncultured Acidobacteriaceae bacterium
CTTTCGCCTGTGTTTACAGCCCTGTTCCTGCTACTTTCTACAGGAAAATGCCTCCAGAATCGCTCAATCCGGGTGACAATAATCGTGTCGCCGTTGGTTATGTCCTCGCAAAAATGAACATTGAAGTTCTTTTCAAGTTCCTCCAGATATGGTTTAGCAAACCATCCCTCGTCGTCGTAGAATAGAATTGGTGTTTTGTTCATTGGTTTACAATTAGTTTTCGTGGAAAATACAGGGAGAAAACTGTAGGGTCCTTCAGCTTCGTCAAAAGCAATTTGCCCCCATGCCTTTCCATCGCGGCTTCGGCGATGGTCAATCCTAGACCGGAACCTAGGGCGAGAGAGCTTGTTCGCGGGGACCGATAATTGGCTCTAAATAAGTGTGGTGCATCTTCCTGAGCTACCCCGATACCGTAATTTATCACATTAATGAGGAATCCATCCTGCGCTCTGCTTGGAACTATTGAGATTTCAGATTCTCGCTCACCGTACTTGATTGCATTGACCACCAAATTTGAAAGCGCGCGCTCAATCAATCCGCGATCCACCAGCACTGGAGGCACATCGGAGAAATTGCCGAATTTGATTGTCATCTTCCTCATCGATTGTGCGAGGTGACTTAACATGGCCTTCAGCCGCGCCACAATATCACCTTCCAGAAGAGTGACAGTAGGATCGAAGTCTTTTACTTCGGCCGGATCGGGCTCAAGTCGATCCACCAAACTCAATGCAACATCAATTGCAGTCTTAACGTCCTTCAAAGCAAGATTCTTTGGGGAAACTCTCTCCACAATACCTTCTATTAGTGGAAAGGTGCGTTGAGTCATTTGCAAAGGAGTCCGGAGGTCATGTTTAGTAATGCTAATCGTCTGTTCCCGTCGAATGCTGATATCCATCGAATGCAATGCAGGCGCCAGTTGGCGAGCTATGAAACCTAAGGTCTGGATATCCATTGGGTCGAAACGACGAACGAATTGTTTAATGATCCTAGAAGTATGAAATGCGCAACGAATTACTCCTGCAGCCGGATAAGACTCAGAGTGCGGCGCAGGGATTGGAGAGAAGGCCGCCGGCGTTGGTCCTATCGGTTCAGTCATGGGCATCTCAATATACAGAGGCTTATGTTGATCGAGTTTCTCCTCATTAAGGATGATCGGTTTCCCACTTTCAAAACAACGGCCAGTCAACCCGACGCCAACCGGGTATGCTACGTTCGATAACGAGTCAGCAGGAATTCTTACTGACCGTGAATCACATAGGCCCGTTGTCGCTAAACATTCCACTCGTGTGCCAGTAATATCGCGATAAAAAATGGAAACCCCTGCCACATTAATCGAGTCTTTGATGAGTTGTATCACAGCATTCAGGTAATCCTGCCGCAGATGATAGAGATTCTTCGTGACACGAGTCAAATAGCGTTCAGCCAACTCATTCAACGTCACTAAGATTCTCCGCTGCTCGGCTTGATATGAGTTCAAAAGTGCAGATGCCGTCAACTGCCCCATTACCATTAAAGACCTTGTTGGATGCCTAATTCTTCCGTTGCTCTTACTATAAGAAAGCAAAATGGCTCCTTCAGCGACAGGACAAGCATCTACCGGAGACTTCTGCGAAAGTATGGGCCGCAGAAGTGGAATGCAGTCGACTATCTTTGCACCGACCCGCCCTAACTCGGTGCCGCAAAGAATTGAATATGTCTCCTTATTCCAGGTAGCCTTCCAGCCTGCGATATTATCCACGCTCACCACTTGCCTGCTAAGTACGGAATACTCAGCCAGATTACCCTTCCCGAAAGTCAATTGCTCCGGATCCTGAACGGTTGGGTATTGGGCAAAAACCTCCCATGGCTCAACATCAGTATATGGATTCTTGAGGACGAGCCAAACAGAATCGGCCATCGTGGCGGCTTGCCATTGTTTGCAGATTGCTAGAACGTCCACCTCAGGACTTGACGCGGCGACTCCTAAAATGGCATCCGCGAAATCCTGCCTTGCGGATTGTAGTGATTCGGTTTGCCGGATCGCGAACAACCGCAAGCCAAAGCGAACTATTTCGGCTAGCGCTCTTATCCACGATTCTAAAGCTTCCCGGCCAATGGTAGCCGCCCCAACGAGCGCCAAGTCATAATCTGCACTTTGCACTGTCACCCTGACGAGTGGTTGCCCACCATCACCAGTAATAAGCTTTGTCCGCGATTCGCTTGGTAACTTCTCCGGAGACTCTGCTTGGACTGCGTCCAATTGGCTGATTTGGACATGAACATCCTGTTCACCTAGCGTTTCGACAAAGTCACGTGCAATTCTTCGTAAAAGGTCAGAAGGTGATTCCGCTTTAGACGTAATTTCTGCAACCTTGGAGAGCAGAGAGCTGATATTTTCGAAATCCTGTGACACAATTGTGCATTCTGCTAAGACAACAGCCTTGATTACGGCCCGCTGAGCTCGGCCACCTTCCACATATCCAGCACCCTTCTCATAAGTGCAACTTCCCAAAACACGTACCCTTTGTGGCAGGAAACGGCTTCGAGCGCAAGATGAAAAATCGCTTTTCAGTCAAGCCCCAATTCTCAGCCAAGCGATGAGGGAGCGCGAAAACTGACCCAACTGATGAAAGCATGTCGAGATTGGATGCGGGAAATGGCGGTGCTGAGGCCTGCGGGGTAATTTTTGAGGTGCGCGAAGGGTTGGAAGGTGGGGAATCAGGGGCTTGCACCGTTGTCCTGCTACGGCTGAAATACCCCCCTGCTGCGCCCGGCGTCCTCAGTCGAGTTTTCGTCCTTGTCTTGGATGGAAGCGCGTGAGTTGCTAAACTGAGTCCACCTTTTCTACTGTCGGACGACCGGGCTTGCGTTTGGAATCCACTGATCGACAAAGAACTGCCACCAGCGCCGCCACTGACACGACCGTGGAACGCCTCCTTAAAGATCCGACTGCAAAGGGCGTCTATCGCGCCAACCACACCTACCGGGACGGCAAGGGCAAGCTCCATGTGAAGCCGGAATCCGAATGGGTCTTAACCCCCGTCGAAGCCATCGTTTCGGAAGAGCTTTGGAATCAGTGCAACACCCTGCACACGGAGCGCAAGGCCCAGAAGCAACCTCTCGGCCCCAAGCCCCTACACCTGTTCGCCGGCTTGCTCCACTGCGGCTGCGGACAGAAAATGTATGTCTTTTCTCGCTCCCCAAAATACGTCTGTCGCAAGTGCCGGAACAAGATCCCCATGGAGGACATCGAGGCGATCTTTCGGGACGAGCTTCAGAACTTCTTCGTTTCAAAGGAGAAGGTCAAAGCCCACCTCGCAAGCGCTAACGAGCACCTCGCGGACATGAAATCACGCCTTGCCGCCCACACCAAGCAGTTGGAGAAGGTCAGGGCAGAAATGCGGAAGACGTATCAGCTCTACCAGACCGACCAAATCTCCCCGGAGGGCTTCGGAAAGCTCTACCGGCCGCTTGAAGACCAAGAACGTGCGCTCGCAGCCGAGCTTCCCAAACTACAGGGACAAGTCGATGCCATCGAAATACACCAACTAGCCGCCGATGACGTGGTCGCCGAGGCCGGCAATCTTCACCCCCGATGGAGCAGCGGGGCCAGCGGAGCCATGCGGGCGGCGCGGATTTGCTCGCGCGACCAGCGGCTGGTGCTACGGGAGAGGTTGGTCGCAGTCATTTCGCCAGTGGGGTTGAATGAGGACGCGGTTGACCAGACGGATTGAATTACTTCCAGTTGACGGAGTAGGCTTGTGTTGTCAATTTGGTTAGCGGATGAATATCGACGATATGAGTAGGCGAGTTTTGATGAAGTTTTCATGAACGCTTTGTTCATAGAAGAACCCCACCAGAAACGATTATCAACACTACTTGTGCACAGCCGTTCGAGAACCAACGGGAATTCTCGATGCCATTGACCAGGCTGATACCCCGAACAACATGCATGTGCGACTCTTCCCTTGCGAAGTGAAACCAAAACAAGCGCATGCTTTGAAGAAAGTTGTCTCAGGATTGTTTCAAGTGACTTTCAGCCTCTGTGGAAACAATGCCGGTGAGCGTCTGGCGTTTCAGGGTTCCCAGCCGGTTTGCATTGCCGCCGGAATTCCTGCCCTCCAGC
>CAIWFH010000127.1 GCA_903911925.1 uncultured Acidobacteriaceae bacterium
AAACTGCTCCAGTGTCTCTTTGCTCGGCATCAAATCCCCCTGAAAGAAACTTCATGCCTGACAAACCTCTACGTAAGTGACAACCCTGGTCCGTGCCGACTCTGGTTCACCTCAATTTCAAATGCGATTGCCCTGGGGCTGAGGTACCTTGGTGGAGAGCGTATGGGTTCATCGCGAAGCCGCAGGCCGGTTCGCCGCGGCGGTTGCACCACAAGGGAGACAGGAATGGTGAGCAGAAAGCGGCTCGTAATCGGCATCAGCGGCGCAAGTGGCGCGATACTCGGTATCGAGTTGCTGAAGCAGATAAGGCAGTTTGCTGAGTGGGAGACACACCTCCTTCTCACCTCCGGCGCGCGCCGCACCATCCAGTTAGAAACCAGCTACACGATTAAACAGGTTGAAGCGTTAGCTACCACTGTTCACAAATTGGGCGACGTTGGCGCCAGCGTAGCCAGCGGCACATTCAAGACCGCCGGAATGGTGATCGTTCCCTGCAGCATGAAGACGCTTGCCGGCGTCGCCAGCGGATTCTCCGAAAACCTGCTGCTGCGCGCCGCCGATGTAACACTCAAGGAGCGCAGGACGCTGGTTCTGGTACCGCGCGAAACGCCGCTCAGCCGCATTCATCTCCGCAATCTCTTGACTGCCTCAGAAGCCGGCGCGTTAATACTACCTCCCATGGTTGCCTATTACAACAACCCGGCCAACGTCCAGGCAATGACAAAGCAAATAGTCTGCAAGATTCTCGATGTATTTGAGATTTCCCCGCCTGACTTCTACCGCTGGGGCGAGACTCTTGCCAGGGAAGGGGCGGAGCCGGAGTAGACTGCTTCGATGTTCTGCTCTACGAACCTCCACGCCGATGTGCCTTACTTGAACGGTCTGCCTTTGACTTGTCCTAGCCCTTCACGCAAAGTAAGAAGCTGATTCGACGGCGCAGACTTGATCGTCTCGACGAAGCCGGAAGGCCAGTTGACCTCAACATCCACGGTGGACGCGGCGCCAAGTCCGAAGTGGAGGCGCGGGTCATTCGAGGAAAGGAAGCTGGACTGGCTCATCAGTTCCTGCACCTGCACTTTCCCACCGTAACGCACTAAAACGCGCGCGCCGATCGCGCTGCGGTTGCTCTTGACGCCTTCAAGGCGAATCTTGATCCAGTGGTTGCCAGCCGGCGCGTCATTGCGCAGCAGTGTCGGCGGCTCATTCACATTCATGATGAGCACGTCCATGTCGCCATCGTTGTCAAAATCGCCAAAGGCCGCGCCGCGCGCGCAGTGCGGTGCCATCACATCCGGGCCAACTTCGGGGCCAAGCTCCACGAATGTGCCGTCACCTTGATTGCGAAACACCAGGCTCGGACTGCGCGCCGGGAGCCGGGATGAAACTCGTGCGACCTGCGGATACACGCTGCCGCTGGTTAGTAGGATGTCTGGCTGCCCGTCATTGTCAAAGTCCACGAGCCCCGCGCCAAAGCAGACGAAGCGGGACTCCTTGTTCAGGCCGGACTGGATCGTCACATCGTCGAAATTGCCCTTGCCGTCGTTGCGATAAAGGCCGGGCGACTGGGTATAGAAATGTGTCTTGATCAAGTCCGTGTGGCCGTCGAGATTGTAGTCGCCCGCCGCGGCGCCCATTCCGCCCATCAACTGGCCTTCTCCGCTCAATGCGACGCCGCGGAAGATGGCCTCTTCGCGAAACGTGCCGTCATGGTTGTTCATCAGCAGCAGAGACGGAGTTGCATCGCAGGCGACAAAGATGTCGGGCCAGCCGTCTTCATCGGCATCGAAACACACAACAGACAGCCCGTACGATCCTCTGAAGCTACCGACGCCGGACTCCTTTGAGACATCGGTAAAAGTGCCGTCGCCATTGTTGCGGTACAGGTAATTGCCTGCCTTCGGCAAACCCAGCGGACCGCAGATCACCGGCACGCCTTGGTAGTTGCAGCTGGGCTCGGTAGCAGACGGCTTGGGTGCGGTCGCCAAATCGATCTCAAGGTAATTTGACACAAATAAGTCGAGCAAGCCGTCGCGATTGTAATCAACAAAACTACAACCCGTGCTGTAGCGCGTCGAAGGGTGAAGCAGGCCGGCCTTGGCTGTCACATCCGTGAAGGTGCCGTCGCCATTGTTGCGCATCAGGCGGTTTTGCCCGTAATAGGTTAGGAAGAGGTCTTCAAAACCGTCGTTGTTGTAGTCGCCAACGCAGACACCTTGCGCCCAACCGGCGTCAAGCAGTCCGGCCTTTGCGGTCACGTCGGTAAACGTTCCGTCACGATTGTTCTTGTAGAGGCGGTTGCTCGCAGTGGCCGGGGTGTTCTCAAGCTTGCGCCCGCCCAGGATGAAGATGTCCATCCATCCATCGTTGTCGTAATCCAGGAACGCGCAGCCTGCGGCCATCGATTCAACAATGTAAGTGAAGTTGTCAATGTCGCCATAGACCATGGATTCGGTGAGGCCCGCAGCGTGGGCCACATCTACGAAACGGGAAAACGGCGCTGCTGACTTTTTGACCATAACTGTCCCGCGCATGATACCCGGCAGCAATGCGGGGGCAAGAACCGCGGGGACGGCTCCAAGCAGGCGACGGCGCGTCCAGAGGCTGGATTTCCTGTTACCCATAAAAGCCTGCATCCTCCCCGACGCACTGGTCCCTCAATGTTGGTTCATTGCGGCAGACAGCATCTGATTGAGTCTCAGTGCGGTGGCGTTCTTTGGTTCCAGCTTCAGAGCGTTGGCCACTGCTGCCTGGGCTTCCTGGAACCTGGATTGCCTGGCAAGGGTAGAAGCGAGGGAGCACCATGCCTGCACATTGCTTGGAAGAGCCTCGACGGTGATCCGGAATTGACGTTCGGCTGCGCGATCATTGCCGGCTTGAAATTCAAGATACCCCAGTTGGTATTGCGCGAGAGTGAACGCCGGATTCACCTTGATCGCCTGCTCCAAGGCAGCCCGCTCGCCCTGCACATCGCCCAGTTCGGCCAAGACGAGCGCAAGCCGGTAAGACAGGCTGGCATCGTTCGGCTCCACAGCGCAAGCCTCGCGATACAAATCGGCTGCCTTCTGGTTGTCGCCCTTCTTCGCGGCCTGTGCGGCTTCTGACGCCTTCAGCATAGCTTCGTATTTATCCGACGATTGCTTCAGTTGCTTTTTGTAGAGTTCGAGTTGTTGCTGCGCCTCTTCAGTCTCCCCCAGTTGGCGCAGAACCTTGGCCAGCTCGAACCGGACTTGCGGCTCGGTTGCTCCGAGTGCGATCGCCTTTTCAAGCTGTACTTTGGCCGTGGCGGGTTCATGAGTCTGTGCCAGCAGGATGCCAAGGTTAGCCCGGGTGCTGGCATCGCCGGGCTTCACTGCAATGGCTTCCTCAAGGTGCTTGCGCGCTGCCGTATCGTTGCCAGCCTTGCGCTCAAGGAATCCGTTGAGCTGCAAAATGTCGGGGTCATGCGGGGCAAGTGCGAGCAACTTGTGAGCCAGCGGCGTTGCCACGGCATCGTTTCCTGTGACGGTCAGAGTATGGAGATACAGGCGTTGCGCCTCCAGGTCAGCGGGCTTGCGGCCGGCCAACTGACCGGCAACTTTCGACGCAACCTCATACTGCGCGTCTTGCAGATAGAAAGAGACCAGGGCGTCGACCAGGAGATCGGAGTTCGGGTAAGTTCTGATTCCTGCGTTCCACACCTGCACTGCTTCATCGGTCTGGCCCGCGCCTTTAAGCGCGTTGCCAAGGTCAATTGTCAGTCTCTCGTCACGAGGCGTTGCGCGAAGGTGGTTGATGGCGGCTTCATAATCGCCAGTAGCGATAAGCGCCTTGGCAAGCCCGTCGAGCGCCTTCTTCGATGTAGGATCGACCTTGAGCGCGGACTCGAATGTCACGGCAGCGCAGTCGGGCTTGTGATTTTCACTGAACCAGCTGCCTAGAGCGATATAAGCTTCCGCGGTGGCATGAGCGTGGATCGCAGCCTGCATGGGCGCCGGACCGGAGCAGGATTCGCCACTCGAAGGCAAGGATGCCCCGAGGAGAGCCAAAACGATCAACCCGGTTCTGGTCGAAGCCAGAAGCGTGTAGACGCTCTCGATTGTAATTTCCGTTCCGGCAATTCTCATGGCTGTCAGTCCCAGAGTATACTTGCGTGAATTTGGCCTTTGCAAGGAAGCATCCGCAACAGGCGGCACTCCGGGAAAGAGCGCACTTCCTGCAATTGATCGCGCTTGCTCAATCGTCAATACCCGGCTTCGCGTGCAGCTTGCCAACTCGCAGCGAGCGCTCCTTCATCATCACAAAAAAGACCGGAACCAGGATTAGGACATGAATGGATGAAGTGATCATTCCGCCGACGATAGGCGCTGCGATCGGCTTCATTACATCCGAACCCACGCCCGACGCCCAGAGAATGGGAACGAGGCTCAAAAGCACGGCGAATACGGTCATCAACTTCGGCCGAAGCCGCTGCACGGCCCCTTCGATCACCGCCGATTCGATGTCCACGGCAGAATGCACTTCTCCTGAATTCAGGCGGCGCTCCAGCGCCTCGTGGAGGTACACAACCATCACCACGCCGGTTTCAACAGCGATTCCAAAAAGAGCCAGGTAGCCCACCCACACCGCAACACTGAAGTTGTAGCCAAGCAGCCACTGCATCAGCAGTCCTCCGGTCATAGCGTAAATCGTGGGAACAATTAGGACCACGACCTCGACAACGGAGTGGAAGATCATGTAGAGCAGAAGAAAGATCAGTGCGAAGACAACTGGGACAATCAGGTTTAACCGCCGCCTGGCGCGCTGCTCAAATTGGTATTCTCCCGACCATGAATAAGAGTAGTTCGCCGGCAGGGTGAGCTTGCTGCTCAGTAGGTGATTCGCCGCATCGACGAACGCGCCGTAATTCGTGTTCTTGAGATTGATATAGGTATAGCCGGTGAGTTGTCCGTCTTCGTCGCGGATCATCGCCGGCCCTTCCGAATAGGAGACACGAGCCACCTGGCCGAGCGGAATCTGGTAGCCGGTCGGCGTGCCGATAAGGACAGCACGCATGCGGTCGATGCTGTTCCGAAAATCCTGCTCGTATCGGACATTAATCGGATAGCGTTCGCGACCCTCTATGTTTTCGGCGATATTCTTGCCGCCTATGCCCGACGAAACCGCAGTCTGCACATCGGCAACGCTCAAACCGTAGCGCGCCGCTTCTTCCCGGTTCACCTCAACATTGATGTAATAGCCCTGCGAGATCCGCTCCGAAAAAATTGAGCGCTGCTCCGGCATGGTGGCAAGCAGGGTTTGAATCTGCCCGGCAAGCCGCTCGATGCCGTCCACGTTTGGCCCCTGCACCTTGATACCCAGTGGAGTCTTGATGCCGGTAAGCTCCATGTCCAGCCGGCCTTCCACCGGGCTGGTCCATGTGTTGGGGATACCGGGAAACTGCACCTTGGCATCCATCTCTTGAATCAGCTTGTCGTAGGTCATGCCCAGCCGCCATTGCTCTCGCGGCTTCAGCATGATGGTGGTGTCGAACATGTCCAGCGGGGCGTTGTCTGTTGCACTCTCCGACCTACCGACAGTTCCAAAGACGCTCTCAACTTCGGGAAACGTGCGCAGAATCGCATCCTGCTTTTGCAGGAGTGTCCTGGCCTGCTCGATTGAAATGCCCGGCAGCGAGGTCGGCATATAGAGCGTGGATCCCTCGAAAAGTGGCGGCATAAACTGGCTTCCCAGCTTGAAAGCCACAGGCAGCGTTGCCGCGAGAAACAGAAGATTGAGGGTGATGGTCAGGAACCTGTGGCGGAGGCAGAAGCGCAGCACCGGTAGATAGAGCGCCTGCGTCAATCGCGAGATTGGGTTCGCGCGCTCCGTCCGCAGATTTCCACGGATCAGCAGCACCATTAGAACGGGAACCAGTGTGATAGCGAGGATGGACGAAGCGCCGACAGCAAGGGACTTGGTCCAGACAAGCGGCCGGAACATGCGCCCCTCCTGCGCTTCGAGGAGAAACACGGGAAGAAAAGAGACCAGGATGATGAGGAGCGAGAAAAAGAGTGCCGGTCCAACTTGCTTGGCAGCGCCAATTAGGATGCGCTTGCGCTCTGCATTTGAAACCGGCCCTGGGCCGTTCTGCTGCCGCTCAGCGAGATGGCGGTAGCCGTTTTCTACCATGACAATCGCCGCATCCACAAGGACGCCGATGGCCAGCGCCAATCCGCCGAGCGACATGATATTTGAAGTAAGCCCGAGATAGTAGATAGGTATGAACGAAATCAGCACTGCGATAGGCAGAATAAGTACAACAATAAGTGCCGAGCGAAAATGGAAGAGAAAAAGCAGGATAACCAGGCTCACGATGACTGCTTCTTCCAGCAGCGCACGTTGAAGCGTGGTGATCGAGTCTTTGATGAGTCCTGAGCGGTCATACGCAGAAACGATCTCGACGCCGGGCGGAAGAGCGGGAGCAATCTCGCGGAACTTGCGCTTAACGCCCTCAATCACATTCAGCGCATTCATGCCCTGCCGCATAACCACGATCCCGCCAACCGTTTCGCCCATTCCGCTCCAGTCGGCAACGCCCTCGCGGATATCCGGACCGAATCCAACGGTTCCCAGATCACGCACCAGCACCGGAACCCCATTCTTGCTGCCGACTGCAACGCTCTCCAGATCTTTCGTTGAATTCAGATATCCAAGCCCGCGAATGATGTATTGCGTCCCGCTTAAGTCCAGAACCCGGCCGCCCACCTCGTTGGTGCTGTCCTTTATCTTGTCGATCACAGTCGAAAGAGTTATTCCGTAAGCGTACAGTTTGTTCGGATCGAGGCGCACCTGATACTGCCGGACGAATCCCCCAATACTGGTTACTTCCGCGACGCCGGGAACTGTCTCCAATGCATATCGCAGGTGCCAGTCCTGCAAGCTGCGCAACTCGGCGAGACTATGGGTTCCGCTCTTGTCGATAATTGCGTATTCAAAGACCCATCCCGCGGCCGTTGCATCAGGGCCAATAACAGGAGTTACTCCCTGGGGTAACCTGCCGCTGATCTGCTGTAAGTATTCAAGTACCCGCGAACGCGCCCAGTAGACGTCCGTCCGATCCTCGAAGACGACAAAGACGTAGGAGTCGCCCAGCATGGTTTGCGCACGTACCGCCTTCACGTGCGGCGCGGCCAGCAAGCTTGTCACGATCGGATAAGTGACCTGGTCTTCGATGATATCCGGCGGCTCACCGGCCCAGCTGGTGCGCACGATGACCTGAACATCGGAGATATCCGGCAGCGCGTCCAGGGGAAGATGCTTCAATGACCAAGCGCCCGCAAAAGTTAGCAGAGCAACAATTGCAAATACAAGAAAGCGATTTCGTGAGCAAACTCCGATGATTCGGGCGATCATCTCACATTCCGCCTTTTGCGTTCACGGTCATCTTCTTTGCGGCGATCAACTGACCGTGCAGCTTTGCCGTAATGGTCACCTGCCACGTTCCACCCATGGGCAGTTCCGTGTTGCCCTCATAGAGTCCCACGCCCTTACCGGTGAGCGTTGTCGAAACTTTCATTTCGGCCATGCCCATCTCCGGCATTGCGGCCATGAAAAATGTGACGTCAACATCGGCGCCGGAGTCCGCTGTGCCACTGTTACCGGCCATCTTCACGCGAAGCCTGGTCCGTCCTTTTTGCGGTGGATCGGGATTGGTTGTGAATTCCAACTGGACAGTTTGCCCCGGCGCAGTCCCCTGGCCGGCGCCTGCGCCTTGTGCCGGCTGCAAGTATGCGCCAGAGGCCGCCTGAAGCTGGCTCTCAGAATCTAATAGAAAATTGGCCGAAGTTACAATTGCCTGGTGCGCTTCAATGCCCTGCATAACTACGATATCGTTGCCTACCTGCGGGCCAAGCACCACATCCTTGGGTTCGATAAGTCCATTGCCTTTGCTCAAAAAGACGATCTGTTTCAAGCCCGTTTGAAGAACAGACGATGCTGGAACAACCAGGCACCTCCCTAGCGAGGACTTAAGGATTACATTGACATACATTCCCGGCTTGAGCAGCAGGCCAGCGTTTTCTACGGAGAGGCGCACGGGCACGGTTCGAGTCGTCGTTTCCACCTGCGGCAGCACCTGCTCAACCTTTCCGCTGAACGTCATTTGCGGATATGCATCGACGGTGATCGCTGCCTTGTCGCCCAGTTTGAGGCGGCCTACGTCAGATTGGAATACCTGCGCGTTGACCCACACCTGCGAAAGATCGGTGATCGCGTAGAGCCGCGTGGATGGTTCGGCATACATGTTCGGGAACGTGTTGCGCTCGGTAATATAGCCAGTCGCAGGGGATTGAACGGTAAGGTCGGTGATCACCTTGCCGGTGCGTTTCAACTCTGCAATCTGGTCCGCGGAGATATCCCATTGCTCCAGCCTGCGTTCGGCCGCGGTGGATAGTGACCGGGCTCCGGCGGCAACGTCGCGGATGGAACTCCTGCTTAAGGCCCGCTGGTTGTCGTTGGCCAGCACGTATTCCCGCTCAGTATTTACAAGGTCGGGACTGTAGATGGTAAAGAGCGGGTCGCCTTTCTTGACGTATTGGTAGATGGCGTCCGCGAACACCTTTCGTATGTATCCGGAGAAGCGTACCTGCACATACGAGACTTGCCGGTCGTTGATTGCCACATTGCCGGTTGCGCGCAGGTCGTCACTTATCTCTTTGTATTCTGCTGTGCCCGTGGTCACGCCGATGCTTCGCATCTGTTCAGCCGTGAGTTGCACTGGAGAAAGAGGCGCCTCCATAGGGCGCGAAGACGGTGCCGCGGGCTCTGCTCCTGAGGACGCTGGACCTGCAGCGATTGGAGCCGGCGCGCCTGTAGACAGCATGGAATGCATAGCGGGGTGCCGCAGATAAAAGAAGAGCGCACCCGCCACCAAGGCGGCCCATACCAGTGAAGTGAACAGGACATACTTTCCGCCTGTGGCGCTCATCGAAGCGTTTCTCCCGTCAGTGTTTCAATTCTTACAAGCGCGGCCTCATGATCGAAGAGAGTTTGTTGGTAATCGTTCTCCAATTCGAGAACATCAACCAGCGACGAGAGCACGGGAGCAAGGTCCAGCTTGTTTGATTGATAGGCTGTTTGTTCGGAATGAAATACCGCTTCCGCTTGTGGCAATAATCCTTGCGTGAATTGGCTCAAGAGCTCAGTGGTCCGGGATACCGCAACGTAATCTGCCTGCAGGTCGGCTAGCGTCTGTTGCACCTCCGAGTCCAGTTCGTGCCGCGCGCGGTTTGCCTGCTCTGCGGCTTGGGCAATTTCTCCGGCAACTCGGCTTCGGTTAGGCAACTGTATGCTCGCGGTCGCAACGTAGCGGTTGCGATAATCGCTCCCTGTAACGTCAAACCGGTATCCCACATTGAAGTCGGGCTTGCCGTCGCGCTTTGCCGAGGCAATCTGCGCGTTCTGCTTTTCGATGGCTAGCGTGTCTTTCTGAAGTCTCGGATTTTGCTCTCGCAATTCGCCTTGAAGCTCGTCGATGTCTTTAGCGAACGGCGATGCGGCCAGCGGTTCCGGCACAATGTCGAGCGAGTCCTGACGGCGATGCAGAAGCTGCTTGATGCGCGCTTGCGCCTGCCCCAATGTCTGCTTGTGCATGGTGTCCTGGCGCAAAATTTGTGTGCGTTCCAACTGAGCCCTGAGTATAGCCGACTGGCTGCCTTGGCCGGCGCTATAGCGGGAGACTCCATCTTCAATCAGCGACTGCAGAACGGAGTCGATGCGATCAAGGTAGGCGATGGCGCCGGTCGAGTACGAAATCTGAAGATAGAGCAGCTTGACCTGCTCCGCGACGGAAGATCGTACTACTGCCACTCCGGCCTTCTCCGTCTCCGTCGCGCGGTTCGCCGTTTCCGCCCTCAGTTTGAGTTTCCCTTTGTAGGGCAGGTCCTGTGAGGCTCCCAGGCCGATATATGCGAACTCGCTATTGCTGAACCCGGCGAACGGCTTCGGGCTGCCAACGTTGGATGATTCGAACGTGAACGTCGGGCCGGGAAGCGCCTTGACCTGTTCCGCCACATGCGCCAGCGCTTTCCAGTTGTCGTCGGCCGTTGCTACGTCGCTGTTGTTCGCCACTGCCTCAGCCACCAGGGTCGGAAGCGGTGTGGGAATGGCTGCCGCGTGTTGCGCAGATAGCACTCCACACGGCGCGAAGAAGAAGGCGCACAGAAATAGGTTGAACTTCACAAGCGACGCTCCTGCCGCATTTCCCGGTAAACGGCTATTATAGCGAATTCACCTTGCAGGTCATTTATCTGAATGGGATTTGGGAATAGGCTGCGTAAGGTCATCCGTTTCTTGCTTTGACTTGTATTTTTGCTTAAACTCACCATGCGCGGGCAATCCGCGCCAACCAGTGAGGAACCGATGCAACAGCACAAGGCCGCAAGAATCTCCTACTTAAGCAAAACGACGGTACTTGCGTTCATGTTCCTCTCCGGTATCGGCCCAGCGGCCTTCACACAGCAGGATGGCGCTTCACACCCCGAGGAGATCGGCATCATTGTTACATCCACAGAGGCGGAAGCCGCCGGCGTGCTGAAACAGTTGAACGCAGGATGGGATTTCAGCGTCCTGGCCAAAGAGAAGTCCATTGATTCCACGGCCAATGACGGCGGCTACATGGGCAGCCTCAATGTAGACCAGCTTCGACCGGAGTTCCGTGACGCGCTCGCCGGGCATCCCAAGGGACAAGTCAGTGGGATCGTCCCGACTTCGTCGGGGTTCGCAATTCTTAAGATTCTGTCTTCTGTCCCACCCCAGGCGGACTTGAACCTCGATAATATCTCGGCGATGATTGCCAGCGGCGCCATTCGTCAGGGGCCGTCGATTGGAGGCTTTACCGAGTCCATCTCAGTCTTTCAGAAGTTCCAAAAGCCTGAAGGGTGGAATCGCGACTTGAAACAAAGCTGCAGTCTTCGCAATCAATCTTACGAATATGCAATTGACCGCCTTACGAGACTCTTGGTCGCGGCAGAGGCGGGCAATTCCGGAACGTACAGCCCGAATGAAATCATGAAACTCCACGCCTACCGGGGGCAACTCTATTCTTTCGAGGGGAAGATGGCGGAGGCTATCAAGGATCTCAAGACCGCCTATGCATTGGCCCAGAAAGCTGCGCCGGACCAGGCGCCTCAGTATGAGGAAGACCTTGGCGGAGCTTACCTGCACCTATCCGAGATGGAAAATGGAGTTTACAGCAAGACGAGCGAGGCAGGCATCTTTCCTCCGGCGAATCACAAGGCAAGTTATGAGAAGAAAGAAGAGTCGCAGCTTGCCATCCAGTACTTCACTCACTTTTTGACGCAGTTCCCTAACGACTTGGAAGTAAAGTGGGACTTGAACCTGGCCTATATGACCCTGGGCCAGTATCCCGACGGCGTGCCAAAGGAATACCTGGTTCCGGAGGCAGGCTTCCAGTCAAAGGAAGATATAGGAAGGTTCGTGGATATTGCGCCGTCGCTGGGCGTGAGTGTGATGCGCGAAGCGGGAGGGGTCATCGTCGACGATTTCGACAACGATGGATTGCTCGATATCGTCACTTCCAGCATGGGTGTTTGCGACCCGATCAAGTTCTTCCACAACAACGGAGACGGCACCTTCACCGACAGAACGGCAGCTGCGGGACTCGCCAACCAGATTGGCGCTCTCAACGCTGCCCAGCTTGACTACAACAACGATGGATGCATGGACATTCTGATTATGCGCGGCGGATGGGAGTACCCGCAAAAGAGATCGCTGATGCGCAACAACTGCGACGGGACTTTTGCCGATGTTACGGAGGTGAGCGGACTGGGAGATCCTGTCACAGGCGTAAGTTCAGTGGCCGTGGCCGACATTGACAACGACGGCTACATCGATCTCTTCTTCGGGAACGAAAACCAGCCCAGCCAGCTGTTCCACAACAAAGGGGACGGCACGTTTGAAGAAATCTCCCATTCAGCGGGGATTGACCGCAGCGCATTTACAAAGGGCGTTACAGCGGCAGACTACGATCAGGACGGCTACGCCGACTTCTATGTATCCAATTTCGACGGGCCCAACTCTCTCTATCACAACAATGGCAACCTGACGTTTACCGACGTGGCCCGGTTGGCAGGCGTTCAAGAGCCTCTGATCAGTTTCCCAACCTGGTTCTTTGACTATGACAACGATGGCTGGCCAGATATCTTTGTGTCGAGCTACTTCATGTCCATGACTGAGTCGGCAAAGACCTATCTTGGATTGCCTCGCAATGCCGAGTCGGTCAAGCTTTACCGAAACAAGCACGACGGCACGTTTGAAGATGTTACGTCCAAGGTTGGGCTGGACAAGGTATTCATGACCATGGGCGCCAATTTCGGCGACGTGGACAACGACGGATACCTGGACATCTACCTTGGGATGGGCAATCCTTCTTATACCGCCTTGTTTCCACATACTCTATTACGGAACAACGAAGCCAAAACTTTTTTGGACATCACCGCATCGTCGGGAACCGGGGACCTGCACAAGGGACACGGGATTTCATTCGCCGATCTTGACCGGAGCGGGAACGAGGCTATCATCGCGAACTTCGGCGGAGCGGTGCCGGGGGACAGCCACTATCTGCGCGTGTTTCAGAATCCCGGCAACAAAAACGACTGGATCAACGTTCACCTCGTCGGCGTGAAAAGCAATCGGTCAGGGGTGGGAGCGCAGGTCAAAATCACGGTCGCGGACGACGGACAGGCTCCGCGAACGATTTACCGCACTGGAGGCGAGACCAGTTCATTTGGCGCCAATCCTCTTGAGCTGCACATCGGGCTGGGGCACGGCGCTCAAATCCAGGCGATTGACGTGTGGTGGCCAGCAACCAACACGCGCCAGCATTTTACCGGCGTTGAGAAGAACCAATACATCGAGATCAAAGAGTTTGCAGCAGCGGTAAGCAAACTCAACCGGCCCAGCTACCACATGGGCGGACCGGCAAAGGCGGCTGCCAAGGAACTAGGTAAACAGCCCTAGTCGACCTCCCCCTCCTCCACGCAGGATGTTTGGAGCAAGTTCGCCATTTTCAATGCGCTGGAGGGATGGTTCTACCGTAAGTTGGTTGTTTTGAGGAACCTGGAAGCCAAGTTGCTGAAAACGGAGAACTTATGCTGGACTGAGCACGGCTTGAGGCCTGGCGCGACGCCTCAAGTCTGCGCAGAAAACGAAACCACTGAGGAAAGGTTAGCGCTTTCAAATGAGATAACCGGCAAATCGGAAATGAGTGAAAATCGTTGATTATACAGGAGATATATTGAAAGAGAATGGAGCAGGACTTGACCTCCGATGTTCTGGTTCCCTCGCTTCCTTTCAAGGCGCCCCACTACAAAGGGAGATACTTTCCACTGGTGATTGGAGAGCTTTACCTTCGCTTCGACGATGGATCATGAAACTGTTTCCGCATCAGAAATCGTGGCGATCTTCGGCGACCTTCGCGACGACGCGCGAGTTGTCATTCGCTGATGCTTCCTGTTCCGGGGACTGATCGGCGTCGTCGCTTCTGGCGCGCAACCGGGCCACGGTTTGCCAGTTGTCCTTGTGCGGCGTTTCGGCAATCCAGGGCGGCAGCGGCATGTAGAGGTAGTCGCCCAGTGCCGTGGCGTAGCCCTCGTAGAGAGCGCGCATCCGCCGAAGCCGCTCGAACGAGTCGCCGTCGCGGTTGACGCTCACTCCGCTCTGGCAGAGCAACTTGTAGAGTTCTTCATAACGCTCGGGAGTCAACCGGTCGGGTGCATCGTTGGATGGGGGCAGCGAGAAAATCTGCGCCAGGTCCACCATCGCGTGTCGAGCCATGGCAAAGGTCAAGTGGGCCTGGCGCGCCTCGTGCTCCTTGACTCCGGCAATCAGCAGTGCTGAGGTGTCAAGCACCGCTGTCAGTGCACTGATCCAACTTTGATTGTTATGTTGGGAGCGGAAATAGCAAAGGAGCGGATAGGAGATGTGGCTTTCCAGCAACTCCGCCGACCATCGTTCCCATTCTTCCAGCAGTTGGGTCAGCGCGATTTGCCCGCCTTGGTACGAATGGCGGCGGAGCAATTCCGCGGCCGTCGGCGGCGACCCCGCCCGCGCATCCAGCAGAGAAATGTTTACCTCGCGGCGCGAGAACGCGCTGTAGAGGACAGGGAAGTACCCCATGACGACGGCCAGAAAGCCAAAGCCAGTGCCCGCTTCAAGAATGAGCAGTTCGCGCGCCCAGGGGCTGCCCGGAGTCACGTCGCCCAGGCCCAGAGTAAAGATGGTGGTTCCGCTCACATAGAGGTCAGACCGAAGGCCGGGGCCCTGTGCGGCGTCGTTGAACGGGCTGCCCAGTGCATAGAAAATCAGCGCGAAGCCCACCATCATCGAGCCGGCCCAAAACACCAGCAGAAAGATGAGCGACAGCGGCCCGTAGTAACTGAAGACCGACTCTCTCTTGCGAGGATTGCGAAGGCGTCGGGCAATGAAGACCCAAGGGCGCCAGGTGACCACGTAGAAAATGCGCGTGAGCCGAAACCGCCCCGATGCGCGGCGCGGCAAAATGATGGTTTGGAAAGCATCAAGCAGCACTGCAAACAGGCAGACTACGCCTGCAGCCAGAGTGAGAATTCGCATCGTTCTGTTTCCTTTCCGGGCGCCCCCAAGTAACATCGGCCGAGCGCATTCCGGGGTTCTGACTAGGTTGGATGCAGGACCAGCGCCGAAACGAGCGCGGCGCAGCCTGATAAAGCTGCGCCGCTCTCGTTTAGCCGATTTGCTGTCGGGGCTGGACCAGGAAATCGGGTATTAGAACTGGCTCCAAAGAGACTGGTTGTAGACCTCGTGATGGAACTGCACTTCAGAGCCTTTTACAAACGTTCCCAGTTCGCGAGGGCTGCGGTCGGCAGCGGCCTGCTTCAGTTCCGAGTAGCGGCCCTGCACGTCCGCGCCCAGGATGCGGGCAATCCATTGCGAATCCTGAAAATCCTCGATGGCCGCCTGGATGTTGTCGGGAAGAAACTTCCCGCCTTCGCGAAGCCCGCCGCGTGCGGAAATCTCCCCATCGATGCCGGTTTTGAAGATCGAGTAGAGAGAGAGATAGGGGTTTGCGTCCGGGGCCACGGCGCGGATTTCCGTTCTCATCGACCTGTGATTGCCAATGGGCACCCTCACCATGGCGCCGCGGTCGGTGGCCGAGGCGCGAATCTGGTTGGGCGCTTCGAAGTGCGGATCGAGCCGGCGATAGGCGTTGACGCTTGAATTGAACACCAGGCAAAGGTCCAGCGCGCGGGTCAGGATGCGGTCAAGAAAACTCCAGCCAAAGGTGGAAAGCTGTTCCGGGCCTTTCTCGTCCCAGAAGAGGTTGGTCTTGCCCTTTGAGACCGATACGTTGGTGTGCATGCCGCTGCCGTTGACGCCGACCACGGGCTTGGGCAGGAAGCAAGCGGTGTAGCCCATGTTATTGGCGATCTGCCGGCAGAGCAGCTTGTAAAGCTGAATCTGATCCGCGGCGGCAACCACCTCGGAGTAGCCATAATTGATTTCGAACTGGCTGGGCGCCACTTCGGAGTGATCCTTTTCATTCTGGAAGCCCATGGCGCGCTGCACTTCGGCAGCGGTGTCAATGAACTGGCGCAGGGGATCGAGCGGCAGCACGTGGTAATAGCCGCCGGTGTTGATGAATTCGAAGTTGCCGGTGGTGTGGTAATGACGCTCTGCATCCATTCCTGCAAAGAGGAAGCCCTCAATCTCGGTGGCTGCGTTGAGCGTGTATTCCTTCTCAGCGAACAGCTTGTCAGAGTAGCCCTTGAGCACACCGCGCAGGTCGCCGGAGTAGGGAGTTCCGTCCTTGTCGATCACATTGCCGAAGACCAGCACCTTGCCGTTGCCGAAGACGTCGGCGGGCGTCCAGTAGAATGCGCTCCAGTCGATGCCCAGCCGCAGATCGCTCTCCTTCTGCGCCGTGAAGCCGCGGATGGAGGAGCCGTCGAAGGTCAGGTTTTCATAGGCTCCGAGCAGGAATTTCTTGTCGTAGTCCAGCAGGTGCAGGCGGCCCTCGAGATCAGAGAACAGAACCGTGACGGCCTTGATCCGCTTCTCGTCGGTCAGGTACTTCAACCGCTTCTCGCGAATCTCGTCGGCCGGCGTGCGGTTGGCGCGGTCGGCTTTGGCGGCCAGGTTGAGTTCTTCCAGCTCGTCGTAGGGAAGAGCGAGGAAATTGCGGTACTCAGTAGACATGATTCTCCTTCTTGGCGGAAAAAGGTACAGTCCCGGCGTGCAGTGACTCCGGCGACTGTTTGTTGGTCTTGTGAACATAGGGTAACGCCGCAGGGGGCGGTGCGCATAAGGAAATTATCAAATTTGCGGGCTGAAACGGTGGAAGAACCGTGCAAAACCCCCGGCTGCCGAAAAACCGAAATACGTACGGCTGTGATGCGGGGCCCAGCCAAATGGCCGCCTGCGTGGAGTACCCTTTCTGTCAGGAGATTTCTGGACACGATGCTCAAACTGCACCGCACAGCCTTCGCCGTTCTGGCCGTTATTGCCTTTGTTCTGCCCAACGCCCGCGCACAGCAGCCGGCAGCCCCTGTGCCTGTGTCTGCCGAGGACTACGTCCGGGCGCACTACACCAAGTACGAGTTCCGCATTCCCATGCGCGACGGCAAGCGGCTGTTCACGGCCGTCTATGTGCCCAAGGCGACGTCTTTCCCGGCCGATCGCGGGCCGTACCCGATCCTGATGGACCGCACGCCTTACAGCGTGGCTCCCTACGGCGAAGACCAGTACCCGCCGCGCCTGGGGCCCTCAGATGAGTTTGAAAAGGCCGGGTATATTTTCGTTTACCAGGATGTGCGCGGACGCTGGATGAGCGAGGGCGACTTCCTGGAGATGCGCCCGCATATCGACGTAAAGAAATCGGCGCAGGACGTGGACGACGCATCCGACACCTACGACACCATCGATTTCCTGCTGAAAAACGTGGCCAACAACAACGGGAAGGTGGGCATCTGGGGCATCTCCTACCCTGGATTCTTCACTTCTGCGTCCATCATCGACTCGCACCCGGCACTGGTGGCCGCCAGCCCGCAGGCGCCGATGACCGATCTGTTCATGGGCGACGACGGCTATCATGGCGGGGCTTTCATGCTGTCAGCCAATTTTGGGTTCTATTCCTCGTTCAAGCCCAGCCAGAATCCGGAGACGCCCAAACCCGGGGTCCGCTTCGACTTTGGGACGCCGGACAGCTACAGGTTCTATCTGCAGGCGGGCAGCCTGGCCGGCATGGACAAGTTTTATCTGAAAGACGCGAACTGGCTGTATAACGACCAGATGCGGCACGACACGTACGACGCCTACTGGAAGGCGCGCGACCTGTCGCAGCACATGAAGAACGTGCACTGCGCGGTGCTGGTGGTGGGCGGCTGGTTTGACGCCGAGGACCTGAGCGGCCCGTACCGCACTTTTTACGCTATCAACAAATTCAATCCCGGAACCACGACCACGCTGGTGGAAGGGCCGTGGGTGCATGGCGGCTGGTCGCGCGGCGACGGCAGCCACCTGGGCGATGTCCAGTTCAATGCCAATACCAGCGTTTACTTCCGCGCCAATATCCAGTTCCCTTTCTTTGAGCACTACCTCAAAGGCAAGGGCGCCGCGCTGCCCAAAGCCGTGGTGTTTGAGACCGGAGCGAACGTGTGGCACAACCTGGACGCCTGGCCGCCCAAGGCCGCCACGCCCAAGACTCTCTACTTCCACGCAGGCGGCAAGCTGAGCTTTGCGCCTCCCGAGGAAGCGAAGAGCGCGGACGAGTATGTGAGCGACCCCAGCCATCCGGTGCCCTTTGTGGGCTACACGACCGACACCGTTCCGCAGCGCTACATGGTGGACGACCAGCGCTTTGCGAGTACGCGGCCCGACGTGCTGGTGTACGAGACGGAGCCGCTGGAAGAAGATGTGACCATTGCCGGACCGATCTCACCGAAGCTCACCGTGGCCAGTACGGGCACGGACTCGGATTTCGACGTGAAGCTGATCGATGTTTATCCGAATAACTATCCAGACCCGGACAGCACGATGAACGGCAACAAGCGCATCCTGGACGGGCCGCCGCTGCACATGGGCGGCTATCAGCAGTTGCTGCGCGGAGAACCGTTCCGCGCCAAGTTCCGCAACAGCTGGGAAAAGCCCGAGCCGCTGACGCCGGGCAAGCAGACCGCAATCGGTTATACGATGCCGGATCTGTATCACACCTTCCGCCGCGGCCACCGCATCATGGTCCAGGTGCAGAGCTCCTGGTTCCCGGTGACGGACCGCAATCCGCAGACCTTTACCGATATTCCCAACGCCCGGCCGGAAGACTTCCAGAAGGCGACCGAGCAGGTATTTCACCAGAAGGACGCAGCTTCCGGCGTGGAAGTGCTGGTGCTGCCGTAAATGCAGCGAAGCGAGCGGAGTGAGTCAGAAGTTCATCGAAGAACAACCGCAGATTCTTCGACTCACCACCCCCGAACTGAAAGACGTTCGGGGCCCCGTTCGCTCAGAATGACAGCTGGTTTTGTGTTGCGTACTTCAGAATGACAGCCAGTTTTGTGTTGCGTAATTCAGACTCAGGGCACTAGCGATGTTAGCGGAGTTATTCCTACGACTCATGAGGACCAAAATGCTTGTCCGTAATCTTCGTATGGCTTTGTTGCTTTCTTTTGTATTTCTGCTGACCGCGGCGCCGCTGATGCGCGCCGAAGAAGGCATGTGGACGTTCGACAACCCACCGCTGAAACTGCTGAAGGCGAAGTATGGCTTTACGCCTACGCAGGCCTGGCTCGACCATCTGCGGCTGTCCAGCGTCCGGCTCAACGACGGCGGATCGGGCTCCTTTGTGAGCCCGAATGGACTGCTGCTGACCAATCATCACGTGGCGCGGGGGCAGTTGCAGAAGAACTCGACCGCCGCGCACGACTATCTGCGCGACGGCTTTTATGCAGCGACGCCGGACCAGGAGATGAAGTCCGCCGACCTTGAGGTCAACGTGCTGGTGGCGATGCAGGACGTGACGGCACGGGTTGAGGGCGCGATCAAGGGCATAGCGGACCCGGCCAAGGCACTGCGCGCGCGCGATGCTGAGATTGCGGCCATTGAAAAGACGAGCAAGGATAAGACCGGCCTGCGCTCCGACGTGGTGTCTTTTTACCAGGGCGGCGAATTCTGGCTCTATCAATACAAGGCATACACCGACGTGCGCCTGGTGTTTGCGCCGGAACAGCAGGCGGCCTTTTTTGGCGGCGATCCGGATAACTTTACTTACCCGCGCTACGACCTGGACATGGCCCTGTTCCGCGTCTATGAGAACGGCAAGCCGCTGCACACGGAGAACTACCTGAAGTGGAGCGCAAAGGGCGCGGCTCCGGGCGAATTGATCTTTATTTCGGGCCATCCCGGCTCGACCGCGCGGCAGGATACCGTGGCTCAATTGCTGGCGGAGCGCGACGTACACGGACCGGCCATGACCGAATATCTGCAACGCCGCGTCGCCACCGCCCAGGCATTTGCCGCACAGGGACCGGAACAGGCACGGCTGGTGGGAAGCACGATCTTTGGCCTGCAGAACAGCCTGAAGGTCTACGTTGGCCGCGCCGAGGCGCTGTCTGACAAGGCGATCCTCGCGAAGAAGCAGGCAGAGGAGAACGATTTCCGCCAGAAAGTTGCCGCCAATCCTGAGTGGCAAAAGGAATTCGGCGGGGCATGGGACACGATTGCCCGCGCGGAGGAGTTGGAAAAGCCGTTGATCAAAAATCAGATTTTCCGCCGCGCCGACAGCCAGCTTTTCACCATTGCGCTCGAGATCGTGCAGTACGTCGCGGAGATCAAGAAGCCCGATGGCGAGCGCCTGCCGCTGTTCCATGACGCGCGGCTGGGATCGCTCAAATTCCAGATGCTGTCCCCGGCTCCGGTCTATCCGGCAACGGAGAAGCTGTTCATGGCAGCCGCGCTCAAGCTGGCGCAGGAAAAGCTGGGCAAGGACGACGACTACGTGCAGGCGATTTTGAAGGGCGGCGCAGTGGACCAGACCGTCACTTCCCTGGTGGATGGGACGAAAATGGCCGATCCGGCTTTCCGCAAGTCGCTGCTGGATGGCGGCGAGGCTGCCGTAGCGGCTTCCACCGATCCCATGATTGTGGCCGCGCGCCGCGTTGACCCCGTGGTCCGCGCGTCCACGCGGCGCATGCGCGATACGGTATCCAGCGTGCTGGCCCCGGCCGGCGAGAAGCTGGGCACGGCCCGCTTCCTGGTCTATGGAAAGGACGCCTACCCGGACGCCACGTTTACCCTTCGCCTGAGCTATGGAACCGTGGCGGGCTACCCCTACAACGGCACCATTGCCCCGCCCTTTACCACCTTCTACGGGCTCTACGACCGCGCGGCCAGCTTCAGCAACAAGCCGCCCTTCAACCTGACGCCGCGGGAAGCGGCCGGGCTGGGCAAGCTGGACCTGACCACGCCGCTCGATTTTGTCTCCACCGGCGACATCATCGGCGGCAACTCCGGCTCGCCGGTGGTGAACCGCGACGGCGAACTGGTGGGGCTGATCTTCGACGGCAACATTGAGTCGCTGGCTGGCGATTTTGAGTACGACGGCACGCGGAACCGCGCCGTTGCGGTCCACTCGGCCGGCATGATTGAAGGCCTGCGCACGCTCTACAACGCCGGCGCCCTCGCCGATGAGCTGCAGGGCAAGTAGGAATGCGGCTCACCGCCAATCAGGAACCGGGGAGATGGACTGGCTCCCCGTCTTCTACTACCCGCTGAAAAATGCCCCGGTGATGAGCCGGGGCATTTCCTTGGTGGTGGTATTTTGGATATAGCGGAGAGCTGGCCGAGTGGTTGATGGCATCGGTCTTGAAAACCGACGTACCTGAAAGGGTATCGGGGGTTCGAATCCCTCGCTCTCCGCCAGCATTGCATGCAGCAGACGCTCGCCCATTGCATGGAGCAGACGCTCGCTATCCGCTCGCATGGGCATTTTCGCTGCAACCGGAAAGCGGTCTGCCGCATTCGATCGAGTTGAAGCGTCCGCTGAATCCCCGAAGACTGGATAATTGCCGGCTTGTTCTGGGTTACTTGCGCCGCGGGCTGGGAACGGATTGCCGCCGGCCGTCCGGATCGCAGAGGATCGGTGTGCCGTCTTCGTCGATGCCGGTGGGCGGCCGCCGCGCCGCGGCACGGCGCCTGGGGGCGGCAAACAACTGATCCAGCCGGAAAAAGCCTGTCAGCAAAACGACCAGCATGGGAACGGCAACCAGAACCGCTTTCAGGTCGGAATGAATGGGTGTGTCGTGCACAATGACCTCCAAGGTGACGCGACTTGCACGGGAATCAGATGGAAAAGACCCCGGTTTTGGCCGGGGTCTTTTCTGTATTGGGAAGATTGACTACATTGCGGAAACGCAGGCGGGCATCATGCCGCCGGCATTCACCTGCAGCAACTGCGCTGTGCGTGCCGCCATATCTGTGTACATGGACGCGGCGCGGAATGCATTCACGCAGATGCTTTCATTGACCTGGCTGAAGGCGTACTGCACCAGAGCCCTCAGAACGCACACGCGGATCTGCATGGCGTCGCTGCGCAGGGTGGCAATGAGATCGCGGTCGACGGAGGCGCTGTTGCGGGCCGCATACTCGGCGATCTCCAGCATGACACGGGCGTTCTCGTACATGGCCCAAAGGCCCTGAGCGCCCTGGACATATCTCCACATTTCTTCCGGCGTGGCGTTCTGTACTGCTTTGCCATAGAAACGATAGTTCAGCACAGGGGCATTCCAATCCGGCCGCAGACGCTGGACAAGCGAATCCCAGGACTGGGCGTTGCGGCGGAGCATGCCGGCCCGCCAACGGGCGAGGTAGATTGCCGCAACCAGGATTGCAACGATTGAGAGCAGATTGAAAACCATTTGTTCTCCTCAGGCCGGGAAAGAGCAACCACGCACTACTTCAAGGAAGCCCGGCTAATTCGCGCTGTTCGTATCGTAGCAAATAGTACCCACCTGCTACGCATACAAGTAACCTAAAGTAACCTCATCGCAGGGTCAATGACACTTTTTGGGCAGGTGTTGGCAGCTGTGCCTGTGCTGTATGTGGCCGGAGGAAGCGCGGTGAACTACTGGCGAAATAACAGCGTATTGAAGCAAAAAATGGCATTTTTGGGCTAAATATGGGCCGAAATCGAGGGGTTTGAGTTACCAGCATGTTGATAGGTAACAATTATAAATTGTTCATTACATGATAGTTACCAAGATACAAGGGGATGAAAAAGTGAGTGATTGAGGAGGAAGGAGTGGTGGGTACGACGTTGATTCAGGCGGAGCCTGACCTGAGCTTGTCGAAGGGCCTGGTCCGCCGCCGGCATTCGGCTAGATATAGTCCCGGAACAGCTCCGGCGAAGGGGCCGCAATCACGCCCTTGCCCACCAGCATTCCATCGTCGCCAGCCACTTTGGCGCCTGCCGCAACCGCAGCCTGCACGCTGGAAACATCGCCGGCCATCAGCAGGAATCCCTTGCCGCCCAGCGCCATGGCCAGGTGCACGCGCAGCAGCGTCACGTTCGCGGATTTGACGGCCGTATCGGCCACTTCGATAATGCTCGCCGCGGAGAACGTCTCGATCACGCCGATGGAGCGCAGTTCCCTGGGATCGATATCGACGGCGTTGGAGATTGCCGCCAGAACCGCCGGATGGACCCGCGCAATCTGCCGCCTCTCGATCAGCGAAGCGCCCGCAGCCGCCGCGCCCGCCAACAGAGCCGCCTGCACTGAGGTCACGTCGCCGGAAACCACGATCAGAAACTTGCCCGAGCAGATGCTGCGCGCCATCAGAAGCTGAATATTGCCGGCCTTCAGCATCGTGTCCTCGACCCCGAATCCGGTGGCCACGCTGGACAGCTCGATCAGTCCGATTGAGTTGATATCAGGCACCGCTCACTCCTTCTGTTCCCTGTTATTACGCTTCAATCACCACAGCGTCGCTCTTCACCGTCACCACGCCGTCGATGCTGGCATGAATCCGCGCGCCGAGCTTGCCCGCTTCGGGCACAGCCAGCAAATCGCCCATGCGCACCCGGTCGCCGCACTTCACCACCGGAGTCGCCGGCGCGCCCGCGTGCTGCTTCAGCAGCAGCTTTACCGTCCGCGGCGCAAATGCGTACTCCGTGAGCGGCCCCACATTGTTGAACTCGCCCAGGCCCAGCCTGGCAATCAGCCGGCGCATGGGCACGCGGCGGAACTCCGCCATGGGATGCGGCGTGATCGTAGCCGGGTCGCCCTTGAACGTCAGGTCCCGCTCCCGCGCCAGCGGCTTCGACTGTACGCACACGGTCTTCGGGTCCAGATCCTCCGGGCACGCATACATGGTGCAGAGATTGCACTCACAGCAATACAGAGTTGACACCATGGCGTCGGCTCCAGTCTCAAAGCCCAGCGACTGCATGGCGCGATGCGGCTGAATGGGATGCCCGAGCAGAAAGCGCGGGCAAAACTCCGTGCAGAACCGGCACTGATCGCAAGCCGAGCGCCCGACGCGCTGCACGTGGAGCCACGGCGCGTTGTGCCGCGTAATGAGCGCGTGCGTCGCGGGCAGCACCACAATGCCGCCGGTAGTTTTGGTCACCGGCTCTTCCAGGCTGGTTGCGGGCTTAGCCATCATGACACCGCCGAGCAGCACGCCAAAGTCGGAAACCGACGTTCCGCCCGCGGCTTCAATCACTTCTCCAATACTGATGCCCACCGGAACCCGCAGCGTGATGGGCGTCTCGACGGCCCCGGCGACAGTGAGATATTTATGCGTCACCGGCCGGTCCAGGCCGATGTTCATCAGCGTCTCGACGTTCGAAACCACCGCATCCACATCCTTCGGCAGCCCGCCCGGCGGAATCACGCGGCCGGTTACCAGGTGAACGAGGATGAACTCATCCCCAGCCGGGTACACATCCGGCAGCGGCACCACCCGCACGCCCGCCGGCGCCTGCTGCTCAAGCGCGGCGATGATCTCGTGATACTTCTCCTTGATGCCGATTACGCCCTCTGCCGCGCCCACCATCTCCATGGCCATGCGCAGGCCGCGCAGGAAGGGCTCGGCGTGGTGGTGCAGCAGTTCCTTGTCCTTGTGCAGCAGCGGCTCGCACTCTGCCGCGTTGGCAATCACCAGCGACACCCTGGTCCGGAACTTGGCCGCCGCCGGGAACCCACCCCCGCCCGCGCCGACAATTCCGAGCTCCTCCAGCCGTTCGGCAGACGGGTGGTACGACCCGTTCCCCGCCGGTTCCACGTGCGATTTGCCCGTTTCTGCCATAATTTGGGCCTTAATCCTCAATATCTGTCAAATAATGATGGTTGACTACGGTCAATACAGTATCGTATCATTCACTTTCAATCAAGAACAGTCAATAATGAAATGCTTGATTCCAAATATCGGTAGCACTTCGTTCAAGTTTCGCGTCCTGGACATGCCGGCTGAGACCGTTTTGGCAGCAGGGCGCGTGGAACGGATCGGTCAGCCGGGCGGCGAGTGCGCCGATTACCCGGCCGCCATCGCCAAATGTATCGCCGAGATTGCGGGACCTGGCAAGGCCCTCCAGAACCTGTCCGAGATCGGCGCGGTCGGTTTCAAGGCGGTTCATGCCGGTCCGCTCAATGAATCGCAGTTGATCGGCGACGAATTTCTCGCCGCCATGGAACAGTTTTCTTTCCTGGCGCCGGCGCATAATCCCCCCTACATTGCGGCCATTCAGGCCTTTCGCCAGCAGCTACCCGGCGTTCCGCTGGTCGCGGTCATTGAGACCGCGCCGTACCGGTTCATGGACGAAGCGGCCACCACCTACGCGGTTCCCTACGAGTGGCGCAGCGAGTTCGGCATCCGCCGCTATGGTTTTCACGGCGCCAGCCATCGCTCTGCCAGCGAGCGCGCCCAGGCGCTGCTCGGAAGCAATCCTCTGCGCCACATCTCCTGCCATCTGGGAGGCAGTTCCAGCGTGGCTGCGTTTCGCAACGGCATTGCCGTGGACGTGAGCATGGGCGCCTCGCCCCAGTCCGGATTGCCGCAGAATAACCGCGTCGGCGACATTGACGTTTTTGCAGTGCTCTACATGATGAAGAGGCTGGGGCTCGACCCGGACCAGATGGCGGCCCTTCTCGGCAACCGCTCGGGCTTGGCTGGCATCAGCGGGACGAGCGGCGACATTCGCGATCTCACGCAGGCCGCGGCGGCGGGAGACGCGCACTCCCAACTCGCCATCGACGTTTTCGTCCACTCCATCCGCCACTATGTTGGCGCGTTCATGGTTTCGCTCGGCGGCTTGGATGCAATCACTTTTTCAGGCGGCATCGGCGAGAACAGCGCGGAGATTCGCGCAGCCATTCTGAAAGATTTGTCCGCCTTCGGTATCGAGCTCGACGAGGAAAAGAACCGGAAGATCAAGGGCGAAGGCCCCATCTCCACCGATCATTCTCCGGTCAAAGTTCTGGTGGTCCCGGCAAACGAAGAGATTATCGTGGCGCGCGAAACAGCAGCCGTTGCCGGACGCGCGCTGGCAAGTTCAGGGCAAGCAAGGTAGCACAGAGCAATACAGGATTTCTTATGGCAAGCGGAATTACAGCAGTGTCGAATTCGGTTGGTTCCATCGACAGATCGATGGTCGAGCAGATCGTGCGCCAGGTCGCGCTGGAATACCTGGGCAAGGAAAAGATCGGCGCGGCGCCGCAGCTCACCGTCCAGGCCTCCTCGCGCCACATGCACGTTTGCCGCGCGGACATGGACGTTCTGTTTGGGCCGGGTTCGGAGCTGACTTTCGACCGCCCGCTCTACCAGGAAGGCAACTTCGCGGCCAAGGAGACGGTGACCATTGTCGGGCCGCGCAGCCGCCTCATCTCCAACCTGCGCATTCTGGGCCCGATGCGCAAGCAGTCGCAAGTGGAGCTGGCTTTTACTGACGCCATCATGCTGGGATTTGCCGACATTCCCGTTCGGCTCTCCGGCGACATAGCCGGCACGCCCGGCGCCGTGATTATCGGGCCCAAAGGCGTTGTCGAACTGAAGGAAGGCGTCCTTCGCGCCGCCATCCAC
Organism: uncultured Acidobacteriaceae bacterium; assembly: GCA_903911925.1. Taxonomy (GTDB): domain Bacteria; phylum Acidobacteriota; class Terriglobia; order Terriglobales; family Acidobacteriaceae; genus Telmatobacter. The sequence goes on from CAIWFH010000127.1 coordinate 26,083, forward strand.
GTACATATGAGCCCCGCGGAAGCAGCCTGGTTCGGCGTCGCCAAGGGCGACCGCATGAAGCTCCGCATCGGCGGCCAGGCAGGGCTCACCTTCAACAACGTTCACGTACGCATCGACCCCACATCGCGCCTCAACGTCCACATGGACACCGACGAGGCCAACGCCTGTGGGTTGCACCTGACCAAAGACATCGAACTGCTCAAGTAACACAACGCAATAGTTCAAGTAACGCTACTGAAAAGAGAGGAAGCGATGAAACAAGCGCTTGGAATGATTGAGACAAAAGGCCTGGTCGCGCTGTTTGAGGCAACCGACGCCATGCTCAAGTCCGCAAACGTGTCCTTCGCCGGTTGGCAGTCGGTGGGCTCAGGCCTAGTGACCGCCTTCGTTGAAGGAGACGTGGCCGCGGTCAAGGCAGCCACAGACGCGGGCGCGGAAGCGGCTGCACGCATCGGCGAAGTGATCAGCGTTCAGGTGATCTCCCGCCCCCACGATGAATTGCCGTCGTTTGTGCAACAGGACAAGAAAACGGCGCCCAGAAAAGCCTAGCCCGCAAGAGGAGACCAGATGAGTGAAGCAATCGGATTGATTGAAACCAAGGGCCTCGTCGGACTTGTCGAGGCATGTGATGCGATGGTGAAAGCCGCCAGCGTAGAACTCGTAAAAACCGTGCAGATTGGCGGCGGATACGTAACCGCCATTGTGCGTGGCGATGTGGGCAGCGTGCGCGCGGCTGTTGACGCGGGAGCAGCGGCCGCCAAGGTCGTCGGCGAACTCGTGTCGTCGCACGTGATTGCGCGTCCCCACGATGCGCTTGTCGAAAGCATGTTGAAGTAATACGGAAACGGGAGAACTGGAATGGCAAACGAAGCGATTGGAATGATCGAGACGAAGGGCCTGGTCGCACTGGTCCAGGCTACAGACGCAATGCTGAAAGCTGCCAGCGTGCAATTCGTCGGCTGGAACAAGATCGGCAGCGGTCTGTGCTCGGTCTTTGTCACCGGGGATGTGGGCTCCGTGCGCGCCGCGGTGGATGCCGGCGCCAGTGCCGCCCGCGCCGTTGGCGAGGTGCAGAGCGTGCATGTGATCGCGCGCCCGCATGGCAATCTTGCCACCGTGCTGCCGAAATAGTTGCAGGCGGCAGGGTTTGCTCTGCCGTCGCCCACGAGGAAGCCGCTATGTTCATCGCAAAAGTGATCGGCAATGTTGTCGCAACCCAGAAGAACGAAAAGTTCCTCGGAATGAAGCTGCTTCTGATTCAGCCGTACATCAGCCGGGACGGCAAGCTGCAAATCTCCGGGAGTTCCGTGGTTGCGGTGGACAGCGTTGGAGCCGGCGCCGGCGAATGCGTGCTGTTTACGCAGGGCAGTTCCGCGCGCCTCACGCCCGCAACCAAGGATGCGCCGGTCGATGCCGTCATTGTCGGCATCGTCGACGCCGTCGAGGTTGAAGGCAAAGTATTGGAGAAGCCATAAATGCAAGTCCAGGAACAGGTCATTGCGGAGATCGCCCGAGAGGTTGTGGCGCGGCTGCGCGTCCAGATGCAACAACCACAATCCTCCGCCGCCGTCCCAGCCGCGGCCGCTCCGCGCGACGGAGTTTTCGCCACGGTGGATGAGGCGGCCAACGCTGCTTTCGAGGCGCAGAAGCAGGTCGCGGCCATGAGCCTTGACGAGCGCGGGAAGATGATCGACATCATTCGCCGCATCTGCATGGATCGCCGCGAGGAACTGGGCCGCATGGAACTCGAGGAGACCAAAGTCGGCCGCCTCGACCACAAGATCCTGAAGCTGACCAACATGCGCTTTGTGCTGGGCGTCGAAGCCATGCGCAGCGATGCCCGCAGCGACAGCACGGGACTGTGCGTCATCGAGCACGCCCCCTGGGGCGTCATCGGCATGATGCTGCCCGTCACCCACTCGGTGCCCACCATGGCCTCCAATGCCATCAATATTCTTGCCGCCGGCAACACTGCGGTCTTCGGGCCGCATCCCTCCGGCGCGCGCGTGGCGCAATACGCCCTGCAACTGTGGAACCGCGAAATCGAGCGCGAATGCGGTGTGCGCAACGTGCTGACCACCATTCAGGAGCCCAGCCTCGAGGCCGCCGAGCAGATTTTCACTCACCCCAAAATCGCGCTGCTCTGCGTCACCGGCGGCCCTGCCGTGGTAAAAGCAGCGTCGAAATCCGGCAAGCGCGTCATCGCCGCCGGTCCCGGCAATCCTCCCGTGGTCGTGGATGAAACCGCCGATCTGGATCGCGCCGCGGAATGCATCATCGCCGGCGCATCCTTTGACAACAACCTGCTCTGCATCGGCGAAAAGGAAATCTTTGTCGTGGCCTCCGTCGCCAACGCCTTCATTGAGGCCATGCGCCGCGCCGGAGCTTACCAGTTGGACTCCGCCGCAATCGAAAAACTCACTCGCGCTGCCTTCACCTTAGAAGGCGGAGGCGGTGGCTGCGCACGCGCCCACGTCAACAAGGCATTCGTCGGCAAGGATGTCTCCGTGCTTGCAGCCGCGGCTGGCGTGCGCGTACCGGCCGACACGCAACTTCTCTTTGGAGAGACCGACGAGAACCACGCTTTCGTCGTTGAAGAACAGATGATGCCCTTCATTCCGGTAGTGCGCGTCCGCGATGTGGACGCGGGCATTGCCGCCTCAGTCAAGGCCGAGCACGGCTACCGGCACACGGCCATCATGCATTCGCAAAACGTTGAGAACGTAACCCGCATGGCCCGCGCCATGAACACCACCATTTTTGTTCATAACGCCGCGTCGCCGGCTTCATTGGGCGTCGGCGGCCCGGGATATTTCAGCCACAGCATTGCAACCCCCACCGGCGAAGGCGTCACCTCGCCGCTCACCTTCACGCGGCAGCGGCAGCTCATCGTCGGCAACGCCTTGCGGATCATCTAGCCATGTTTCTTGCGCGTATCGGCGGCACCGTAGTTGCGGCAGTCAAGCATCCGACTTTGGTTGGCTGCCGGTTTTTGCTCGCGCAGCGTCTTGAAGCCGACGGCAGCGCGGCCGTGGAACCCATCGTGGTTGTGGATTGGCTGGGCGCAGCCAACGGCTCCACGGTCATAGTATCCACCGATGGCGACATTGCACGGACGCGCCTTGGCAACACAACGCCCGCGCGCATGGTGGTTGCCGGCATTGTGGATCCTTTGCAAACACCCGCAACGGCAAGGCAGGAGTAGCGCATGAGACTCGGCATTGTTCGCGGCCACGTCACGCTCAATCCGGCGGTTCCGGCCTATCGCGGCAGAACGCTGGTGGTACTGGAGCCGGTGACCATGGAGAACCTGCGCGCGCGCAACGGACGGGGCGGAGGCAAGTCCCTGGTTGCCGTGGATGAACTTGGAGCCGCCAAAGGACAGATGGTGGCATTTACCGAGGGCCGCGAGGCCGCGAATCCATTCTGGCCCGATGCCGTGCCCGTGGATGCGTATTGTTCCCTGATTGTGGATTCCATCAACGTTCAGTCATAAGCAGCTTTTCTTAGGATCAGAGGTGTGGAAGTGAAGAACGAAGCGAAGAGCATCGATATTTCAAGTAAAAAACTCCTGTCGCTGCGCGATGCCCAGGATGCCCTTGCGGCAGGAGCAAACCGCGTACTGATCTGCGAGAACTGCGTTGTAACCCCTTCGGCCCGCGACTTCCTGGCCCAGCACAATATCGCCCTGGCAGCCAACGGCAAAGCAAAGTCCGCAGCTCCCGCCGCTTACGGGGAATCCGCGGCAGCCCCGGCTTCCATTGCGAAAGCCGCCGGCAACGGCGCTTCGCAAAACCGTCCCGCTCCCAATCCGCGCCTGTTTTTTACGCCGGAAGCTGAAGCCATCAAGAAGGAAATCTGCGCGGTCGGGCGCAAGCTGTGGATGCGCCAGTTTGTCGACGGCAACGGCGGCAACATCTCCTATCGCATCGGCCCCAACGAAGTCATCTGCACCCCCACCCTGGTCAGCAAGTACGATCTGACGCCCGAAGACCTGAGCCTGGTCGATCTTGAAGGGAATCAGATCGCCGGCACCAAGCCGCGCACCAGCGAAATATTCCTGCACCTTGAAATCTACAAAGCTGTGCCGGAGGCCAAGTCCGCTGTCCATTGCCATCCGCCGCATGCCACCGCCTACGCCATCACCGGAAAAGTGCCGCCCAACCTGGTGATTCCCGAGTTTGAAGTCTTCATTGGCAAGGTGGCTATTTCGCCTTACGAAACGCCGGGAACAGCCGCCTTTGCGCAGACCGTTCTGCCCTTCGTCAAGCAGCACAACACGGTACTGCTTTCCAATCACGGCATTGTCTGCTGGGCCGATACGGTAACCCATGCCGAGTGGTACGCCGAAGTGCTTGAGACCTACTGCTGGACCCTGATGCTGGCCGCGCAACTGGGCGCGCCCATCTCCCACATCTCTGAGCAGCAGGGCTCCGATCTGCTGGCCATCAAGAAGAAGCTCGGCCTGCCCGACATACGCTTTGATACGTCGCGGATGAAGGAGTGCCAGCTTTCCGATCTTGAGGTGCCGGGGTCGATCGCCCTGACGCCAACTCCCTGCGACGGCTGTACCGGAAAGCCCTCGGAATCGGACCTGGAGATGCTGGTGAAGTCCGTCACCGACGCGGTCATGAACACCCTCGGAGCCAGTAGGTAATACGCAAGTCGAACACGAAGGGCGCATACGGCGCGAAGCCGGTGCGCCGAGGGATAGAGGGACTCAGCGACTACACGATGAAAGCTGCTGAACGGCAACTGCGAATCCGCCAGATGTTCGAGTCCCGGGATTTCCTTGACCTGGAAACCCTGTGCCGCGAGCTGGACGCTTCCGAGTCCAGCGTCCGCCGCGACCTGGACATCCTGGAAGAGGAAAAGACGTTGCGCCGCGTCTATGGAGGCGCCGTTCCCTTCCAGCCTCCCCTCAATCGCGCGTTCGATTATGCGGAAGAGAGTGTGCGCTCCAGCAGCGAAAAGAGCCGCATTGCCCGGATGACCGCGGAACTTATTCAAGACGGCCAGACCGTGATCCTCGATGGCGGCTCGACCGTTGCCGCCGTCGCCCGCGAGTTGGCCGCCAAATCCCTGCACATCATTACCAATTCCCTGCCCATTGCCGAGAGCCTGGAATCGCTGCGCAACATCGAACTGACGCTGACCGGCGGCTATCTCGATCCGCGGCTTCGCGTCATGCTCGGCCCCTTCTGCGAGCAGATGCTGAGCGCGCTGCGCGCCGATGTGGTGATCATGGGAATCGGCAGCATCACCGAGGCCGGATTCAGCAATAACAACACGCTGGTCGTCGGCTCGGAGCAGAAGATGATCGAGATCGCCGACAAAGTGATCATCGTTGCCGATCACACCAAGTTCGGACGCGGCGGCATGTTTCCCGTCGCCCCGCTCAACGCCGCGGATATCGTCGTTTCCGACCGGGACCTTGCGCCCGGATATGTTGAGATGCTCACCCGCAGCGGCGTTGACGTGCTCCTGGCCTGAATCCGTCTGTCCCGGTCGTGTATCGATAGACTGGGAAGTGCCCGGAATTTCGTGATGGAGGCTCAATGCAGATCGCCGCTCAAGACGTTCTCATTGTCGTTGATGTACAAAACGATTTCTGCTCTGGCGGCGCACTTGCCGTTGCCGATGGAGACGCCGTCATCGACGTGATTCACCACGTCGCGCCCAGGTTTGCGCACATCGTACTCACCCAGGACTGGCACTCGCCCGCGCACTCTTCATTCGCCGCAGCCCATCCCGGCAGGCGGCCCTTCGAACAGATCGAGTTGAGTTACGGAACACAGACCCTATGGCCCGTGCATTGCGTTCAGGGCAGCAAGGGCGCGGAGTTTCATCCCGCGCTGCGCCTTCCGCAGGCCGAACTGATCCTGCGCAAAGGCTTCCATCCGCACGTCGATTCCTATTCCGCATTCTTTGAGAACGACCGCGTTACGCCCACCGGCCTGGCGGGTTATCTCGCCGAGCGCAACCTCAACCGCGTCTTCCTGGCCGGGCTGGCTTATGACTTCTGTGTCGCTTACTCCGCCCTCGATGCGCGGCGCCTGGGCCTGCCCGTCGTCGTTCTGCGCGACGCCTGCCGCGCCATCGATCTGGACGGCTCCGTTGCCAAAGTCGAGGCGGAGTTCGCCAAGAGCGGCGTCGCGGTGATTGAAAGCGCGGCGCTCCGCCAGTGTTGTGAGTCAAAAATTCATTGCATATTTGCTGCGACCGAACCGCAGTAAGCACGAGGAAAACAAAAACAAAAACAAGAGCAACCGCAGATCCTTCGACTCCCTTCGCTTCGCTACGGTCGCTCAGGATGACAGCTCATTTGTAATATGAACTTAAGACTCAGGACGCTAAGGCCTGTTTATTTTTTTGGCGATGCGTTATTCTGAAAGCACCTAATAAGGTGCTCCATTGGGAGGCGCATTGCTCAATATCACCACCGACATCCAATCGTTGACGACCTTTCGGCGTAGTTCGGGCGACTTCATGAAGCATCTCAAGAAGAGCAAACGCCCCATGGTGCTCACCGTGAATGGGAAGGCGGCGGCCGTCGTGCAGGACGCCGGAGCCTATCAGCGCCTGCTCGATATTGCCGCCCGCGCCGATGCCGAGGAAGGCATTCGTCAGGGTCTGGAGGACGCGAAAACAGGAAAGACCCGGCCAGCGAGGGAGTTTTTTGCCGAGTTTGAGACCTCCCATGGCATACATCGTTAACTTTACGGAACGCGCGGAGCGCGACTTTGCCAGCCTGTACGAGGAAATCGACGCCGGGAATTCCGCCGCGGCCTTGAAGTGGTACAAGGGGCTCAAAAGGGCAATTCTCAGCCTTGAAGAGCTGCCTTACCGCTGCCCCATGACGCGTGCAAAGGACCAGATCAGGCACCTGCTCTACGGCAAGAAGCCTCATATCTATCGTGTGCTCTATCGTGTACTTGAAACTCGACAGCAGGTTGAAGTGCTTCACATTCGCCACGGTGCAAGACGAAAGTTTACGGCTCGCGATCTCGGATAAGTCACGCCCAAACCTGCTGCCGCAAAGTAGAATCGCAACAGGCTTGGCGGATCGTCTCCGCCTCTGCAACTATGTCCCGCAACTTCTACATTCTGGCCGCCACGCTGGCGTTCTTCGCGCTGCTTTCAGCGGGCATGTCGCTGGTGCCGTCCGGCTTCCAGCCCGGCCTTCCGGCCAACGCCTCGCTGTGGCGCACAGTGGCGCTGTTCCTGCTGCTGTTCGGGCTGATTTCGGCGTTCATCGGCGTCATGACCCACCTGTTCGAGCAGGTGGACCGGCGCAACGAAGAAGCCCGGCTGGCAGCACGACGGAAACGCCGCGACAACCGCGAATAGATTTTTCATCTGCGCGGTCGAGCAACTGCGCGCCCCCGGAGTCCGTAATCTGCTGCAAGACACTAGAATGGGAGCAGGGATGCTTTCCCGCACAGGACTGAGCAAACGCCGATGTATGAAGTCACAGTGGAAGCCGGATTCAGCTCCGGCCACTATCTACGCAACTACCGGGGCAAGTGCGAAAACCCGCACGGCCACAACTACAAGGTCCGCGTGACCCTGGCCGGGGCCGCGCTGGACGAGGCCGGCCTGTTGCTGGACTTCAAGCTGCTGAAGCAGGTGCTGCGCCCGGTGATCGACCGCATCGACCACCAGATGCTCAACGACCTGGAGCCCTTCACGGTGCTGAACCCCTCGGCGGAAAATATTGCCAAATACTTCTACGACCAGACCAGCGAACAACTGGCCGGCATGACCGCGGGCCGGGTGCGCATCAAGGACTGCACCATCTGGGAGACAGACACCACCACGGCCACCTACTACGAATAAACCCGGTGCGATCAGGCGGGAATTGCCAGAGCGCAGCGAATATGCCGCTTGGCGATCTCTTCGATCTCCGGCTCGGTCAGCGCGGATAGATCCGCCGTCTCGTTTGCGACGATGCGCTTGAATGTCTCCGGGTGGTGCGTCTTGAGGTACTCGCTGAGATAGTCCGCGGCGCTGCTCTTTCCCGTTGCATGGCCGATGAGGACGATTGCCTCGGCGTGGAGCAGGTCCTGAGCGATCTCCTCGTAGAAGGAATCCTCCTCGGGAACGTGCTCGCCCGGGTAATGGGCTTCCTTGCGATGGATCAGGTGGTGCTGAAATCCGAAGGGATCGTACGGCTTGACGGTCATTTCGTCTTCAGGCACGCTGCCGCCGAAATCCTGATAAAGATGGGCGGCATGATGGTCGATGACCACAACCATGCGCCCGGATTGGTGCGCTTTGGCTAGTTTCCCCAGCACTCCCGCTTCTTTCAGAAATCTGCGCAGCCGGGAAATCTCTTCCACTTCAAGGTTATGCGTGCTGGGGCGCTTGAAGAAGGCCTTTTGCGAGCCGACCACAAAGGCAAACTCGTCGTTGCCGTGCGGCTGGACCAGGCCGATTTGCCCAATCAGGTCAACCAGGGCGTCCCAACTGAGGTTGCGCGGCAGCTTGCCACCCTCAAGACTCTCAAGCAGTACTTCGTGGTCGTGACGGAGATGTGTGTTCATTGCAGCAGGATTGCACCGGCGGCGGAGAAAACGCTGGTCCGGTTTGCTCACCGCGGCCGGGGAGCTCTTCTGCAATGCCTCAGTTCATCTGGCTGGATTTGGACTTGAGGTACTTGTCGAAGGGAATCTCAAAGTAGAAAAGCTCGTCGCCGTCCGCATTGCGCAGCTTGTGCAGGTGCAGTTTGGCGCCCTGCAGCGGGTTGTCGAGCTGGGAGACGTCGTAAAACAGGAATCCGGCGCGCGTGGTGTGCGGTTCCACCACCAGGGCCGCGTACTCGAAGGTGTCGAAGTCCTGCTCGATATCGCGGTTGCTGGCCTTGGGCTTGAGCTTGATGGCGGGGATGGGCCCGGGCATGGGAATTTTTTTGCCTTCCCGCTCACTGCGCGTCATGAGCCGCTCCACGTCTTCCGGCTCGGCGGCCTGAATCTTGTCGCCGGCGGCGGTCATGAAGAGAATGCGGGCGTCGCGCAGGCTGATGGGGCGGTTGCTGTTGTTGGTGACGATGAGCCGCACCGGCATGACGCCGTGGCCCAGGTAATCGACGCGAAAGATGGATTCCTTTTCTTTGGTGTCGTAGGGTTCGGCGGCGATGGCCACCTTTTCGTCGCCGTGCACTTCGACCGCGGGAAAGGCCGTAGCCGGCTGCACCGGGGGCGGGGTATGATCGCTGGCCAGGGCCGGCAGCGTCAGCCAGATCAGAAAAAGCGGAATGGTCCGCATGGTCCTCATCGTGCTCGACTGTATCATTTGAGGTTGGACTGCGGAAAGGCGCGTTCCGTCACGCATGATTCTCTTTTTCTATAACGTGGCACTGCTGGCGGGCCTGGTGGCCAGCGCCCCCTGGTGGCTGTGGAAGATGGCCACGACCCACAAATACCGCGAGGGAATGGCGGAACGGCTGGGGAAGACACCGGCGCGGCTGGCCGCTTTGGCGGGCAAACGGCCGATCATCTGGGTTCATGCCGTCTCAGTGGGCGAGGTGCTGTCCGTTGCGCGCATGGTCAAGACGCTGGACGCAGCCTTGCCGGATTATTTTGTCGTGGTATCGACCACCACGCGCACCGGGCAGGAACTGGCCCGCGAGCGCTTCGGCCGGGAACGGGTTTTCTATAACCCTCTGGATCTGCCCTGGGCCGTTCGCGCCTGTTTGAACAGCCTGCAGCCGCAACTGCTGGTGCTGGCGGAGACCGAGTTCTGGCCCAACCTGCTGAGCGGCTGCACCCGCCGCAGGATTCCCGTGGCCGTGGTGAATGCCCGCGTCTCCGACCGCTCATGGCCGCGCTACCGGAAGCTGCGGCGCTTTTGGCGGCCATTCCTTAGCCGCATGAGCCGGGTTCTGGCCCAGAGTGAGACGGACGCCCAGCGGCTGAAGGCTATCGGCTGCCTGCCGGAACGGGTTACTGTGGCCGGCAACCTGAAGTTCGACGTGCGCGCCGCCGAAGAGGCTGACGCCACACGCCGCTTGAAAGCCCTGACGCCGGGTTTGCGGCTGGTTGTGGCCGGCAGCACGCTGGAGGGCGAAGAGACCGCGCTGCTGGAAGCGTGGCCGCGCCTGCTCGAGGCCGATCCGCGACTCGTCCTGGTGCTGGCGCCGCGCCATCCCGAGCGCTTTGCCGCCGTGGCTGCGCTGCTTGAAAACTCCGGTATCCAGTGGGTCAGGCGGTCGGATTGGAGTTCAAAACCGGAAGGCTCGCTGCATCCGCTCGACCCCCGGCCAGGTGGTTCTTCTAGACACGATCGGCGAGCTGGCGTCGGTTTACTCGCTGGCCGCGGTGGCGTTTGTGGGCGGCAGCCTGGTTGACGCGGGCGGCCACAATCCGCTGGAGCCGGCGCAGTTCGGCGTGCCGATCGTGATGGGCCTGTACGATGCGAATTTCCGCGCCATCATTCAGGATTTGCGCGCGCACCAGGCCCTGCGCATCACCAGCAAAGAAGAGCTGGCCGCAGAATTGATTGCGCTGCTCCGGGACTCCGCTGCAGCCGCGGCCATGGGCACGCGCGCCCGCGAAGTTTTCCACGAGCAGGCCGGGGCTACGGAGCGCTGCATGACGGCGCTGCGCGAGCTGCTGGCGGAACGGAGAACCACCGCATGAACCGCTCCTGGCTGGCTCCGTTGACGCCTGTTTACGCAGCAGGACTCGCGCTGCGCGAACTGCGGCTGGGAACACGCCTGGAGCCGGTGCGCCGGCTGCGCTGGCCGGTGGTCAGTGTCGGCAATCTCTCCACGGGCGGCGCGGGCAAAACTCCGTTGACCATTGCCCTGGCCAAAGCGCTTTTGCAGCGCGGCCTGCGTGTGGACGTGCTTTCGCGCGGTTACGGACGGCGTGACAAGAGCGCCGCGCGCGTTGACCCGAACGGAAGCGCCGGGGAGTTTGGCGACGAACCGCTGCTGATTGCGCAGGAAGCAGGGGTTCCGGTTTATGTGGCCGCGCAGCGATATGAAGCCGGCCTGCTGGCGGAGGCGGAGAGTTCACTGCCTGGCGTTCACCTGCTCGACGATGGATTTCAGCACCGGCAACTCCACCGCGACGTGAATATTCTGCTGCTCAACCGCGAGGACTGGGCGGACAGGCTGCTGCCGGCGGGCAACTTGCGCGAGCCGCTGAGCGTATTGAATCGAGCAACGGTTCTGGCTATTCCCGTTGGCGAGCCGGAGTTGGAGGCGGAACTCAAGGCCTGGGGATGGACTGGCCCCGTCTGGCGGCTGCGGCGCACGATGGAGGTCCCGGAGGTGGACGGGCCGGTGGCGACTTTCTGCGGCATCGCGCGCCCGGAGCAGTTCTTTGCCGGGGTTGAAACTGCCGGAGTGCGGATCGCCGCACGGATCGCGTTTCGCGACCACCACCGCTACACGCTCGCAGACCTGAAACGGCTTACGGAGGCGGCGCATGCGGCAGGAGCAACCGCGCTGCTCACTACGGAAAAAGACCGTCTCAGGCTGGGGAAACTATCTGCTGAATTTCCGGAGTCCCTTCCGCTTAAAACCGTCCGCCTGAGGGTTGAGATCGAACACGCGGACGAGGCCATTGAGTGGCTGGCGGAGCGGCTGCGTTCAACTTCCTGATACTGGTTCGCACGGCCAATCCTGCAGCGCTGTTACTCCCAGAAAAATCACTCCGCGTTATCGATCTGCGCACGCTGCAGGCGGTCGGAGAAATCGACGTAGACCGACTTCCACGTGGTAAAGAAATCGATGGCTCCATTGCCTTCGCGGTGGCCGTTGCCGGTGTGCTTGACGCCGCCGAAGGGCAAGTGCACCTCTGCGCCGATGGTGGGCGCGTTGATGTAGGTAATGCCGGCCTCCAGGTCGCGGATGGCGGTGAAGGCGCGGTTCACATCTTTCGTATAAAGCGACGCCGAGAGCCCGTAGTCAATGGAGTTGGCGATCGCGATGGCTTCTTCAAAGGTCTCGAACTCGATGAGGCAGACCATGGGGCCAAAGACCTCTTCGCGGGCGATGCGCATGGAGGGCGTAACGCCGCCCAGAACCGTGGGCTCAAAGAACGTGCCGTGGGCGTAAGCGCCATCCGTGAGCGCGTGGCCGCCGGTCAGCAGCTTTGCCCCCTCGGCCAGGGCAATGGCCACGTATTTCTCTGAGGTTTCAATCTGGCTTTCGTTGACCTGCGGGCCCACCTCGACCGATTCATCCAGCCCGTCGCCGACGATGAGTTTCCTGGCGCGGGCGACAAACTCGGCGGTAAATTTCTCCGCAATGCCCTTCTGGAGAAGAATGCGGCTGGTGGCCGTGCAGCGCTGCCCGGTGGTGCCGAAGGAACCCCAGAGAGCGCCGTCGAGAGCCAGTTCCAGGTTGGCGTCGTCGAGCACGATCTGGGCGTTTTTGCCGCCCATTTCAAGCGAAACCGGCTTGAACCCGGCCGCCGCCCGCTGCGCCACCAGAGAACCCACGGCGCTTGACCCGGTGAAGCTGATGGCGCGCACATCCGGGTGCTCCACCAGCGGCGTTCCCACCGCCGAGCCGGTGCCGGAGACGATGTTGACCACGCCCGGCGGAAGGCCCGCATCCACCAGCGTCTGCACCAGGTTGTAGGTGGAGAGCGGCGTATCCGAAGCAGGCTTGATGACGCAGGTATTGCCTGAAACCAGGGCCGGAAACAGCTTCCAACTGGGAATGGCCATGGGGAAATTCCACGGCGTAATCAGCCCCACCACGCCCACCGGCATGCGGACGCTCATGGCGAACTTGTTCTGGAGTTCGCTGGGGGTGGTCTGGCCGAACAGCCGCCGCCCTTCGCCGGCCACGTAGAAGGCCTCGTCGATGGCCTCCTGCACATCGCCGCGGGTCTCAGCCAGCACCTTGCCCATTTCGCGGGTCATCTGGCGGGCGTACTGTTCCTTGCGCTCTTTGAGCAGAAGGCCGGCGCGCATCAGAATCTCAGCCCGTTTGGGCGCTGGAACCAGACGCCACGAGGCAAAGGCTGTTTTGGCGGCGGCCACGGCCAGGGCCACGTCTCCGGCGTGCGAGGAGGGGAATGCGCCGACCACGTCGGAGTGGTTGGCGGGGTTCAGGTTGAGGATGGTTCTGCCTTCGGCAGCCGGAAGCCACTGGCCGCCGATCAGATTGTGATACGTGGGATAGGTCATGGAAACCTCGAAAAGCAGAGATCAGGGGTCAGAGATCAGAGATCAGGGATCGGCCCCTGCCCTGCGAACACCTGAGTTTACCGCAACGTTTACTACGCTGGCGCAGCATTTTGCGCGGTTTGCGGGCTTTACCTGCGGTCCCGGCTCGCTGGCCGTACAATAAACGCTGAGGTAGATTCAGTTTCCCAATGTCATTGAACGGATACCCTTCGCGCTCTTCGCGATCGCACGGTCTGCGCTCGCTCTTTAGCATGTTCTCCAGCGACCTGGCCATCGATCTCGGCACCGCCAACACTCTGGTCTACGCGGCCGGCAAGGGCATTGTTGTCAACGAGCCCTCCATTGTAGCCATCAACAAGAACACCGGTGAAGTGGAAGCCGTAGGCAAGGAGGCCAAGGAGATGCTGGGCCGCACGCCCGGCAACATCGTGGCCATCAAGCCGATGAAGGACGGCGTGATTGCCGACTTCAAAGTCACCGAGAAGATGCTGAACTACTTTATCCAGAAGGCGCACAACCGGAAGATGCTGGTGCACCCGCGCATCGTGATCGGCGTGCCCTCAGAGATTACGCAGGTGGAGAAGCGCGCGGTTGAGGACTCAGCATATCGCGCCAAGGCCAGCGAAGTGTACCTGGTGGAACAGGCGATGGTAGCCGCGATCGGCGCGGGTTTGCCCATCACCGAGCCCTCCGGCAACATGGTGGTCGATATTGGCGGAGGCACCACAGACATTGCAGTCATCTCGCTCAGTGGCATTGTGTACTCGCGCTCGGTGCGCATGGCCGGCAACCAGATGGACGAGGCCATTACCAACTATCTGAAGCGCAAGTACAACCT
>CAIWFH010000128.1 GCA_903911925.1 uncultured Acidobacteriaceae bacterium
TGCCTGGAGGCCGGAAAAACGGCTTCCAGGCGCGAAACGAAGACTGCAAACCGCGACCAAACGCAACGAAAGCGCGCAAAAATCCGTCCCAAGGACAAAACCAGACCGGAATTAAGGGTTTTTCCGCAGCCTGTAAAGCCCACACCGATTTTCCGCATTCATCGGCACGACTAAAAGTCGTGCCCTGCTACAAAGCCGCGCCTTCTCGCTGCGCTTATTGCCTTCGCCTGTCGGAATCAGCCATCGTCGAAAGAGTCCTATTTGTGCGGGTATTGTTTCGTCTGCCCGGTGCGTGAATTGGTGACGGAGAAGCTGCCGTCCGGCGATGCCGCCACCTTCAGCCATGCGCCGTCTTTGGTGGCTCCGGCAGGATTGGCAATAAGGTCGGTAGGGCTGTTGTGAGCAGCATCTGAGTCCTCTGCGGTGTGCAGTTGCCACAGATCTTCAAGGCCGGGGCTGTCATGTACGGTCTGCCACGCCTCGGGGCTGCCGGCCTTGTGCGCGCCGTTGTTCATGATTGCCGCGCGGGGGCGAACGGCATGCACGATGGCCCGGGCATTCGATTGGTTGAAGCCGTGATGCGTGACCATGTAGAGGTCTACCGTGCCGATGGGATTCATGGGACAGACAAGCGCAATCTCCTTGGCGCCGGTGAGGTCGCCCAGATCGAGCACGCGGAACTTGCCGAAGGTAATCAAGACACCGATGGATCGGGCATTCTCGCTTGGATCTTCGGGCCACTTTTGTTCCGCGCCGCAGTAGGCGTTCGGCGTGGGGCTGATGCCGGGAACGGCGGAGACGTGTGCCCCGTCGGCTGCAAGGACGACGGCGCTGAGGCCGGGAATTGCAATGGTGTCGCCGGGATGAAGAATGCGCCGCGGATGGCCCTGGGTGACCTTGAGATAGGCTGCGAAGTCGTGGCGCGTTACATCGGAGTTTTCGCGATTGACGCCGTGATCGAGGAACTCGCCGATGGGAACGCGCCTGGCAAGCTCGACCACGCCGCCCACGTGGTCCATATGGTAGTGAGTGATGAGCACGTGATCGAGGCGTTTGATGCCTGCGTCCTGCATTGCCTGCTGTATGCGGTCAGCGTCGCGGCCGGTTTGATCGGGAACGCCGTCCTTATGCAGACCCTTTTGGTAAGGATCAGGGCTGTGGCTGTTTACGCTCGGCCAGCCGGTATCGATCAGAAGCGACTCGCCGGATGGGGCGACAAACAGCGTGGACTGTCCGCCCTCCACATCGATGGAGTAGATGAGCAAGAGTTTGGCCGCGTCGTTTTGCGCGGGAGCAGGCTGTGCGGCAGCGGCTGAGTGCAGCAACGGCAAAGCGCACGCCAGCAGCAGCGCGAAGATGGCCTGACGGAGAGCGAGAAGGGACGAGACGGAGACAATTCGCATTGCCGGTCAGTGTACTCCTCGGGCCGTTGCTGGGGAAACCCGGCAGGGCGGCGAAAATGACTTCGTTTCAACCATCCCCGATTCTTCACGCACCGTTTGACTCAGATGCCCGTCGCGGCAAGATCGTCGTCTTTCGTCTCTCGCATCATGAACAGTCCGCAGAGCGTAACCAACGCCGCCGCGCAGAGATAGTAGCCGACGTACTGCAGGCCGAAATGCTTGGCCAGCCATGTGGCGATGTAGGGCGCGAGCGATGCGCCGAAGATGCCGGCGAAGTTGAATGCCAGCGAGCTGCCGGTGTACCGCACCGCTGTGGGAAACAGTTCGGAAAGAACCGTGCCCAGCGGCCCGTAGGTCATGCCCATCAAAAAGAGGCCCAACGCCATCATGGCCATTGCCTGTGCCGTGCCGGCGGCAAACATGGGCGCGAGAACCAGGCCGAACAAGCCAATGGCCGCCGTAATCCATAGCAGAGCGATGCGGCGGCCGTGCTTGGCCAGAACCGCCGAGATTGGAATAGCCGCGGCGAAAAAGCCGATATCGACAAGCTGCATCAGGAGAAATTTCTCGCGGCTGTAGCCCAGCGCGGCCGTGCCCCAAGCCAGAGCGAAAACCGTCATCAGGTAGAAGAGAACAAAGGTCGCAAGGCAGACCATGGTGCCGATGACCAGTGTGCCAGCGTGGTCGCGAAAGACCACCAGCATCGGAATCCTGACTCGCTCCCTGGTCTTAAGGGCAGCGCGGAAGACCGGAGTTTCCGTGATCGTCAACCGAACGTAGAGGCCAACCAGGACGAGCACGCCGCTGGCCAGAAACGGTAGCCGCCATCCGAACGCGAAGAACTGTTCGTTGGTAAGCCAACGCGACAGCAGCAGGAAAACCGTCCCCGAAAAGAAGAAGCCCACCGGCGCGCCGAGTTGCGGAAACATGCCATACCAGGCGCGTTTCTTTGAAGGCGCATTCTCAATGGCCAGCAGCACCGCGCCGCCCCACTCGCCCCCGAGCCCTAGTCCCTGCCCGAAACGGCAAAGCGCCAGCAGCAGCGGCGCACCAAAGCCAAGCGTGTGATAAGTGGGCAAGACGCCAATGGTGACGGTGGAGACGCCCATGGTCAGCAGTGCAGCCACCAGCGTGGTCTTGCGTCCGATGCGGTCGCCGAAGTGCCCGAAGAGCGCCGAGCCAATGGGACGGGCCAAAAACGCAATGGCAAAAGTGGCGAGGGAGGCAAGCGTCGCAGAGGCTGGATCGGATGCGGGAAAGAACAGCTTGGGGAAGACGAGCACAGCCGCAGTGGCATAAATATAGAAATCGAAAAACTCGATGGTGGTGCCGATCATGCTGGCAAACAGCACCTGGCGCGGCGTGTTGATGGGTGTTGCAATCACTGAGTCACTTCCACTCATCGCACCTGTCAGCCGGCATAATTCCGGTCCTTAAGAGGTTTGCAACCTGAATCTCGGAAGATCATAGCATTGAAATGGAATGAGTTGGATGACCTTTGCGTAGGTTCCGCTGCACAGAACTGCAGTTTAATGCGGCCTTTTCAAGGCCTGCCGTCCCCATTGTCGCCTTACTGATAGAATAGAAAGTGCTGCAGTGTGCGGCAACTCGCCTTCCTGGCGCCCCCCTAAACTCTATGGCCTCTCAAGGCCGAACCAAAAGAAGGAAAAGCTACCCTGTGACCCAGACGATACGCAATATCGCCATCATTGCCCATGTTGACCACGGCAAGACAACCCTCGTAGACGCCATGCTGCGGCAATCCGGAACTTTCCGCGCCAATGAGCAGGTGGCCGAGCGGGTGATGGACTCGAATGAACTGGAGCGGGAGCGGGGCATCACCATCCTGGCCAAGAACACGGCAATTGTCTTTGAAGGCGGCAAAATCAACATTGTTGACACGCCCGGCCACGCCGACTTTGGCGGTGAAGTGGAACGCGCGCTGAAGATGGTGGATGGCGTGATGCTGCTGGTGGATGCGGCCGAAGGCCCGTTGCCGCAGACGCGCTACGTGCTGGCCAAGGCGCTCGAAGCCAAGCTCAAGCCCATCGTGGTTATCAACAAGATTGACCGCCCCGACGCGCGCCCGCAGGAAGTGCTGAACGAAATTTACGACCTTTTCATCGATCTGGATGCGGATGAGACGCAACTGGATTTTCCAGTGCTCTATGCGGTGGC
This sequence comes from uncultured Acidobacteriaceae bacterium, assembly GCA_903911925.1. Taxonomy (GTDB): domain Bacteria; phylum Acidobacteriota; class Terriglobia; order Terriglobales; family Acidobacteriaceae; genus Telmatobacter. The sequence continues at coordinate 3,582 of CAIWFH010000128.1, forward strand.
CAAGGAAGGTACGGCGACCCTCGACCCAGCCAAGCCCGGCACTGACCTGCAGCCGCTCTTCGAATCCATAGTGTCTACCATTCCGCCCGCCACGGGCGATGCGGAAGGCACGCTGCAGATTCTGGTTACCAATCTTGACTACTCCGATTACTTTGGCCGCATCGCCGTGTGCCGCGTCTTTCAGGGCACGCTGCATCGCGGCGACGACGTCACGATTTCAAAACGCGACGGGACGCTGATGAAGACGCGCATCACCAAGCTCTTCACGTTCTCGGGGCTCAAGCGCACCGAAATTGAAGAGACTGTAATGGGCGACATTGTGGCCGTTGCCGGCGTTGAAGGCATCACCATCGGCGAGACCATTACCAGCGTCGATAACCCGGCGCCCCTGCCGCTGATCATCATCGACGAGCCGACAATTGCGATTCAATTCAGCGTGAACAACTCGCCCTTTGCGGGACGCGAAGGCCAGTACGTCACCAGTCGCAACCTGAGGGAGCGCCTGGAAAAAGAGCTGTTGACGAATGTGAGTATCAGGGTGGAAGACACCGGCTCGCCGGACAGCTTCAAAGTTTTGGGCCGCGGCGAATTGCAGCTTGCGATTCTGATCGAGATGATGCGCCGCGAGGGCTTCGAGCTTTCCGCGGGACGCCCGGAGATTGTAACCAAAACCGTGGACGGTACGCGCATGGAGCCGGTGGAGCATCTGACCATCGATGTGCCCGACGCATACACGGGCACAGTGATTGAGAAGCTGGGACCGCGCAAAGGCGAGATGAACAAGATGCACAATCACGGCTCAGGCCGCGTACGCATGGAGTTCCGCGTACCCAGCCGCGGGCTCATCGGTCTGCGCAGCGAAATGCTGACCGAGACACGTGGCACCATCGTGATGAATGCGCTGTTCGACGGCTACATTCCGTACCAGGGCGAGATTCCGCAGCGGCCTACGGGCGCGCTGATTGCCGATCGCCAGGGACTGACGACGACCTATTCACTCAACGGTCTGCAGGAACGCGGAATTCTGTTTACGGGGCCGGGCGTCGAAGTCTACGAGGGAATGATTGTCGGCGAACACTCGCGCGACAACGACCTTGACGTAAATGTGGTGCGCGAGAAGCACATGACCAACATGCGCGCCTCAAGCGCGGATGAGGCCATTCGCCTGGTGCCCGTGAAGGCTCTGAACCTTGAGCAGGCCATCGAGTTTATCGCCGAGGATGAGGTGGTTGAAGTCACGCCGAAATCCCTGCGCCTGCGCAAGCGGATACTGCAACAGAACAAGCGGCCCAAGCGCTGGGAGAAAAACCAGCAGTAACCGCGCGGCGCTTAGTCGGGAAGCTTCGCTTCAAGCACTTCCCTGGCGCGCGCAGCACGCCAGGCAACCAGACGATCATAGAGCGCCGCGTCATTCAAGGCCAGAATTTCGGCTGCGAAGAGCGCGGCGTTTCCTGCTCCGGGCTTGCCGATGGCCAGTGTGGCCACGGGGATGCCTTTGGGCATCTGCACCATCGAAAGCAGCGAGTCCAGCCCATTGAGCGATGTAGCCGCAATGGGCACGGCCAGCACAGGCATCAGCGTCTTGGCGGCGATCACTCCGGCCAGGTGAGCCGCGCCGCCCGCACCGGCAATCATCACCTTCAGACCGCGCCCGCGCGCCGCGTCGACATACTCGAAAAGCTGATCGGGGGTTCGGTGCGCGCTCAATACACGCGCTTCGTGCGGGATTTGAAGTTCCCGCAGAATCTCTATAGCAGGCAAGAGAACCTCGTAGTCGCTCTTGCTGCCCATCACGATGCCAACCAGGGGATGTTCGCTCATGCCGCTGATTATACGGGGGAACGGCGCTGCCGCTCAATGCCGGTGCAGGGCCTCCACGGCCACTTCGATCACCGCAAACACCACGCTGACCGCCGCTAGAAATCCCTTGGCCCGCTGCCAATTCTGCTCGTGGCGCTCCATTCGGCGCTCCAGGTCCGAGATGCGCCCGCCACTGCCGTCGCCCATCAGCCCGGTCATCTGCGTCTTCAGGACGCTTAAATCGCTTAGCACCTGGGCTTCGAATTCATTCATCATCCGCATTTTCCGGACTCCATTTGTCTCAAGAGTTTAACGCTCACGATCCCAGCGGCAGGTTGATGAACAAGGCTGCTGAGAACTCGGAGTAGTTGGGTGGCGTGGCTCCGTCGTACATGCGGATATAGAAGCGATCGTTGGCCGAGGCGCGTGGAAACGTCATCGTCGGTACCGTCGCGCGCATTACCAGGGCCGGATCTTCGCCCGCCATGAAGGCATAGTCGCGCCGCCGAATCTCGAAGCCGCCGTTCGCCGGCGCCGTCGTGCCTGCGTTGATCGTAACTGTGTTTCCATTCAGAGCCGTCACCGTCAAGCCGGAGAGATTGGCCAGTATTGTGGGCGAGATCGCCGCCGGAAGCCAGGCATCGGCGGGCACCGTATCGCTCGTCTTGATCGCCAGATCGCACGCCCAGTCATTTGCGAACGAAATAACATACCCAACAAGATCTGGATAACTAGCCCGGTAACTCAGTTTCACTGCGCGCGCCACCACCTGCGCGTTCAAACTTGTCGAGGGCGCATTCAGAAGCAGCGCATCGCCCGGCCACACATCGAGAGCGAAATTGGTCCTGTTTCCCTTATAGGTTCCACTCCACAAAGCACTAATGCTCGCCGCTGCCTGCTCCATCACCAGGGCCGCATTGCGGCAATCGGCCGAGCTGCGCGCCGCGGGGTTGGTCACCGAGCCGATCCACGCAATCTCTGCCGGCAATCCGGCCTGCGCAAGCGCCTGCTGGCTTGCCGCGTTTACTGCACGCCCAACGGCTCGGCCAACCGTGCGGTAACTCACTGCAACCTGCTCACCGATCGCGGGCGCAAATCCGGTGTTGAACACAAGTTTGCCGGTGCGATCCACCAGGCACTCCGCGGCCTCGGCCGTCGAGCCCACTCTGCGCGTGTAAGGACCTCCGTTGAGTGGCGTGCTCACCACCCAGCCCGATCCCAGGTTGGTCAGGTTCAGTCCGCGCATGGTTCCAATCAGGTTTATGCTGCTTGCAGCCACAACTACACACGTTGATGGAAGGCTCGAGATAGAGCCGTCATAGAGAGTAACCGGTATCCCGCCCACTCCGTTGACGAATTCTTGTATCTCCATCTGAATCCTGCCCTGAGCCAGGTTCCATTGTCCGCCGGCGAAAATGGCTCCACTGTCTCCATAGGAGCGATAGCTGGCCATTATCCTTTCAATCTCGGCACAATGCACCCTGGCCCGCAGAGTGTATTGGTTGGCAGGATTCACAGAATAAGTGGATCCGGTCGCCGTTCCCTGGATGATGGGTTGCAGTTTCACGGCCCCGGTGCCCTGTTGCGCCGTGACTCGGAAGCCGGCAGTGCATCCAGCCGTGTCCTCGAGCCCGATGAAGAAGCCGCACAATATGCCTGTGCTTCCAGGCGAGAGAGTCACTCCCACAGCCTCAAGCAAAAGCGTGCCGCCCATCTCCACGGGGTCGAGCCAGGTGAGTAACGTCTCCCCGTCATTGCCGTTTCCGCCATCCATCACCAGCCCGCCCACGCCGAGAGATAGATACCCGTAGCCTCCCGGGTTACCCCAGACCCGCAGATCGACCTGAGGCTCATTGAACAATTCATGGATGATGGTGGATTGAGACGAGCTGGGAAAATTCGGTTCGGCGGCAAGATAGAATTGCGTTGTAACTCCGTCGCCTCGGAAGTACTCGGTTACATAGGCTGCAGGCTCATGCTCGCCGCACACGGTTATATCGTTGGCAAGCCCACGCTTGACGCTCGATGTGAATGCCAGGTTTGCAAGGTTCAAGCTTCCATCGGTTTCGTTCAATGAGTGGACAGAGCCGGGCAGCGAAGAGAGCGTCAGGGCTCCGTTGACCGCGCGATATGCGGCGCGTGCCTGGTTCGCCACTTGTCCCGCGCTCTTGCTCCATGGTGCGCCTGGTTCTGGAACAAAACGGCCAACCGGTGCATTCAGCGTCAGGCCCTGTGTGGAGAGCGTGGCAGCCCCGGAGCGCCCAACCAGGGTGGCCATCAGGGGCCCGGCCGTCAAGCCAGTCGTCCCTCTGCTGGGCGCCATCGGCGACTGGTCAAGCAGAAGTTCGTCGCTGATGGCCTGTATCGCGATCCGGTAACGCGGGCCTTCGATCCCCATTCCGGAATACTCCGGCAATGGACTCACTGCAATGTAGCCTGTGAAGTAATGAGTTCCGTCGTCGCCAGTCACTGCCAATGGCTGGTTCCTCGAGGGCATCGCCAAGCCGCCGCCATTGGGCAGGCTGAGCCAAAGCTGGCACTCCGAGGGTTCGTTCAGCTTGCGTTCAATCGTTAACTCACGCGCCGCGTCAAGCGTGGATGTGTAGTCCTGCCCTGCAATCGTGATTTTCATTCCACCCTCGATCATTGCCAATTAGTCGGTTACTAGTTCGCAAACCTGCTTACACCTGGGCCTTGGCCGCCGGCAGAAAGCTGCGATAACACACAACGCGTTCGCCATCCAGCGGATCAACCACAGGCAGGGCCAGGAACTGCCCCTTCAGCAGCACTCGATGCAGGCCGCCCTTGTGCTTGGCGTCCAATGGCATTGCCGACTCAACAGCTCCCCCCATGGTCTGAAGCCGGGGATAGTGGAAGAAGATGCGCTCCCCCTGGCTCGCCTGCATCACGAACAGCGCCGACCACTCCTGGTAAAAGCAACCGCCTTCGCGGTCAACGAATCCCGCGACTGCTTGCGCCTTTGCACCCGCGGCCGGTGCGCCGCCAGGCAGCGGCTCAGCCAGCGTCAGGCCTGTGGAATTCACTTCTGACACCAAGGCCACATTGAGAGTCACGCGCCGGGTGTAGTCCACATCTGTAAGCGCCTTGCGCACATATGCGCCGGAAACCGGGGATCCCACATAACCTGTCTGACCCGTGTAATCCGCATCCAGGGCGATGATCGAGCCCGGCGCAAACTTCGCCGCGTCCGTTGCCGCGAGTGGAATGAATGTGGCCGAAGATCCGCTCTGTACAGTGACAGCTGCCGCAGCCTGCGCTCCATCCGCGGCGGCAGCAGCACCGTTCGCTGGAGCCAGCAGGTTCATGTGTTGCGAGCCGGTGGCCAGCGCCATGGTCAGCTTCGTCCAACTCAGGAACTCGAAGCTCACCTGCGCTTCCAGGGTCTCTCTGACCTGTGCCAGGGTCGCGGCTGGAATTCCCGTCAATACCGGCGCTGTCTTGCTGGCTGGCTTGCGCGTGAATTCCTCTATCCAGCCAAGGCTGATCCACGGAGCCGGCGGAGCGTCCAGGCTGAAGGTGCCTTGCACCGTCGCGTCAAACAAGGTGGGCGCCTGTGTCGCCCGGTTCACCGGCGCAAAGTAGGCCCGAATCCTCCGGACCACCGGTGCGGGTGCTGAAAACCATTTCGCCGCCATCTATTCCCCCTGCTCCTGGTAGCTGTAGATCATCACTCTTGCCCAGCGGCTTAAGCGGTCCCGCTGAACCACGACCGGCGCAAATCCCGGTTCGTCCCAAAACACCTGGGTCAACATCGCACTCGGCGGCGTCGTTGTGTAGTTGAGCTTTGCAGTGAAGAAAGGCTGCAGGATCGCAATCAGTTCATCATCCATATCACTCAACGACCGGCCTCGGTCCAGCCCGCCGAAGCTCTGCGTGCCGCACGTCTGGTACAGGATTTCGCACTCCTCAACTGCCATCACCGAGCCCAGATCGAGATCGGCGCCCAGTCCCAGCCAGCGCAGGACAAATACGTCGTTGGGGAGCTGGCTGAAAGGAGCTTCAGCCTCCTCCACAAGAATCCCCGGCCGCATCGCGCCGCGCAGCAGGATCGTCCGTTCCGGATTGAGCGCGGCCAGCCGCGTGCGCAGCGCTACGTAAAACGAGTCTTTCGCGTTTTGCATTCGATTCCTCATGGCAGACGGCAGTAAACCGGCAGCAACGCCCCGGATACCGACAAGAGAATTCTGTCTTCTGTCAGTTGCTTCTAAACCGCCTGTTGGCCGGCTTCGCGCAGGAGTAGTCGGTACAGGTAGACCTTGCCGAAGGCCTCGCTTGAAGCCACCGACTCAATCACGTAATCCTGCCCTGTCACGGTCACAGCCAGCGTCATGGCGAAGAGCGATTGAGCCGATGAGAGGCTCAGCGCATTCACCTGTTGCTCCACTCCGGTTGCCGAGACCAGCAATTCCCACAGCGACGCATTGCCGTCCTGCGATGTTGGCCGCAGTTTCCGCATCACTACCGGGCTCACCACCACATCTGCAAAGGTTGTTGTCACCAGTCCGAGTTCTGCCTGGTTGGTCGCGGTATTTGTGCCTGTCACGCGCAGAAGGGCCGTGGTCCCCGCCACGGTTCTCAGCAGGGCATCGGCAAGCATCTGCGGCGCTCCCACCGGGCCGCGCGGCGCTGTATCGCTCATGGGTCACCCCAGCCTGTTCGCGACATAGGGACGCAGCCATGCCTGCACTGTTTCGTCCACCAGCGAACTTGAGAAATACTGCATCTGCATCGTGTCAATCTTGGTTCTGCTGGCGTTCAGCGCCGGCGTCGATTGGGCGTTGCGTACAATCTGCGCGCACGCCGATTTCACGTCGTCGCCGATTGTCGCCAGGCCCGCCGTGTAAGTGACCGCTACTTCGTTGTAGGGCAGCCCAAGCACATTCCACGGCAAGGTCAACTCGCCGGTGTTCGGGTCGCAATCCACCGATGCCGGATTGATCGCCGTCCATTGACCGGGCAATGAAAACGCCCAGACGATCTCAAACATTGGCCCATCCGCAACTTCTCCGCGGCGGGGCTTGGCGTAACGGCCTTCGATACTCACCAGCGGCGTAGTTGCCGTTCCCTGCGCTGCAAGAGGCAGATAACTCAAGCGCACGGTTTGCGATCCGGCGGTCAGGCGCAGTCGCTCCGTATACTGGATCACGTTCAGGTCCGGGCGCCTGCAGTAGCTGTTAATTAATGCCGTGGCTGCTGTAATCCAGTCGGCCGTCGTCCCCGTTGGCAATCCATAATTCGGGTATTCCGCTGGCTCGAGATATGCCATATGTTCCTCCTAAACCAGGGACTGAGGGACTAGGGACCTAGGGACTGGAGAACGGTCAACATTCGCGGATACTCGGCCGTCATTTTTGTATGAAGGCATCCCGTTCAGGTTCATCGCTCCCTGTTCCCTAAGTCCCTCAGTCCCTAGTCCCTAAGTCCCTAGTCCCTTGCTTTTGCCTACCGGTCCACCAGCACCTGGTAGTGCGCATAGTTAGCGCCCTTCACAACCGGCGCGCCGAACTTGACCGCGACATACTGCTGCGTCAACGAGCCCGGCAGGCCCAGCTGGAAGATGCGTGGAGTCGGGTCGCCGAGCCAGTGGTACTCGATCAGGTCTTCGGTGACAATGTAGGCCGGCAACACCGCGGATCCCGATCCAGGGGTACCCGTGTAGCTCAGGCTCCAGTCCGGGATCAACGGCAGATCGCCAGCCTGCGTGGAGAGCATCTTCACGCGGAAACCACCGGTGATCTGGTCGCTGTTCAGCACCACGTTGAACTCGGTCTTCATCTCGCGGTCGATCAGGTCGAGCAGAACCGGGTTGGCATAGATGGCCGTGGGACGCACGTGGAAGCCGTTATTGGCCACCATTTGCGCCACTGCCGACTTCAGGCCGTCCACGATGGAAGCCGTGGCGCCGATCGTCGTGGTCAATCCGCCGGCCGCGATCTGCGCGATCACGCCCATGTACTGCGTGGTCGTCGGCGTGCTCAGGCTGGTGTCGTTCCCGTTCCACAGGGCCACGTCGTGGGTCACCATCACGCCGCTCACCGTGTCCACCAGGTCCTTGGCCTGCAGATAGGCAAACTGCTGCTGCTGATTGCCCAGTTCCACGTCGAACAGGTTGTAGTTGATCTGCGAAACAATCGCCTTCAACGGCACGCTGCGCTCAACGCGCGTCGGGCTTACCACCGGAGCCACGATGCTGCGCGGGTTCACGAAGCCGGCCGCGCCGGGAGTCGGAATGGCGGTCTCTTCAAAGAACCGCGACGGGTGGCCCGTGGCCGGCACCTGCTTGATGCGCTGCCCAAAGGGGCTGGAACGCCGGCAGATGTCGAAAATTTCGGTCTGGTACAAGGGAACTTCGGTTGCGCCCGGCCCGATAAAATCAGCTGCCGCGTGAATGTCTGCAAAGGTTGCGTTCATAGGCTCTTTCGCCCCCTCCATGGGGCCTTTTCAGGTGACAGCTGACAGTTGTCAGTTCTCAGTTGCCAGCTCTCGGTTGTAAGTTGTTCGCTGATGTTTGACCTCGGACTACTGTCCGCTATCTGCTGTCCACTGTTCAATGCCCTTCAGGCAATCGCTCCTGCCCGCAGCAGTTGGCTCTTCACCGCGATGCGCTGTTCCAGGCTCAATCCGGCCAGCGCTGCGTCCAGGGTCCGCACGTCCACCGGGCCTTCCGCAATGCCGTGCTTGGCCAGCATCTCCGAGGTGGCGGCCGGCACCGTCCTGCGCAGCGGAGTCAGCAGCGACGTGGCGGCCGCGGCCTTCAATTCGGCCAACTCCCGCTCCGCTTCTCCCAACTTCTCCGCAAGTTCCGCCTCGCGCCGTGTCTGGTCCACTGTTGCCGAGATCCTCTCCACCTCGCCTGCCATTGCGCTCGCTGCGGCCAGCCGTTCGTCCAGCCAGCTCAGCGTTCGCTCCAGCAGCGTCGTTGCGGCTTCGATCCGCTCCGCAATCTCCTTCTCGTCCTTTTCCATGCCACTCCTTTCCTGTTTGCTTTACACCCTCATGAACACCCCGGCCGGCTCGCTGACAGAAATGGCTCCGCGCCGCGGAGCCATTGTGATAACTTTCTGCCCAGTCGGGCCCCTAACTTGCCATGCGAAAACTCGTTGCCCGGTAAGCCGCCTTTTCCCGCAACAGGATTGCCGCTCCGGTAAACGTCACCCGGGTCAGCTTCCAGATTTCCGCCCGCATGTCCTCGACCCGCGCATCGGCCAACTCGTAGCTCATCCCCATCGCTTCCGGCGACTGAGCCTGGATCGCTCCAGCAACCTCCGGAAAATCCCGCGCATAAAGATACCCGCGCACCACAAGCTGCTTTCCAACCAGGTTCGCTTCGGTCAAAAGACCGATCTTGCGCCGCGCGTCGTGGCCGTCCCATCCTGGCCGGTAATCCACCGCCATTCCCAGCAACGACGGCAGCGCCTTCTCCGCCGCCTCGCGCGTCAACATCACCCGGTGCCCGCGCGCCCCCGCCGGAGCCTTGTCACTGGCCGTATTCACCACCGTCAGAACCCCCTCGAACGGCACCCGGTTGGGGTGCCCCTCCACGTGGGGAATTTTTACCGCCATCGCTTCCAATCGCATGTGCTCTCCACCTGTCTGCTCTCGCCGCCATTCCGTATATCCGCTAACTTGCTAACTCGCTGGTTTGCTGACCTGCCAACTTGCCAGTCTCCACCGGCGACAGCCCCCGCATCGCCCGCACCTCGTTCACCGTCAATACACCAGCCTTGAGCAACTGCACCTGCACCGCCAGTTCCGTCTCCTCGTCCCGCGCGTTCAGGTCGTTGAAGACAAACTCAAACTCCCGCCACCCGATGCACTTCGCAAATAGATCGCGCGTCAGGTGCCCGGCCAGCAGTTGGGCCAGCGGCTGAATCGCGCCGCGAAACGCCTCATCGGCTAGTTCCGCCGCGGTGGAGCGGTTCACATCCCCCTCCAACCCCAGCAGCATGGGAGGCAGCCCAAATGCGTTGGCCACCATCCGGATCAGAAACTCCTGCCAGGCCAGCCGCAGATCGGCGTCTGTCCCCTGGGCAAAGCGCAGCACCTCCGGTTTCTGCTCGGTTGAGATCAACGGCACCCTTCCCGTCCCCTCGATCTCGTCCTGCCACCAGCGGATCAGCCGGTCATGCTGCGACGGAGTAGCTTCATTGAGCCACAAGGCGTACTGCGCAACCGAATTAGCCGCCAGCTTGCCCGCGAACCTGTGCGCGCTCAAAAACTGATTCACGGTTTCGAATGCGACTTCGAGCGGCCCCAGCCCAAAGGGCGTAAAACTGCGCGGATTCATCCGTATGTACATCAACTGGTCGTCGCGCAGCTCGACCGCGCTCGACTCGATTTGCCCAGGCTGCACCTGCGCATACCGCGGCGTTCCATGTTGCCCATCCCATCCCGCGTTGATGCGGATGGAAGCTCCGTCCACGGGCCACAACATCGCCGGCCGCTCCTGGTCGCCCGTAGGCTCCATCTCGATGGCCCCGTATCCGCCGGTCAGCGCATCCTCGATCACCTGTTCAATCAAGGTGCGAAAGCTGTCCATCGCGTTAGGCTCTTCCAGCATCCGCCGCAAACCTGTCAGCTTTTTTGCGACCTCGGCCGCATCGGCGAGCTGAGCGCCCCGCCGCACCCGCACCTGCCAGTCCATGGCCGCAATGCGATCCTTGATGACGTTGATGGCTCTGCGCACCACCGGCGTTTCCGCAAAGCGGCGCAGGTTCATGGGCGTCGGCTTCGGCAACAGACGCCCTGAGGTCCGCACCGGACTGAGGATCGAAGGCAGAGCCAGCGTCTTGCGTTCTGCATCCGCCGAGGCGGCTGCCGCATCCATCCGCCGGCCCGTCTCAGCCTGCCCACCTGAACCCACCGCCTGCCGCCAGATCTCCCGCAACTGCTCGCCAACTTTCACGTTTACCTTCCTTTTCCCTCGCTCCAAAAAACAAAAGGCACAACCCGGGAAAGGGTCATGCCTGTACTAGCGATTAGTGATTAGTGGTCAGCGATCGTTGCTTAGCGAGCAGCGACCACCGATAACTCGTTATTAACTCTCAACAAAATCCATCCTACCTCAAAGCAGATAAATTATCTGCAAAACGCACGCAAATAAATTAACGGATAGATAGTTACTGGAAATCCATCACCGATAACTGCAAAACCGATCACTGACTACTAATCACTAACCACTGCTTTTCACACCCGCAACTCCCGCCGCGCCGTATCCGCCACCCGGTCCAGGTCCGACGTCGTCAACACCCTGATCCGGTGCTCTTCCATCGTCTCCACGCCGAAGCGGTACATCGCCAGTCTCTCCGGCTCCTCTTCGGTCGCTCCAACCCGGGCCGCCGGCTCTATCACCGCCGTCAACTCCAGGCTTGCCTTCTCCACGCGCTCCACGCCCGCCCTTAGACTGGCCGCCGAAAACGCCAGCACCTTCGCCATTTCCAGGCCAGGCTCCAGGCTCACCGCGTGAAACATTCTGATCAACCCGTTCGGCCGGTAGCCCGCGTCGATTCGCAACGGATCACCGGCTCGCGTGTACTCCGAAGCCGCGATCCGCTTGCGCAGCAAATCCCAGACCCCCGCGCGTTCAAACTCGGCTCGCATCCTTGACTGGATCGCCGCCCGCCCGCTCAGCCTGGGAACGCGTTCTCTCGGCGGCGGCTCCACATAAAGCCGCATCAGCTCTTCCATCCCTGCCGGCAGGCTCTCTGCAAGGTAGGCCTTGGTCTCGGTCATCTGCACGCTCAGCGAGAGCGATTCTCCCAGTATCCGCATCAGGTTTCCATCCGGCTCTTCCTGGAACCGCCTCCGCAGCTCGCCTTCCATCCCTTCAAGCAGCGCGGTGTCTGCCTCCGGATCGAGACAGCGCACCCGGCGCCAGTCGCGGGTAAACCTCACCTCCGCGGACTTGCCCCCCTGCTCGCGCAGGATCACCCCGATGTGCACGTACTCGTTCCGCACCGCGTCCGGCACATACCGGAGCAGCCGAAATTCGCATGCCCGTCGATTGCTTTCTTCCGTCATCGCTCCACAGTGGTTAGTGGTTAGTGGTTAGTGGTTAGTGAACAGCTGAGGGTGAGCGATCCGTCTCGACAGCCCAGCCACTTTCGGCTTCGAGGATGGTCTATCCGCAGGCCACTATCTGCTCCCTGTTCCCTAGTCCCTGGTCCCCGGCCCCATCCCCTTCTAATTTACCCTTGCCGCCATGCTAATCCCCCATCGCGCATCCTTCCAACCATCTCCTTTACTTTTCTCCCCCGCCCCACCCCATTTCGGAAATGGCTTCCGATCCGACTTCCCGAATCCTTCTATCAGCTCCCGAATCCGGCTGCGCCGCGCCAGCAGCTTTTCCACCAGCGCCTCCATTTCGAACAAGTCGCCTCCGTACCATTCCGGAGGCACTTCGTTGGCCGCAGCCCACACCGTCTCGGCCGGCATTGTCTCCAGCCGGGTCAGCCACGGCTCAAACGATTCCCAGCCCGTAATTTCCCGGTACACGTCGTTGCGATAGTAAACGCCGCGCAGCGGGACGTCTTCAAACCGCCACTCCCCGGCGTGAAAGCAATACCCGTAATCGATGAAAACCGCCCGGTACCGCCGCTCCCGCTGCTTGCGCGCGAACACGGCCTGCCGGCCATTGGCGTTTCCTGTCCATTTGTCCAGCGCCAGAATCCCCGCAAACTCGGCCAGATTCTTCACTTCCGCCAATTGTTCTTCAGGAAGGTAGTCCACCACCTGTCCCGGCATCAACCCGCCCACAAAGCGCGACCCGAACTGCAGTCCAGCTTCGCACCGAACCTTGGTTCGTCCCAGGTCGATCTCCAACTCCGGCGTGTTCTCCACCAGCCAGTTTGAAACCTCCACCAACTCGGCTTCGGGCGTCGCCAGTCCCGCGGCTGCAGCCAGTCGCGAGGCCAACAATTCGTTGGCCAGCACTCTCCTGTGCTGGGGATTGTTCTGGAACTTGACGACATAGATTCGGCCGTCCGCGCCCAGCATCAGTTGGCCCTGCGCGCCGCCTCGCATCCGCCGGATATGCTGCACAGCCAGAACCGCCAAGCCCGCTCCTTCAATCTGTTCGGATTCTCATTCGCATTCTAAGCGCTACAGTGGGCAGTGAACAGTGGTCGGTGAACAGTAACCGGCAGACCACGCAAGAATCATCGCCCTCCGCCACCACAGAAAACGCTTGACAATCCTCCAACCCGGCCGATGATTCCACTGACCACTGACCACTGACCACTGACCACTGACCACTGACCACTGACCACTGACCACTGACCACTGACCACTGACCACTGACCACTGACCA
>CAIWFH010000129.1 GCA_903911925.1 uncultured Acidobacteriaceae bacterium
CGAAGTGTGCCTGGAGGCCGGAAAAACGGCTTCCAGGCGCGAAACGAAGACTGCAAACCGCGACCAAACGCAACGAAAGCGCGCAAAAATCCGTCCCAAGGACAAAACCAGACCGGAATTAAGGGTTTTTCCGCAGCCTGTTTAGCCCCTGAGGGACGTTTTTTACGAATCTGGATTCTTATCACAGCCGAGAATGGAGGCTCCAATGACCGCAACTTCAGCCACAACAAGCAACCAAGCCGTATTCAAAACTGCGACGCGAGTCAATCGGGCATTGACCGCTTCGCTTGAAAAGCGCGCGTTGCAATGGATGGCCGAACGCGCACCCGGTTGGCTCAGCTCAGACCAACTCACGCTGCTTGGGTTCGCCGCGCAAATCGCCGCCGGCGCCTGCTATGCCCTCGCGCGCTATGACCGCCGCGCCCTATTGCTCGTCATTCTGTGCCTCGCGCTCAATTGGTTCGGTGACAGCATGGACGGAACGCTCGCCGGCGTGCGCCGCCAGCAGCGCCCCCGTTATGGCTTCTACGTGGACCACATGGCAGACATCTTCGGATCAGCAGCCCTCATGTGCGGCCTCGCCTGCTCCGGATTCCTCCACTGGCAGGTCGCGGTCGCCATGCTCATCGCATTTCTCCTGCTCTCAGGCGAGAGCCACCTTGCCACCTACACTCTCGGCAGATTTGTGCTTTCGCACGGCCTCTTCGGCCCTACAGAGATTCGGATTCTGCTCATCATCGGAAATCTCGCTCTCCTCCGCAGCCCATACTCCATAATCCTGGGTCACAGGATGCTTCTATTTGATCTGGGAGGAACCATCGCGGCGACCTGCATGTTCGCACTGGCGATCGTCGTCGCCGTGCGCCACACGGCAGAACTCTATCGCCAGGAGCCGCTGCCTTGAACCCGCTCGCTCGCTGGTTGAGATTCAATCTTGTGGGCGCCATGGGCATGGCGCTCCAACTCACCGCCGTCTTTCTTTTCAACCGATGGTCTGGAGGACACTACCTAATTGCCTCCGCGGCGGCCATCGAACTCACTTTGTTGCACAACTTTGTCTGGCACCTGCGCTACACCTGGCGCGACCGCCGCGACTCCTCGACGGTTCTTACCCGGTTGATCCAGTTTCATCTCTCAAACGGGTTGACATCCATGCTTGGCAATCTCTTGCTGATGCGCCTGTTGGTTGACCGCGCCCATGTGCCCTTGATCGCCTCGAACTGCATCGCAATCATCTGCTGCTCGACTCTCAACTTCTGCCTGGGAAACTGGTGGGCATTCGCTCCAAAGATGTGCCAAGCGCACGGTCAACCCGGCTAAGCCCATCCCGCCCATTTTCAAATCCGCAGCGCATGCGCCTATTGGTTAACCCGCTCCGCCGCCTTCGCAAGTTCCTTGATCCCCGGCAGAATCATGATCAGCACTTCCGATGCAGGTTGGGCCGGCTTCACAGCCGGGTTTGCATTCCGTGCATTTGCGTCAAAATATTTCTGCTGCTTCTGGATCACAAGATCAGCCGAATCAACCCATGCCTTAGCCGGCGTTTGTTTTGTCGCAAGAAAGCCCATGGCATCCAGGCCAATTGTTGCCAGATCCCTAAGATCCGCTGAAGTTTCAATCGCCGGTTGCCAATTCGGAATGCTGCCGAAACTGCGCACAAGTGACGCATCGTTGTTCTGCCATTCCTTAAGCTGGCTCGTCAAATGCCCTGACAGTTCCTTGTCGCCGCTCCCCTTAGTCAGCAGCGCATGCACACCGTCGCAGAACCGCCGCGCCTCCAGGCTTTCCGGCAGCGAAGCATCGGCCAATGTATTTTGGTCCGGCTGCTTCCCCCCGAGGCTGCTATGCCAGTGGCTCAGAAACTTGATCGGCTCGACCACGCCGGCCAGCGTCTTCAGCGGCCCTGGGTCCTGCGGCGCAATGCGATCAAGCATCCTCTCCTGGTTCGCATACTGGTTCGTTCCCAGCACCGCCAAAAGCCGGTCGATCACATACAACCGGCGGTACATGTCTTCCACGTCCTTCACTTCGCGCGGCGACCAGAATCTCTCGGCCAGTGCAGCCGAGCGGGGCCACAGGCCCGCATCCAGCATCTCCGGCGTAATGGTCTCCGACCAGAGTGGAGCGTCACCGCCAAGCACAAGTTCTCTTTCCTCCGGGCTCAACCGAATTTCGCCATGCAGCACAACGGCATTCGTTAGCAACCCGTCTTCCTTGGCAGAGCTGTCATAATCCTCTTCGCTCATGCCCCATGCGTTCGTGTCTAGCGGATCGTTGACATAGTGCTTTCCGGCGGGCATCAACCAATCCAGATAATAGGGCGCGGCAACAATCGTCGCGTGCCCAGCCTTTACTGAAACGGCGGTCATCCGGGAACTGCGCCAGGCCTCAATCGCCACGGACGGCGGAGCGTCCCCATCCAGCACCTCATCCCAGCCGATCATTGTCTTTCCGTGCGCGCGCACAATATCGTTCACCCGCTTGGTAAAGTAGGCCTGCAACTCTCCCTTGTTCTTCAGCGAGTGGTCTTTCATGAACTGTTGAATTCCCGCGTTGCTCGCCCACTGCTTGCCCAGAACCTCGTCGCCGCCAATATGAAAATACGCATCCGGGAACAGTCCCGCCATCTCACCAATCAAATTGTCTATGAACTTATAGACCTTCTCGTCCGTGGGATTCAACGCCGCGTCCGCGCCCGCGTAATCCGACTCAGCCTTGAATGGCCCCGGCCCGCTCGCTAGTTCCGGATATCCCGGCAGCCAACTCTTCATGTGCCCGGGCATCTCAATTTCGGGAACCACTCTTACTCCGCGTTCCCGCGCGTAGGCAATGATCTCCCTGAGTTCATCTTGCGTGAGGTAGCGCCCATCCGGCGCCCCCTTCTGGTACAGCAGCGGAAATACTTTGCTCTCCATGCTGAACGATTCCGAGTCGGTAATATGCAGATGCAGAACATTCAGCTTCACCTGTTCCATCGCATCGATTTCATGTTCAATCAGCTTGGCCGGCATAAAATGCCGGCTGATGTCGAGCATGATTCCCCGCCACACGAAGCGAGGATGATCTTCGATCGAGACTTCGCGAAAACCAAACCCCTCACTGCCTTCCTGCACTAGTTGCAGAAGCGTGGCCAGCGCCCGCAGCACCCCCGTAGGTCCCGCCGCCTCAATCTCAACCCCTTTGGCGGTGACTCGTAGCCTGTAACTTTCCTCGGCCTTTGTCGTAAGAAAGTTGGGATCGGCCCCCTTGCAATCGATAGCGATAACAACGGGAGCCTCGCTCAGTGAATCATCCCTGACAAAATCTATCCCCGTGCGCCGGTTCAGGTTCATCGCAAACCGATCGGCGGCGTGCTTCAGTAGTTCGTCCTTCGCCCCATGCCAGTCGAAACGAAATCGATGCGTCAGGCGCAAACTGCCGTCCTCAAAGTGTACCGACACCGGCATGGGCATCAGCGGCGGAGCCTCCTCGCCCGATAGAAACCCTGCTGAACAAAGCATCGCCGCCAACAGGACTGCTGAACCGGATTTCACAAAACTGAATGCCCGCCCGCCAATTCGCAAAGAGTACCAAGCCGCCTCGATCACGTTCGACTCCCAACTGTATCGGTGAATAATCCTGAGAATAGCGACTTCCGTTAAAATCGTCCATCCATTCCCATCAAATCCCAAATACTCGCTGCCACCAGGGCGTGGTCTGAATAGACCAGATCAAACCCACACCGAACACTATGCTCAACAAAGTCGGGAGCATCCCAGGAAGCCCCCGCAAGCATCAGGAGGTTTCATGAATAAGGATCGCGCAAAGGGCACAATCGACGAGTTGGTAGGCAGCGCCAAACGCAAGGCAGGCGAGTTGACCGGCGACACCGAGTTGCAAATCGAAGGCATGGCCCAACAGGTCAAGGGCAAAGTTGAGAATGTCTGGGGCAAGGCGAAAGACGTCGTGAAGGAAGCAAACCAGGAAGCCGAGGTTAAGCATGAAACGCGCATCGAGGTGGAGATGGAGGTCGCATCCGCTGAAGACCAAAAAGCAAAGTGAACGGATTCCTTGGCGATTCTGGCCTTGGGACCATCTCCCGTTAACCTCATCGCGCGGTTTCCTTGCGCATCAAAACGCCTCTTTCAAGGCAAATTGGATGAATGTGCATCCTGCCTCTCTGAGGTGTGACAATATCTTCCAGCCAGCAAATTCTGGCTCGTTCAGCGTGCGCCAAAGCCCGCATCTATTCAAGAAGGATCGACATGTTTGATTCGCGTTTATTGGTTCGCACCGGACAAGTGCCGGTGCTGGTCTTGGTAATGGCCGCGGCTGTGCTTTCAGGATGCGCGTCCAAGCAGGAGAAGGCGCTCGACCAGGCCAAGAAAGCGGCTGCCGCTACCGGGCAGGCGCAGCAGGTTGTATCCGTCGACAAAGCTGGCACCACCACAACAACGTTGGTGCAGCCGCCGGCAGCAGGACAGTCCAATGAGGCAGTCACCACGACCGTTACACCCGCGGTTGCTGGCGCGCCTCTTCCCGCGCCGTCCGCACCGGTTGTTTCCGCGATTCCGCCTCCGCCTCCACCCGTCAGCATCCCGGCAGGCACCACGCTCGCCATTCGAATCGATCAACGCATCAGCGTCAAGAGCAGCCGCGCTGGCGATACGTTCACCGGCGAGTTTGTTGACCCTGTTCTGGCCGCCGACAACACTGTGCTGGTGCCCAAGGGCGCGCAAGTGGGCGGCGTAGTCGATGTAGCGCATCGCCGGGGCCACTTCAAAGGCCGCTCGCTTCTCGAGTTGCGCCTCACGTCTCTCACGCTCAATGGAATGCAGTACCCCCTCTCGACTCGAGACTCGTCGCGCACCAAGAAGGGCAAGGGCAAACGCTCGGCTGCGCTCATTGGCGGAGGAGCCGGCTTGGGCATGCTGGTCGGCGGAGTTGCCACCGGCGGTGTTGGATTGGTGGTTGGCGGCCTCGTTGGCGGCGGCGCGGGAACGGCCGTTGCCGGATTGACCGGCAACCGCGACCTTGATATTCCAGCCGAGTCCATCGTGCACTTCAAGCTGGCCGATGATCTTCTCGTCCAGCCGGGGAGCTAACCAGCATTGACCTCGGCAACTCGCCCTTCTCGATGGCTTGGATCTCTTTTGAGATCGCTCGGCCCCGGCATCATCACCGGGGCCGCTGACGATGATCCCTCGGGCATCGCCACTTACTCTGTCGCCGGAGCGCAGCTCGGTACAAAACTGCTTTGGACCGCTCTGCTCACCTGGCCCCTGATGGCCGCGGTGCAGATGATGTGCGCCCGCGTCGGCAAGGTTACCGGGCAAGGCCTGGCTGGAAACCTCAGCCAGCGCTTTCCCCGGTGGCTTCTGCTCGTTATTATCACCGCCCTCCTCATCGCAAACACCATCAACATTGCCGCCGATCTCGCCGGTATGGCCGATGCCGCCGCAATGCTCTGCGGCATCAACTCGCGTTGGTTTGTGGTGGCATTCGCTTTACTCATTTCCTGGGCCACAGTGCGGCTGCAATACCGGCAGATCGCCAATGTGCTCAAGTGGCTGGTCCTCGTCCTCTTCGCCTATCCCGTCACGGCGTTTGTCGTTGGCGCGCATTGGGGCCAGGTGCTGCACGATACGCTCGTTCCGTCGATGCCGCATTCCCGGGACGAGTGGGCCACGCTGGTCGCAATCCTCGGAACTACGATCAGTCCATATTTGTTCTTCTGGCAAACAAGCGAAGAGGTCGAAGAAGAAAAGGCGGATGGTCAAATCACACTGGCTCAGCGCAGGGGCGCCACACAGCAGGAGCTTGAGCTCAGAAACATCGATGTCGGCGTGGGAGCATTTTTCTCAAACATGGTCATGTTCTTCATCATTCTCACCACCGCTCTTACTCTCAATCGTCACGGAATAACACATATCGAGACATCGCGTCAGGCTGCTGAGGCCCTTCGCCCTTTTGCAGGCAACTTTGCCGCCACTCTATTTACCGTCGGCATTATCGGCGTGGGATTTCTGGCCATTCCCACCCTGGCCGGCTCAACCGCCTATGCCTTCGCCGAGACTCTCGGATGGAGCCAGGGTCTGAGCAAAAAGCTCGCGCAGGCTCGCTGGTTTTACACTCTCATTCTCGTCTCCACAGGCGTCGGCGTGGCCTTGGACTTTGTTGGCATCAATCCCGTCAAAGCACTCTATTGGACCGCGGTCATCAACGGCCTGCTGGCTCCGTTCCTGCTTGTCGGCATCCTTATCGTTTCCGCCGACAAGAAACTCATGCAGGGCCAGCCCAGTTCCCGCCTCGGATGGATTGTCGTGGCCGTAACTGCAGCCGCAATGTTTGCTGCGGGTATTGCCATGTTTGTGGTGTAGCCAGCGAACTTCGGCGCGTAGCTCTCCCGCTCCCTCGGAGCGCAACCCGAGGACTAATGCGCTACGGCCGTAGCCTTGGCCTCTTCCGGGCTGGGACGGCGCATCAGGAACGGCAGCGGCACCATGCATAAAACAACAAAGCCAAGCACCCAGAATGCGTTTGCGAAGCTCAGCACGTTGGCCTGCAAATCCACCTGTCCCGACAGTTGCGCCAGCGCGCGATGCGACGACTCGGTGGGACCAAAGCCCATGGCCAAATAATGCTGCGTCATCCCCTGCAATTGCCTCTCGAAAAATGGATTGGCGTGATTGGTATGCGCGGTCAGCGCTGTCCGGTGCGTCTGATTCTGCCGCGCGATAAAGCTGTTGAGCAGCGAAATGCCGATGGCTCCGCCCAGGTTGCGAATAAAGTTGCTGATGCCTGAAACCTGGTTGAATTTCTCCCGCGGAACACCTACATAGTTGAGCGTGCTGATGGGAATGAAGATCAACGGAATGCCGATGATTTGAAAGATGCGGTAGTTCACCATGGTGTTGAAGCTCACGCCGTAGTGAAGACTGGTCACGTGAAAGAGCCCGAGCGACATGATGGCAAACCCTGAAGCGATCACAATGCGCGGATCGAATTTGCTGGCCAGAACGGCGCCCACAGGCATCATGAACAACAGCACAATGGCGCCCGGCGTTTGCGCCATTCCGGCCAGTTGCGCGTTGTAGCCAAGAAAACCCTGCAGAAACTGCGGAATCAGAACGGTCGTGCCATTCAGAACCATCCCCAGGATGAATCCGAAAATCACCGCAGTGGCAAAGTTTCGAAGCCTGAGCAGGCTCAGGTCCATGATCGGATTCTCGTGCGTGAGTTCCCGCGCCACCAGCGCCACAAGCGCAATGATCGCGATAACCAGGCTGGCGACAATAGCCTTCGAAGAGAACCAGTCGTTCTCCTGACCCTTGTCGAGAACATATTGCAAAAAGCCCACGCCGATGACGATGAGACTGATGCCCATATAGTCGATCTTGAAATTGGACTTGCGCAGGTTCCTCAGGTACGCCGGATCGTGCACAATGCGTTGCACCAGCACCAGCGAGAGAATTCCGACCGGCACGTTGATCAGGAAGATCCAGTGCCAGCTGTAATTGTCGGTAATCCATCCGCCCAGCATGGGACCGATTGCCGGCGCCACCAGTACGGCGACTCCGTACATGGCGAAGGCCATTCCGCGCCGTTTTGCGTCGAAGGTATCTGCCAGGATCGCCTGTTCGGTTGGTTGCAATCCCCCGCCGCCTGCGCCCTGCATAATGCGAAACACAATCAACATCGGCAAGCTAGGGGCCAATGCGCAAAGAAACGAACTGATCGTGAAGATGGCTACGCAAATCATGTAGAAGCGCTTGCGGCCAATGAGATTTGAGAGCCACCCGCTCATCGGCAGCACCACGGCGCTTGCCACCAGGTAGCTGGTCACAATCCAGGTACTTTCTTCCGGACTTGCGCCCAGTGTGCCTGCAATGTGCATCAGCGCCACGTTGGCAATCGACGAGTCCAGCACCACCATGAACGTGGCCAGCGTAACCGTCAAGGCAATCACCCAGGGATTGATCTGGGGAATGTCTGTCTCCAGCGTTGCCGGCCCAGACATGGTGCGTGTCATCCCATTGCTCTCGGTCATCGGTTAGTCCAGTCGTACCGTGGGTTCAACCGACATGCCCGGACGCAGCTTGTCCAGGTCTTTCTGGCCGGCATTGAAGCGAATCCGAACCGGCAGCCGCTGAATCACTTTCACGTAGTTTCCGGTTGCGTTTTCCGGCGGCAGAACGCTAGTTCGTGCCCCTGTGACCGCGGGCATGCTTTCTACGGAACCATCAAAGTCGCGGCTGAGCGCGTCCACGTGAATGCGCACAGATTGGCCCGGATGCATCCGTGCCAATTGCGTCTCTTTGAAGTTCGCCGTTACCCACAGGTCGCTAGTCTGGACGATCATAAACAGTTGCTGGCCGCGCGAAATGCGCGCACCAACTTCCGCGCTCCTCTGCGTAATCACGCCGGCGACCGGCGCTGCAATGCGGCAGTAGGCGAGGTTCAGCCTGCTCTGCTCCAGCGATGCGCCGGCAACCTCGGTATTTGCCTGCTGGCTCTTGATGTCCGCCTCGCGGATGGCCACCTGCAAAGGCGCGCTGCTCTGTGTCTGCTGCAGTTTGCTCCGTTGCGTTTGCAGTTGGGCCTTGCGTAGTTCCACCACCTTCTGCGCCGAAGCGGCAGCGGCCTCGTTCGCGATTACGGTCTGCGCCTGTGCTGCGGCCGTGGCCTTGTAATGGTCGTAATCGGCCCGCGCCACCTCCTGCTTGTCAAACAGTGTCTGGTAGCGGGCTAAGTCGGCCTGGTTGCGCTCGTTCACGGCTTGCGACTCCTTCAGCCGGGCTGTTGCGCTCTCCAGATCGTGGACCGCTGCAGCCAGCACGGCTTCTGCGCCGGCCACGTCGGCCTCATGCGAGGTCAAATCGTTGCGGTTGTTGATGAGAGTGATGGGCAGGCTCGGATGCGCCGAACCCAGTTGCGCCAGTGCCTGGTCGTGCTGCGCTTGTGCCCTTTCGAGAGCAATCTGGTCGTCGCTTGGATCGAGTTCAACCAGTACCGTTCCTGCCTCCACTGCCTGGTTGTCATCCGTGTGCACGGCCTTGATGGTGCCGTCGATGCGCGACGCAACCGGATTCAGATGGCCGTCCACCTGGGCATCGTCGGTGTCTTCAAACCCTCTCGAGTGGAGAAACCATCCAATCCCGCAGAGAATCAGAACGAGGGCAATTCCGCCAATCAGAAATGGATTGAAGCGGCGGTGCGGAGTTCCCGCCTCTGCGATTTCCAGCTCGGGCTGGTCTGCGGGGGAAGTTGATGCCGGGTTCTGTACTTCTGTGTTCGTATCGATACTCATTTACTTGCTCCCTTTAAAGAGTTCCGGAATATCCTTTTCGGCTTCGCCCATTGCATGCGCCAGCGCGATCTTGGCCAGGTTCTGTGAGAAGAGGCTGCTTACGTAGTCGTGGTCCGCGGCGGCCAGGGCCTGTTGCGAATTCACCACCTCAACCGAATCCGCCACGCCCACCGCAAATCGATCCTGCGATTGCTGCAGGGTTGCCAGCGCCAGTGTCCGGTTGCTCTGGGCCGTGTTCACCTGTTCACCCGCCACAGCAAGGTCAAGGTATGCGTTGCGCACATCCAGTTCCACCGCGCCGCGCTCGTTCGAGAGTTCAGCCCTGCGTTCGGCAACCACGGCATCCGCCTGCGATGTATCCGCGCGGATTCGGCCGCCGCTGAAGATCGGGATAGTCAGCGAAGCCGCGGCCTGAAACACCCCGTTGCCTCCGTTTGGATTGATGCCCTGCAGTCCATAGTTGCCGCTGATTGAAGCTGTAGGCAGATGCTCCGCTCCGGCAGCCTTGCGGGCTTCCTCCGCGGCTTGCAGTTGCGCCACGGCTGCTTTCAAATCCTGCCGTTGCTCCCATGAGCGGCGCACCGCTTCCTCTACTGAGTCCGAGTCAGCCGGCAGTGCCTGTAGCTTTTCTGCGATTGAAATCTCCAGCCCTAGCGGCAATCCGATCAGCCGCGCCAGCGCGTTCTTCAGCTTCTGTTGGTCGGCCAGTTGCGACCGCATACGCTGTTGCTCGGTCTGCAGCTCAACCTGGCTGCGATTTGCATCAATCGGCGCTCTGTTGCCGGCGTCGGTCTGCGCGCGGGCTTGCTTGTAGGCGGCCTCGGCGTACTGAACCTCGGTGCGCTGCGCGTCCATCAGCGCAGTCGTCGCCATCAGTTGCAGGTACATCCCGGTCACGGCCAGCACCACCTCTTCCCTGGCCTGTCGTGCACCCAGGCCCGCGGCCTCGGCGGAGTGGCTTGCCGAGCGGTAATTGTGCATCGCCGTGAAGTCCATCACGTTTTCATGCACCGCGCCTTCGACGTCGTAGTAATGAAAAGGCCCCGCCGTCTTGGGGATGCTGATGCCCCCGCTGCCGAACGTGCTGGCTGTCAAGCCCTCGGCTTCTAGGTTCAGCTTGGCGGCATTCTCTGAGATTCCGGCGCCGATGGTCGGCAGCATGGCGCTGCGCGCGGCAATCCGCTGCGCCTGCGCAATCCGGCTCGCGGTGTCGGCGCCGGTCTTCCCCAGGTTGAACTCCAGTCCGCGCCGCACAGCGTTGGCCAGGGTGAGCGTGACACCGCCCGAGGGCGGGTTTGGGTCTTGCGTGCTTCCGCCGTAAGCCCCCTGGACCCGAACCTGCGTATTGAGCGTGTTCACGGTCGAGGTCATAGCCGGGTTGGCCGACTGCTGCACGGATGAGCCGCCCGGTTGGCCGCCCGAGAGTGGCAGTTGGATTGCGCGCGAGCCGGGCTGTTGGCCCCAGCCTGCCCCAGCCGCAAGCGCCAAAAGCACCAATGCAGCCACTTGGGAGGAACGAATAAATCGGTCTTTCATTTGCGAATACATACGTGTATGTATTAATATGAATCCAGCGCTAAACTTTGTCAAGGGGAAAGCAAATGCCAAAATTGCCCGTCAAGGAAAAAAATAAGCACCAGCTGCGCACTGAAGAAACCCAGGCCAGGATTCTCGATGCGGCTCAAGCTGTCTTTTCTGAGCAGGGCTTTGAGATGACCCAGCTTGAAGAGGTGGCTGCTCGTGCTGGCTACACCCGGGGCGCCATCTATGCCCACTACGCCGGCAAGGAAGACCTCTTTCTCGCATTGATGGATCAGCGCGTACTGACGAAGTTCAGCGGCATACGCAAGGTTTTGGAAGCCGAACCGACGGTCGCCAAGCGGCCCGAAATCTTTCGCCGCTGGATGGCAACCCAGGCAGCGGATCAAAGATGGGGTACGCTCATGCTGGAGTTCAAGCTCTACTCGCTGCGCCGCCCCGAATCGCGCCAGAAGCTCCTGCACATGTATGAACTGATGGCCAAGGCCTCGGGAAGCGATTTCATCGAACTGCTTTTCGGCGCCAATCTTGACAAGGCCTCGCGGGCGGCCGCCGAGCGCCAGCTCGTCATTCTCGGTGCTATCCTCAGCGCGGTCAACCTTGAAAGCCACTTCCGCCCCAACCTGCTGCCCAAACTGCAAGTGGAAGCTGTCCTCAATGAGTTGTACGAAGCCTTAATCCGCCGTTAGTACAACGAGTCCTGACGCCAACTTGCCATGCCGCGACCCGGCGCCAACCCGCCGCCTTTGGATGCAACCGTCTTCAAACGCAGTCTATGGTTTCACCTGACCCAATTCCGAAATGCTCTAAGCCGACCAGGTAGCCCGGCTTCCGCGCCCGGTAGCGACAAAGCCCATATCCGCCGAGATCCCCCGCACGCACTGCAGCAGTTGGTTGGCGATTGACGGCAGTTTCTGCGCGGTCACCCGAAACGACGGCCCGGAAACGCTCACCGCGGCCACCGGCTGCCTCTGCGCATCCAGCACCGGCACGGCTATGCACCGCAGTCCCTCTTCCAATTCCTCGTCATCCACCGCGTAGCCGCGGCGGCGCGTCTTTTCAATCTCGGTCCGCAGAGCCTCGGGTGTCGAAATCGTCCGATGCGTAAGCCGCTCGAAGCGGGTGCGGCGGATAATGTCGGCAATCCGCTCCTCGGGCAGAAATGCCAATATCGCTTTGCCCACTGAAGTGCAGTGCACCGGGTTGCTGGCCCCGATGCGCGTAATCATGCGCACCGAGCGCGCCGGCTCAATCTTGTCGATGTAGATGACATGCGCGCCTTCTAGAATGCACAGGTGCGCGGTCTCTTCCGTCTCGGCCACCAGGCGGCGCAGATGCGGTTGAGCCCGATCACGCAGGTCGTATTGCTCAATGGCGCGGTTGCCGAAATCAAACAGCCGCAGCCCCAGGCGGAACTTGCCGCCGGCGGTCCGCTCAACCATGCGGTGCCGCTCCAGAACCATCAGGAAGCGGTGCGCGGTGCTCTTGTGCAGTTGAAGGGACGAGGCAACCTGCGCCAGTCCCAGCGGCGTATCGCTTTCACCAAGCAGGTCGAGAACGGCAAATGCCCGATCGAGTGCCTGAACCTTGTACGTGCCTTGCGGGGCGCCATCTCGCATTATGGACCTCTATTCCGTTTTGTGACTCCTATACCAGTTTGCGGGAAATGGGACGCAAGGTCAAGTTCTGATACACCATTTCCCGTAATGAGATCTTCCATCCGATTTTGACCGAAAATGGTATGTGCCTGAAGATCGAATGGCGGAGCTACCGTGCGAGACCTGCTGAGAAGGACCACAAAGTTATCGACGTGCCTTTTGTTCCTCGCGCTGAGCGCAAATGGCATTTACGCCCAGCAATTACCACCCCCATCTCAACCGCCTGAGCCCTCCGGCCCCGGACAACTTCCGCCCTGTCCAGCCAAGTGGGATTTCCACCCGGAAATTGATGGGATCTACAGAGTCGCCGATGTGAAGCCGCCCAAGGCTACTCATTCCCTCGACCCAACATTCTCAGACGAAGCGCGATCAATGATCAAAAAGCAGCACATCGAGAACTTTGAGGCTGTTAGCCTCGTCGGGTTCACTGTTGGCGCAGACGGTAAACCGCGGGACCTGTGCCTGATGAAAGCCGCCGGCTTCGGGCTGGACAAGCAAGCTTTCCAGGCGGTCGAGCAATTCCGCTTCAACCCAGCCACAAAAGATGGCGCGCCGGTCGCCGTCCGCCTTTCGATTGAAATGAATTTCAGGCTGTATTGAGGGTCACCCACGGTTATCCGGCTCTACGCCTCCACCACATCCCCTTCGCCCGGAGCCAGGAACAGATTCGCCTCCAGCCCGTGCTGCCGCGTGTAAAGGTCGTAGTAGCGGCCGCCCATCGCGAACAACTCCGCGTGGTTGCCCCGCTCCACGATGCGCCCTTCTTCCACCAGACTTCTCTGGTCTCGTTCGGTGGCTGAAGACCCCTCGCTTTCACACACATTGAAGGAGATACATCAATCAGGAGAAGGAAGATCTTTCAAAAAAAGTGGGCGGTTTTGTCGCATTCAGATCTATGCTTTTGCACCGCGAAGGTGCCTCTAACAAAATAACTTGGCTCCTCGCGGCGCGAGTCCCTGTCCTTCAGTGCATGTCAACTCGATCCTATAAAATGATAGATATCCTCGGAAAACAAGCTTGGATACTCTCAAGCCAGAAGGAACCTGCATGACCAGTCGCGCTTTAAAGCAGGTTCGAACCTGATGCTACTGAAGCTGAGGCGGCGAGCAGCGCTGGCGCTCACGGCCTCAGTGAGCCTTCTCGTTGCTTCCTGCGGCGGTGGAATTACCACAACCGTCACATCTTGCGTTCTCTCGATAAACTCTTCCAACCCTTCCAGCGGTGTATCCATTGCGGTAACCTCTGGCCAGGACAACCATACTTCGTACGAAACGACGAGTTTTTCGCGCACTTATACTTCAGGCTCACCTTTCACTCTTACCGCGCCTGCCCTTGTGGGCATCAACACCTTCTCCTCATGGTCCGGATGCAGATCGACGGCCAGCGTCACCTGTGCCGTAATCTTGACTGCGGATACCACAGTCTCCGCGAACTACATTACTCCCGCAATAACCACTCCAATGGTCAAGGTAACGCCGTCGTTGTCCTCTTTTACCACCAGGCAGGCTCTTTCCGTCACCGTTGCAGTCGTTGGTCCAACAGGCCAGGCAACGCCAACTGGAACGGTAACGCTCGACAGCGGAAGTTACCTTTCCGCTGCCGCAACTCTCTCGAGCGGCAGTGCGCAGATCAACATCCCGCCCAATGTGCTGGACGCAGGCACGGATACGCTCGAAGCCGACTTTACTCCAGATGCCGTGACCGCCCCGATCTACACCCAGGCGTCGGGAACAGCATTCGTGACCGTAACTGTCCCGCCCACGGTCAGCCCCACCGTCATTGTGACGACATCTTCTTACAGCATCTCCACCAGGCAAGCGATCAACGTGAGGGTCGCCGTGATCGGGAGCAGCGGCAATCCGATGCCCACTGGTACGGTAACGCTCGCCAGCGGCAACTATGCTTCGGCGCCGGCCACCCTCAGTTTCAGCGGCGCCACCATCCTCATTCCCGCCGGTTCGCTGGCAGCTGGCAACGACACGCTGGTGGCCCACTACGTTCCGGACTCGTCGAGTTCCTCCTATTACAGCGCCGCCAACGGCCAATCCTTGCCGGTGAGTGTGCCGACGGCGATAACGGTTGACCAGTCCAGCATCGGACCCGCGGTATCCAGTAGGCTGCTGGGAATGAACATGGGGTATTGGTATGACCCGTCCACACCTGCAATCGTGCCTGCGTTCCAGGCAGCCGGCATCAAATCGATCCGCTGGCCGGGAGGCTCTGCAGCCAACGCTTACCACTGGGCAACGAATACCCTCTGCTTCGGCCAGCAGACCTTGCCCACCGATGCTTTCGACACGTTTATCGGTGAATTGATTCAACCTGGGAATTTTGATCTGGCGCTGTCGGCAAACTACAGCACCGATGCTTCGTGCACCGGGCCTGGCGAACCTGCCGAAGCCGCGGCATGGGTCCAAAATGCGAAAACCCATGGCGGTCACGTGAGCCATGTTACCGTAGGCAACGAGAATTGGGGAGCATGGGAGCCGGATCTGCATCCCGTCCCGCGCGACCCGGCAACGTACGCCAACGCCACTGCCAACGGATACTATCCACTGATCAAGGCCGCCGACCCAAACGTGCTCGTCGGCGTTGGTGTCAACCCCTACAATCCCGTTCCATGGGATTCGATCATTCTCTCCACGGCCAGGTATGACTTTGTCGAATACCATTTCTATCCGCAAGGCCCAGGCGCCGAAAACGATACTTTCCTGGTCCACCAGGCGGCTCAGCAGTTGACCTCGGCCATCGACACAATCAAGGTCGAACTCGCTGCAGCCGGCGCGCCCGCCACGCCCATTTTCATCGGCGAAATCGGCTCGGTCTACAACGATCCCGGCAAACAGTCCACTTCGATTACCCAGGCTCTCTATGCCGGCCAGGTGCTGGGCGAAATGATGAATCAAGGGGTATCGCAAGCGGCCTGGTGGATTGGGTTCGGCGGTTGCCTCAGCGACCCGACCGTCCAGAACTTCTCCAGCTCTCTCTATGGCTGGCAGAACTTCGGAGGCTACATGGTCTTTTCAGACGGGCTGCCCGAACCCGCCTGCGACGGCCCCGCCATTCCCAAAATACCGGCTGGAACCCTCCTGCCAACGGCGCGAGCATTTCAACTCTTCAGCGATATAGCCATCGATGGTGAAGCCGTCCTCACAGCGAGTGTTGCGGGCGACACGATGAATATTCGCACCTATGCGGCAACCCACAGCGGCGGCGTCGCAATAGTCGTGTTCAATCTGAACGAGTTCGCGAGCGAGACGGTTGAGATCGCGCTTTCCAATCAAAGTGCGATTTCAGGCGTCACGGTCGAGACCTACAGCAGGGCAATCTATGACCAGTCAATGAATAATGTATGGGCCGGGCCCACGAGTACGGATCTTGGTTCGCCGAGCCTCCCACTGCCTCTCACGCTCGATCCCTGGAGCATGAACATAATCCTCGTAAAATAGGGATCGCTCCATCTCGTCTTCAATGAGATTGTGCCGTGTGTGGATCTCTCACGCCTCCACCACATCCCCTTCGCCCGGCGCCAGAAACAGATTCGCCTCCAGCCCGTGCTGCCGCGTGTAGAGGTCGTAGTAGCGGCCGCCCATTGCAAACAACTCCGCGTGATTTCCGCGCTCCACGATGCGCCCTTCCTCCACCACCAGGATCTGGTCCGCCCGGCGAATAGTCGAGAGCCGGTGGGCAATCACAAACGTCGTTCGGCCCTGCATCAACTGGTTCAATCCAGCCTGGATCATCGCCTCCGATTCCGAGTCCAGCGAACTGGTAGCCTCATCCAGAATCAGGAGGCGCGGCTCAGCCAGCAAAGCACGCGCAATCGACAACCTCTGTCGCTGCCCGCCTGAGAGTTTCACGCCGCGCTCGCCCACAATGGTGTCGTAGGCGTCCGGAAACCGCTCCGCAAACTCGTCAACCCGCGCCGTGCGGCATGCAAACAAGAACTGCTCCTCTGTCGCATCAGGCTTTGAAAACAAAATGTTCTCGCGGATCGTCCCGTCGAACAGGAACGAGTCCTGCAACACCACCCCGAGCTGCGAGCGAAACGTGTTCAGGTCAACGTGCGCCAGGTCGATATCGTCCACCAGCACCCGTCCCTTGGTCGGCGTGTGGAAGGCGCAGAGCAGGCTGATAATCGTAGACTTGCCTGAGCCCGACGAACCCACCAGCGCGGTCACTGTCCCCTGCGGAGCCACAAAACTGATCCCGTGCAGCACCGGCTTCTCTGGCTCGTAGGCAAACTCTACATTGTCAAAAATCACCGTGCCCTGGATCGGCGGCATCTTTACCGTGCGTCCAGCGGCCTGGTTCTCTTCAAGCTCCGACATGATTTCGCCGGTGCGGTCAAGCCCGGCAAAGGCCTCCGTCAGCTGCGTCCCGATGTTCACAATCTGGAAGACGGGCGCGATCATGAAGGCGAGAAACATGTTGTAGCTGAAGTAGTCGCCCACCGTCCACGTGTTCGCCAGAACCTGATGACCGCCCAGCCACATCACCAGCGCCGAAACCAGACCCAGCACAGTCGTGGATGCCGCGCCCAGTACGCTGGTCATGGTCAGCGACTTCATCACGTTGGCCAGCAGCCGGTCCACACCGGCTGAGAAGACCCCCGCCTCGCGTTCCTCAGCGTGGTACCCCTTGATCACGCGCACGCCGCCAAGAGACTCGGTAAGGCGCCCCGTAACCTCCGCGTTGATCTTCGCGCGATCCCGGAAAATCGGCCGGATTACCTTGAAACCGTATTGCAAGATGAAGACAAAGGCGCCCATCACCGCAAACACGGTCAGCGTGACTGTCACGCTGCGGTGCAGCAAATAGATAAAGGCCAGAACTGCCGTCAGCAGCCCGCCGACAAACTCCACCAGGCCCGTGCCCACAAGGTTGCGCACGCCTTCCACATCGCTCATGATGCGCGCCACCAGTGTGCCGGTGCGATTGGCATCGTAGTACGAAACCGAAAGCAGCCCCACGTGCCTTTGCACCTGGCGCCGCATCTCGGCAATCAGCCGCTGGCCGGCCTTTGAAAGCAATTGCGTCAGCGAGAACGATGTAATAGCCTGCACAATCATCGCCGAGAAGACCAGCAGAATGATGCGCGGCAGAAGCTCCGGGTGCGGATGCTGCGGAGAAAGCACCGTATCCAGCAGCGGCTTTGACGTAAACGGCAGCACCAATCCGGCAACGCGATTGATGGCCATCAGGCCCATTCCGGCAAGCAGCAACCCCATGCGCGGCATAACCAGCGCCCGGATTTGCGGCCACAGCTTCTTCAGGTCCGTCTTTTTCTTCGGCAGGTCCGCCTGGCCCGTTCGCGCTCCGCCGACTCGCGGCGAGCGTTCAGCGCGCGCTCCGCCCAACCCCAACTGCCCGCCCCGCATTGTCCCCATGCGCTTAAACCTTCCCCGAGCGTCGGGCGGCAATGAACGACCGCACGCAGAGGATCACGTAAACCAGCAGCAGCCCCGCCATGGTGATCTGCGAGCCCAATGCGATCTGGTTTGGCGCCAACCCCGCAGAGGTTGCATGCGTATAGGCCACAACAGCCCGTCCCGCGCTGCCAATAAACCCCAGCAGGCCGATCGTCACGTTGATGTGCATGAACAGCTTCCGCCTGCTCTCGCTTTCGCTCATGGCCAGATAGCCGAACACGCCAAGCGCCAGGCCAAACCACGTGGGAATTAATGCTGTCGGATATTGACTGCCTGTGCCCAGGTAACCGGCAAGACCCAGAACCACAAGAAGAACCGCAAATATCAGTGTTGTTTTTGCCACCGAACACGACCTTAAGGGAAGATTCCAACTTCGAGTCTACTTGAGTAGACGTTTGGAGGGCGGCTACAGATTCAAATGAGCTTGTTGCATCGGTTTGAACGGGCCGTCAGGCCCCGAGCCGCTGCCGCACATCCGAAGTAATCTGATCCGCTGTCCACTCGTTGCCGGGATAAAAACGGACCACCTTGCCGTCCGGCCCAATCAGCGTAGTTGAAAGCGTATGCGTAATCGTCGTATCGGCCTCGGTCGTCATCCCCAGGTCAAAGAACTGCGCCATCTCCGGCAGCAGTTGCTTCTCCGGCGCAGCAAAATCCCAGTGGACAAAGGCGCTGCGCGCATCGCTTCCGATATAGGTTGCTCCGTAGGCCCGCAGCCGCTCGGTGGTGTCGTGCTCCGGATCAAAGCTAACGCACAGCAGGTGAGTCTTCGCGTAAAGCGCCGGGCTGGCCGCGAGTTGCTTTTCCACAAGCGCAAAGTTGCGTGTCACCCGCGGGCAAAACTCCGCCGAAGGACAGCGCGTATAGATAAACGTAATCAGCAGCGCCTTGCCCTCAAACTGCTTCAGGTGGATAGCCCGCCCATCCTGGTTGCGCATCTTGAAGTCGGGCACCGTATCGCCCGGCGCCGGCACATGGTAGCTGACCGTCGGCTTGTAATCCGGCTTGGCCTGCGCCACCACCACGATGTGGTCCAGAAGCACATCCGCATCCGCGTCCTGCGACACCAGCACATCGGCAGTAATCACGTCTCCCGGATGCAGTTCGCCCAGGATGCTCGGGTCCTTCAGCTGGTAAGGCATGGTCATCGCTTCCATGAAGCCCACAATGGCCTCATGATTCAGCGTCACCTCGCCTTTGGCGGCATTGGTCGCCACCACTTTGCCGCGCAGCTTGTACACCTTGAAGTTCTGTCCGGCAGGGGATTGTGTTTGGGCATTCTGACCAGAGTGGCACCCGGCCAGCACGGCAACAGCAAGCAGCGAGCAAGCAAGCATTCGACGCATCACTGGCCCAGTGTACAACCATCCCCGGACTCAAGCCGGAAGAACCCCTCCCGACAGCATGCTCCCGTCCTTGAAATACAATTGCCTGCAGATTCAGACCTTAAACTACCCTGCAATGGAACTCAGGATGGTGCGCATGATTTCGAGAGGCCTTTCCTCGCTCGTTGCCGCTGCAATGATCTTAGCCGCAAATGCAAGTATGCTTGGGGCCGACCATTATCCCGATGGCCGCCCGGAGGCCACCCTCCGCTACAACGCCGAAGACCAGGGCGTCGTTCTGCCTTACGGCCACTGCCCCGGCGGCTGCGATAAGTATGGGGCGCGCGATGTCTGGGTCTTCGAGCACAACGGCCTCTTCTATATGCATTACGACGCTGCCGGAGACGCCGGTTGGCTTACGGCGCTGGCCACCAGCCGCGATCTGGTGCACTGGAAGCAGCACGGAACAGTGCTCGAACTGGGGCAGCCGGGCCAGGAAGACTCGGCCAGCGCATCCTATGGAACCACCTACTTCGATGGCCAAACCTGGCATATGTTCTACCTGGGTACGCCCCACGTTACGCCGCCTCCAGATCGCATTCCCGCCTTTCCCTACCTCACCATGAAAGCCCGCTCGTCTTCGCCTCTGGGCCCATGGCAAAAGGAGGCCCAAGTCGTCCCCTTTCGACCGAAGCCAAACTCCTATTTCTCCGCAACGGCAAGTCCCGGCCAGATTATCCGCCAGGGAAGCGAATACCTGCAGTTCTTCTCCGCCTCCACCGACAATCCCATCCTGCGCACTCTGGGCATCGCGCGCGCCGCCAATCTGGATGGCGCTTGGACCATCGACGCCCTTCCCATCGTTCCGCAGGCCGAGCAGGTTGAGAACACGTCGCTCTACTTTGAGAAAGCCAACAGCACCTGGTTCCTTTTCACCAACCACATTGGCCTCGACCTGGACGGCGAGTATACCGACGCGATCTGGGTGTACTGGACCAGGGACCTGAACCACTGGGACGCCGCCCGCAAAGCCGTTGTTCTGGACCGCTCCAACTCAAAGTGGTCCAGGCGGTGTATCGGACTGCCCTCTGTGGTTCGGTACGGCAATAAGCTGGCCATCTTTTACGACGCTCCGGGCGGCGACAGCGTCTCCCACATGCGGCGCAGTATCGGCCTCGCCTGGCTAAGGCTGCCTCTCGTCCCTCCAGCGAAATGACCGGTCCAGCCAACCCGGTCCACCAAACTCGGTCCCCACGGGCCCGGGCGGCGTATAACTCAGGAATGGGTCCCCAGGCCGCTGAAATTGATGCATGGCTGCGCGATGGCGGTCTGCTGGTTACCGCCAGCGAACGTGCTGCCCGCGCCATCACAGTCGCATTCCATCGAGCTCGTCAGGACGAGGGGCGGCTCGCCTGGCCCTCCCCAAACGTCTTCAATTTCAATAGCTTCGCCCGTTCCGAATGGGACGAGCGCGCCCTCGATGGCCGCTTGCTCCTCAACTCCACGCAGGAGCTCGCGCTTTGGGCCGATATCGTAGCTCAAAGCCGCCACATGGCCACTCTGTTGGACGGTCCGCGCCATCGCCTCGCTCAAATGGCCATGGAAGCCCACGGAATGCTGGCCTCCTTCGCCCCCCAACTCCTCCAAAGGGATGCCGCGCGCAGTGCATGGGAGAGAGAGAAAGGGGTCTTCTCCGGCTGGCTCTCTACTTTCAATCAAGTCTGCAATTCCGGCAACCTGCTCAGCGCAAGCCGCGTTCCTCTCGAACTTACCGCCCTGCTTAGGAATGAAGCCGCCAATCGCCCGCCTCTGCTCCTGGCCGGATTCGACCACATTCTGCCCGCCCAGCGCAGCCTCTTCGATGCCTGGGGCGCGTGGCGGCAGGTCGATTACGGCAAACTGGCCCTCCAGGTCAGCTTCCACTCGGCAGACCGCCAGCAAACCGAGCTTGCCGCCTGCGCCCAGTGGTGCGGCGGCCAGCTCAAAGTCAACCCGCATCACCGGCTCCTCGTCATCGCGCAGGACGCGAGCGCGCGCCGCGGTGAAATCGAGCGCGCGTTCTTGCCCGGCGCTGGCCGCCCTGATTCCCTGCCCTTCGAGTTCTCCCTCGGTGTCCCCATCGGCCAATTTGCCCTGGCGCGCGGTGCGGCGCTGCTTCTTCGCTGGCTCTCAAGCCCCATTCAGGAGCAGGAGCTTGATTGGCTCCTTTCCACCGGTCAAACCGCCGCCGATCCGCAAGAGTCCTTGGCACTGCAAGCCTTTATGCGCGCCCTGCGCCGTCGCGGCCTTGAACGGACCCAGTGGACCCTGGCTGCTTTCCTTTCCCAGACCCAGTCCGCCGAAATGCTGCCCTCTACGTGGGCACAGCGGATGCAGCAAGCCCGCGCCTTCCTCGACGAACAGCGCCGCCGCGCGCAAAGCCCTCTGGACTGGGCCGCCATCGTGCCCCAGTTGCTCCAGGCTGCTGGATGGCCCGGCTGGCGTCCTCTTTCGAGTTCCGAATTTCAGTCCCTCAACCGTTGGCAGCAGGCTCTCGACGACTGCGCTTCGCTGGGCTTCGATTCGCGGCAGTTCCAGTGGAATGAGTTTCTCTCCCAACTCTCCCGCACACTCGACGAGACGCTCTTTGCCCCCGAATCCCGCGACGCGCCTGTCCTGATTGCCGGCGCAGCTGAGAGCGCGGGCCTCACCGCCGACGCCATCTGGTTCCTCGGCGCCAGTGAAGACGCCTGGCCCGCCCGCGGCGCCACCCACCCGCTTATCCCGCTCGATATCCAGCGTGAAAGCGGCATGCCCCACGCCTCCCCGCAGATCGATTGGGAGCTTGCGCGCGCCGTCACCTCCCGCCTGCTGGCCTCCGCTCCCGAGGTCCACTTCAGTTATTCGCGCCAGGGCGAGAACTCTGAGGCGCGCCCCTCGCGCATTGTCGAGCAAATCGCAGGCCAACCCAAACCGCTTCCCGCTCCGCCCCCAATCGCTGAACCCATAACGATTGAGTTTCAGGATTTCAGCCGCGTTCCCTTCCCGCCGGGCAAGGCCTGCGGCGGAGCCAGCGTCCTTACCAACCAGTCGCAATGTCCCTTCAAGGCATTCGCCGGCTCCCGGCTGGCCGCGCAAGGTTGGGAACCGGCAGAAGCGGGCCTCTCGCGTGCCCAGCGGGGCCAGTTGCTCCACGCGGTGATGCACGCCGTTTGGGCCGGCCCGCCAGACGGTATCCGCACGCACCAGGATCTCCAGGACCTCGGCGACCGCAGCGCCTTCGTTGCCCGCCACGTGCGCCGCGTCTTCCGCGACGAAATTCCCGCGGGCATCCGCGAATGCATGCCCCGCCGCTACCTTGAGCTTGAAGAACAGCGCCTTACCGGTCTCGTTTGCAAATGGCTCGAGTACGAGTCCACCCGGTGGCCATTTGAAGTCGTCCTAACTGAGGCTGAGGGTGCTGCCAGTCCCGCCGGGCTCACCCTCAACCTGCGCCTCGACCGCATCGACAAGCTCAACGATGGCTCCGTTCTCGTCATCGACTACAAAACCGGCAACGTCTTTCCCAAGGCCTGGGAACTGCCCCGCCCCGATGACCTGCAACTGCCCCTTTATGCCGGATTCGCCCTCGATCGCGACAAGGAACCGCTCGCTGGCCTTGTCTTTGCCAAGGTCCGTCCCGGAGACCAGTCTTTTGCAGGCTGCGTCGGCAATGCCAGGGCTACCCTGCTTCCCGACCTCGGAAGCACGAGCAGCCTCGTCAAAGCTCCATTCTCTGCCGAACAACTGACCGCCTGGCGCGATTGCATTGAGCAGCTTGCCCGGGATTTTCTGGCAGGCCGCGCCGAAGTTTCGCCCCGCGAATACCCCAAGACCTGCGAACGCTGCGGCCTGCAGACCCTCTGCCGCATTCAGGAGCATCAAGCCATTACCGACGACGAATCCGAAGGCGAGGACGCTGCCGATGAATAGCCCGCTGGCCAAACCCGCGCCCCTCGATCAACCCCAACGCGATCTCGCTCTCGATTCCAGCCGCTCGATCCTCGTCCAGGCGCCCGCCGGTTCCGGAAAAACCGACCTGCTCACCCGCCGCTTTCTGCGCCTCCTCGGCGAGGTCGATGAACCCGGCCAGATTGTCGCCATAACATTCACCAAGGCCGCCGCCGCAGAAATGCGCAACCGCATCATGGGCGAGCTTGAAAAAGCGGCCGCCCAAACCGCACCTTCTGCTACCGACGATCTTTCCATGGATGCCCTCGCCCGCCGGGCACTCCAGCGCTCAGCGTTGCTTGGGTGGAAACTGCTCGACCTCCCCGCTCAACTGCAAATCTCCACCATCGACTCTTTCTGTCGCAATCTCGCCCTGCAGCAGCCCATGCTCTCCACGCTTGGCGGCGGCATTGAGGTCAATGACCAGCCCGGCGAGATGTACCGCCGCGCCGCCCGCCGCACCCTTGAAAGAATTGACAACGCCGGCTCCTCCCTTGGCCAGTCGATCGAGCGGCTGCTCCTATGGCGCGATAACGACTGGCAGGAGATGAAAGACCTGCTGGTCGAGATGCTCGGCAAGCGCGACAAGTGGATGCAGGACTTTGTGCTCAGCCGCGACCCAAGCAGTGCCGAGCTTGATGCACTCCGCCTCCGCCTCGAGCGCCCCTTCGCAAACGCCGCGCGCGAACTTCTCACCCGGCTCAGCCAACTCTTCGACACCGTTCCCGGCGCGCGGGACGAGGCCCTGCAACTGGCGCGGTTCGGCTGCACCCAGTGCATCGATCCGCCCTACGCCGCACTAGCCGAAATGGCCGAGTTCCCTGCCGCTCCGTTCAATGACTCCGAAGCCCTTGATGACGCCCGCGAGGCCTATCTTGCCCTGGCTGCATTGCTGCTCACCAACTCCGGTGCCTTCCGCAAAGCAATTGACAAGCGTCTCGGCTTCCCCGCTGACTCCAAACCGCAAAAAGCGCGCCTCCTGGCCCTCATTCAAAACCTCGAGGCCATCGCCGAAATCGAGCCAACCCTTGCCGCCGTATGCGCCCTGCCCCCAGTTCGCTACACGGATGAAGACTGGCAAATCGTGCGCGCCTGCTTTACCCTCCTTCGCCACGCCTCCGGCGAGTTGCAGGTTGTTTTTGCCGAGGCCGGCGCAGTTGATTTTATTGAGGTCTCCCAAATCGCCGGCCGCGTTCTGAAAGGCGAAGACGGATATCCCAGCGATGCCGCCCAGGCTGTCGCCGACGGCATTCGCCACCTCCTCGTCGACGAGTTTCAAGACACCAGCCGCCGCCAGCACCAGTTGATTTCAGGAATCGTAGCCGCCTGGCCTGAGCGCACCGGCCGCACCTGCTTCGTCGTCGGCGACCCCATGCAGTCCATCTATTTCTTCCGCGACTCCGATACCGAACTCTTCCAGCGCGTGAAAAAAATCGGTCTTGAAGTCTTCGACCAGGAACCGCTCCGTCTCGAGCCCGTTGGCCTCTCCGCAAACTTCCGCACCGCTGCACCCCTTGTCGAGCGCCTCAACGACGCGTTCCAGCGAATCTTTGCCGAGGATGATGGAAGCTGCGTCACATTCGCGCCCGCCCAGCCGGCACGCACCGACGCGCCCGCTTCCAATCCCTGCTTCAACCTCCATCTCCGCTTCGCGCCTCAGGCCGCCCGAGGCAAGCCCTCCGATCCTGATGCGCTCAGCGAAAAGGAAGCCGCCCTCGAAGCGCAGACCGCAGAAATCGTCACCCTCGTCCAGAGCCACGTTCCACACATCCAGCAGGCCCGCGCCCTCGGAAAAAAGTACCGCGTCGCTGTCCTCGGCCGCGCGCGCAGCGCGCTCCGTCCCATCGCTGAGGCCCTGCATCAGGCCGGCATCCCTTTCCGGGCGGTCGATCTTGAAATGCTCGCCTCCCGCCCAGAAGTCCTTGATTCTCTCGCCCTCGCGCGTGCCCTGCTCAATTCCATGGATCGTGTTGCATGGCTGGGAGTTCTGCGCGCCCCCTGGTGCGGACTCTCGCTTGAAAGCCTCCATCGCCTCACCAGCGCCGACGATCCGGCCCTGCTCAGCCGCCCGGTCCCCGAACTGCTGGCCGAGCGGTTGTCCCTTCTCGCTGAAGACGATCACCAAGCCGCGCAGCGCGTGCTTCAGGTGCTGGAGTCCGTCCCAACGCTGCGCGCCGCGCAACCCACCGCATCGCTCGGAACCTGGCTCGAGCAGGTGTGGCTGCGGCTCGGCGGAGCCGCCTGCGTCGATGGCGCCGCTCGCGCCAATCTCGATCTACTGTGGAGTTGCCTTGACCGCCTGCCCGCCGGCGAGCAGGACTTGCTGGGCCCCGCACTCGACGTGGCGCTGGCCAGCCTCACCGCACAGCCCGACCCCGATGCAAGCAGTGAATGCGGCGTCCAGTTGATGACCATCCACCATTCCAAAGGACTGGAATTTGAGGTAGTCATCGTTCCCGATCTCCAGGCCGCCAGCGGCAGCAGCGGCCGCAGAATGCTCTCCTGGCTTGAACGCGGCCTCGCTACTCCAGACGATTCCGGAGAAATCACCGAGTTCCTCATTGCCCCCTTTCAAACCAAGGGCAATGATCGCAACAAGACGAGACTCTGGGTCGACGGCGTTTATCGTGAGCGCGAAACTCAGGAAATGCGCCGCATCCTCTACGTGGCCGCCACCCGCGCCCGCGAAGAACTCCACTTCTTCGCCCTCCCGGCCTGCAAAACAGAAAGCAGCGGTGATCTCTCGCTCCTCGAACCAACCAACTGCCTGCTGGCCACAGCCTGGCCCGCTCTTGAGGCTAAGGTTCGTGCCCGCTTCGAAGCCTGGAAGGCCACTCAACCTGGCTCGACAACCCACGACGAGCAAATCATCGACTCAATCGCCGCCAGCGGCCAAAGCAACCTGCTGGTAATGCCCCCGGCTGCCGTTCCCACAGTTCTCCTCCGCCTCCCACCCGATTATCAGTCCGCTCAAAGGGATTCTCTCGCCCAGCCCAGGACCGGCTCACTGACTCAACCGAGAATGTTGGGTGCCCCATCCATTCCCCGTCCTTTTGGGGAATGGGTGGAAAACCACGATCCTCAACCCGCCACCTCCACGTTCGAACCACACCCTACGGGTGCCCCTGGTCTCTATTCTGACACCAGGGATACCGCCCTCTACTCCCGTCACCAGGGCGGCCTGCCCTCTCGCGCTCTCGGAACCGCCGTCCACGCACTTCTCGAAGACTTGGCGCGTCTCCGCACAACCCAGGACTGGGCCTCCGCGACAGCAGCCCTTCCGCAATACCAGCCTCGCATCGCCGCCCAAATCCGCGCCGCCGGCATCGACCCCGCTCAGGCCGCCGCCATCGCAGCCCAAGCGCTCCACCAAGCCCTTAGCGCCGCGCAAGACCCCGTGGGGAAATGGATTCTCTCCCCACATACCGATGCAGCCAGCGAAGTAAGTTGGGCTGGAATCATCGCAGGCAGCCTGCGCACAGTCCGGGTAGACCGCGTCTTCCGCGCCGGCCTCACGCCGTTTTCTGCGGAAGAAAACTGCTGGTGGGTCATCGACTACAAGACCGTGCACGCCGACGCCACTGACCCCGCCGCGTCGCTTCCAACACTAAGAAAGATATTCGCCCCGCAAGTCGAAGCCTACGCTCAGGTCCCACGCAACCTGCACGGCAGCAGCGCACCCGTCCGCGCCGGCCTCTACTATCCGCGCATGTTGCTCTTCGATTGGTGGGAGCCGTAACCCGCGTCTGCACAGGTCGCCCGGCTTTTGTAGCGCTGGCCTCCCGGCCGAACGCTTCTATGAGACGGCTGTCCAAGTCAAGGTGTTTTTGTTTTTTCCTTCATTGGAGTGTTTTTGTTTTTGCCTTTGTTTTTGCGGTTGCTGTTGTTTTTCGGATTCATCTCGGGCTTCTATCCGC